>CAZLMW010000005.1:0-87974 GCA_964560875.1 uncultured Enterobacteriaceae bacterium
TTGCCGATGAGTGCGGCGACGCTCACGTCCGAACAACTCCGATCCGATCTGCCAAAACCATGCCGCCGATCCACGCGTGGACCCTCGATATGTTGTCGTGTGTTGCCGCACGCGATTAGTCATCCTTCGCGCCGGCCTCGATCCACTGCTTGACGATCGCGAGCTGCGCGGGGTCGAGCCCGTCTGTGCCGATCGGCATCGCGAGTCCGTAATCCTCGTCGGTGATCTTGTTCATCTTCATCAGCAGGAAGCTCTTGTCGACGTTGGCCGTGTCGACCCGCTTGAGCCCGTCCTTGTTGGCCTTGTTGTTGGCGGCGGCGACGCCGACGAGCTGTGAGTGGGAGGTGCCGGTTTCGAGCACCAGGTCGCCCGCGTGGGCCTTGGAGCCGTGGCAGTCGGGCGAGCTGCACGACGTGTCGAAGACGTGTTTTTGGATCGATGAAAGCTTGGGTTCGAGCTTGTCTTCGGGCTCGACCGGATCGGTGCTGCAACCGCCTGTGAAGACGGCGAGCGAAATAATGCAGCCTGCGACGGCTGCGGTCGGCGACGTGAGACGGACTTGGCGTGTCATGCGGGCTCCCGAGGCGCTGTGCGCGTTGAACATCGTGTCAGCTTGCTGAACCATGGCGGCATGGCAACAAAAGGCAAGAGCGCGCGGTCGATCCTGGTGGTGGGCGCCGGCGCGGTTGGACAGGTCTACGGACGACACCTGCAGCTTGGCGGCGCGCAGGTCACGTTCTACATGCGGGCCAAGTACCGGGCGGACGCCGAGAAGGGCTATCCCATGTACCCCCTCAACAAGCAGGGGCGCGACAAGCCGGTGCGGTTTGGCGACTTTGGCATCGTCACCGACAAGGCGGAGGTGGCCGCCGCCGGGCCATTCGACGAGGTCTGGTTGTGCGTTTCATCGCCCGCGTTGCGGGGCCAGTGGCTCGAGGATGTGATCGATTCGGCCGGCGGCAAGGCCACCATTGTCATGCTCACCAGCGGCTTCGAAGACCGCAAGCTGCTCGCGTCGCTGACCGGGGAAGAGCGCATCGTCGCGGGCATGATCTCGATGATCAGCTACCACGGCCCCCTGCCGGACGAGACGCTCCCCGAACCTGGCGTCGTGTACTGGTTTCCGCCCCTTGGACCGTCGCCATTTCACGGCCCCAAGGAACGCACACGCGCTGTTGTCGACGGTCTGCGCGCGGGCAAGTGTCCCGCCAAGGTCTCCGCTGACGTGGAGGCCGCCGGGAGCTTTGGCGCGGCCGTCTTGATGCCGCACTTGCTCGCGCTCGAGGCCAACAACTGGCGATTTGACGGGCTCAAGCGCGGCGACTGGCTCCGCAAGGCCTCTGCCGCGACGAAAGAGGCGCTCGCTGCGACCGCGGCACACCTTGGAACCGAGCCGCCGTTGGCCATGAAGTTCATCAACCCGATGGCGCTGCGGGTGATCATGGCCGCGTCCAAGCACGTCATCCCGCTGCCGATCGAGACCTACCTCGCGTATCACTTCACCAAGGTCGGCGACCAGACCCGCGCGTATATCAACGATTACGTGGCGTCTTGCATCGAGCACCAGCTGCCGTCGGACGCGCTGGGTGAGCTCTGCAAGCGGCTCGACGCGGTCAAACCCAAGGCGTTGACGAGCTCGGCCAAATCGTGATGCCGGCAACCGGACTCAATCGCTGAGGCTGTCGAGCTCGGCCATCATCGCGGTCAGGTCATCGGTCGTCGCGCGCGGGAAGCCGGCGGAACCTTCCGGCAACACGACAAACGCCATGGGGGCATCGTGGCAGCGGTTGAGGCAGTTGCGCGGGATCACGTCGAACCCCGACTTGCCTTCACCGACCCGCTTTTCGCGCAGCTCCAACGCGCCCTCAAGCAAATCGCCCCCGCCCCAGAGCTGACAACGACCGACGCAAACGGCCACAGCGACCTCGTTTTCGCGCTGTAGCTGGATGAAGGGGTGCGATCCCGCAGCGGCCCATGCGACGGCGCGGTCCACGCCCTCCGATTGTGCCAATGCATCGATGGTTTCGGGCGCGATCGGCCCTTCGGATGCCTCGTCAAGCAGCGCCTGGGCGAGCTTCATTATGGCGCCGAAATCCATCGGCTCGTGGGTGGGCTGTCGCGGTGCGAACGGGTCCATGGTGGCTCCTGGCGGATGTCGGGATCGGCCGCATTGCGACGCTTCGTACCATCTTTGGCGACAGGGATGAAAGCGTCTGTGCTGGCACGGGAATAAACACCGATTGACAGTCGGTTTTTGCGGTCTAAGGTGGATCGACGACGCTTGGTGCCGCGCCAAGCCGGCCGCAACGATTGCCGGAGGATCCCATGTCGCCACCGATTAACCGCTCCTCCGCCAGCTCCCTGGGCCTGCTCGGCGAGCTCGAACTGGCCGTCATGGACCACTTCTGGGACCGCGGCGAATCGGACGTCAAAGCCGTCTTCGACGCGCTCGGGGCGCCGCGCGGCATCCGGCTCAATACGGTGCAGTCAACGGTCAAGCGGCTGCACGAAAAGGGCCTGCTGCAGCGCCGCAAGGTGAGCCACGCTTACCGCTACGCCGCTTGCTGTTCGCGCCGGGACCACCAGCGAATGGCCCTGCAAGCCGTGGTGGACAACGTGATGGACGGCGAAACCGGCGCGATGCTCGCTGCGTTTGTCGACCTCGCCGCGCGTGCTGGCGACGCCGAGCTGGACCGGCTCGAAGCGCTCATTGCAGCGCGCAAAGAGGCGGAGAGCGACGCGTGACACAGCTCTTCGCGGCCTCCCAATACGTGCTACTGACCGCGGCGATCGTGGGGCTGGCGACGGCCTTTGTGTTGCGACTTGCATGGCCGCGGTTGAGGCACCAGTTGACTCTGGTCGAGCCCGCGCAACGAGCCCGCTGGCTGGTGGCGATCGCGGCGGCGCCTTTGCTCCTGAGCGTGTTGCAGGCGGCTGTCTGCGCGCTCCCGGCGCTGCTCGGATCGTCATGGCACCTGCTCGACCACGGCGGCGCGCATACCCATGGCGGCGTAGCCCACATCCCAGCGTGTGTTTCGCACCCGCCAGCCGAGCTTGGCACTTGGCCGGCCGTGCTCTTGACGATGGTGCTGTTCGGCGGCCTGGGGCTGCGCATCGGCGGCCGAGCACGCGCCGTTTGGCGGGGCCACGTGGCGTTGCGGGGGTTGGTCGCGGCGGCGTCGCCGTGGCGTGAAGCTGGGCTGCACATACTCGACATCGACGAGCCGATCGCGTGCATCATCGGTCGCAAGGGCACCGTGATTGTGTCCCGGGCGTTGGTGAACGCGCTCGATGACCGGCAGCTCGCCGCGGTCCTGGCCCACGAACGCGCGCATGGGCAGCGCAGTGACGAGTTCTGGCGGGCGGCCGTGCCGTTGTTGCTGTGCGCGCAGCTGCCCACCGTCTCGGAGGAGCTGCTTGTCGAGCTCCAGTTGGCGTCCGAGCAAGCGTGCGACGAGGCAGCGGCGCGCGACATCGGAGACAGGTTGACCGTGGCCGAGACGCTGGTTCGGGTCGAGCGACTGGTGGGCCGTTGCCAGCACGGCGCCATCGGGGCGGCGGTGGCGTTTTCCGGCGCCACGACAAGCGAGCGTGTAAAGGCGTTGCTGGACGCACCGATCGGCGGTCCCACGCGGCTGTCAGGCCGGGCTTACGTTGTCGCCGCCACGGCTGCAGCCGTTGCCCTGACTCACCCGATGCAGCACATCGCCGAGTCGGTCGCCGGCCTCCTCGGCAGCTAAGAACGCGAGCTATTGATGTCGTTGTCCCTCGCCAGCTTGGCCTTGCTCAAAAAACCGACCGGGTGTCGGTTTTTGGCTGTGGCCGCCGCGGTTGTGATCTGCAGCGTTTGGCCGACCAGGCGCGCGTTCGCTGCCAAGGGTCTGTCCGTCCAACAGGCCGTGACGGTCACGCTCGCACAGTCCGGCTGGGCACAGGCGCGAGCGGCGGCGGGACGGGCGGCGCAGGCTCGATCGCGGCGTGCGAGTCGCTGGGCCAATCCACAGCTGCAGTTTCAACGTGGCGAAGTGCCTGGCGTCGAGGTTGAACAGAGCCTGCTGGTCCAGCAAACGGTCGATCTGACGGGCCGCCGCAGCAAGCGATCGGCGGCCGCCATGTTGCGCGGCAACGCAGCCAAGCTCGCGATCGAGCGACAAAAACAGTTCGTTGCGAACGCGGTGCAACGGGTCTTCTACACGCGCCTGGCAGGTCAGCGACGCAGAGCCGTCTTGCGCGATTGGGCGCGGCGGCTCGCGACGATGCTCGATGTGGTCGATAAGCGCCTCGCCGCCGGAACAACGAGCCGCTATGCCCGCCTGCGACTGGTGCGGGAGGTCCGGATGGCGCGGTCGCAGCTGGCCAGGTGCGAGGCCAACATCGCCGCCGCAACGCATCGACTCGCCGCGTGGATGAACCAGCCCCCCGCGTCGCTGCCAAAGTCGATCGGCAAGCTCTTACCGGGGCCTCCGCCGGGACGGCCGTTGGGCAAACGGGAACGAGCCGACATCCGGGCGGCCATGATGCAGACGAAGGCGTCCCGTCTCGATGCCGATGCCGCTGGCCGCGCGAAATGGCCGGTGCTCCAACTCGGCCTCGGCTGGCGCAACCTGGCGGGCAGTGGCGCGTCCGGGCACGGTTACATCGTCACGCTCAACGCGACGCTGCCGGTCTTCAAGCGGGGTGTCGCGGGGGCCGCATCGAGCCGGGCGCAAGCCGCGGGAAACGAAGCGCAGCTCGCCGTGACCCGCCGATCCGCACAAGCGAAAGCCACGGCCGCGCTCACCCGCTGGGCCTTGCTGCACCACGCCACGGTCAGCTTCGACACCGCGCGCCGTCGGGACAACCCGCCGATGCTCGCGGCCGCCGATGCCGGTTTTGTTGGCGGCAGCCTCGGCGTAACCGGCGTGCTCGACGCACATCGGGCCGCAACTGAGGACGCGGTTGGAAACATCGCGCTGCGTGCCTCCACCCGTTTCGCCCAGCTCCAATGGCGACTCGCAACCGGCGCAGGAGGCCCCCGATGAACGCCGACAGCCGTCGCCGCAAGCGGCTCGTTTTGCTGACTTTCGTGGGCTTGCTCGCCCTGGCTTGCCATGAACACGAGCACGGACAACTCGGGCACGGGCACGACGAATCCCACGCACACGGGGACAAACACGAACACGGGGACAAACACGAACACGGGGACAAACACGAACGAAGCGACGAACACGGCAATGAACACGGGCACGGGCATGGGCACGGCGACGGTCCCGAGCCGCTCGTCTTCACGCACTTCACCGCGAAAACCGAGCTGTTCATGGAACTGCCGCCGCTTGTTGTCGGCGAATCCTCCACAGCCGCGGCGCACGTCACGCTGCTCGATGGGTTCGCGCCGCTCGCCGCCGGCAAGCTCACCGTGATCGTTCGCGGCACCGCCAGCGAAGACCGCTTCGTCGCGACCAGAGCCCAACCCGCCGGGATCTTTCGGCCCGACGTGCGACCGCGGGCGCCCGGGACCTACACCCTCGCCGTTGAGGTCGCTTGGTCGGGGCAACGCGTCGTGCACCAGCTCGGCAAGGTCACGGTTTTCGCCAGGGCCGCCGATGCAGCCGGTGCCGTCAGCGCGACTGGCGACGACAGCGCCATCACCTTCCTCAAGGAGCAGCAGTGGAAGATGGAATTTGCGCTCGCGCCGGTCGCCGTCCGCGCGATCCGGCCTTCGTTTGCTGCTTACGGCACGATCGTCGCGCGCCCCGAAGCCGACGTACACGTGTCCGCGCCGGTGGCTGGTCGCATCCTCGCCCCCGATGGCTTACCGCAGCTCGGCGACAAGGTGGTGCGCGGCCAGGTGCTGGCCCGCATCCTCCCGCAGCTCTCCGATGTGGGCGACCTGGCCGTGCTGCAGACCGCCCTGACACGCGCCGCCATCAGCCGCCGCAAAGCCACCCACGAAATCGCCCGCCTCACCAAGCTCGTCCGCGACGGGGCCACCGCCCGCCACGAGCTCACTGATGCAAGATTCGCCCTGCAACAAGCCGCCGCCGCCGAAACCGCCGCCCGCGCCCGTCTGCGCCAGGCCCGCCAACTCGGTCGGACCGACCGCGACGGCGACGCGCACTCCATGCCGATCCGCTCGCCGATCGACGGCCAGGTCGCACAGGTCAACACCTCGACCTCCGAGCTTGTGCGTTCTGGAAGCCACCTCTTCCGCGTCGTCGACCTCGCCCGGCTTTGGCTCAAAGTCCACGTGCCCGAAACCCGAGCTGCCGCCCTTCGCGACGTCGCGGGCGCCTGGTTCACCGTCCAGGGCTTCGATCCGATCCTGCGCGCAACCGCCGCCGATGTCGTCGCGACGGCGGCCGTGATCGACGAGAAGACGCGCACGCTGCCCCTCTTCATCGCCGTCGACAACAGCGCCAGGCGCTTCCGCCCGGGGATGTTCGCCGATGTGCATGTCGCCACTGGCCGGGCGCGCCGCGTGCCGACCGTCGCCGCCTCCGCCGTCGTCCACGAAGCCGGCCTGCCCACCGTGTACGTCCAGGTTCACGGCGAGGCCTTCGAACGCAAAACCGTCCGACTCGGCAACCGTGACGGCGCCCACATCGAGGTGCTCGCCGGCCTGGCCACCGGTGAACGTGTCGTCTCCAAGGGGGCCTGGGCGGTGCGACTCGCGGCGGCGGCTGGACAGCCGCGAGGTCATGGCCATGCCCACTGATTGGGAGCCCCGCTCGTGATCGACGGCGTCATCCTCTGGTCGTTGCGCAACCGCGCGATGGTGATCGTGCTCGCCGCGGGCCTTTGCGCGTTTGGCGGCTGGCGGTCGATGAACACGCCGGTCGACGTCTTCCCCGATTTGACCGCGCCCACCGTGGTCGTCGTCGCCGAAGCGCACGGCATGGCTCCCGCCGAGGTCGAAGCGCTGCTCACCTTCCCCCTCGAAACCGCGCTCAACGGCGCCGCCAACGTCCGCCGCGTTCGCTCCAAGACAAGCGTCGGCCTCGCCGTCGTGAGCATCGACTTCGCCTGGGGCACCAACATCCACATCGCCCGCCAGGTCGTTGTAGAACGGCTGCAGCTGCTCGCCGGCAAGCTCCCCGCCGGCATCGAACCGCCCGTCATGGGCCCGATCACCTCGATCATGGGCGACATCCTCTTTGTCGGTATGACGTCAACGAAACACGACCCCATGGCGCTGCGCACCGCTGCCGATTGGACCGTCGCGCGCCGCTTGCTCGCCGTGCCCGGGGTCGCCCAGGTCATCACCATTGGCGGTGACGTCCGTCAGTTCCAGGTGCAGCTGGACCCGCGGCGCCTCGACGCCTACGCCCTGACCGCCGACGATGTCGCCCACGCCCTCGAAGCGGCCAATGAGAACACCTCCGCCGGATTCCTCGTCCACGGCGGCCAGGAGCACCTCATCCACGGCATCGGTCGGGTCGGCAACTCGGCCGACATCGGCGCCACTCTCGTGACCCAGCGTGGCGATCTGCCCATTCTCGTCAGCGACGTCGCCAAGGTCCGCGTCGGCCCGGCCCTCAAGCGCGGTGAAGGCGGCGTCAATGGCAAACGCGGCGTCGTCGTGGCGATCCGCAAGCAACCGCGCGCCAACACGCTCCGCCTGACCCGCCGCATCGAAGAAGAGCTCAAGAGCCTGCAGACCGCCCTCCCCACCGGCATGAAAATCCACCCCGGCCTGTTCCGGCAGGCCAGCTTCATCGAGGTCGCCGTCCGCAACGTCGGCATCGCCCTGCGCGACGGCGCGATCCTCGTGGTGCTCATCGTGCTGGTCTTCGTCTCGAGCATCCGCGCGACCATCATCACCGCGCTTGCCATCCCCCTGTCGCTGCTTACCGCGCTCATCGCTCTGTCCGCGTACGGCGCCGAGATCAACACAATGACGCTTGGCGGCATGGCCATCGCCGTAGGGGCGCTGGTCGACGACGCCATCATCGACATGGAAAACGTGGTGCGACGGTTACGGCTCCGCGCCCTCCAACCCGAACAATCCCGGGCGCCCGTCCTCCGCACCGTTTTCGAGGCCAGCCGCGAGATCCGCGCATCCATCGTCTTTGCGACCTTCATCATCCTGCTGGTGTTCGTGCCGCTGTTCTTCCTGTCGGGCGTCGAAGGCCGGCTGCTGCGACCGCTCGGCGCCGCCTACATGCTGGCTTTGACGGCATCTCTCGGGGTCGCCCTGACCGTCACGCCGGTGCTCTGTTCATGGCTGCTGCCGACCGCCGGGGCCGTCCGCAAACACAAAGAACCGGCCATTGTGAAGTGGCTCAAGGCCGCCTATCGCCCCGTCCTCGCCACGGGCATGCGCTACTGGGACGCGCTGCTCGTGGTCGCCGCGGTGGCCTTCGTGGTCGCTGCGATCGCCCTATTCGGCGCGGGTCGCTCATTCTTGCCCCAGTTCAATGAAGGCTCTCTAACCCTGAACCTGGTGGCGTTGCCGGGCACATCGCTGACCAAATCCGACGCCCTTGGCCAACGCGTCGAGTCGATCCTGCTGAGCCACGCCGAGGTGATCTCGACCGCCCGCCTCACGGGCCGCGCCGCCGGCGACGAACACGCCCAGGACGTCCACGCCTCCGAGGTCGAAGTCCGCCTGCGCCCCACCAAACGCGATCGGGAAGCCTTCCTCGCCGCCCTCCGCAACGATCTCGCCGCCGTGGCCGGGCTCGCGGTCACCATCGGTCAACCCATCGAGCATCGCATCGACCACATGCTGTCGGGCACCCGCGCCAACATCGCCATCAAGATCTTCGGCCCCGATCGCCACGTCCTTCGCAGACTCGGCCAGCGCGTGGAATCCGCCGTCGAGCCCATCGCCGGCGTCGTGGATTTGCAGCAACAGACCCAGGCCGACGTGCCTTTCGTCCAACTGCGCTTCAAGCGTCGCGCGATCGCCCGCCACGGTCTCACTGTGCGTTTTGTGTCCCGCGAGATCGAGACCGCTTTCGCCGGCCGCGCCGTCACCCGCCTGCTTGACGGCGCCGCCGTTTTCGACGTCGTGGTCCGGTACGCCGGCGCCACTGAACGGGCCCTCGAAGATGTCCGCCAGACCCGGATCGGCACGCCTTCCGGAGCGCGCCTACCCCTGCATGTGCTCGCCGATGTGCAACGTGCATCCGGACCCAACCGGATCGTGCGCGAGAATGTGCAGCGCCTGCTCGTTGTCAGCTGCAACGTCGCGGATCGGGACCTCGGCTCGGTGGTCAACGATATCCGCGAGACCGTGGCCGCCAATGTGCCGATGCCCGCCGGTTACCGCGTCGCTTACGGCGGCCAGTTCGAGAGCGCGCAAGACGCCCTGCACGTGCTCGGTTGGGTCGGTCTGGCCGTCCTGCTCGGCATCTTCGTCATGTTGCTGTCCGCGATCGGGTCAGCCCGCGACGCGCTTCTTG
This sequence comes from uncultured Enterobacteriaceae bacterium, assembly GCA_964560875.1. Lineage (GTDB taxonomy): Bacteria > Myxococcota_A > UBA9042 > UBA9042 > UBA9042 > CAZLMW01. The sequence goes on from CAZLMW010000005.1 coordinate 9,387, forward strand.
TGATGGTCAACTTGCCGCTGGCGCTGATCGGGGGCGTAGGCGGTGTCTACCTCGGCAACGGCGTGGTCTCCGTCGCGTCCGTCATCGGCTTCATCACGCTTTTCGGAATCGCGACCCGCAACGGCATCATGCTGGTCACCCACTTTCATCACCTGCGCGACGAGGAGGGCGAGACCGATCCCGACGTCATCGTTACCCGCGGCGCCCTCGAGCGCTTGTCGCCGATCCTCATGACCGCCCTCGCCTCCGGGCTCGGCTTGTTACCCCTGGCGCTCGCAGCGGGCGAACCCGGCAGCGAAATCCAGGCCCCGATGGCGCTCGTCATCCTCTGCGGCCTGGCCACGTCGACCGCGCTGAACATGCTGGTCCTGCCCGCCCTCTACCGACGATTCGGCGCCGCGTGTGCCGTTGCCATCGAGCCGCCAACCAGCCCGACCGCCCTGCAAGAGCTCGCATGATCGACCCGCGCCGCTTTCAGGCTGTTCATGCTCCCTTTTGGAGCTGCCACGGAATCCCGGGTTGGACCGGCTGGTTGTAATTCGGTGGTCGACGCCTTGCGGATTGGCTCTCGCGGCGGGTCTCACATCAAAGACCGAGCGCATTCCGCGCCGCCCTACGGAGCCCACCATGAACACCATCGACCGTCATCGACACCAGATACTGCCCATCGTCCTCGCCTTCGTGCTCGGATTCAACGCCGGCTGCGAAGCGGAAACAACCGGTGCCCCCGATCCCATCGACGCGTCCGTTGACGGCAACGTGGATGGTGGCACCAGCGGCGCCGGGACAACGAGCGGCCTGACCTCCCAGCAAGTCGCGGAAGCAACCGATCCGGACGGCCCCACGCGCTACGACAAGATCTTCGACGGCGACGTGATCCATGACTTGACGGTCACTTACAGACCCGGCTCCTGGGACAAGCAGCAAGCCGATATGGTGAAGCTCCTCGGCGAATTTGGTGCCGGCGGCGGCGCAGGGGGCGGTGGTCCGGGCGGCGGTGACAAGGGCGGCGGTGACAAGGGCGGTCCAGGCGGAGGTGGTGGAGGTCCCGGCGGCGGCAAGGGGCCACCGGCCGAGGCGTTCGCGGCATGCGATAAGGCGTCGTCCGGGGATAAATGCACCGTCAGCGTCGGCGGCAACAAGGCGTCGGGCACCTGCGATGATTTCCAGGGCAAGCTCGCCTGCAAGCCCGAAGGTATGGGCGCCGGCGGCGGAAAGGGCGGCGGCCCGGGCGGCGATCCGCTCAACGGCGGCACCGACCTCGTCAAGGACGATCCGGCGTGGGTTGCGGTCGACGTTATCTTCGACGGTGTGCCGCTGAAGTGGGCCGGCCTCCGCTACAAGGGCAACTCGACACTCTCCAGCTCGTGGCGCGGCGGCGTTCACAAGCTCCCGTTCCGCGTCACCATGGACAAATTCGAGGACGACCACCCCGAAACCAAGAACCAGCGGCTGTGGGGCTTCAAGAAGCTCACGTTCGCGCCCGCCGCCAAGGACGCGTCCTTCTTACGCGACGTGTTGGCCGGTGAGGTGCTCCGTGATCGCGGCGTTCCATCGGCCCGCACGGCGTTCTGCCGCGTCTTCGTCGACAAAGGGGACGGCAAGGGCACGGTCTACGCCGGCCTCTACATCGCCATCGAGGATCCCGCCAACAAGATGATGAAGACGGTCTTCGGCGATAAGAGCGGCAACCTCTACAAACCCGACGGACCCGGCGCCACGTTCGCGGTGTTCAACCAGTCGTCCTTCGTGAAGAAGACCAACGAAGACGACGCCGACTTCAGCGATGTCAAGGCCGTCGTCACCGCTCTCAACGCCGATCGCAGCGACGCCGCGGCGTGGCGCAAGACGGTCGATAAGCTCTTCGACGTCGATGGCTTCTTGCGCTGGCTCGCCGTCAACTCCGCGATGCAGAACTGGGACGCCTACGGGCGCATGACCCACAACTACTACATCTACGCTGACCCCGGTCAGGCCGGTCGCCTCGTCTGGATTCCGTGGGACCACAACGAAGCGTTCACCAACGGCAAGGGCCTGGCCGATCCCATGCACGCGGACGTCGACGCCACGTGGCCGCTGATTCGCTTCCTGCTGGACGATCCCGTTTTCGGAGCGGCCTACAAGGTGCATCTCGGCAAGGCGATCGAGGGCCTCTACGCCGAAGCCGCGTTCGAAGCCCGCGCCAAGAAGCTGCACGCGCTCATCGCCAAGGACGTCGCGAACGAGTTGGCGCCGTGGACCCAGCTGTCCGACCCTTCGGCGTTCGCGACGTCTGTCCAGGCCCTCGTTGACCACGCCAAGGCGCGTCGTTCGGCGATCAGCGCGTCGTTGGCGAAGTAGCCGTACCGGGATTGCCGGTCAGATCTTCGCGAGCAACATGAAACCGAGCACCAGCGAGTAGATCGCCAGCGACTCAATGAGCGCCAAGGCCAGCACAAACGGCGTGAAGATGTCCTTGGCGGCCGACGGATTGCGCCCGATCGCTTCGAGCGCCGCCGACGCAGCACGTCCCTGTCCCAGCCCGCAGCCAGCAGCCGCAAGTCCCATGCCCAGCGCCAGCGCCAGCGCGATAAGTCCCGAGTTGATGCCCATGATTGCCTCCAGCGCGCCGCCGGTGCGACCGGGATGGCCGCGGTCACGGCGGTTGTGCTGCCTGAGAGAGCAACCTTCGTGCCAAACACGAACTGACTGAAATCATGGTTGTTTTGAACGTCTCTGAGATGCGCGAACGCAACGTTGTGCGCACCGATGTTGCAGGGATGCCACGTTCTCGGTAACAGACCCGCGGTCGCTGCGACGAGACACGACTGGAGCACCGAACAGCAATGCTTCTCGGTGCATGATTGTTATTTGGTTGGGGAACTATGAGCGTCCCCACGCCCCGAAAAGTGTCATTTTCGTGGCGTTCCCCATCCCAGAGCGCCGATTCCTGATCGCCGCTCTAGCACATGCGCCGGTGTTTTCCGCGCGCGACCCAAGGACCTGACATGACCAACGAGACCGACTACCAGCCGCCCGAGGTGTGGCAGTGGGAAACCGACAAGGACAGCGCGTTCGCGAGCATCAACCGCCCGATCGCCGGGCCGACGCACGACAAGGAGCTCCCGGTCGGCGAGCACCCGCTGCAGCTGCACTCGATGGGCACGCCCAACGGCGTCAAGGTCACGATCATGCTCGAAGAGCTGGTCGAGCTGGGCATCGCGGAGGCCGAGTACGACGCATGGCCCATCAACATCCTCAAAGGCGATCAGTTCAGTAGCGGATTTGTCGACATCAACCCCAACTCCAAGATCCCGGCGCTGCTCGACCGCAGCGTGGACCCGCCGCTGCGCATCTTCGAATCGGGCTCGATCCTCATCTACCTGGCCGAAAAGCACGGCGTGTTCCTGCCCACAGACATCCGCGCGAAGACCGAGACGCTCAACTGGCTGTTCTGGCAGGTCGGAGCAGCCCCTTACCTTGGCGGCGGCTTCGGTCACTTCTATGCCTATGCGCCGTTTAAGAGCGAATACGCCATCAACCGCTTCGCGATGGAGACCAAGCGCCAGCTCGACGTGCTCGACCGGCAATTGGCCGACAACGCCTACATCGCCGGCGACGAGTACACCATCGCCGATATGGCCATCTGGCCGTGGTACGGAGGCCTGGTGTCCGGCTTGCTCTACGGCGCCGCCAAGTTCCTCGACGTGCAGAGCTACACGCACGTCCAGCGCTGGACCAAGGCGATCAACGACCGGCCCGCCGTCAAACGTGGCACGCGCGTCAACCGCGTCTGGGGACCACCGCAGCGCCAGATGCCCGAGCGGCACAGCGCCGCCGACTTCGACACACCACCGGTCGAGTAGGCAACCGCATCGATTCCGCATGGTGAGCTTGCAGATCGAGTCAGCGCACGTTGACGCCTGCAATCACCGACCCAGAATTGCTACGATGCCCGACATGGCGCGCGCGCCCCTTTTCACGCCACATGCGCCGCCGCCAGCAGCTACAAGCCTGGCACCACGAACGGAGATGACATGAACCAGACACGCACACGGCTGCCCGTGATGGCGATTGGAGTCGCCGTGTTGACCGCGTCGATGTTCGCAGCAAACGCCTTCGCGGCACCGACCACCATCGCGATCGAGGGCGTCATGAGCGCGACCGGAGGCGGCGCGGCTCCCGATGGCTCGTACGTCATGTATTTCCGCCTCTACGACGGCAAAGACGCCAAGAAAGCGGCCTGGCAAGAGGGCCCGGTCGCGCTCGTCATCAAGGGCGGCCGATTTGGTCACGCGCTCGGGACGACCAAGGCTATCTCCGCCACAGCGCTGGCCGCGCTCGCCAAGCCGTGGCTCGGGATCTCCATCAACCAGGAGCCCGAGATGAAGCGGGTTCCGGTCCACGCCGTGCCATACGCCCGCGTCGCTGCCCGCGCCGGCGCGCTCGATTGCAAGGACTGTGTAGGAGCCAAGCACATCGCCGCCGGCTCGGTCGGTCCGTCCGACGTCGGGTTCGCCTACGCCGCCGCCGCCGATGGCATCAAGGGCGGCCCGGCCAAGTCTGCCAAGACGCTCGCGTGCACCGGCTGCGTGACCAACAAGCACCTGAAGTTCACGGGCGACCTCAACCTCGGCAAATACGGGCTCAAGGCCGGCAAGGTCACCGCGACGTCGGTCGTGGCCAGCACCATCACGGCGGGCAAATACGTTGGCGATGGCTCGGCGCTCACCGGCATCCAGATCCCCAGCGGTAAGTGCCCGGCCGGCAAAGTCGTCAGCGGAATCGACGCCACCGGCAAGCTCATCTGCGCCATCGCGATGGACCCCAAGGCGCTGCCCGCCGACGGCCTCGACGAGATCAGCAACGGCCTGCTGCACAACCAGTTCGTCGACGAAGCCAAGAGCAAGGCGCCGGTCAAGATCCCCGACAACAACCCGACCGGTATCTCCAACACCATTGTCTTCCCCGACGTTGGCATCGCGCAGAAGCTTTGGGTCACCGCCAACATCACCAACAGCAACATCGCGCAGGTCGAGGTGTCGCTGAAGGCCCCCAACGGCGCGAGCTACCTGTTGTGGAAGAAGGGCACCGGCAACAAGGGCGGCAAGATCGCGACATCCTGGCCGACGCCAACCAAGACGGTGAGCGGCAACCTCGCCGCGTGGCACGGCAAAAACCCCAAGGGCAAATGGACGCTGACCGTGAAGGACTCGGGCTTTCTCAACAACCAAACCGACGGGGCCATCAACAGCTGGTCGGTCAAGATCCAGACGCTGAGCAGCAAGAAAGTCGCCGCGTCCGGCCTGCTGCAAGCCAACGGGGGACTTCAGCTGCTGCGCACCGACAAGCCTCCGCGCGCATGTGACCAGTCTGCGTTCGGCCTGATGTACGCCAGCCCCAAGAACAACGCGATCATGATCTGCAACGGCAAGGAGTGGTTCCCGCTGCTGATGGCCGCGTACGGCACGCAGAACAGCCCGGCCGCCAGCTGCAAGGACCTGCTGACCAAGGCGCCGTTGACCAAATCGGGCGTGTACTGGCTCGATACCGATGGCCTGGGCGGCGAAGTGCCGTGGCAGACCTGGTGCGACATGGATAACGACGGCGGCGGCTGGACCCTGGCCATCAAGGGGACGCTCAAGGGCAGCTATAACGGCAGCAAAAACCAGCAGCTCAGCGCGTCCAAGGGCTTCATGTACGCGTTCAACCGGGTCAAGTTCCGAGACGTCCTCGTCAAGCCCGGCAACTACCAGACCAGCCCGCATTGGGTGACCTTTCACAAGGTTGGGGACAGCACCAGCACGCTGGACACGCGCATCCAAAAGGGCACCCCCGGCAAGAGCTACAGCGTCGACTACAACGTCAGCGCACCGTACAAGCGGACCAACGCCAGCAAGAGCCTCGCGAGCGTGCCCGAAATGCAGGCCCTGTCGCTGCGGATGAGCCAAACGTCCGGGCCCAACGACGCAATGTTCTTCGTCGTCACCCGCACCTCGCGCGGCTCGTGCAACAGCTACAACCCGACCGGCACCTACCGCTACGTCACCGGCAGCGGCAAGTGCATCGGCGTCCAGCTCGGTTTCCGGTCCGGCAACTACACGTGGAGCAGCTGGAAGACCCGCACCGACTGGTCGACCGGCTGCGGCGTGGCCGGCTACTGGAACGGCTCGGAGACCAATTGCACGTCCTCGGGCGCGGTTTTCGTCCGCTGAGCCGTCGAGCTCAAAATCGGGATCAGGCGGTAGGACTGGTTCTACGGGCCGATCTCGCCTCGAAGCTGTTAATACCAAGCCCCCCTGCCAAAACCGCTCCAGCGGCTTCTACGTGGCTTAGAGAGGCATATGGCTCCAAAAAACGCCCCCGCGGACGGTGTGCGGAGGCGAATTCGGCCGGCTAGCCCCGGCTAGCCCGAGCGATGCGTGCGCTGAGGCCGTGACCGCGAAACAGTCGTCCTGGAGCCTACCTACGCGCTACAATGACGGTCATGGTCATACCTGCTGCTGGCTCGCCCCGGATGGTTACCGGGAGTTGTGCACGCGTATGCGCGACGATTGTCTTCGTCGTTGCCGGCCTTGGCTCGTGCGGGCAGCGCGCTGAAGACACCAATGGCCTGGCCAGCGGAGACTTGGACGCGACCGACGGCAACACGGCGGTCCAGCCCACGGATTCGTTCGACGCCGACGTCGCAAACGGCGGCGGTTCAGTCGACGTTGGCGCGAAGGCGTGCGTCGAGCTTCATCCCAAAGGGACCGTGCCGTTCGTCGCGAAGATCAACACGACGCAGAAACGGACGTTCGAGCTAAGCAACTGCGGCGATCTCGCCGTCGACATCACGCGAATCCGATGGGATCCGCAGCTTCCACAGCCGCTCTCGTTCACCCTCGAGCTCTCTGGCTTGAAGGCGACCTGGCCCTCGATCGACGAAACCGACGGACCGACCCTCACCAAACCGGCGACCCTTTTGCCCGGCGCCAAGGTGTCGTTCGCGGTCGTCTACAAGCCGACGCAGGTCGCCCCGACCTACCCCGATGGCAAACCGATCCCCGAAGAAGCGCACGTCATTGTCCGCCACGCCGCATCCGCCCAGCCTCTGCGACTGCACCTCACCGGCCAAGGCGTCAAACACGTTTGCCCGGTCGCGTTTGCGCAGGCCAAAGAGGGCACGGCCGTCATCCCCAACACCATGCTTCACCTCAAGGGCAGCGCGTCGTACGCCGCCATCGGGTCGCTGAAGAAGTGGAGCTGGACGGTCAAGCAGCCGAGCGGATCCAACCAGGTGTTCGTGCCCGGCCCGAGCTTCCCCGACCCGACGTTCACCACCAACGCCGCGGGCGATTACGAATTCTGCCTCGAGGTGTTCGACGATGAAGGCCGCAAGAGCTGCCATCCGTCGTGCGTCACCGTGTCCGTGGTTGTGGAGGCCAGCATCCACGTGGAGCTGCTGTGGAAGACGCCCGCCGACCCCGACGAAACGGATACGGGACCGGCCGCCGGGGCCAACATGGACCTGCACTTCGCCCATCCCAAGGCGTACGGTCCCGACCGCGATTGTGACAACGTCCCCGATCCGTGGTTCTCCGTGCCGTTCGACGTCTTCTGGTTCAATCCGAAGCCAAAATGGCACGCCAATCCCAAGGCGCCTACTGCGGCGTGGCTGGATGTCGACGACACCGACGGAGCAGGTCCTGAGAACATCGTGCTCGACGACCCGCAAGGCCAGGTCAGCAAACCGATGGCCTACGATATTGGTGTGCACTATCGCAACGACCATGGCTTCCAGACGTCCTACGCGACCGTCAACGTCTACATCCTGGGCGTGCTCGCGCTGCAAATCAGCAAGGTCAAGATGAATGTGCTGGATATGTGGCATGTCGGCCGGATCAACTGGCCCAACACCATGGCGCAAGGCGTGCTCGATCCCTTTCACATCTGCTACCAGTCGGGCGACCCGTGCAAGGGCGGCAAGAAGTGGCGGCTCAAGGGCGACTACTGCATCGCCCGGTGCTACCTGCCCAAGGCTTTCGCGAAGTACGCGTCGACGCTCGGCTGGGGCAGCTGCAAGAAATGAGCACGATGTTTCGATGGTTGCTGGTCGGTGTCGCGGTGGCGACGCTGGCGGCCTGTTCGCAAGCCGAAGAGGGTGACGAAGCCGACGGCATTGCGGTTGACCTCGCGGCCCAGGACATGGTCTCGGCGGGACAGGACGTGCACGACGCCGGACTTGAAGACGGTGCAGCCAGCGAGGTCAGCGGGTTTGACGACGTCGGACCGTTTGTGGATGCGCCGAATGACACCGGGTCGACCGCGGCCGATGTGGCGCCGACAGATACAAATCCGGCCGAGCTGATCAAGTGCAACAAGCCCAGCTACTGCACCAAGTTCAAGCCAACACCAATCTGCGATCTGGTGACTGGCTATTGCGTGCAGTGCCTTATCGACATGCATTGCATCTATCGCTCGCCGAGCAAGCCAACCTGCACGAACAAGGTGTGCACCAAGTGGGGCAAAAACGAGCCCTGCAAGCCCGGCAGCACGTTGTGCGGCGGCAAGCACGTGCTGATGGTCTGTGGCAAGGACAGTCAGTGGCAGCCCCAGCTCTGTCCTGAGATCGCGCCCGTCTGCATTGCCGGCCAATGCCGCGATTGCGTTGCCAACCAGCCCTACTGCGCCAAACCGGAGGCCGGCCAGCCGTCTAAAGCCCTGATGAAGTGCGACGCGACCGGCAAGGGCAGCCTGCTCAAGGTCTGCGGGGCCAAGGAGTTGTGCGTCAACGGGCAGTGCGTGATGTGCCCGCCCGGCAATTTCACGTGCGATGGCGACAAGGCGATGGTGTGCAACGCCGCCGGCAGCCAGCTTTCGTTGAAGGAGGATTGCGCCAAGACCGGCAACGTCTGCGTCGCGGGAACATGCGTTGACCCGTGCAAGTCCCCGACCGGCAGCATCTGCGTGCGCGCGGCTGTGGATCTCGACATGGCGGCGCTGCCCATCCCCGGTCAGACCAGCAAGACGGCGGCGGGGCTGCCGGTTGAAGCGCTGTTGAGCAACCCATCGAGCAGCGACGGGACGATTCTCGCGACCGCCGCGAGTGGACAGACCCACAAAGACACAATCAAGGCGGGCAAGGGCTTGACGATGCAGCTGCCGGTCGCTGCTTGGAACTTGCCGGCGTGGAGCCAGGACGGTTCGACCATCAACAACTACAGCGCGCGCGTCGACGTCGGTAAACACACGACCATGCACCTGCACAAGCGATCGGTCGGGGTTGCGCCACGGACGGCGGCGATGGCGCTTTCGTTCCCCATGGCGCTGCTTGGCAAGAAGTACTGGATCGTCGCGGGCGATCACCCGTGGCCGAAGATGCGCTCGTTCGTCACCATCGTAGCGGTCGAAAGCGGCTTGACGTCCCTGCAGTTGGTGCCGTCTACGAAGTTGCTCAGCGGCGGCGGGATGGGTCAGTCGATCCCGGCGCCATCCAGCTACAAGCTAACGAAAGGGCAGGTCCTGACAGTTGAGTCCGACGTCTTGGGGGGCGGGCTGACAGGATCGTTTGTCATGGCGAGCAACCCCATCGCGGTGTTCGCTGGCGGCGAGGCGGCGACGGTTCCGCGAACCAACCGGTGCGTGAAGCAGGCCGGCAAGGTCAAGGGCGCGTGCGCCACAAAGGGGTGGGCGTGTGCCACCGACGCCGACTGCCCACGGACGTGTTGCGAAGATGCGGTGCACGAGCAGCTGCTGCCGGTGTCGCGGTGGGGGACCATCTACCCGCTGGCCGCATTTGCGCCGCGCGGCAAGGCCAAGGACACCTGGACAGTCATCGCCGCGCACAGCAACACGATCGTCCAGACCTTCCCGCAGGTCGCGACAATCCCGCCGCTCAACCAAGGCCAGGCCTATTCATTCGACGCCTCGGGCATGTTTGTGCTCAAGGCCAACAAGCCCGTCATGGTCGCCCACGCTATGAGTGGCAAAGCTGCGCCCGACGCCAATCCGGACATGTGCGCGCCCGGTGCCGCCAACGTTTGCATGTGGCATCACAGCAACAAAGTGTCGACGAAGCCGTGCAAGCACCATGTCGACTGTCCGAATATCCCCCAGGCGGACGATGCAAAAGTCGGTGGGCCGGCGCTGTCGATCGCTATGCCACCCACGCTGCATGCCAAGAGCCACGCTTTCACGGTGCCGGAGGGGTACGACAAGGCGTGGGTGACCATCATCTGCGAGAAGGGCGATGTCGCCGTGGACGGCAAGAAGATCGCGGCGGCGGCTTGGCAGACGATCCCGTCGCAGCCGTGGAAAGTCGCGAGGGTTGCTATGAAACCCGGAACGCACGTCGTCAAAGCAGACGATCCGTGCGGTGCGGAGATCCACGGGTGGAACGCCGATGCGGGGTGGGCCACGACCGCGGCCGTCGGTGGTTGGTGAGTCGGCTCCACGCCGATTTGCCACGTCGTCAACAAGAAGCCGACCTGCGTGGGAAGTGGGCCTCGAAGTACACATCGTGGACCAAGTCGAGCTTCAAGAGCCCCGCAGAGTGCAAAGCGTGTGGTACGGAATCGGCGTGCTACATCTGCGCCTACATGTCCAACGCGCGCTGCGCCGGCGCATCTACGACGTGGGTGAAGTCTGCGTTGAGCAAGGTGAAGTGTTCGCGCTACAAGCTGCCGTGCAAGGACGTCTACCGGTAGCTGAGCGCTCGAGTCGGCTTGCTCCAAAAAACGCACCAGCCAGGCAGCGATTCTTCGTTGGATCGGCTAGCGTTGCTGCTACCGCACATCTACCCGACGACAACCCCTGCAACCCGCGACAAATGACATGGCTATTAACGTAGACGACCGCCCCAAGACCCTGGTCCACCACATCGAGTACTGGGCCAACAAACAAGGCAGCACGCCAGCGATTCACGGCAAGGTGGACGGGCGCTGGCAGCAGATGACGTGGACCGAGTACTGGACCGCCGTTCGCGAGGCCGCCAAGGGCTTCATCGCGATGGGTCACGAGGTCGGTGACTGCGTGGCGATCGTTGGCGACAACCGCATGGAGTGGGTCGTCTCGCAGTTCGGCATCATGGCCGCGCGCGGCGTTCCGGCGCCGATCTACACCACCAACACGCCCAGCCAGGTCGCGCACATCCTGCGCAACTCCGAGGCCAAGATCGCGGTCGGTGACACCGGGGCGCAGATCGACAAGTACAAAGAGGCGATGAAGGAAGACGGCGTGCGCGTCGAACACCTCGTCAGCATGCTCGCGGGCCAGGCCGACGATGCCAAGACCCTCGACGAGCTGCGCGCACTCGGCCGCGAACAGGACGACGCCGAGCTGGACAAACGCCTCGCCGAGCTGACCGACGACGAGGTCTCGCTGCTCATCTACACGTCCGGTACGACCGGCGTGGCCAAGGGCGTGATGCTCGACCACGGCGGTATGCTGGCCATCGCCAAGAGCATGTTCGAGCTCTTCCCGGCGATCGCAGAGCCCGACACCTACCGCTGCGTCAGCTACCTGCCCCTGTGCCACGTCGCCGAGCAGCTGTTCACCAACCTGGGCCACCTCGGCAGCGGCGGGCAGGTCTACTTCTGCGGCGACCTCAAGGAGATCCTCGAGTACCTGGTGCACGTGCGACCGACGATTTTCCTCGGCGTGCCACGCGTCTGGGAGAAGTTCCAGGCCAAGCTCGAAGCCGGGTTGAACGCCGCCACCGGCATCAAGGCGATCCTCGCCGGGTGGGCCCGCAAGACGGAGCTCGCCGCACAGCTCGAGGGCATGAAGACGCGGCGGCCGGTCGACACGTTCTGGCGCCGGCTGGCCAACAAGCTGGTCATCTCCAAGGTGCAGGCCAAGCTCGGGCTCGACCAGGTGCGCTGCGCGGTGACCGGAGCGGCGCCCATCTCCATCGGCACGCTCCAGTTCTTTGCAAGCCTCGGGATCATCATCCACGAGGGCTACGGCATGTCGGAGACGACCGGCGTGGCGACCGCAAACCCCGTCGGCCGCGCGCGCTTCGGTAGCGTCGGCGAGCCGCTGTCATGCGTGGAGATCAAGATCGCCGACGACGACGAGATCCTGCTCAAGGGCCGCAACATGACCCGCGGCTACCTGCGTATGCCCGAGAAAACGGCCGAGCTCATCGACGACGAAGGCTGGCTGCACACGGGCGATCTCGGCGCGATGGTCGACGGTCGGCTGAAGATCACCGGCCGCAAGAAGGACATCCTGATTACCGCCGGCGGCAAGAACGTCGCGCCCGCGGAGATGGAAGCCCACATCCAGCAGATCCCCGGCGTCGGCCAGGCGGTGGTCGTCGGCGATGCCCAGCCCTACCTGTGCGCGCTGATTACCCTCGACGGTGAGGCGCTCGACGCGCTCCGAAACGCCGCTGGCGTCACCGGTAACACCGTGGCTGAACTGGCCGGGCAGGACGCCGTGCACAAGTTCATCGACGGCCAGGTGCAGTCAGGCTGCAACACGCTTGTCGCGCGCTACCAGACCATCAAGAAGATCTCGGTGCTGCCCAACGAGTTCTCGGTCGACGGCGGTGAGCTGACGCCGACCATGAAGGTCAAGCGCAACGTGGTGGCGAAGAAGTACGCCGAACAGATCAGCGCGTTCTACGCGTAGCAGTCCGTTTCAAGACAACCGAAGGCCGTCTGCGGCCCGCTACTTGTCGCGATACGCCAGCCGCAACAGGGCCGGCGTGAAGATCACATCGACCAACAGCGCGATTAGAGCCGTCAGCGCGATCAATCCACCAAAGCGCTGCAGGTGAAGCATGCTGCCGGTCACGAACACCGAGAAGCCGAGGCTCAGCACCAGCGACGTGGCGACCATGGCGCGGCCTGCGTGCAAAACCGCGTGTTCGATGGCCGCCTCCGTGCCAGCGCCGGCGTCGCGGGCCTGCTTGAACTGGTGCAGGAAGTGGATCGTGTCGTCGACGGCGATGCCGATGGCGATGGACGCGAGCATCAGGTTGCCCATGTCGATCGGGACGTCGACCAGGCCCATCAGCCCCATGATGAACACGATGGGCATCAGGTTGGGCACCATCGCGATGAGGCCGAGCTTGATATCGCGCAGCAACACCACCATGAACAGCGTGATGACGAGAAACGCCGCGCCGAAGCTGCGCAGCAGGTTGTCGATGAGCCCCGAGACGGTGTCACCCAGCGTGTAAATACTGCCGGTCACCCGCACATTGGCGTGTTTGGCGAGGTGCTTGTCGACGCCGGCCAGCACGTGTTTGGCGAGCGGCGGGTAGGCGTTGGCGTCCATCCACTTGACCCGCACGGTCATCTGCGTGGTTTTCAGGTCGGCGGTCGCGAGTCGGCGCAGGTCGTCCGGGCCGCTGTTTTCGAACATGAACACGACGTCGGATGCCGCCCGCTGGGTGTCCGGGATGCGGTAATGCGCCTGGTCGCCGCCGTGGAGCGCCTTGTTCGTTTCGCGCACCACGTCGAGCACGCTGACCGACTTGCCGATGACGTCGCCCATGCGCGGATCGCGGTAGGTCTTGATGTGCGCCTCGAGCGCTTCGAGGCCCTTGAGGAAGCCGAGATCCTTGAGGCCGCGTTCGGTCTTGGTGTCGATGAGCAGCTGCACCGTGGCCGTACCGCCGACTTCGCGGTCGACATCATCAAAAACGACGCGCAGCGGATTGTTCGTGGGCAGCCAGGCCAGCGGGTTGTGGGAGACGGCGAGCGTCGACATCCCGTACGCGCCGATGGCGATAAGCACTGCAGCCAAACCGGCGGTTCGGATCGAGCGTCCCGTTGTCATGCCGCCCGCACGCCGCGTCGCCATTCCGGTCAGCCGCCACAGGACCCGATCGAGCCGGTCGCCGCCCTCGACTTCTTTGGCACCCATCAGGCTCAACTTGTTGAACGACAGCACGATGGGCAGGAAGACCACCGAGTGCAGCAGCGCCACGAACACGCCAAACGCCGCTGCGTTGCCCATCTGCGACAGCGTCGTGACCGTCGCGAAATTGAAGCTCAGAAGGCCCATCGCCGTCGTCAAGGTGGTGAACAGCAGCGGCACCCCCACGCTGGCGAGCGCGCGTTCGATCGCTTCGTTGTTCGGTGCGCCTTCACGCCGCAGGTCCCGGTACACGCTGACAAGGTGGATCGCGTCCCCGAGCCCGACCGCCATCAAGAACGCCGGCATGATGTTGGTGATGAGCGTCATGGGCATGCCGGTGGTCGCCATCATCCCGACCGTCCAAATCACCGACATCACGATGACAAGGATCGGGCCGACCACGCCGAGCGGGTGGCGGAAGATCGCGCCGAGCACGAACAGCATGACGAAGATCGCCGACCCGAAGAGCACCTTCATGTCGCGCTGCATCGACGACTTGAGCCACGCCGTGAGCGCCGGCGGCCCCGCGATGGCCAGCTTGAAGCCCGGGCCCTCATGCTTCTTGATGAGCTTGTTGAGCGCCTTGAAGACGACGTCGGACTCTTCCTCGGTCATCTGGACGGTGCGCACGACGAGCAGGGAATGCTGCGCGCGCGGGCCGAGCACCTGGCCGAGCACAGACGGCTCGGAGAGGGCGAACTTCTTCACCGCCGGAAGGTCAGCTTGGGTCGGGAACGGGTCGAGCAGGTCGCCTACCTTGAGGGTGTCGTTTTCGAACGTGACCTTGCGCACGTTGATGAGCGAGATGACCTGGTCGATGACCGCGCTGCCGCCTTGTCCGCCCCATTCATCGACGACGCCCGCGCCTTTGCCCGAGTTCCCAGCGCCTTTCCCGGCGGCTTTTGCAGCATCACCGCCGCCAGACCCCGATTCTCCGGCCTCTCCCGCGCCTGTCGCCGCTTTTTCCCCGGCGTCATCGGTCTCCGCGTCACCGAAGTCGCTCATGTCGCCGAACGGGTCGCTGTCGTCGGCTTCTCCCGTCGATTCCCCCGCTGCACTTGATTCTGTCGCACTCGATTCTGTCGCGCTCGATTCTGTCGCGCTCGATTCGGTGGCGCTGGGAGACGGCGGAGCGGGTTCGGACGGACCGGGTGCCTTCGCGTCGCTCTTGGTCGCCTTGTCGGTCGCCTTGTCGATCGCCTTCATCTTGACGACTTTGACCGCCTTCGACAGGTCGACGTCGAGGTTTTCGGCGTCCCCGTGCAGCGCCTTGAGCTTTTCCAGGTACGGCAGGCTGAAGACGTCGCCCTCGGCCACGACCAGGAACACATCATCGCGCCCGAACGTGTCGCGGAACGCTTCGAGCGAGCGGCGCGCGTCGGAGTTGTCAGCGGTGAAGCTGTCGAGCGATGTCTGCAGCTGCAGCTTGGTGCGGGCCTGGTAGACCGCGGCGACCGTGATCAGGATCGTGGCGGCGAGCAGGGGGAATCGAAACCGCAGCACGGTTCGCGCCCATGAGGCGAAGAACGCGTTGCCTTCGAACCGCTCGTGGGACTGGGACGGGTCGGACACGGCCGCATCGTTGCCGGATGCAGACAGCGCGTCAATCCGGACAGCGCGTCAATTCGGACAGCGCGTCAATGCGTCAAGTCTTGTGCCCCTGACAGCTACTTGCCCCTGACAGCTACTTGCCCCTGACAGCTACTTGCCAGCGCAGCTACTTACCGCCGTCCTTCTTGTCGTCGCCCTTCTTGTCATCGGGGAAGCACTTGCTCTTGCAGGTCGCCTTGTCGGTGCCCTTCTTGACGCATTCGTTGTAGCAGGCCTCACCGCCGGGGTCCTTGGTGCCGTACCCGCCGGCCTTTTCGCACTCCTTCTTGCAGCCCTCGTCGCTGCCGCCCTTCTTCTTGCACGCATCGAAGCAGGCCTTGCCCTTGTCCCCACCGGCGCCGCTCTTGGTGCAGGCCTTGGTGCAGGTCTCCTTGGTCTGGCCGTCCTTCTTCATGCAGCCGTCGTAGCAGGTCTTGTCGAGCGTGCTGCCCTTGCTCAGGTCCTTGTAGCACCCCGCGCAATCCTTGGCCGATTTGCCGGCCTTGAGGCATGCGGCGTTGCAGTCGCAGCCTTTCTTGCACGACTCCTTCGTGTAGCCCTTCTTGACGCAACCGTCGTAGCACGCCCCATCGCCTTTGCCGCCGTCGGTCTTGGTGCACGCCTTCTGGCAGGTCGCGTCGTCGGCGCCCTTCTTCTTGCACGCCTCGTAGCAGGTCTTGTCGAGCGTGCCGCCCTTGTCGCCGCCCTTGTCGCAGTATTGGTTGCAGGTCGCGTCGTCGACGCCCTTGGCCTTGCACGCGTCCCAGCACTTGTCGTCGACGTCCTTGCCTTTGCCGCTCTTGGACGTCGCAGAGTCGCCGGCTGAGCCGCTGTCGTCCGCCCCCCGCGTCGACGGCCCAAAAGCCTTCGCCTGCGTCGTTTTCGTTGGTGTTGGTGGCCGCACTCTTGGACTCACCTTCGCAGCCAACGGCGAACACGCCGACAGCGATTGCAAGCCAGCCCGAAAGGAATTTGCACGTCGTCATCTTCATTGCTCGCGTCATCATGTTCATTGCTCTCTGCGCTAGCAGACTGCGCCAAAGCTCCGCCTCGGCGCAGGTGCTCGTTGTTTGCAAGGGGGCTGAAACAGCCCCCTCGACCGAAAAAAGTGTCATTTTTCCGGCCTCACCCCAAATTCGCGCTCCGCGCGGCAGACTGCATTTACGATCCTCACGATAACCGACACGATTTACGGCGCAGTCTGCTAGGCCGCGGTAAGGCCCGGGATCGGGCCGCGGAGGTTGACCTTGTCGCCCCGTTGGCCCTGGGTGTGGGTCAGGCCGATGTGGTCGTTCTTCAGCCCCATCGCTTGGGCGGTGCTGACAAGCAGGTGTTGGTGCGGCAGTCCGGAGGTCTTGCTCCAACCGGTGGCCGAAACCTGCTTGGGGACGAGCATCTCGATCGGCGTCTCGTGCGGCCGGTGCAGGTAGCGCCCGACTTTGAAGTGCCACGAGCCGCCGATAATCATCGGGCAGTACTCGCGGTATCCGTGCCAGCCGTTGGCGAGCTCCGAGCCCCAGACGATGAGGGTGTTGTCCATCACGGACTTGCCGTTGCCGTCGGGGATCGACTCGAGCTTCTTGACGAGCCGCGCCACCTGTTCGCCGTGGCGGGCGATGTAGTCGGTCATCGCGTCGTGTTTGAGCACGCTGTCGAAGATGCCGTGCGCCAGGCCCTTGTGCACGTTGTCGGTGTAGTGGTCCCAGCCGAAGTCGGACGTGCGCATCTCGCCGAGTGAAAGCGTCGCCACCCGGCTGACATCGCACGCAAACGACGCCGCGATGAGGTCGACCATGGCGTCGAAGCGGGAGTCGAATGTGCTGTCGTGTTTGGGTTGACCGGCCGCGTTGGCGCACGTGAGGTTGGCGAGGCCTTCCATGCGCTTGCTGAGCGCGTCGATCAGCCCGTAGTGGTTGTCGAGGCGTTCGCGGTGGGCCTTCTCCATGCCGGCCGACAGGGCCTTGAACTCGCCGTACGCGAAATCGAGCACGCGTCGTTGTCTTTTGCCGAGCGGGCTGGGCTTCTGCGACGGCCCGAAGATGCGCTGCCAAGCCCGGACGGGGTCGCTTTCAAGCGGGATCTGTTTGCCGTTTTCGGCGTAGCAGACGGGGCGGCCGGGTTCGTAGCTCTGCACGCCATCGACGGCGAGTTCGAGCGATGGGAGCTGGTCGGCGCGCGCGATGGCGCTGGCGACGATTTGGTCGAGCGACGGCGAACGAGCGCGGGCCGGGGAAGTCGAGAAGTCGACCCAGTTGCCGGTCCAGCACTGCACGAAACCGGTGTCGTGCCGGTTGCCGTCCATGTCGAGCTCAGCCGTCGCGAGGGACATCCCGTCGATGGGCAAAAGCCGCGAGCGGACGTCATAGAGCGGCTTGAGCGGCGCGCTCCATTGGTCTTTGGCGAGCTTTGTGAGGTCGACTTCCCAGGGCTTCGTGTCGTCTTTGCCGGGCGTTTTGAGGCGCCAACTTTCGCGCGGCCAGCCGTGGCAGTGGGAGATGATGAGCAGCCGTCGGATCGGTTTGCCCGTGCTGTCGGCGAAAGCCAGCCCGGAGGTTGCCAGTCCAGATGCTGCGAGGCCTGCCCCCGCGCCGGACAGGCCGAGGAGCTGCAGAAAACGGCGTCGGTCGAGAGTCATCATTTGCCTCCCGCGCGGCGGAATCGGAACAGGTCGCTCGCGGTGATGGCGACGAGCAGCTTCTTGATGTCGGAGTCCGCCCGGAAGTCCGCCTGCAGGCGCGTCAACTCGCTGTGGTCTTTGCCGACCTCGACCCCGGTTGCATAGCGCACCCAGCGCGTGGCGTAGCAGTCGTGGACCGTGCTGCTTGTCGACAGCTTCTTGGCCAGCTCGACCGCGTTCTTGAAGGCGATTTTGCCTTCGCCCGGGATCTCCATCTCGTCGGCCGCGTTGACCGTTTCGCCGTTGTCCTTGGCCCGGAAGCGCCCGAATGAGTCGTAGTTTTCAAACGCGAATCCCGGCGGGTTGATCTGGCTGTGACAGCCGGCGCATCCGGCGGTCTTGGTCGACTCTTCGGTGCGTGCGCGGTTGGTTTTCGGGGCTGTCGAGCTGTCCGATGGCGCGCCCGCTTCGGCGGTGGGCGGCGGGGTGCCGAGCTCGCGACACATCAGCCGGTCGAGGATGCGAACTCCGCGCAGGATTGGCGACGGATGTACCGGGTGGGCGCCGATCGCGAGCACCGACCCGAGCGTCAGGATTCCCGCGCGCTCTCCGGCCGGGTACGTGGTCTTGTAGAGGTTGAGGGTGAGCTTCTGGTAGACGGCTGCGACGCCTCCAAACGCGACCGGGTAGCTGTTGGCCGCGGAGGTGTCGACCTTCTTGGGATCGAGCGTGCAGCTGCCCTTGCCGGGTCCGGCGCCGGGGTATTGGATGCCGGTGCAGTTGCCGACGCCGTAGATTGGCCCTGTCTTTTCGCTCACCCAGCCGGTGCGGTCGGTCAGCATCCCGGCCAGCGTGCCGGGGCCATCGAAGACGACGTGTGCGTAGAAGAGGTCGGCTTCGTTCTTCAGGCTGTGGCGCACGGGATTGAGCACGGAAGGCCACGCTGCATCGCCGGTCGTGTCCAGCGGCGGCGTTGGCTGCAGGCCGTACATCGTCGCGTATTGGCGGCGCGCGGGCGACATGCCGAGCACGGCATCGGTCCCCAACCATTGGTTATGGAAACGAACGACGCTGGCCCGGGCGCGCTTGTCCTTGAGCATCCTTTCGGCTTGGGCCTGGACCTGGTCTTGGGTGCGCAGCGCATCGGTTGCCGCCGCCTGGAAGAGCACCGGGTCGGGCATCGAGTCCCACAGGAAGTAGGACAGGCGCGACGCCATCTCCCAACCCGTGAGCGGCCGGACGCTGTCGATTTCGTCGCCGGTTTCGCCAGTTTCGGCCCGGTACAGCAACGCCGGGGCCTGCAGCACGCCCGCGATGGTCAACACGATCGCCTCGTTGGCGCTCGAGTCAGCCCAGTTGGCGTCGAAAAAAGCCGTCAGCCGCGTGCCCTCATCGCCCGAGATGGGCCGCCGATACGCGCGCTGGGCGAACCGGAGCACGCTCTTGCTCGCGCAGTCTTTCTGCTTGTCCTTGGCGAGTGTGCGCCAGGCCTTGGCGTCGCACGTAAAGAAGATCGGCGAGACCAGCGTGTAGGCCGCGTAAGTCAGCGCCGCTTTCTGCAGCTGCTCGATGCGATACGGCGAGGTCGCCTGTCCCTTGGCCATGCCCTCGAAGCCGTCGATGCCAGCCTCTGGAGACAGCGGCCACGGCCAGGGCGGAACATCGGGAGCTTTGGCGCCGAACGTGCCTTCCCCCGTGCTGCGGGAGGGGACGAGCGCCTCGACATCCGCCGGGAGACTCGGCCAGGACGAGCCGTCGCTGGGCAGCCCCAGGAGGTCGCGGACGGTGTTGTTGTATTCGCCGGGGGTCAACGCGACCAGGGGCGAGTCGACCTCGACGGCCTTGGCGGCCACCGGCGGATCCTCGCTGCAACCAACGAGCGCAGATCCGATGACCGCTGCGGCGGTGAACGCAGCGACGAGCGGCTTCATTGTGAGCTCCAGTCGGCCAGGGACAGCAGCCGGCTTGGGACGAACCTCTATCCCCGGCTATTTACCGTAGCACTTCGGCTTGCACTGTTCGGGTTTTGCGCCCGCCGCAACACATTTCTTGTAACACTCGGCCTGCGCCTGCCCGTACTTGCTCGACGCGTAGCACTTCGGTTTGCAGTAGTCGGGCTTGTAGCCAGCGGCGAGGCAGCCCTTGTAGCAGAACTGCTCGGAAGTCGGCGCTTTCTTGGCGTCAGAGCCGGCCTTGGGATCCTTCTTGGGCGGCTGCGACTTGCCGGCATCGGGTTTCTTCTCGGCGAAGCAGTACTTCTTGCAGGCGGCTTCGCCCTTCTTGGCGGCGACGCACTTCTTGTAACAGCCCCACTGCTCGGCCTTGGGGTCCTTCTTGGAGTCCGACTTCTTGTCGGCGAAGCAGTGCTTCTTGCAAGCCGCTTCGCCTTTCTTGGCCGCAACACATTTCTTGTAGCAGCCCCAGGCCTCGTGATCTTCGTCGTCCTTCTTGTCGCCCCAGCCGTGGCCTTTGTCGCCGTGATCTTTGCCCTTGTCGCCCCAGCCCTTATCGCCCCGGTCTTTGTCGCCGCCGTGGTCCTTACCTTTGTCGCCCCAGCCTTTGCTGGACTTGCCGCCCTTGTCGTCGGCGCCGCCGCATTTTTCTTTGCAGACCTCGGGCTTGTAGCCAGCGTTGACGCACCCGTCGAAGCACATCGCCTCGTTGGACGGCATCTTCGCCGGGCCCTTGGCGCATTTCTGTTTGCACACCGCAGGCAGGCCGCCCACGTCGACGCACACGTCGTAGCAACTGGCAGCTTCGTTTGCCTCGGACGCGGCGCTGCTGGCCTCACCGGAGTTATCCTTGCCTTCGCTGAGCTCGGTCGTGGCTTCGCAGCCGAGCGCCAGGAGGGCGACGGCGAACAGGGTCGCAAGTGCGCGGGAAGAGAGGGCGTGTCTGCTGAACATGGTTGTCTCCTATGGCCGATTTGGCCTGTGGGCTATCCCTCAAGTGACCGCAGCCCGGTTTCGCGGCTCAACTTTCTTCGGCGACGTGCCGCGCACGTTCTTCGGCGCGTTCAAAACATCATGAGCCGCTTTTGCCGTGCGCCTACACTTGTAGGTGTGAGGGCGACTGTTTTGCCCGCCGGATCGCCCCAGGATCGCCGAGCTCATGGCTGACCACGCCCACGACCTGAAGGACCTCCGACCGCGGCCGGTGACGTCCCGTGCGCGCTTTCTTGGCGACGATGCGGCGCTTACGCGGGCGCTTCAGAACGGGCATCCGGGCGCGCCGGCTGAGCTTTTCGATCGCTATGGCGGCCACATCCAACGCGTGCTGGTCAACGTCATCGGCGTCGACCAGGAGATTGCGGATCTGCTGCACGAGACCTTTGCCCAGGCGTTCAAGAGCATCGCCTCGCTCAAACAGGGCGACCGGCTCAAGGCGTGGTTGACCCGGATCGCGGTGTTCACAGCGCGGGGTTGTTTGCGACGACGAACGCGCGGCCGATGGCTCCGGTTCTTTGCGCCCGAGCAGCTCCCCGAGACGCGCTGCAACGATGCAACCCCGGAGATGCGCGAGGCCGTCGCGGCCACGTATGCGGTGCTGGACAAGATGTCGGTCGACCTGCGCGTGCCGTTCGCGCTGCGCTACATGGAAGGGCTGGACCTCAAAGAGGTCGCTTCGGCGTGCGAGGTCTCGCTGGCGACGATAAAACGCCGGCTGGCGAAGGCGGACGCGCGCTTTGTGTCGCTTGCGTCGCGCGAACCGGCGCTCGGCGACTGGCTGCGGGAGGGGTCGCGATGGACCGCCCGATGACCGGCAAGGGGCTCGACCTGCGTGAGCTTGGCCGACGTGTTGGCGCTGAGAACGCCGCCGTCGTGCGCGAGGAGATCGGAGACGCGTGGCTCGATCACGCGCGCGGCCAGCTCCATGCGCGGGTTGAAGCGCCCGGCGCGTTGGCAAACCTCGGTGCCGCCGTCGCCGATGCAAACGTTGCCGCGAGTCACCAAGCGGACCTGGCGCGGGTCCGCAACGCGCTTCTTTCGCCGCCGAGCCGCCGTCCCGCGCCCATCGGCTGGGGCTTTGCATGGGGCGCCGCTCTCGCTGCCGCAGCCGCCGTCTTGGCGTTCTTCGTCGTGTCCCATCAGCCCGCCCCGCTCGTCGCGAGCGTCGGCCCCGACAAGCTGGTCGCGGGTGCATGGATCGAGGCCTCCGACGCGGCGAGTCACGTGGCGTTCAGCGACGGTTCATCGGTGCAAGCGCGCAAGGGCACGTCGATCCGCGTCGTGGAGCTGACCGAGGCCGGATGTGACCTTGACGTGGTCGAAGGCGCCGTGGCGGTCGAGGTGGTCCCGCGCCCTTCGAACGACTGGCATGTGCGCGCCGGGCCGTACGCTGTGGCGGTGCTCGGGACGAAGTTCGAGGTCGATTGGGACCGCGAGCAGCGACGGCTCGAGGTCAAGCTGTTCCGCGGCAAGGTGAGCGTCACCGGCCCCGGCCTTGGCGAACGCGTGCTGACACCAGGTCAGCGGTTGGTCGTCACGCCCCGGGAGATTCGGGTGGAGATCGGGCCGTCCAAGACGGTATGGGCCGAATCAACGCCGACGCCGAGCAAGCCCGTGCTGGCCACCAAGCAAACGCAAACCGCGCCAGATCCCGGCGGTGCGGCGGTTGCCTCGAACAAACCTCGTGACGTAGTTGCCGCGCAGCCCAACGCCGCTCCGCCACCCGCCCACCAGCCTGCCGAGTCCGTTGAAATGGCTAAGCGCAAACAGCGGCGCCGCACCAAACGCGCCCGGCGAAGAGCACGAACACGACGCGCGCGAACCCGTGCCACAGCGGCTGCAGCGGTGACGAATGCGGCCCAAGCCCAACTTCAAGAGGCCGGCAACGACGACGACGGCGTGGATGCGGAAAAGGGGCAGGCCGTTCATGCGCCGCCGTGGAACGAGCTGAAGACCCACCGCTGGTGTGCGGCTGTTGAGCAAGGTCAGCGCTGGGGGTGGGCGAGATTGGCCGATGAAAAGGCGGAGCGAATTCTTGCGATGGCCGACGCTGCGCGGCTCTGCGGGCGGCTCGAGCTCGCGCTTCAGACCTACAAGACGCTGCGCCGCCGTTATCCGACCGACCCGGAAGCCGAACGTGCGCTCTTTGGTATGGGTCGGATCGGCCTGGCGCAAGGACATCACGCCTACGCGGCGAGGCAGTTCGCGACCTACATCGCCCGCCATCCGCGCGGCCGTTTCGCCGAACAAGCCCGTGGTCGGCTGTTGGTCTGCTATGCCGAACAGGGCGATCGCGGCGCGACGTGCGGTGCAGCCCGGGCGTACATGCGTCATCATCGAACCGGCCCGCGTGCTGCGCAGGCCCGGGAGATCGTGAAACGGTGCAACGCCACGCCCTGACCGTCTGCCTGGTCCTGGTTGCGTTGCCAACGATCGTCGTCGCCAAGCCGACGCCGCGACCGGTCGCTTCGGTGCTACTGGTCGCTCCCCAGGCCGTTGCGCAGCGCTTTGAATCCGAGCTCCGCGCCGTTTCCGCCCCCGTCCAGCGCGGTGCTTTTGCTGTCAATCCCAAGCTCAGCGGCCTGCAGTCCCAGGGGCGACGGCTCGGCTGCACGGCGCTTGTCCTCGTCGCCGCCGACGCCGAATACGCGGGCGTGTGGCCCGTCGGCGCAACCAGCCGTATGCGGCAGCGGACCATGTTGCGGGGGCCCGGTGAATCCGTCGCGTCGCTCGCCCTTCGCGTGGCCGAGTACATCGACGCGTGGCGTCCCCTCGCGCTTGCTCCGGCGCCGGCGGGTTCCGGGGCGATGACCATCTTCAACAAACGCGCAAGGTCCGCGGATGCCGCCAAAGCAGTGTCGGCCGTGCAACCCGGTCGGGCGACGGCGCCGCCGACAAAGCGCAAGCCCACCGCGGCCAAGCCCAAGCTCAAGCCGGTGCCCGACGCAAACAAGCCCGTCGTTGCCGCGAAAAGGAGCGCCGTCGATGCTGCGAAACGCGTCCGTGCAGCCGCGTCCACCTTGCGAACCCACATCGACCTCGGCGGCGCTTTCGTGCGCGACGCGGCGCTTGGACCAGCCGGTTTCGCGCGGCTCGGCGCGAGTTTGGCACCGTCACACGGTTCGCCGTGGACGGCTCGCGGATGGGTGGACGCGCCGGTCGTTGAGCACGCGGTCGATGGCGAAGCTGGCAGGGCCGAAATCGCCCCGTGGATGGTCGCCGCTGGGGCGTTCTATCGACCTGTGCGCGCCGGTAAACTTGGCGTTTTCGTAGGGGCAGGGCTGGCGGCTGGGTGGACGCGGGTGCAAGGCTTTGGCAACGACGACACGCCGGACCATGACCCCGACCTGGTGGCTGTGGGCGGGTGGATCGGCGGGGGCGCGCGCTGGCAAGTGACGAACCGTTGGTCGATCCGCGCCGATGTGACCGCGCTTGCCCTCAACCCGGAGCCGGTCGTTGTCATCGGAGAGTCGCGGCATCGCCGAGCTGGGGCGGGCTATCTCCGAGCGGCGCTGGCGGTGGAGTTCCGGCTATGAACCGGCTCGTCGCGAAGGTGTTGTTGGTGCCGTTGTTGGTGCCGTCGTTGGTGGTGGCGATCGGTGCGTGCGCCGAGGTCGAGTTGATCGCTGTCGACGAGCCCCAAGAGGGCGCCGCAGACGCCCTGGTGAGCGGCGGCAACGACGTCGGAGCTGGCCCGGATACCCTGAACCCGGACACCCTGAACCCGGATACCCTCGATCTCGAGAAGGCCTGCGCCGATGCGTGTCGGACTCACGGCAAAGACCCCGGCTATTGCAAGAAGATTTGCTACGAGTTCCCGGGTGCTCCCGAGTTCTGCTTCATGGGCTGTCGTTCGTCCGGCTTCCCGCGCGCCAAGTGCTACCCACAGTGCTACCCGGAGACCGTCTGTTTCGAGAAATGCAAGGCGGCCGGGGGCACCGCCCAGACGTGCAAAAGCAAGTGCGATCCCGATGGGCTCGAGCCGCGCGCTTGCTTCAAGGCCTGCGTTCAAAAGGGCGAGCCCGAGTCGGTTTGCAAGAAGTTCTGCTACGCCAGGTGAGCGGTGTATGTTCAGCCGGCATCGGGCTGATCGTCGCCCGTCCAGCGGGAGCGCCACATGAAACGGGTCTGCGTATTCCTCGGCTCCAACCACGGCAACCGACCGGCCTACCGCGTCGCCGCTGAGGAGCTCGCTGCTGCGTTGACCGAGCGCGGCCTCGGGTTGGTCTACGGCGGCGCCAAAGTTGGCTTGATGGGTGTTCTCGCCGACGCTGTGCTTGCGCGCGGGGGCCACGTGATCGGCGTCATTCCGGGCTTTCTTGGCGGAACGGAGCGCGCCCATCGCGGTCTGCCCGACCTGCGGGTTGTCGGGTCCATGCACGAGCGAAAAGCGACGATGGCCGACCTCGCCGACGGGTTTATCGCGCTCCCCGGTGGCGTCGGCACATTCGAGGAGATCTTCGAGGTCTACACGTGGGTCCAGCTTGGTCTTCACGCCAAGCCGTGCGCCCTGCTCAACATCGCTGGGTATTACGACGGGATGGCCCAGCAGCTTGATCACGCCGTCGCGGAAGGGTTCGTCAAAGAGGTCCACCGCGGGATGTTGCTGATCGACCGCGACCCCGAGGCGCTGCTCGACCGGATGGCCGCCTACACGCCTGCGCACGTGCCCAAGTGGCTCAACGAAGACGAGACCTGATGCCAGGACAACCACGGCAACCGCTGTCCCGCCGCCGCCACCCGTACCGGCAACCGACAGAGGACCCGAGCCGATACTTTGGCGGGCTGACGGTCGTCGATCCCAGCGGCGATTAGCCCGCCTTTCTCAACACGTCGGTCGGTCTGACGCCCAATCTGCTGCCTTGCCAGATGTGGTCGACGTACCACATCTGGCAACTCACATCCGTTCGCGCGGCGAATCCTCGGTTTGAAGTGACTCTGCCACTCCTGCACCTCGCATTCACCACATGACTTGCACCTTGAACGCCATACCTTTCCGCCGTGATGAGAAAGCCGGGTTAGCGCGAGCTTGCTGCGCCCGAACGGCACGGGCGAACGGCCAACCTACTCGTTGACTAAAACATCACTCACCCATAGCATAAGGCGGATGGTCACCCCGCGGTGGCCGGGGAGGAGCCCATGCCAACGACGACCGGTTCTGCGCGCGCCAGGGTCACCGCCGACGAAGTGCGCGCCCATGTCGTGAGCCGCTACCTCGAGCCCGCTCGCCGCGCTGGCGAACGCACGTTTACGGTGCGCGTGGGCGACTTGATGCGGGAGCTGCCCGGACTCAGCGGTGTGGCAGTCCCCTGCGCGGCGCTGCGCAGCGAGAAGCTCTTTCATCGGCCGAACGGGCTCCGCTTGGTCGAGGACCGGGCGCCGCCGAGCGGCCTCGGCAACAACGTCTACCTGACGTTCAGCATCGGCGCTCGCGAAGCGGTGCGGAGCGCGGCCGACACGCGCTCGGACTCGAGGCCTGCGCTGCAGGCGTTGCTTGCGATGCGAGGGGTCGGCAAGGCCTTCTACGCCGAGCACGGGGGCGGAGACGCGGTGCTGGCGGAAGTGCGGGAGGGTTGGGAGTGAGCCTGGTCTTCCTCGACGCCAACATCCTGATCTACCTGGTCGAGGATCACCCGG
Organism: uncultured Enterobacteriaceae bacterium; assembly: GCA_964560875.1. GTDB lineage: Bacteria > Myxococcota_A > UBA9042 > UBA9042 > UBA9042 > CAZLMW01. The sequence goes on from CAZLMW010000005.1 coordinate 36,012, forward strand.
AACATGCGCCGGTAGTCGGTCGCTTGCTGCGCGGAATGATCGCGCGCGGCGATCGAATCTGTACCTCGAGCCTTGTTGCGGGGGAGATCATCGCGGGGGCCAGGATTCACGGCAACATGGCGCTCGAAGAGCAATACCGGGGGCTCCTGGCGACCCCCGGATGGACGCTGCTGCCGTTCACTGATGATACGGTCAGTCACTTCGTCGAGATTCGTGCCATGTCGGGTGTAAAGGCGCCCGACGCCATCCACCTGGCATGTGCGGCGCAGGCGGGGGTCGACGTGTTCCTGACGCACGACCGCAAGCTGACCCGCCTTCACATCTCCGGCATCGGGTTCATCGTCGGCCTGCAGACCGATATCTTCGGCACGCACGACGACCCCGTCTGACCGACAGCCAGAGCGAACCGAAGTACGCGGGTCGAGGCCAGGCCAAGGCTAGGCCTGGGCGTTTTCGGCGCCTGAATCCGAACAGAACAAGCACGCGCTGCGGGTGGCGGCGACGATCGCGTCGATGCGCTCGGGTTGCGGGGTGTTGCCCATGCCGAAGATGTCGAGGTCGGCCAGCGGCGCGTCGTGGAGGCGCTCGATCAGGCTGCCGGTCAGCACCACAGTGGCGGCGGCGGCGGGGACCCGGGCGAGATCGCGGAGCTCGCGGATCCGGGCGCGGGTGTCAGGGCTGTCGTCGGCGTCGTCGACCACCGCGATGATGCGCAGTTGGCCGGTCCAAGCGGCCGCGAGGCGCAATGCGCAGAGGATCGCCAGGTGGATGTGGGGGCGGCTTTCATCGGTCGGCCAGGGCGGCAGGTCGGTGGGGCGCAGCCAGAGGTTCACTGTGCTCAGGCGACCCAAGCCAGCGAGTGGATGGGGGCCGAGCAAGAGCACGCCGAGTCCAGTAGCGCGGGCGTTGTCGCAGAGCCGCTTGATGGCGTCGCGGTGGCCGTCATCGCCGGCAAGCTGCAGGAACACGATGTTGGGCCGGAAGAAGCCGCCACCGAGGGCGCCGATCGCGGTGGCGGCGCCGTCGTGGTAGTTCGCGGCGCGTAGACAGGACCAGGTCGTGAACAGGCCGTTGCGGTGCATTTCGCGCGCGAGCTGGGCGATCTCGCGGTCCAAATCGGGGTCGTCAACCCCAGCCTCGATGCCGAGCAACTGAATCGAACCTTCGGGCCGGCAGACATCGAGCAGCAAGGCCCATGCACCGCGCAACTCGGCCGAATCTGTCACCGGCGCGAGCAGGTTGGGCTTCCACGCGCGCGGGTTGACCCGGTCGAGCTCGACCACCCGGGCGGCCGCCCACTCCGCGAACGCAACGAAGATGCCGCTGCGGACGTCGTCGGTGCGGCGGACCCCCTGGCGCAGCACCCAGCCATGGACCGCCACGACCACCGCGACCGCGACGATGCCGAACGTCGGGTTGACGATGAACATCGCGAAGATGGAGCCCGCCGCGCCCAGCAAGGGCACGATGCGCGGCACCGAGAACGTCGGTCGGAAGCTCGACAGCTGCAGCACGTCCTCGATCAGCACCACGACGTTGATGGTTGCGTAGGTGATGAGAAAGAACATCGTGATGAGCGGCGCGACCGTGTTGAGATCGCGCAAAGCGAGCGCCCCACCGACGAGGATCGTGCTCGCCGCGAGCGCGCGGCGGGGTTCGTCGTTGGCGCCCGATGCCTGCAACCACGCGCCAAACGGAATGACCCGGTCACGGCCAAGGGCCTGCAGGATGCGCGGCGCGCCGACCAGCGAGCTCAACCCCGACGAGAACGTCGCCGCCAACAGCCCCGCGATGACGGCAGGCCCCCACGAGGCCTTGTCGATCAGCACGGTCTCGCTGGTTCGCAGCTCTTCGGGGCTCGCCGCATGGCCCGTCCACAGCGCCAGCAAGCCGTAGATCACCGTCGCCACCAGGATCGCCGACAGCGTGCCGATGGGGATGCTGCGTCTCGGGTCTTTGAGTTCGCCGCTCATGTTGACGCCGGCCATCAGACCGGTCGCCGCCGGGAAGAAGACCGCGAAGACCGCCCAGAAGTTGCCCGCGACGTCGCCCTGCGGCCCCCACAGGGACGGCTCATGAGCGCCCGACCACGCCGAAGGGCCCGCCAGGATCGCCGCGATCGACACCGCGATGATGGCCATGACGACGTACTGCACACGAAAAGCGAGATCGGCGCTCCACCAGGCGAGCCCGAACATCAGCGCCACGACGCCAGCATCCACCGCCAGCGCCGGGTGGTCGGGAAAGACCCACAGCCAGCCCGCGCGGAAGCCGATGACGTACATTGCGACCGCGAGCACCTGCGAGAGAAACAGCGGGATGCCGACGCTGCCGCCGACCTCGATGCCGAGCGAGCCGGCGATGATCGCGTAGGGACCGCCCGCACCGAGCCGGGTATTGGACGCCGTTGACGCGATCGACAGGCCGGTCAGCATCGCGATGCCCATCGCCAGGCTGATCACCAGCAAGCCGCCAAGCAGCCCCGCCTCGCCGACGACCCAGCCGGTGCGCAGGTACATGATGACGCCGAGGATGGTCAGCAGGGTCGGCGTGAAGACGCCACGAAACGTCGAAAAACCGCTGCGTTCGAAGCGACCGGACATCGTGGCCGCCTCCCGACGTGAGCCACTGGCAACCTAGCCGTCTGCCAACGCCGTTCAACGCGGGCTTGTCGCTCGACGCTGCGGTTCAATGGGTGACTGCGCGGTTTCGGCCGCCCCCTTTAGCAGCACGGATTGGTGGCTCATTCAGTCGGCGGTTTCGGACGGCCATTAGCTAACCAGCGCGCCGCGCGGACTTTCGGCCCTCCCAGCTCCGACAGATGCGCCGATGCGCAGGAGCGAGCGCCGCTACTTGTCGGCAGCGCAGGCGCCAGACTTCGAGCAAGTCCAGCCGCTGTCGCACGATCCACACGTCCCGCCACAGCCGTTGGGCCCACAGTCCTTGCCCTTGCAGTCGGGCTCACATCCGCACTTCCCCTTGATGCACGTGAGCCCCGGCGCGCAGGTCCCGCACGTGCCACCGCAACCGTTTGACCCGCACGTGGCCGTGGCGCATGCCGGCACGCACGCGCAGATTCCCTGGATGCAAGTCTTGGGTGGGATACACGCGCCGCATGTGCCGCCGCAGCCGTCGTCGCCACATGTTTTGCCGGCGCATTTGGGCAAGCAGCAGGCGCCTTTGACACACGTCCCGGCCGCGCACGTCCCGCACGTGGCCCCGCAGCCATCGCTGCCGCATTGCTTGGCGGTGCACTTGGGAACGCACACGCATTTGCCGGATTTGCACGACAGCGATGGGTTGCAATAGCCGCAGGCACCTCCGCAGCCGTCGGGTCCGCACGACTTGCCCGCACACGCAGGATCACACGACGACGGCGGGTCCTTGCACACGCCGGCCTTGCAAACCTGGCCGCTCGCGCAGCTTCCACACGATCCGCCACAACCATCCGGACCGCACGACAGCCCACCGCAGGTCTTGGCACACGCGCAGACGCCGCTCGGGCTGCAGGACGATCCGGACGCGCACGTTCCGCACACCTGCCCGCATCCGTCTGGACCACATTGCTTCCCGGTGCAGTTGGCCTCGCAAACGCACGTTCCATCCACACACGCCTGCGCGGCGCCACATGCGCCACATGACCCGCCGCATCCATCCGGTCCGCAGGCAGCGGTGCCGCAGCTCGCCACGCACGTCACGGCGAACGGCACGGTATTGCTTACCACGCCCGCTGAATCGACCAGCTTCACGGCGACTGTGCCAGCCACCGCCGGGACGACGACGTCCACGCGCTGCGCTTGCCATGCGATGATCGCGGCCGTGGCGCTTCCAAACCACACTTTGCCTTGCTGCGCCCCGAATCGAATCCCGTGGAGCGTCGTCGTGGCCGCCGGTTTGGCGGTGCTGGGCTGCACGCTGATGAGCACAGGTGCCTTGGACGCGGTGGTCGTCCCAGCCTCGCCGAAGCGGTATCGGGCGTTCGAATCGGGGAACTGCATCGGGCCCTCACGGAGCCGCATCTCGCCGGGAATTCATATGCCGCCCGGCCGCGGCCATTTCAGCCAGAGTTCGATGATGGGATGCGGTGCAGCGTTGCCTGGTGAGGGCCCGAATCCGACGCCGGCAAATGCGGTCCGCTTGACCTTCTTGCCGCCGAGCATCATCGCGACGCGAGCGTCTCCGTACACCTTGACGAGCAGAGGTCCTCCGCCGTCGTCGGATTGCAGCAAGAACGGCATGAACCCGGCGGCGGGTATCGCAACCTTGTCGGCGTGTCGGTCGGCCAGCAGGTAGAGGCGGTCCCGTTTTTCGTCGACGTGGATGTACAAGCTGCCCCACGGTTCATCCGACGGTTGCGCCTGCCATTCGACACACTCGGTGACCGTGCCGAGGCCGGTGAAGGCGCCGTCGATGGTCAGCGGAATCGGGCATTGAATTGTCTCGTCATCGCCGGGCGCGGCGACACGACCGCATCCAGCCGCCACCATGAGCACGAGCGACAGGCCAACGCGCAACAAGTGAGCGAGGCGTCGGTCGGCGATCGGCAGCGGCAACATCGTCGCAGTGTACCCCACAATCACCGGCTGCCCGGCACGGTCAATGCGCGCCGGACCGGCATCTGGTTGCGGGTTGTGGTGCCGTCGTTGCGCTGTTCAGCGGACGGGGGCCTCTTTGGCCCGGAAGACGCCAGGCAAACCTGTGTCCCGTCAACTGGTCAGCGATTTCGGACTTGGGTTCACGCTACCGCAAGCCGTTGCACAGCCGACCGTGCCAAAACCGTGCACCCGGACCGTCCGCGGGGGCATTTTTCAAGGCCATATGCCCCTGCGTGGCTCGTAGAGGCCACTGGAGCGGTTTTGATAGGGGGGTGCGGCATCAATACCTTCGAGCGGCGATCGGCCCGTAGAGACGGTTCTACGGGCAAACGGCCAACCGTCGCGCCTCGGCGACTTCTCGCTCTGGGAGCTCCTGCGCCGGGCGCGGCGACGCGACCGCATCCAGCCGCCACCATTGCTTCGGCGGCGGTTTTTCGAGACGTTGGTGCCGTGGACGCCGAGCGACTCTACGTGCAGCCCGATGTGTACGGGCATGCCTACGACCTCTTCCTGCATCCGCTCGACGGTGGGCAAGCGGCGTTGGCGGCGATCCTCGGCGCGCTGGGGACCCATCCGGCGTTTGGCGACTGGTACGTCGGCTCCGACCACGGCTGGCGGCTGACCACACCCAAGCTCGCAGTCGAAGCCGAGGTGCTCCAGCTGGTCGCGGCATCCAAGACCATCGGATCGGTGGCGAACCTCGGCGGCAACCGACGCCTGGCTTTCTTCGCCATCGTCTTCTTGCAGCCGCCGGTGTCGATCAACCTGTGGACGAAGATGTCCGAGGTGGTGGGCGCCTTTGGTTTGCGCGACGACGACGACGACGACGACGCTCCGACGACACCATGGCGCCGCGTGATGGACAGCTTCTACCGCGACCTCGCCGAGCGTGCGCACGCCGCCTCGCCGCTGCACGGCGCGTTGATCGGGCCCGAGGTCGAAAACGAGCTGGATTGGACGGCGCCGCTGCCCGAAGACCGCTGGGAAGGCACGCTCATCGCCATGGCCGATGGGTTGCACTGGCATCCCGCGACGCGCTGGTAGCAAGGTGAGGGGACCGTATTGCCGCGAATCGGGTCTGCCGCGGCCGAGGGCGGAGAGCCTTGGGCTCGCTTTGGGCGATGGCGCCCGAGCACGCCGCTAACGCGTCGTGCCGGTTGGTTCGGATACGGCGTCGGCGGCCGCGGCCGATGGCGGACTCGGAAATGGCGGACGTCGGATTCTCGGAGCTCGGACGGCGGGAAAGCGCCGCAGATTCCGGCCGCCGCGTCTGCTTTGCAGCCCCGCCTTTACTGCTTGTCGGCGCGGACGAGATTGGCTGGATTCAACGGCTCGCCCATCCGGGCGGCCGCGCAGCGGTATTGGGTGCAGCCTTTCTGCGCGAAACAGATTCGCCGTCGTTTCGCCTCTTGGCGCCGCACGAACGGCAACAGTCCGCGCTGGGAAACCAGCGATTCTCGTCGCAAAGAAGCGCATCGATAGTGGGTTGTAGAGCGGTGCTCGCGAGATTGAGCGATCGCTGCGGTCTCATCGAATGGCGGTCACCGACCAGCCGCCGCGCTCCATCCTGTAGGCCTTGCGCCCGGTCAATAACCCACCGACGACCGCGCCGATCAGAGCGCCTCCGCCAATTGCGAGTGGCGCCACCCAGTCGTCGGTAGGTTCGCAGAACCGGTCGGGCGAACATGCCTGCAAACGGGCAATGTCGGCGACGATCGCGGCGATCGCCCCTATTCCTGCGCCAACGCCACTGCCGATACCCACCAGGCTGCGCGGCGCGAGGTCGAGCTGCCGGAGCTTGTCGGGCGGGATGCGCCACGGGCTCGCATCGGCGCGGTTTCTGCACACGTAGACCGAGCCATCCGCCGCGTGACCACAGGCGATAACGGGACGTCCGTCGAAGTGAAAACCACCAACCGAAGGCGCGGCGCTCACGATGATGCGGGTGCCCTTGGGGATCACCACGTGAGTGGGGCCTTTCTCTTCGAAACGGTCCGGGAATTGGTCGAGCGGAACGGGCTTGGCGACGGGCCGCACGATGACGATCGCGTCCCGCGCGTCGGCCGGTGTCTTGTTGCTCATCGTGTAGCGGTGAATGGTACAGCCCGAGGCGACGGCCAGCAGGGCCACGCCGACAAGCCCCGACACGAGGAGCCGACGAATCGACCGCGAACAAGCGGACGTCTTGGAGTGGTCGCCACGCATCCTGCCCGCCCTTCTCATAACGCACGCGCCCTGCCGCGCTGTGTTCGGCGTCCTGCGCCCCTTCGCCGCTTTGATGTGACGCTGCCACACCGGCAGCGTCGAAAGACCACATGACTTGAACATCGAACGGCATGCCTCCGCGCTTTGATGAGAAGACCGGGCTAGAAGCGCCAGAAGAAGCCGAGAATGAGCGGCTGGATGTGCAACTGCAGCCGGAACGTGCGGGTCGCGGCGAACATGAATCCAACGTCCGCGCCGGCCCCGGTGTCGCCGGTCAGGTAGTTGTAGGCGTCGGGGTCATACCAAGCGACCAGCATCAGCTTCACGCGCGGGGTGAGGTCCATGTCCATGCCCGCCCAGATGCGCCACGGCAGCTGTTCGGTGACCTTGTTCTCTTGGACCACGAGTTGGTTGGTGCCGACCTGGCCGCCGGCCGTGAGCCCGAGACGACCGCCCGTTCGTTGCGCAAGCGACACGGTTTGCACGAGGTAGAGCTGTGTCTGCCAGCCAAACTCCGGCTTGTAGTTAAGCTTCGAGCAGTCGCTGGGGTCGGGCAGGTTGCAGCGTTTTGTCGACCCGAAAAATGACGTCAGCGTGTCGCTGTAGAACTCCATGTCGCTGTGTTCGGCGCCGGGCCGCAGGGTGGTTTTCGTCGTGGTGCCCGAGCGACTGTCGGTGCGGGTCCAGCCATTGAGCGTCTTGTAGTTGAGGCGCAGACCGACCGTGGTGAGCACGTCGCGCTCGGCCGTCCGGTTGGCGAAGATGTTGAACTTCAGCTCGATATTGGGGTTGGCAGAACCCGCTGTATTGAGTCCGAGCAGCTGCACGACGTTGATCGACGCCAGCATCCAATCGGTGAATCCATACGCGAACGAGAGGCCGCTGATGTACCGGTCCCCCGCGTTGAACGTGTACGCCGTCGGATCGAAGAAGAGGTCGACGGGCGGCTCGATGGCGTGGCTGAACTTGCCGCTGGCCTGGTCGCCGCCAATCGGGCGTCCGGTCGGGTCGAGCGTGGTTGTGTCGAACGCCCGCACCTGCGACTTGAGCACGTCGAGCCGCCCCATCGCGCTCCTGATGAAGAAATGGGTCTTGGTCTGGTGCAGCAGGAGCCCGGTCACCGTGTTGCCGTCGGTCGTCTTGAGGCGGATACGGGTCTGCAGCAGGCGATTCTTGGCGATGCGCACCCGACCCATCGAAGTCTGCACCTGGTAGGACGCGGTCGACTCGCCGGTGATCTTCCCCGTGACGCTGGTGCCGTCGACCATCCGGAAGGTGCGCGTGATGCCGTCTTTGACCGGCCGCATCGGGCCGTCGACGGTCTTGCCGTATGCCGACGCCGACGCCGGCGGCGAGTCGACCCGCGTGGGCATGGGCGGTCGTCGGGTCGGATCCTGGCCGTGGCCGATGGACGGCGCGAGAAAGAGCGTGATCGTGATCAGCGCCGTCGTCAGCGCTGGCTCCCGCGTGGTTGGGTCCGTCATGGCGTCCTCCTCGGTGCGCTACAGCACGACGTAGGCGTCTTCGAGCAGCACATAGAGCCGCTCGAACGACCACGTGCGGCCGCCGCGGGTGATCGTCCCGCTCGCCTCGCCGTAGTACTGGTTGAAATCCCGCTCGAAGAGCCACAGCTCTGCGGACTTGTTGCGGCGATGGAACATCCGGTCGCGGCCCTTGGGCGGCTTCACCGTCATGTCGAGCCCGTCGTCGCCCGGTTTGCTGCCCGTATGGACCCGCCACGGCGACGTGGTCCGCGTGGACGCGTCGTTCAGCCTGTAGTCGAAGTGCAGCTGCGGGACCTTGAAGATCTGGCCGTCGACCCACAGCGCGAACGCCTTGGCGTCGACGAACGGCTTGGTGCGCTCCTTGTCGACGGAGCCCTGCAGCGCGATTGTCGCCGTCGCACCGTTCGCGAGGTCGGTCGCCACGCCCGCCATCGCGACGTAGTTCCAGTTCATGGTGGTGCGCTTGTGGCCGATGGTCCGGTCGTAGAGGCCGAGCGAACCGGGGGCCAGGGTGTGCTTGGTGCCGTCGAGGGTCAGCGCGCCTTCGTCCAGGCGAATATTTCCCCAGAAGATGAGATCGCCGTAGCCCGCTTGGTACGCCGTGGTCTGGATCAGCGGACGGTCGAAGATCTCGGTGGCGCGGCCGACGATGTCGATGCCGTCGGTCTTCAGTTCGAAAGTGAGCACGCCGTCTTTGAGCGCGATGGATGAGCCGGTGTCCGAGTCGGTGAAGGAAGTCGCGGCGTCGTCGCCGGAGATCTGGTCGCCAAACGTGTAGACGATGTCTTCTTCGTAGAACTCGCCGGTCGTCTTGTCCGAAACAGCGATGGCGAGGTTGCCAGCGATGTCGGTGACGACCAGCTGCGCGACGACGTAGTACTTCGGGTCATCGATGTTGAAGTGCAGCCAGGTCTTGAACGTGTAGGCCTCACCGGTGGCGTCACCCGCGTTGAACTTACCGTCGAATTTCGACCACCAGCCCGGCACATAGTTGCCGTTACCGTCGACCATGCGCGGCGGTCCATCGCGCATCTCCAGGTACTTGCCAGCGCTCGCGTCGACGCGGTCGGGGATGTCGATGCAGGCGCTCGTTGAACAGAGGGCCAAGACCGAGACGACGATGGCGATGGGACGCAGGCGTGTTTCAAAGCGCATAGCCGATTCCGATGCGGGGGTTGATGCCGATGGCGAAGAGGCTGCCCATGCCATCGACCGCCACCTCGGCGACCAATCGGCCGAACCTCTTGCGCACGCCGAGGCCTACGAAACCGATGGGCAGGACCGGCGCGACGTCGGCCGCGTACACGCCCAGCGCGATGCCGCCGAACGGCTCCACGGGCAGGTCACCGATGGCATATGACCAGCCGACGCGACCACCGACGAGGGCCGCCGATGTGTCCGTGGGCATGAAGTGCAGCCACTCCACCTGCGCGACGAACGCGTGGTCGCCGCCGCTCCTGCGCCACTGCAGCGCCAGGTCTGCGGCCGGGACGGACAGGCCGTTGTAGACATGGCGCATCTGCGCGGCGCCGGCCTGCAAGCTGACGACGTTTTCGGCCTCACTGGCGAACGCTGCGCCCGAAACGAGCGTCGCCAGGAGCAGGGAGAGTCCAGCCGCACGAAGCGATGCACAGCCTTGTCGGTGAAGTTGACGCATAACGGTCCACTGCAAGTTCGTTGGTGCAGCGGAGGAATGCGAAGCTCGTACCAGCACCGTCTAGCGACCGAGAAAACCCCTTGTTTCCATGTCTTTATGGGGTACTGGTGGCGCACGGCCTGACGAGCGAAGGAGCGCTCATCGGCCATGCAAACACCCACAAATGGGGCACTGTCCCGCTAGTGTGACGCTCGCCGGCGCGACGGACTCAGCTGCGGTAGCGGACCAGATCGGCGGTGTCGATCCCCGCCGCGGCGAGCCACCGATAGACCTGCTTGCGGTCACGACCGAGCGCGCGCCCGACGGCGTTGACGTTGCCGTTTTTCTGGCGGAGCAGCGACTCGAGTGTCGCTCGGTCTGGCGTCCTGGTCCGCGGCGCTGTCGGGGGCGGAGGAGGTTCGGGCGCCGATTGCGGTGTCGATTCGGCTTCGAGGGCGGGTACCCGGATCCAGTCGGGCAAGCTCGCGACCGGGCTACGGCCGCGACCGATTCCGCCGTGCAACGTGCGCAGAGCGACGTGGAGCCCGCGCAGGTTGTCATGCCAGGGATCGCAGAGCAGGGCCTCGATCGCGTCGCCATCGAGGACGTCCTGCCAACGACCGTGGCTGGACGTGAACACGACAGCGGCGAGCGCCATCAGGTCGGCGCGGCGGCGACCGAGCGGCGCGAGGACGACCCTGTGGTGCCGCAACCGCGCGAGCAGGTCGGCTCGGAAGCGTCCCCCGGCGACCATGTCATCGAGGTCGGCGTTCGTCGACGCGATGACTTTCACATCGACACGCGAGTCCGTCGTGCCTCCGACCGGACGGATGACGCCGTCTTCGATGACACGCAGCAGCTTGGCCTGCAACTCCAGCGATAGCTCGCCGATTTCGTCGAGCACGAGGGTGCCGCCGTCCGCTTCGCGGAAACGTCCCGTGCGGCTGCGATCGGCGCCCGAAAACGCCCCGCGGACGTGGCCGAAGATTTCCGATTCAAAGAGGTTGGCGGGCACGGCTGCCACGTTCAGTCGAACGAGAGCACCGCCGGCACCGCTCAGCCTGTGAATGGCGCCCGCCACGAATTCCTTGCCCGTGCCCGATGCACCGTAGATGAGTGTAGGACGTCGATCCGCAGCGGCTTCGTGCGCAGCTGCGCGGCTGCGCCGAGCGGCGACGGACAGGCCGGGGATCTCACGGACGTCGAGGCAGTCGTCGCCATCGCCGGGCCCGCGGCGTTCGACCGCGAACAACGTGTCACCCAGGCGCAAGATGTCGCCGTGATCAAGCGTTGATTCAACGACCCGCTGGCCGTTATGCCAGACGCCATTTTGGCTCTCGAGATCGCGCACTCGGACTGCGTCGGCGCCAGGCTGCACCGTCACAAGAGCGTGTTCGCGCGAGATCAATCGGTCGCGAATGCGGATGTGGCCGCCAGCTTCGCGCGGGCGTCGCCCGATCACGTGCGATCCCGTGTCGATTGGAACCGTCCTTGCATTGTGAAGCACCGAACCCTCTTCATCGGGTCCATGCACCACATGGAGCAGCCAACGCACGTCAGTATTGTCGGTAGCTCGCGACGGCGGGCGTCGCGGGGTTGTCGTCGATGCGGTCATCGAAGATCCCGATGTTGTTCATACGGACGAATGAGTAATGCAATGGTAGACGGTAGAGCCTCTCAGAACCAATCGACGCAGCAATGACCGGCCTGTCCCCCGATCGAAGGTGCCCCGTGTGCGGCTTGCGGACCGGTGCGGTTCGATGCCCGGACGACGGGACGGCAACCGTCAGCATCGCACCCAACGAATCGCGCGTGGTGCTGCCCCCCGGCCATGTCATTGACGGGCGCTATCGCATCGATGACGTCGTCGGAAAGGGCGGCTTTTGTACGGTCTACGCGGCTGAGCACACCGGCACCGGGCAGGCGGTGGCGATCAAAGTGTTGGATCGCCTGTCCGACAGTGACGACGGCAGCCGCCGCTTTCACCGGGAAGCGCGCGCCACCGCTTCGCTGCGCCACCCCAACACGGTCCGTGTTTTCGACGTCGGGGAGACGCACAATGGCGCGCTCTACCTCGCGATGGAGCTGCTCCGCGGCGGGACTCTGGAGGCGGAGATCGCGCGTCGACGTACCGCTGGAGCCGTGCTCGGTGAGGCCGAGGCCATCGAGGTCGGCTTGCAGGTGCTCGGCAGCCTCGAAGAGGCCCATGCCAGGGGCCTTGTTCATCGCGATCTGAAGCCGGGCAACATCGCCGTGTGCACCCCCGAGGATGTCGGCGTCGGTTCGTCGGTCGAGGCGGCGCTGACCATCAAGGTCCTCGACTTCGGCATCGCACGCGAGCACGGCTCCAACCTCACGGACGACCACAAGACGCTCGGCACCCCGGCCTATATGAGCCCGGAGCAATGCCAGGGCCTGCCTGTCGACGGTCGCAGCGATCTCTACGCACTTGGGGCCGTCCTGTGGGAGTGCGTTTGCGGCGAGCGGCTCTTCGCGGATGGCAACTCAATGTCGGTTATGTTCCAGCACGCCTATCACGAGCATCCACCGCTGCAGCGCGCGGCCCGGACACCGCTGAGCGCGGCTTTCATCGCGACCGTCGAGCGCGCGCTCAAGAAACACCCACGTGAACGATTCGCCAGCGCGGCCGAGATGCGCCGATCCTTGCAGCAGGTTGCCGCCGTTCAATCCGTCGCGACATCCGGACCCTTGGACGCCATTGCCGCACCGACGAGCCGGGGGCCATCGAGCACGCGGTTGCGGCCTTCTTCGTCCACGATGCCGCGGCACGAAGGCCTGCGCGCGTCCTCCGCTGCCATCCCTGCGGTGCTGTCCGAAGAAGACGACAGCGACCAGGCCGCCGTCCGCATGATCCTGTTCGTAGGCGTGCTCCTCAGCATTCTTGGCGTGGTCGCATTCCTGCTCGGGGAGATCACCGACGATGAGGTCGCGCCCGCCCCGGCGGCGCTTGTTGCACCGGATGCGAACCCGTGACGGGCGGGCTTCACCAGCCGGTCACCGCCATCGGTAGGGGCCTGGCGAGCGGACAATCAATCGCGCCGCACGGGCGGTCGCGGTGCGGTTTGCAGATCATCGTCGGGATCGGTCGCGTGCTCGGTCGATTCCGGTTCGTGCGCAGAGGCCGTGTTGACGCCGATATGCGGCGCCCGTTCCGCTGCCGTTTCCGCCGCTTGCGGGAGCCGATGCCAGACGTCGAAAACGAAACAGCGGTGGCCAATGACGGCGGTCACCACGGAGCCGGTCACCCAACCGACCTGCAGGCGAACCGCAGGCAATCCGTCGGCCCGCAGAGCCTCGTGCAAGGTCGGGAGGTTCTCGGCGAGCGTCTGCATCGCGTCGTCCCCGGCGGTCGCGGCGCTGTCGAGCTCGTGCAGGTCGGCGACAAAGACCCGACCGGCCTCGAGCGTCTCGTACGGAGCGAAACCGACCGGAGTCATGACTTCCGTCGTCCAGGCCAACCACTCGTCCAACGAGCGCCATGTCGCCAGCGGGTTGTCGGCGGCCCGCACCCCGCGCAACCCGACGGGGCGGACCGAGAGCACACAGGCGTAGTCGAACGCATCCAGATCGGCAGGGACGCCGGCGCGCGCGGCGATCGCCTGCAGCTGCGGCGGCAACAACACCGCCTCGAATCCGGCTGCGCGGGCCGTTCCCGTATCGAGCAGGTCATGAACGCGCACAAGGTGACGCGCTCGTCGCCAGCTTCGGCGCCGCACGATGTTGAGGACCCAGGCCAGGAACGTCGACACCACAACCGCCATGGCGATGTCCGTGAAGCTGTAACGATGCGCGACACCCCCGACGTTGGCGCCCGATGCAAACAGGGCGCCGCCGAACGCGATGACCGACGCCCACGTCGACCTCCATGTGTAGCGCAGCGGCAGCGGGATCGTCGGCGCGAGCATCATCAGCAGCACGTACCCGCCCACATACTCGGCTCGCGCGCCGGTCAGCCCCGCGATCAGCCCCGATCCGACCTGCAGGTAGCCGAGCAGGGCGCCGGCCAGCAGCGTCGCTCGGGGAGGTCGCGGCGCGACGTAGCGGAGGGCCAGGACGAACGCCGCCGTTGCGGTCAACCCGACACGGATGTACGGCAGGGCGGTGGTTTCTGGAGCGAGGCCCCGGTCGAGCCACACGTACGGCAGCCACGCGGTCAGCGTCAGCAGCGCACCGGGCAATAAGACGCGGTTGGCCTGCGACTCGAGCTCGCGCTCGAACGTGTGCTCTCCCGGTCCGGTGTCGGGAAAGAGCCATCCGTCGGCGCGCGCCGCCAGTCGTGACGATGAGCCGTTGGCGCCGGGTTCATCCGACGCAACCGTCGTTGTCTGCGCGCTGTCCATCGCCTTCCAGGGTGGCCGTACTATACCTCAGCACATCGCGTCATAACCAAGCGGTCGCGGTCGCGTATTGAGCCCCTCACGGCCCGATACAATCGCCCGCATTGGCGTCGAGAAACGATCGCATTTTGGCCACATAGGTGGCGTAGCCGATCTCTGGAACACCCATCGCCGCGATGCCGTGACGCGCCCCTTCGGGCGCCCAGAACACGCCGGTGCCGGGCGCCGCGTCGATCAGCTTGGCGCCATCAGCCTCGGGGAACTTCTCGTCGTCGGTACCGTACATTCCGAACACAGGGCCGGCGTACCCCGCGATCTTGCGGATGTTGTCCAGGTGGCCGCTAGACAGGAACGACTCGGGCAAAGAGAGCGCTGCGTTGCTGCCCACGATGGCTTCGATCGAGGTAAACGCCCCCTCGAGCAGCAGGGCACACGGCTTGCCATGCGCCGCCATCTCCACCGCTGGCACGCCGCCCAGTGAAAAGCCATAGCTCACGATCCGCTTGCCGTCGGGCGCGAGCGCCTTGACCCGGTCAAAGACCACGCGCGCGTCGCCCACGAGTTCGGCGGGCGTACCCACATCCGCCGGCAGGCTCTTGCCGTACCCGCGGTAGTCCCAAACGAAGAGGTTGAACCCCGCCTCGTACAGCATCCGAACCCGCGGCAGGTAGTGCTCGATCCCCGCGAAGTTGCCGTGGTTGTAGATGATCGTTGTCTTCGCGAGCGTCTTGTCGTCGCCGTGGCTGGTCAGGAAGTAGCCGTCGAGTTCGACCCCATCATCGCCGGGTTTGATGACGACGCGCTTGACGAGTTCCTGGGGCACGGGCCGGATGGTGTGACCGCCGGCCAGCGTCTTTTCGCGCCATGGATACGTGCGCTGCCATGCGTAGGAATCCGCGCACGGCACGCACACCTTGTCCCAGATCTCGGCCTCGTTCTCGCAGGTCGTTGGCCCAACGGTGGTGCAGTGCACCGGGTCCCAAACGAAGCCATCGAGATCGGCGCAGCCCGTTGTCGCGACCACGGCTGAAGCCGCGAGGACGAGCAGTCGGACATCCATCGGTTCACATCGCATAGCCCACCCCTACCGTAAAGCCGAGCGCGCCATTGCCCGTCAGCCAGTCCACCGCATCAGCTTGTTTGGGCAGGTTGACCCCCCACCACCTCGCTTCGAGCTGGAGCTGCCAGCCACCTCGCTCTCCCGGGTCCATGCGAGCCCCCACCGCGGGCGTCAGCAGCACCTTCGGCAGACCGAAATCCGTCGTCTGGGACAGCGAGGCGTAGACCAGGTGGTCGCCGATATCCCAGGCGGCCGTGACCCCCGCTTCATTGGCTGTCCACAACGCGGTGTCGGACACGCGCTTGCCCTCAGCCGTCAGCGGATTCGCCGCGATGTATTGGCGGGCAGAAAGCGCGAGCGACGGCCTCAGTCCGGCGGCCCCGAGCATCAGCCACGAGGCGCCGATGTGACCTTGCACGATGCCGAAGGCGAGCGGGGTGACGTTCAAGCCGATCGTCGCGTCAGCTGCCTTCCCCGCGATGCGACCCACGCTGGCGCGTCCCTCCACCACCGCCATCGGCAGCGGGAGCGGCGAACCTCCGAGGAGCACGGGCGGTCCGAATAGGGAGAGCGCGACCTGCTTGCGGCCTGGCTCCAACGGCCGGGCGCTGTTCCAGGTTGCGCATCCCGTGGCGATGGCCATGGTGCCGCTCAGTGCGACGATCGTCGGCCAAGCCTGGTATCGGTCCATCGCGTCCCCTTCCACCGCACCATCCGTGGCGTGCGCTGAGGGATCGACAGTGTAGGACCCGTTCCAGTCCTTCGTGCGGGCGCAAACACGCTGAAAGAACAACAGATTTGTAGGCCAAGAACGGACCGGGCCCGCCGCGATGGACGGGCCCGACCGACGGGTTTCGAGGGGCAGGTATGTGGCACCTGTCCCGCAATCGTGACAGCTACGTTGTACGCGCGCTACGGGCGATAAGGCGTGAAATTCGAATCCGGTGGGGGCATTTGCAAGGCCCGCGTCACCGCGGCCGTGGTCGTCCGTTTCTACATTCCCGAGGGGCTCTCGATGCTTGACGGCGTCGACGCCTTCGCGATTGCGAAGCTGACGTCGTGCGGCAAATTGCAGTGGTACCGGCGCTACGACGGCGGCAAGGACAACGGCGCGCGGGAACTTGGCCGCGGGCTCCACGTTGTGCCGGACGGCTATGTCATGTCCGGCGTCCGACACTGGCCCGGGGACGGCTACGCGTTCTGGCTCGCGAAGGCCAACAAGAGCGGTCAACTCGTATGGGATCGGTACGTGGGCGGTACTCACGACGGGGTCGTGAGCGGCAAACCCAGCGACAACTACGCCCACTTGAACCTTGGTGCAGCCGGGCCTGGCGGGTTCTTCTTGGCCGGCTGGACACAAGCTCCAAACCCGAAGTCACAGAAGCTCCAAGCGACCCCGTGGCTTCTTCGCCTGACCCCGACCGGCCACGACAGCTGTGGCGGCGTCGACCTGTGCGCGGGGAAGGTCGTGTCCGAGATGTGCGACGACAACAAGCCGTGCACGATCGACAGTTGCCTTCCGGACAAAGGCTGTGTGCACACGTCGCGCGCCAACTTCTCCTGGTGCGGCAATCACTACCTGGCCGACGCAGACAAGGTCGTGCCCTGGAGCTGCAGCGCTGGGTCGTGCGTTCCCGATTGGGTAGGACCGCTGCCCTGATGATCCCCGGGACAGCGGTGAGGATCGTATGAGTCGGGCTGTGACGCGCCCCTGCCAGCGATCCGCGGCACATGTGGTCGCGAGGTTGCAAATAACCTACATTGTTGCTGCCCCACGCCGCCGGAGTCCTTCATGACCGCTCGTTTCACGCCCGCGGCCGCGCGCCGTTACCCCATCGCGTGCCTTTGCATCGCTTCCCTCGCGCTGACCGCCTGCGGCAGCGATGAACCGGTCGACGGCCCCCTGGCTTCGACAAACGTCGACTCGGGCCCGGCCGATACCGGACAGACCGACACCGGCGTCCAGGACTCGGGGACCACCGACACCGGGGTCAACGACACCACGCCCACGGACACGGGGACCACCGACACCGGGGTCAAGGACACCAACCCGAACGTCGACGTCCAGCCGGTGGACACCAAGCCGCCGGTCGACGCCAAGCCCGACACCAAGCCGCCGACCGACGCCGCGCCCGAGTGCACCAACGCCACCGACTGCGTCCCGTCCACCGATCCGTGCAAGGTCGCCGCGTGCACGTCCGGCCAGTGCGTGCTCGCCGATGGGCCCGACGGCAAGGAATGCACCGACGACGACGCCTGCACCGGCCCGGACCTGTGCAAGACCGGCGTGTGTCTGCCCGGCAAAGCGACCCAGTGCGACGACGCGAACGCTTGCACGCTCGACAACTGCGACAAGAACAAGGGCTGCAGCCACACCAACGTCTCGCTGCCCTGCGATGACGGCAGCAAGTGCACTTTGGCCGACCAGTGCAAGGACGGCGCGTGTCTCGCCGGGGCCACGGCCGAATGCGACGACGCAAACCCATGCACCGACAACACCTGCGAGCCCGCGATCGGCTGCGTGACGACCGCTACCACCAAGCCATGCGACGACGCAAACGCGTGCACGCTCGGCGACAAGTGCAGCGCGAAGGTCTGCCTGCCCGGCACGGTCACCAACTGCAACGACGACAACCCATGCACGACGGACGCGTGCGACAGCAAGACCGGCTGCACCCAGGCGTTCAACAAGGTGCCTTGCTCGGACAACGACGCCTGCACCATCAAGGACGCCTGCAAGGACGGCAGCTGCAAGCCGGGCACCAAGCTCGACTGCGACGACTCCAACCCCTGCACCGCGGACGCCTGCGACGCGCAATCGGGCTGCACGACCAAACCGAACACCGCGACCTGCGATGACAACAACCTGTGCACCGAAGACGACAGCTGCAAAGGCGGAAAATGCCTGCCCGGCAAGTCCAAGTCGTGCAGCGACGGCAACCCGTGCACCACCGATAGCTGCGACCCGGCGACCGGCTGCGCATTCAAGCTCAACAGCGGGCAGTGCGACGACGGCAACGCGTGCACCGACTTCGACATCTGCAAGAGCGGCAAGTGCCGCGGCGTCGCCAAGGACACCAAGACCGACTGCAACGACGCCAACCCATGCACGACCGACGCGTGCGATCCCGGCTCGGCCCAGGTGAAGGGCAAGGGCTGCGTACACACCAACAACACCGCCAAGTGCGACGATGGCAACGCCTGCAGCGCCGGAGACGCCTGCAAAGACGGCAAGTGCGCGGCCGGCAAAAACGTCTGCGCCTGCACCGAAGACAAGCACTGCGCCCCGTCCAACCCCAAGAACCCGTGCCTCGGCACGCTGTTCTGCGACAAGTCCGCGGCGCCGTTCAAGTGCAAGCTCAACCCGGCTTCAGTGGTCAAGTGCAGCGGCGCCGGTGACACGTTGTGCGCCAAGAACCAGTGCGATCCCAAGGACCTCAAGTGCAAGGTGACGCCGATCGCCGAGGGCCAGTCCTGCAACGCCGACAACTCGGTCTGCACCGTTGGCGACGCCTGCAAGAACGGCAAATGCGCGCCCGGCAAAGCGCTCGCCTGCAACGACGCCAACCCGTGCACCAACGACGCCTGCGACCCCAAAGCCGGCTGCGTGAACACCGCGAATTCGGCGCCCTGCAACGCGGACGGCAACCCCTGCACCGTCGGCGATGTGTGCGTGGCCAAGGCGTGCACGGCGGGCAAGAAGAAGGACTGCGACGACGGCGACAAGTGCAGCGACGACTCCTGCGACAAGAAGTCCGGCAAGTGCGTCAACGACAAGATCGCCGGCTGCGGCGGTCACTGCCAGGAAGACAAGCACTGCGACGACGGCACGACCTGCACGACCGAGTCCTGCGCCAAGGCCAAGGGGGCCGCGTGGGGCAAGTGCGCGTACAAGAACCAGCCCGGCAAGTGCACCGACTTCAACGCCTGCACCGCGGCCGACCACTGCGTCGCGGGCAAATGCGTCGGCACGGCCAAGTCCTGCAGCGACGGCAACCCCTGCACCAACGACGGCTGCGACCCGACCAGCGGCTGCACGTTCCCGCACAACACCGCGCCTTGCGACGACTTCGACAAGTGCACCCAGGGCGACCAGTGCAAGGCAGGCAAGTGCGCGGCAGGCACCCCCAAGAAGTGCGACGACGCCGACAAATGCACCAAGAACGCCTGCAACCCTGCGGACGGGGCCTGCAGCTTCAAGGGCATCGCGGGCTGCGGCGGCTACTGCGATACCGCGGCGGACTGCGACGACAAGAACCCGTGCACGACCGCGCAATGCAACAAGGGCAAATGCGTCTCATCGGTCAAGGCGGGCGGCTGCGAGGACGGCAACAAGTGCACGCTGAGCGACAAGTGTTCGGCCGGCAAGTGTGTCTCGGGCAGCAAGAAGAGCTGCGATGACAAGAACGCGTGCACCACCGATTCGTGCGACACCAAGACCGGTCAGTGCGCCAACAAGCCGCTCAAGGCCGGCGACAGCTGCAACGACAACAACAAGTGCAGCACCAAGGACGTGTGCAAGCTCGTCAGCGGCAAGCTGCAGTGCGGGGGTACGACCAAGAACTGCGACGACGGCAACAAGTGCACCGACGACGCGTGCGACGCGAAAACCGGCAACTGCCAGCCCAAGGTCAACACCCTGCCGTGCGAAGACGGCAACAAGTGCACCGCGGGCGACCGCTGCAAGGACGGCAAGTGCGTCACCGGCGCCAAGGTCTACGTCGACACGTTCGCGGGTTCGGGGCCCATCCATGGCAACAAGGGCGGATTCGTCGACGGGCCTGGCAACAAGGCCAAGTTCAGCTACCCGCTTGGCGTCGCAGTCAACAGCAAGGGCGTCGTCTACGTCGCCGACGCGTCCAACCACCGGATTCGCCGCATCGCCGCCGACGGCACCGTGAGCACCGCGGCTGGTTCGGGTAAAGCTGGCCTGCTCGACGCGAAGGGCACCGCCGCCTGGTTCAACGCGCCTTATGGCGTCGCTATCGGGCCGGGCGATGAGGTGTTCGTCGCCGACCAGGCCAACTACAGCATCCGCAAGATCGCGACCGACGGCACCGTTTCAACCGTCGCGGGATCGGGCCAGGGGGGGCACGTCAACGGCGACGCGGCCAAGGCGCGGTTCAACCGACCGTTCGGCGTGGCGGTCAGCAAGGCCGGCACCATCTTCGTCGCGGACACCTACAACCACCGCATTCGTCGCATCGCTTTCGGGCAGGTAACGACACTCGCGGGCAGCGGCGGGGCAGGGTTCACCAACGGCACGCCGACCAAGGCGCGCTTCTACTACCCGATCGGGGTCGCTATCGACGCTGGTGGCAACGTGCTCGTCGCCGACCAGAGCAACCATCGCATCCGCCGCGTCGACGCCAAGGGCAACGTCACCACGTTCGCCGGCACGGGCGGCTACGGCTCGCTCAACGGCAGCGCGACCAAGGCCACGTTCCGCAACCCGTGGGGCATCGCGGTCGACAACGCGGGCGTGGTTTGGATCGGCGATCGCTACAGCCATCGCATCCGGCGCATCGCGGGCGGTGTGGTCACCACTTTTGCTGCCAGCGGCGCCGCGGGCTTCGTCGATGGGGCCGCGAACACCGCGCGCCTGTACTACCCGTCCGGGGTTGCCGTCGACGCCGGCGGAACCCTCTACATCGCCGACCAATACACCCACCGTGTGCGACGTGTGCGCGATTCGACCGCGCCATGCCTCATCGGCGGCAGCTGCTACGCCAACGGCGCGGCGAACCCGGCCAACGGCTGCGAACGCTGCGTCGCCAAGACGTCATCGACCAAGTGGACGGCGGGCGGCGACGGCAACGCGTGCTCGGACGGCGATGTCTGCACCGCGGCCGACAAGTGCAGCGGCGGCTCCTGCAAGGGCAGCGCCAAGGTCTGCAACGACAGCGACAAGTGCACCCTCGACAGCTGCGACAAGAGCACCGGTCAGTGCGTGTTCGCGCCGATTAACAAGTGCGGCGGCAACTGCAAGGGCGCCAGCGACTGTGCCGACAACAACCCGTGCACCATCGACAAGTGCACCAACGGCAAGTGCGCGAACAGCAACGCGGACGGACTTGTCTGCAACGACGGCAACAGCTGCACCCTCGGCGACGCCTGCAAGGGCGGCAAGTGCCAGCCCGGCGCGTCCAACAGCGTCTCGACCCATGCCGGCAGCGGCGTCGCGGCGTTGACCGACGGCAAGGGCATAAAAGCCAGCTTCAACTACCCGCGCGGCGTCGATGTTGGCGTGAAGGGCGAGCTGTGGGTCGCTGAAGGCCACTCCCACCGCATCCGCAAGGTCGCTGCGGACGGCACGGTCACGACGGTGGCCGGGTCCGGTGTCGCTGGATTCGCGGACGGCAAGCTCGCCGGCGCGATGTTCCAGTGGCCGCACGACGTCTCGTTCGCCAAGGCCGGCGTGATCCACGTCGCCGACGGTAGCAATCACCGCATTCGCACGGTCGACACGGCCAAGGGCGTGGTGACGACACTGGCCGGAATTGGCGCCGGTTTCACGGATGGTCCGGCCGCCAAGGCGCGGTTCAACAACCCGTACAGCCTCGCGACCGCACCCAACGGCACGGTTTTCGTCGCGGACTACAGCAACCACCGCATCCGCGCGATCTCGCCAGCCGGGGGTGTCAGCACGCTTGCCGGCGGCGCCAAGGGCTTCGTCAACGGCACCGGCAGCAAAGCGCGCTTCAACGGCCCGATCGGCATCGCGCTCGACCAGCAGGGGCGCGTCGTCGTGTCCGATTACAGCAACCACTCGATCCGCCGCGTCACCATGCAAGGCGTCGTGACCACGATCGGCGGCACTGGGGTCGCCGGGTATCGCGACGGTTCGGCCGGTGTCTCGCGCTTCCGCTACCCCTGGGGCATCACCACGGATTCAGCCGGGCGCGTTTTCGTGGCCGACCGACACAACCATCGCATTCGGGCGATCCATCCCAACGGCACGGTGACCCGCATCGCTGGCACAACCGCCGGGTTCCTCGATGGCGACGGCCTGACCAAGGCGCGACTGCACTACCCGATGGGGCTCGCCGCGGACGCCAACGGCACGCTGTGGGTGGGCGACTACAGCACGCGCAGGATCCGCAAGGTCGTGCCCTCGGCGAACGCCTGCTCGATCGGTGGCGCCTGCTACGCAAACGGCATTGGTTCCCCGACCAACGGCTGCCAGGCATGCGCCGGACAAACCAACAGCAAGGCGTGGACCGCGCGGGCCGACGGCGCCGTTTGCTCCGATGGTGACGTGTGCAGCGGCAAGGACGCCTGCGCCAGCGGCAAGTGCGCGAGCAAGAAGACCAACTGCGACGACGGCAACAAGTGCACCAAGGACTTCTGCGACCACCTCGGCGTGTGCCGCAACGAGCCGATCGTCGGCTGCGACGGCTTCTGCTACCAGCACGCGGATTGCGACGACAAGAACGTGTGTACCGACGACGTCTGCAACGCCAACAAGTGCGCCAACCCGACCAACGTCAAACCGTGCGAGGACGGGGTCTCCTGCACGCTCGGCGACACGTGCAGCGGCGGTAAGTGCAAGCCAGGAACCGCCGTCTGGACGTCGACCATCGCGGGCAATGGAAAGGCCGGCTTCAAGGACGGGAAGGTGACCGACGCGCAGTTCTACTATCCGCTCGGGATCGCGGTCGACAGCGGCAAGGGCCATGTCTACGTCGCCGACAACAGCAACCACCGCCTGCGTCGCATCGCGGCCGACGGCACCGCGACAACCATCGCCGGTAGCGGCAAGGCGGGCTTTGGGGACGGCGCGGCAGCCATCGCTCAGCTGCGCAACCCATCGGATGTCGAGATCGGCCCCGGTGGCGGGCTCTACTTCGCTGACCGCGGCAACCACCGCATCCGTGTCCTCGCGGCCGGCAAGGTCACCACGGTCGCGGGTTCAACGGCCGGATACGCCAACGGCAAGGCCGCCGCGGCGCGCTTCAACAACCCGTATGGCATCGCGGTGAGCAGCGGTGGCGTCGTCTACGTGGCCGACTACAGCAACCACCGCGTGCGCCGCATCCTGCCCGACGGTTCTGTCAGCCTCGTGGCCGGTTCAGGCGCCGGTTACGTCAACGGCAAGGGCGCTGCCGCCCGATTGCACGGGCCGATCGATGTCGCGCTCGACCGCGCCGGCAACCTCTTCGTCGTGGAGCACACGGGACATCGCGTGCGGCGGATCACGCCCGATGGTGTCACCTCGCTCGTCGCAGGCTCCGTCAGCAACCAGGCCGGGTATGTGCACGGCAAGGGCGCAACTGCGCGTTTCCGCTACCCGTGGGGCATCGCCGTGGCACCCAACGGTCGCATCTATGTCGCCGACGGACATAACCACCGCATTCGCGAGATCGTCGGTGACGTCGCCGGGCATTTCGCGGGCAGCGGCACGGCCGGGTTCGCCAACGGAACCGCCGGCAAAGCCGCGTTCTACTACCCGCGTGGAATCGGCGTCGGCGCCGACGGCGCGGTCTACATCGGGGACCAATACAACCACCGCATCCGCAAGATCGTGGATGCGCGGGCACCTTGCGCGATCGGGTCGGCCTGCTACGCGGCTGGTACGCCAGCGACCGGCAAACCATGCTCGGTTTGCGACGCGGCGAAGAACGCCAAGGCTTGGACCACATTGGCCAACAGCGCGCCCTGCGAGGACGGCAACTACTGCACCGAAAAGGACGCGTGTGCATCCGGCTCCTGCGCCGGTAGCAAGGTGTCCTGTGACGACTCCGACAAGTGCACCACCGACTCGTGCAACGCCAAGTCCGGCGCCTGCGTGCACACCAAGATCGTGGGCTGCAACGGTTTCTGCACCGAGGACAAGCACTGCGACGACGGCAACCCGTGCACGCAGGGCGACCTCTGCATCAACAACACCTGCGGCAAGGGCACGCGGACGGTCTCCTCGACGTTGGCCGGCACCACGATCGGCTTCCAAGACGGCGACGCGAAGACGTCCAAGCTCAACAGGCCCTACGACGTCGCGGTCGACAGCAAGGGCGCGCTCTATGTCGCGGACTACAACAACAACCGCATCCGCAAGGTTGCCGGCGGCAAGGTGAGCACGCTCGCGGGCAGCGGCCAGGCCGGGCTCAAGAGCGGCAAGGGCACCGCTGCATGGTTCAACCGACCATCCGGTGTCACGACCGACGCAGCAGGCAACGTCTACGTCGCCGATCGCTACAGCTACACGATCCGCAAGGTCACCGCGGACGGCACCGTCTCGACCCTCGCTGGCAACGGTGCGGCCGGGGCGTCGAACGGCAAGGGCTCAGCAGCGCGCTTCAACCAGCCGATCGGCATCGCATCGACCGCTGGTGGCGTCCTGTATGTGGCCGACTACAACAACCAGCGCATCCGCCGAGTCACCGCCGATGGCACTGTGTCCACGCTCGCCGGTAGCTCGTACGGGTACGCCGACGGCAAGGGTTCGGCCGCCAAGTTCCGCTACCCGATCGGCATCGCCGTCGACCGGGCCGGCAACGCATTCGTCACCGACTTCAACAACCACCGCATCCGCAAGGTCACCGCGGACGGAGTCGTCACCACAGTCGCGGGCTCGGGCAGCGCGGGCTTGCTCAACGGCGACGCCAAGACGGCCAAGTTCTACAACCCCTGGGGTATCGCCGTGGACGGCGCCGGTCGCGTCTACATCGGCTCGTACCGGTACCATCGCTTGCGCGTGCTCGACGCGGGCACTGTCTACCAGGTCACCGGTTCATCGGCGGGCTACGTCGACGGCGCAGCGGGCCGCTTCTACCACCCGCTCGGTATCACGACCGACGTCTACGGCAACATCTTCGTCGCCGACTACTGGAACAACCGTATTCGCCAGGTGAGCCGCACGGCCAACGCTTGCTCCATCTCCGGAGCGTGCTGGACCGACGGCGTGCACAACCCGGGTTCAGCGTGCCAGGCCTGCGCCGGGAGCAAGAGCGCGAAAGGTTGGTCCGCCATCGCCGACGGGCAGTGGTGCGAAGACGGTGCAATGTGCACGGTCGGCGACGTCTGCAAGAGCGGCAAGTGCACCGGCGGCGCGAAGGACTGCGACGACAAGAACAAGTGCACGACCGACAGCTGCGACGCCACGACCGGAGCCTGCACGTACAAAGTCCCCGACCCGAAGTGCAAACCGTAGCCCGTCTTTCTGAACCAGGCTTGTTGTGACCGACCATCTGCTCATGTTTGCGGCGGCCGGCGTGATCCCCGTCGTGTTCCTCGTCGCGTGGCTGTTCACGGCCGGTGGCGCGCGGGCGTCGAAGTCCGGCAAGTCGGCGGCGGAGGAGCGCGCCTTCCTCTGGCACGAAAACCGGATCGCGTTCCTGGTCGTGCTCGCCCTCGGCGTCGCCACGCATCTGTATCTCGGCCACACCAGCGCGCTCTGGTCCGCGATCGAAGGCAAGGTAGTGACGTCCGAAGAACGCACCACCCGCCGCGGCGCCGCAACGACCTGGGTCACCGTGCTGACCGAAGATGGCGTGCGCGAGCTGTCGAGCGAAGGCCTGTCAGCCTCGGATTGCCGGTCGGGCTATCCGTTCAAGAAGGACGCGTGGTCGTACGAGTTCACGTGCGGCTCGACCGTGGTCGCACCGACATTTCAGTTCGCGTTGTTCACGGTGCCGCTGTTTGCCTGCGTCGTGCTGTGGCGCCTCGGCCGTCAGACGGTTTGATGACAAGACCGGGCTAAGCACAATGCCGGTCATTTTCAATATGTTCCATCCTAACTGGACGATCGGCATTGGGGCTAAACATCATCCGTCCGTCTTGCGGCGGACCCCCGACGGTCGCCTCGACGTGCCCGAATGCCTGCGAATCGGTTCGGAAGGCCGTCGAATGGGCGCGGATGGCCGACGAATCGGGGCTGATTGCCGTCGCACGGGTTCGGACGCCCTCTCGCCCGTTCGGAGACCCGGCCGGCCCACGGGGGTTCGGTTCGCCTTGAGCTGGGCACCGACAAAGCGCGCGATCACGTCCACGGCAACGCGGTGTCCGCGGGTCGACAGCGAGGTGAACGTCGGCCCCGACGTGTGGTTGATTGCGGCGTCCAGCGTCGCGTTGTGAATGTGCAGGACATCGGCGACCGTGCCGCGTTGGCGGGCGAGTCCATCGATGAAACGCTGCAGTGTTCGCACGGCCTCGCGCCGGTCGGGCGCGCTGCCATCGAGCGCCGGAGCGAGCAGCTTCTTGTAGATCTCGACCAGCTCCGCATGCCGTTCGGGTGACCGATCGGAAAGCAGCTTCCTGCCGCATCCGTCAAACGTGGCCGAGACCATCTGGTAGCAAGCCTCGACCGCGTGATCGGCGCGGCTGGAAACGTCTCGGGCCCGGGCCCGGTAGATGGACGCAAGCGACGCATCGACGGCGCGGTTGATCAGGTAGCGATCGATGCCACGCTTGGACACGACCTCGTCCGCGCCGCCTTTTCGGCAGGCCGTCGCCAGGTTCTCATCGACCTCTTCGGTGACCACGATGACAGGCACATTGCGGTGCTGCTGCGTGAGCTTCACGAGCGCTTCGAACCCGGGCAAGTCGCTCAGCAGCAGATCCATGATGACGAGGTCGATACGGTCTTCGGCCAGCATCTGCATCGCGTCTTCGTGGGTCGTGGCATGGCGCACCTGGAAGCGTCCCGTCCCGCGGCCCAGCATTCGCTCGATCATCCGGCGGTCGGCGTCCGCGCTGTCGAGCAACAGGACGACGGGTTCGACATAAGATGAAGACGTGGTCGATTGACGGCGCATCGGGACCTCGGGGGCTGCAGCTGCATCCACTGTATCCATGTTGGAACATGTGGCCAACCACAATGGCGGCCCCAGAGCCGCCGCTGTTCCCACGGCCCGGCACAATGGTCCGCGACGCTTTGTCGAAGTGAAAGGTCCCGGCGACCAGCTACAGCCCAATCAGAAGCGCTGGCTGCAGGCGCTCGAGGAGGTTGGCGTTGACGCGAGCGTAGTCGATGTCCGGTGGGCGGCCGGCAGCCCATGAGCCGCGAAGAGAGCCAAGCCTCGTTCACCCCTCGATATTCGGCCTGCTGGACCGAATGTGGCAAGCTGCCGCCATGAAGAACCGCACCATTGTTGGCCTTGCCGCCGCCGCACTTTCTCTCACCCTCGCCGCACCCGCCGCGGCCGCTGTTCCAGCCACGGTCGCCATGCACGGAACGCTGCATTCGGCCGGTGGTGGACCGGTCGCCGACGGCATCTACGGCGTCACCATCGCGCTCTATGCCGGCGAAAACGATAAGGTGGCGGCGTGGAGCAACCTCGTGCTGGTCAAGGTCACTCACGGCCACTTCGCGCACCCGCTGGGCAGCAAGAAGGCGCTCGATGCCAAGCTGCTCGGGACGTTCGGTTGGCTCGGCGTGACCGTCGGCCAGGACCCGGAGTTGCCGCGTGTTCGCCTTCACAGCGCGCTCTTCGCCCGCCACGCCGCGGTCGCCAACGCCGTCGCATGTTCGGGCTGCATCACCGCCACGCACCTCGCCAAGGGCCTGTTGAGCACCGGAGTCCCCGACGGGTCGATCACCGCCAAGAAGGTCACGTTCGCCTGGGCCGCCGCAGACAAGGCCGGTGGCAAGGCCCTCGCAGCCAAGATCGCCGACAGTGCCAAGAACGCCGACAGTGCCAAGAACGCCGACAATGCCAAGAACGCCGACAATGCCAAGAACGCCGACAATGCCAAGAACGCCGACAGTGCCAAGAACGCGGCGTCTGCCCTCGTTGCGACCACCGCCAAGCTCGCCAGCGACCTCAAGTGCACCGGCTGTGTCGGCGTGTCTGAGCTCGCCTTCGATGGCGACATCGATCTCGGCAAGAACCGGCTCAAAGCGGCCAAAGTGAGCGCGACCGAGGTCGTCGGAAGCACCGTAACGGCGGGCTCTTTTGTAGGCGACGGCTCCAAGCTGACCGGAATCGCGCTGCCCAAGGGGTCATGCGCCGCTGGCGAGGCGGTTGTCGGGGTCAGCACGAACGGCAAGCTGCTTTGCAAGAAGGTCGCCTCTGCCACGCCCGGCGGCTCGCTCGAGAAGGTCAGCGGCGGTCTGCTCACGACAGGGTTTTCGCAGGTTGTCGCCAACAACAAGGCGATCCCGATCCCGGACAACAACCCCGGCGGCGCCTACAGCGATGTCGTCGTGCCGGACCTCGGCATCGTCAAGAACCTGACCGTCGCCATCGACGTGACCAACTCGGCGTTTTCGGGGCTCACCGTGACCCTGATCGCCCCCGACAAGAGCAAGTACGTGCTGTTCTCCAAGAACGGCGCGGTCATCACCAACCTCAAGGCGACCTATCCCGCGCCGAACAAGCCGGTCAGCGGCGACCTCAACGCGTGGATCGGCAAGAACGCCAAGGGCACATGGCGGCTGCACGTCGTCGATATGTCGTTCAAGGACAACGGCAAGGACGGCAACATCGTCTCGTTTTCGATGCACATCGCGTTCCAGGCAACCGGCAAGGTCGGCACCACCGGCGTCTTCATGCTGCACAAGTCCGCGACCCCACCAGCGGCCTGCTCGCTCGCGTCCGAGGGCGGCATCTACTACGACCCCAAGCTCAAGCGCCTGCGCTTCTGTGACGGCAACGCGTGGCAATCGGTCGCGGGGAGCTGCGGCAACGGCACCAAGGAGCCGGGCGAGATGTGCGACGACGGCAACAACACCAACGGCGACGGATGCACGTCTGTCTGCACGACGATCTGCGGCGACGGCAAAGTCGGCGGGGCCGAACAATGCGACGACGGCAACAAGGTCGACAACGACGGCTGCAGCAACACCTGCAAGGGCGCACTCGGCCAATCGCAGAGCTCGGCCGCGAAGAGCTGCAAATACATCAAGCAGCTATCGCCCAACGTCAAGAGCGGCCTGTTCTGGCTCAAGGTCTCGGGCCTCGGCACGTTCCAGGCCTACTGCGATATGTCGACGGCCGGCGGTGGCTGGGTCCTGACGCACGTCGTCCGCACCTACAGCAGCAACGTCTCGTGGTGGTTCACGCGCACCGGTGACGGCACAGGTGGCGTGACGAACCTGCCCAAAGCGGTCAAGCAACCGAGCAGCTACCACACCGGTCCGACCCTGAAGACGCGCGCCAGCCTGTGGACTGGCCTCGGCGGTACGGAGTATCGGGGCACGCGCTACAGCACCGGCGGGTCCCTGCTGATGGACGTGACCAAGAACGACATCAAGTCCTGCCAGGTCGGCCTGTTCTGCTACGCGGCAGGATGCGGCGGCAGCCCGTGCTTCAGTCAGAAGCGGTCGGGCAGCGTGACCGTGATCGGGGGAACGCTGTACGGCAAGGGCACGCAGCCCTACTACGACGTCGGCAGCTACAAGTGCAATTGCTCCGAGGCGCTGCAGGTCGGCGGGTCGGGCGCCGGACAGAGCAACGGACACGGCCTCGCAGGCGACTGGGACACCGGCAACGGCTACACGGCCTTCTGGGTCCGCTAGCGCATTCTACTTCAGTATCTTCGCGAGGATGCAGGCGGAGAGCTGGATGGGTTCGGCCTCGGGGTCGTCCGCAGCGGCTTGGCGACACGCGCGTTGACCGACGTCGGTCGCTGACATGCCGTCTTTGCCCTTGATGCTGGGATCGCCGCCCGCCGTGAGCAGCACGCGCACGATCGCCAATTGGCCGTCATGGGCAGCGCGATGCAGCGCCGTCCAACCATCCGCACTATCCGATTCGGTGGCGTCGAACGGCGCGTTGACGTTGGCACCGGCGGCGAGGAGCGCCTTCACCCCCGCTTTGTGTCGTTTGACCGTCGCATAGTAGATGGCGGGCATCCCGTCGGGCCGCCGCGAGTTGGCTTGTTTGGGGTCGGCGGTCACGACGGCGCGGACTCCAGCGGTGTCTTTGCTGGTGAGCGCTTTGTGCAATTGCGGCGACATGTCCGGCGCGTTGCAGCCTCCAAGAAGACCGCCAAGAAGCAGAAGGCCGCCCGCGACGGTGACCCGGATGAGCCTGGGCGTGGTGGTGGCGCTCATTTCTCGGCCCACTGCCACGTGTTTTCGGCGATGGCGCCTGTACCGAGGCGAACCCCGACACCGAGCAACGCCCGCCGTTGAACGTCGGTCTGCACGTCATCGGCGATAACCGTGCAGCCCAGCGCCTTGAGGAGCCGAACGATCCGCAGGACCTGCCGGGCGCGCGACGTCTGGTCAATGTCGGCGATCAGGTCGGCCGACAGCCGCACAAAATCGGGATGCAGCGCGACGACACCATCCAGCGCTCCCCGGCTGCCACCAATGTCGAGGATCTCGAGGCGTGCTCCGGCCTTGCGCAGCTGTTCGATGCGGCTCTCCAGCATCCCGTGCTCAACAGGAATGAGGCCGGCGGTCAGACCCACGCGGATTTCGCCATCGCGGCAAAAGCGCATCAGCGGCGCGACGATCTCTTCGATGTGTTCCGAAAGCACCGTCTCGGGGAAGAGCGAAAGGTGGCAGGGGCGCCGATCGCCGGTCTCGGCTTCGTCGAGGCGGATGCGAAAGTAGTCGAGGTCGATGCCGACGAGGTTGCCTTCGTTCAGGGCGTTGGCGAACAGCTCATCGACGGTGATGTTGGCCGATTCCGTGGTGCGCAGCGTGTACTCGCGGGCGACCACGCGGCCGTTTTCGAGCTCTACGATCGGCGCTGCATGAACGCGCAATGGTCGACGAACAAAAGCGCGCTGCACCTGGCTCGCCGTCAACTCCCGCATGTTCGACCGGCTCGGCCGCCGCGCAGTGGAACTCAAGCTGACGCGGTTGCGGCCCCCCGATTTGCTGTGGCGCAGGGCGAACCGGCACTGCTTGAGCAGCGCGGTCGTGTTGAGCCCTTCGGGGGGAATGGGCGCGATCCCGATGCTGACGCTCGCCTTGATTTGGATGCCGTTGTGGCGGACCGGTTCGTTGTTGACCAGCAGGCGGATGCGTTCGGCGACGTTGCGGGCTTCGGCGAGCGTGACGTCGGGCAGGACGAGGGCAAATTCGTCGCCGCCGACACGAGCCGCATGGTCGGTCACACGGCAAGCCAACAGCAGCTGGCGAGCGACCTGGCGAATCACCTTGTCGCCGACGGCGTGACCGTGTTGATCGTTCACAAGCTTGAAGTCGTCGAGGTCGATCAGCAGCCCGATGACGGCGGTTCCTTCCCGTTTGGCGCGCCGGCCTTCGAGCGACATCGCCGTGTCGAGCCCGCGCCGATTGAGCAGCCCCGTGAGCTCATCGTGTTCCGACAGGCTCAGCAGTCGCTCGGTGGCTTTGCGCAACCGGTCTTCGAGGCGCTGCCGTTCGAGCGCATAACGAATGGACCGGCCCAGGTTCTTGCCGATCTCATCCTTGTTGACGTAGTCCTGCGCGCCGTTCTGGATGGCGATGACGCCGCTGTTTTCGTCGACGCGATCGGTGATGACGACCACGGCCGGTGGAGCGATGCGCTGCCGGGCTTCGTCGAGCAGCGTCAAGCCGTCGCCGTCGGGCAAGGTCCGGTCCACAACAATGCAATCGAAGCTGCTCTCGCGGAGCGCGGTGCTGCCCTGGCTGATCGAGTCCGCTTCGTGCCAGACGACATGCCATTGCGTGACGCCATCGACCGCTTGACGGCAGATGGTGCGATCACGGGAGGCCCCAGCGACAAGCAACACACGTATGGTGTTCAAACCGCGACTCTAAGCGGCGGTGGCATGCCCAAACCCTAGCGCAGCACAGGGAAACGCGCGAGCGGGCCTCACATCTTTGTTTCAGGGGGTGAACATAAGGTTTAACCCTACGTTCGTTTGCCGCGCTGCCATCAACCACCGGTCCTGCGACCCGACATCCTCAGTCCTTTGGGAATGGCGGCGGGATCGGCCCCGGGTGGTCGGCGGCGAGGCCATACACCAGGAACACCACCGCGCTCACGACCTGCGCGTCGAAGTCCTTGACGCCATCGGGCCCACCGGCCTTGATCGCCGCATCCCAGGTCGCCAGGAAGCCCTTGATCTTCTTCCGATCTTCGGCTGTCGGCGCCTTGCTCTTCTCCAGCGCGAGGAAGATCGTCCGCAGGTCTTTGAGGTTCTGCATCGTCAATGGCTTGGAGCCCAGCCATGCGAAGGTCTTATCGGTGCTCGTGAGGGCGAGCAAAAGCGTCGCGAGATCATGGGCATCGGCGCGCATCACCCGGTAGTCGATGGTCTCCGCCGTGTCACCGGTCGTGTGATAGAACTTGAAGCCGAGGTTGAACATCCAGAGCGCCGGAATCTTGCGCTTGTAGAACTGGTCCTGGTCGCTCGCGAACACGGGGATCAGGTCGCGATGGACGAACTGCGCCTGCATTGTGAAGTGCTTGGCCGCCACCGCGCGGACGAACGCCTGTAGCTCCGGGCTGCGGTCGCCACCAGCGAACCACAGCGCCTTGTAGTCGGGCAGGATGCCGCGGCCGAACGGGTCGGCGGACATGTGCGCTACGATCTGGTTGAGCGGAACGGTCGGGTCCTTGAGCCAGCCGTCCGCTCCCTTAAGCCCGCCCTCTTCGCCATCGGTCACCAGGAACACGATCGGGCGCTTGGGCTTGGCCTTGGCGGTGATCAGCGCGCGGGCGACCTCCAATGCCACGACGCAGCCACCTGCGTCATCGAACGCGCCGTTATTCACCTCGCCTTTCTGGGTGACGCCGAGGTGGTCGTAGTGGCAGCTGAGGACGATGTGCTCCTTGGCACGTGCCGGATCGGAGCCGCGCAGGATGCCGACGACGTTGGTGGCCTCGGTCATCGCCTGTGGGACGATCTTGCCGTCCTTGGTGAGCATGTAGTTGCCGCTCGACGGCGCCTGGGCATAGGTGTGAAAGAAGCCGCCCTTGTGGCCGAGCGGCTCCATGCCCATCGCCTTCATCTGGTCGCGGATGTATTCACGCGCCAGCTTGCTGCCATGCGAGCCGGGCAGCCGGCCGCCGAGCTTGTCGGACGCGAGGAAGTCGATGTCGGTCTTCATCCGCTTGGGCGAGACCGCGGCGTGCACCGCCTTGAGCAGCGCCAAATCGAGCGCCGGGATGTCCGCGCCCTTTGCGTCCGCGCTGGTTACGTCGCCAACGTTGGCGGCGTCGCCTTCGGTCGCCTTCGCATCGTCAGTCTCGCCGGTGTCCTGGGTCTTGGTGTCGTCCGACTTTTCGTCTTCGCTGCAGCTGAACACGCCGACGAGCGAGGCGGCCATGACGAAGGCGACAAAGCGTCGCGAGTTTGGTGCCATCGCGGCGCGTGTAAATGAGACAGACATCATTTCCTGGTTATGTGCCGAACACCTGTTTGCCCTTGGCTTTGAGCGCCTTGAGCTTGGGCGAGGCCTTGGTCTTCTCGGCGGCCTGCAGGAACACTTCGACCTGCAGGAAGCGCGCCTTGATGCCCTTGGGCAGCGTGACCGGGAACTGTTGCGGCGGAAACGGGCCAACTTCCTTGGACCACTTGGCTGTCTTGATCTTGGCCAGCGAATCACCGGCCCGATACCGCAGCTTCACGTAGGCCCCGGCCGGTGTCTCGACCTGGGCGTCGATCTTCTCCCAGATCGTGGACGCCTTCGTCTCTGCCACGGTGCCACCCCAGCCGCTCATGCCGAACATGTGGGTGTAGTGGCCCTTTGGCGCGGTGAAGTTGTTGAGCGTATAGCCGGTCATGTCGCTGTACGTGTACGGCTTGGGCCCGACCGGGTATTCACCGACGAGCTGCATCGTCTTGGGGTTGCACTTGGACACCGTGCTCTTCTGCAGGTTCACCGCCCACACATAGCCGTCGTAGTCGAGCGCGACGCCGTGCGGATAGCGGCCGAGTCCCAGCGAGATGCTCCCCTGCATGGTCGCCGTCAGCGAGTTGATCTTGGACACCGTGCTCTTGCTGTCGTTGACGACGTAGGTGTGTCCGTCGGTGCTCGTCGCGACCGCGCTGCTGTACGTGACGCCGTTGGCCTGCACCCACTTGGTGGTCTTGGGATCGTAGCGCGCTGCCCCCCAGCTGCCGCCAAACCAGATGCCGCCGAAGACATCCACGTTGATGCCGTAGGCCCGGTACTTGAACGGCGGCTTGAAGAGCTTCGCAGACAGCGTCTTGGGATCAGCCCGCACGAGTCCGCAACCCGCGCCCTGCACCCAGACGATGCCCTGTTGGTCGATGACGAGCCCGTACGGACGGCAGGGCAGCTGGATCAACGACACGTTTGCGCCGTTGCTGGGGTGGAGGCGACGGATGCGCTTGGATGTCCACCAGCCGATCCACGCGTGGTTGTTCTTATCGACGCCGGCGGCGCGCGCGATGGTCTTGCCGTCGGGATACACGATGAACTTGATGCATTCGTCGTTGGTGACGCGCTCGTTCGCCTCGATCTTGTGGTTGCCGTTGAGGTCCTTGGACGTATCGATCACGCCGTTGCCGTTCTTGTCGGGACACTTGGTGATGTCCGCGATGATCTTGGCCACACCGCCGTCGCCCCGGCACCCGATCCACACGTCACCGTTGAGGTCGACCGACGTTCGCGACGGGTTGGAGCAGATCTTGTAGCGACCGATCTCCCAGCCGGTCTTCGTATCGACCTTGCTGACCGTCGCCTCGGGCGAGTTGGCCACCCACAGGTTGTTGAACGAGACGGACGTCTTGGTCTTGTCGAGGATGACGTAGCCCTGCTTGTCGATGCCGACGCCGTTGGCGTTTTCCTTCGCGGTCGAAAACGGCGTGCCGAAGTCGGGGCCGACAACCTGCAGGGTGCAGCTCATGTCGCAGGTGCCGCACGTGGACAGGACGCCTTCGTCGATGAGGCCGTTGCAGTTGTTATCCGCGCCGTCGCAGGACTCGGGTTCGGGGCTGACCGAGCCGGTGCACTTGGACCAGAACCCGTCTTTGCAGGCCTGGATGCCGGCGATGCATTTGCCTTTGCCCGCCGTCCCCGGCGGCCCTTCGTAGCAGTTTTTCACGCCGCTCTTGCACGCACATCCCTCCGGCGTGCCCTTCGTACAATCGGGGCAAACCGACGTGAAGTTGGGGTTGGCGTCGTCGCAATCCGGACCACCTTTGCAGTTCTTGCCGGCGCCGTCCTTGTCCTTGTCGACGCACGCCCACGGATCGATGCCGCTGCCCGTGTCCGGGTTCGAAGCGCCACTGTCCGCGCTCGAAGATCCGGCGTCTGCACCCGACGACGATGCATTTCCTGATGACGATGCATTTCCTGATGACGAAGCGTTACCCGATGACGATGCATTTCCTGATGACGAAGCGTTGCCCGATGACGAAGCGTTGCCCGATGACGACGCATTTCCCGACGACGACGCGTTTCCTGATGACGACGCGTTTCCTGATGACGACGCATTGCCCGATGACGATGCGTTTCCTGACGACGACGACGCATTGCCCGACGACGACGCGTTGCCTGACGACGAAGCCCCTCCCGACGACGTATTGCCCGATGACGAGCCGGCGGTGTCCGCGCCCTGGAACGGCATGTTCGCGCCGGTTCCCGTGGGGTCACCGTTGTTGGGGGTTGTTGCGCAGCCGAGCGCGAGGGGGATCGCCGTGGCGAGGATCCAGAATGTGCGATGCA
Organism: uncultured Enterobacteriaceae bacterium; assembly: GCA_964560875.1. GTDB lineage: Bacteria > Myxococcota_A > UBA9042 > UBA9042 > UBA9042 > CAZLMW01. Next base: position 71,913 of record CAZLMW010000005.1, read on the forward strand.
TCACCGCCTCCGTGATGCCAACATAGTGCACGCTTTGACGCCCGTGACGCCAGCATAAACACGTGTTTTCTCGTGTTTTTGGTGTGGGCGGTTGACGGCGTGCGGTGGGGCCGCGATCGTGACCGAGTCCGTCTCTGCACACGTTCAATCCTCAACGGTCGAGCTGCCGCCATGCGATTTGCCGTCCAACCCATCGCTCTGTTTGTCGCCGTCTCGATGGTGGCGTGCGGATCTGACGAACCGACCGACGGCAACAGCACCACGGCAGAAGTCACCGGCTCGGACGCGACGAGCGCCGATGTCGTGTGCAATTGCCCCGCCGACGACGCGTGTTCGACCCAGCGATGCCTGCCGACCGGCAAGTGCGAGAAGGTCCCCCGGCCCGACGGAACGCCCTGCAGCGATGGTGATGTCTGTTCGGTGGGCGACCTGTGCAGCGAGGGCAAGTGCAGCGCAGGGAAGCATTCGATGTGCGCCTGCAAAGAGAGCGACGACTGCGCCGACGACGGCAACCTCTGTAACGGCTCGCTGTTTTGCGACAAGAAGGTGCTGCCGTGGGTCTGTCGGACCAAACCCGGGACCGTGGTCGTCTGCGAAGGCGGCGGGGGCAGCGTCTCGGCGACCGGATGTGCGACCTCGGCCTGCGACGCGAAGACCGGCAAGTGCGTTTTCAAGCACCAAAACACGGGGCTCTCTTGCGATGACGGCGATAAGTGCACCGTCGACGAGACGTGCACGGGCGGAAAGTGCGCCGGCAGCAACGTCTGCGTATGCAAGACCACATCCGATTGCGCCGCCCAGGACGACGGCAACCCGTGCAACGGCGCCCTCTTCTGCGACACCAAGGCAGGCAAGTGCGTGGTCAACCCGGCGTCGGTTATCAAGTGCAGCAGTAACGACGACACGGACTGCCTCGCGTCGACCTGCAGCAAGACCACCGGCATCTGTCAGCTGACTGCGCGACCGACATCGACCAAGTGTGACGACGACGACAAGTGCACGTCCGGGGACCACTGCAGTGGCGGACAGTGTGTGCCCGGCAACGTCACCTGCGCGTGCAAGACCAACAAGGATTGCCTCGCGTTCGACGACGGCGACAAGTGCAACGGCATCCCGATCTGCGACAAGACGTCCGGCACGTGCAAGCCCAACCCCGCGACCATTGTCAGCTGCGCTTCGGTCAACGACACGACCTGCCTTCACAACGTTTGCTTGCCCGCTGAAGGCACCTGCACGATGAAGCCGCGCAAGGACGTCAAGGTCGCGTGCGAGACCAAGAAGGACGCCGCCGGCAAACCCTACGAGGCGTGCGCGTGGCAGGTGAAAAAGCCCGGCGATCCGGCCGACAAGGGACCTTTCGCTTGCTCCGACGGCGATGTTTGCACGACCGGTGAAACGTGCGATGGCGGCACCTGCAAGCCTTCCGCGACCACCTGCAAGTGCAAGTCCAACGCCGACTGTGCGGGCAACGATGACGGCAACCTCTGCAACGGCACGTTCTATTGCGACAAGTCCCTCAAGGTCGCCGACTGCGTGTTCAACCCCGCGTCGAAGGTGTTTTGCAGCAAGAAGGACGACACGGCTTGCCTGAAATCGCGCTGCGACAAGAAGACCGGCGTCTGCGGGCTGCAAGCGGTGAACCTGGGCAAAGCTTGCAACGATGGCAAAGTCTGCACTGTCGCTACGGTGTGCCAGGGCGATGGCGCTTGTGCCGGCGGCAAAGCCAACCCGTGCGACGACAAGAAGCTGTGCACGGTCGACTCGTGTCATCCGACCAACGGCTGCGTGAACAAGCCGCGCGCGTGTTCAGACGGCAACGCGTGCACCGTCGACGCTTGCGACGCCAAGACCGGTCAGTGCACCAACAAGAGCAAGGCCGACAACACCGTTTGCGACGCGGACGGCAGCGGCTGCACGGTCGGTGATGGCTGTCAGAAGGGCGCTTGCAAGGCGGGGGCCAAGGTTACCTGTGTCGACAAGACCGGTCCGTGCCAGGCGACGATTTGCCAATCGACGGGCGCCACGAGTCACGAGTGCGTCGTGGCCAACCGCAAAGACGGCGCCTCCTGCCCTGACGATAAAGGCAGCTGTCTGATCGGCGCCAAGTGCAGCGCGGGCCAATGCAAACCGGGAACGGCACCGCGGCTTCGCCAGCACCTTGTCGATTTGGGCAAGGGCAAGAGCGTCTTTCACGACGTGGTCGCGCTCAGCAACGGCGGCGCGTTCGTGGTCGGTTCTGCCACGCTTAGCAAAGACACCAAGGTCACGGCGTCGAAGATGTTCTACACGCGCTTTGACAGGATGCTCCAACGCGACAGGACACAAAGTGGCCCCGCAAGTGAAGCCTCGGTGCACACGGCTGCGCAGCGGGTGTTTGCGGACGCGGACGGGTCGATCTGGGTGCTCGGCACCAGCAAGACCGCCAAGGGGATCGTGCTGACGATGCGGCGCCTGGACCTTGAGCTCAAGACGCAGAACACCTGGCATATCGACCCGACGCCCGACGACGATCGGCTGACCGCCGCGACGCGCGGGCTTGGCGGCTTCTTCCTGGCGGGAGCGCGCATGGCCCAGACGGGCATCAAGGGCTACTCGCTCGTTCGTATCGGCGAGGACGGCAAGATCGTGTGGCACAAGAGCGTCAACGATGCGAATACGCAGCTGCACGCCATGGCGATGACCGTGGCGGGCAAGCTGTTTACGGCGGGGGCCGGCTACGTCAAGGGCGAGCCGACCGAGGAGCTCTGGCGGTTGTGGACGCCGACCAACGGCGAGCTGTTCGACGACCTTGTCGATGCCAACGGCGACGTCCGCGCCCCTGTCGCTGTGATCCCGACGTTCGGCGATGAGGTCGAAGTGCTGCAGCGGGTGCGCACGGTGGGCAAGACGCGCACGTTGTTCTCGTGGCTCGACGGCAAGCTCGCCTATGCCCGGCGCGTCCAAAGCACCACCGTGGGCAACGTTCCCCGCGCGATGATTCGCACCAAGTCGGGCGATTCGGTGCTTGTCGGTCACACCTCGACCACAGACGTCAACGCGGCCAAGAAGCGAGACGCGTGGATTCGCATCGCTGACCGCTACTCCAACACCGTCCAGGAGCACGTTTTCGGCAGCAGCGATGATGAGCACCTCAACGCGGTAGCCGAGGCCAACGACGGGCTTCTGTTGCTGGCGGGTACACGCACGGTGAACGGACTGGCGCGTGGCTGGCTGCTTCGCACCGGGCCATGGGGCAACCGGACGTGTTTGACCGCTGGCTTGTGCTGGAAAACGCAACGCGCCTCCTGCAACGACGGCAAGAGCTGCACGCGAGACCGCTGCGATCCCAAATCGGGCTGCAAACCGTTGCCTCACAATGACGGATCGTACTGTTCGCCGCCGTTCAAGTGCGCTCTCAGCCCCAGCTGCGTGTCCGGCAAGTGCGAGCCGGGCGTCAACGGCAAGCTGCACGTCAACACGATCGACGATGGCACGGACGCTACCCTCATGCTCACCAAACGAGCTGATGGGACTCTGTCGGCATGGCGCTTCACCAAGACCAAGGAACTCCAGCTGTGGGACGTGTCCAAGCTCGGCATGACCACCGCGCCCTACGAGGCGAAGCTGTGCACGAAGCTGCAGTCGGCCAGCGCGGCGACGATGCTCACCACCGGCGACGCGCTCATCGCGGGACTCCAGGTGGTGTCGGGCGCCAAACGTGCCGCGTTCTGTTACGCCGACCTGGACAGCGACACCGACGACTGGAAGACGGCGTGGACGCGCTTTGTGGGCCCGCCATCGGATTGCCCCAAGTGCGTGATGAAGGCCGTGGGCGTCGCCGAAACGGTCGACAATTCCGTGTACACGCTCGCCGGCTACTCCGGGGCAAAAAGCCGCGCTGTCGTCACGCGCCTGACCCCCGCGGGCGTCAAGAAATGGACCCAGACGCTGCAGGACGGCGCAAACAAGCTGACCGTCAACGCCATCATCGCCAACCAGGACGGCGCGCCGGTAATCGGTGGGCAAACGGTGACCAAGAGCGCCGGGCTGGCGTGGTTGGCGCGGCTCAACGTGCTGGGCAACAAGGTCTGGGCGAAGACCTATCAAAACACCGTCAAGATCAGCCGGGCGACCATCGACGTTGTCATCGAGGGCAAATACCGCGGTTATATCGCGGCGGGCATCGCGTCGCCCAACTCGCTGGTGCACATGACACGCGTGATGGCGGTCGACGGCAACGGCAACCAGCTCTGGCGCTGGACGCCGGGCAAAGTGGATATGTCTCGGCCTCGCGCGCTTCTGCTGGGACCGGACGCTGCCGTCACCGTCGCCGGCGACGTGCAGATCGCCGGGAAATGGCGGATGCAAGTGCGGGCCATCGCGGGCACGAAGCTCGTTGTCGATCGGGTCAACATGACGGCCGAGGCGCAATTGGCTCCCGCCGTCGCGATGCGGTTGGCCGATGGCGGCGCGTTTTTCGGCGCGCGCGTCCGCGATGAAGACGGCGATTGGTCCCCGGGATTCGCCCGCAGCGGACCGTGGGGGTTCAGCACCTGCGCGGGCGCCCAGTCGTGCCACCCGATCGTCGCCGCCAAGTGCGATGACAAGAATCCGTGCACCGTGGACTATTGCGAGCCTGGGGCCGGCTGCAAACACGCCGCCATCAACGGCGTTCAGTGCGGTACCGAACGATTCTGCAACGCCGGCAAGTGCCTGAAGAAGCCCTGAATCTCCGGGTCGGAAGCCGTCGCCATGCACGTTGCACCCTTGCCGCCACCACCCTTTCGCCGCGCGCTCGTCACGGGCGCCGCCGGCTTCATCGGCACGACACTGTGCAATCACCTCCTCGGTGAGGGCGTCGAGGTCGTCGGGCTCGATCGACTCAGCCGCGGGCGGCCTGTTTGCCTGCCGTTCTCGGTGCCCATCATCCGCGGCGATATCCGTGACAGCTCCGCCCTGACCGAAGCCCTGCAGCGGCTCGGACACGTGCCGGAGGTCTGTTTTCACCTGGCCGGCGCCGCGCGAATCGCCGACTCGCTGCGCCACCCCAACCGCTTCACCGACATCAACGCGGTCGGCACCCAGGTCGTCATCGACGAGTGCGCCAAGGCCGGCGTCGAGTGTGTGGTGTTGGCGTCGACCGCCGCCGTGCTCCAGCCGCCCTCCGACCCGCAGGAGCTGCTGGACGAAGATGCGCCGATCGGGCCCGTTTCACCCTACGGCGCGTCCAAACTCGCCGCCGAGAGGACCCTCGAAGTGGCCGCCGAAACCGGTCGCATCACCGGCGTTGTCGCGCGCCTTTTCAACCCCGCCGGCGCTGGTCACGGATGCGCGGAAAACCACGTGCCTGAGACCCACCTGCTTCCGCTCTGCTTGCTCGCCGCCATGGGCCATCGCGGTGCGCTCAAGGTGTTCGGCGACGACCACCCGACGCCCGACGGGACCTGTATGCGCGATTACATCCACGTGCTCGACGCCTGCGAAGCGCTCTTTCGCGCCGCGGTCCATCGTCTCGGCCGACATCGTGGCGGCGACGTGGGGTGCGATCTGTTTCACATCGCATCGGGCCGCGGTCACAGCGTGCGCGAGGTCATCACCGCCGTTGAAGCCGCGCTCAGCCGCCCCGTTCCCCACGAGCTCGCCCCGCGGCGGCCCGGCGACATGCCATCTGTGATCGGCTGCCCTGCGAAGATGGAGGTCGTGCTCAAGGTCCGCCCGTCCACCGACCTGACCTCGATGGCCCACGACGCGGCGCGCGCGATGGGATTGCTGCCTGCGACTCACGCCGCGCGCTGACTTCTTACACGTGAACACCTTCGATCACGTGGAAGTGAGCGGGTGTTCGTTGCCAGGTCCAGAGCCGTCGCGGTCGGTTCGGTGCGAGGCCGCCGGTCAGGTGGTCGCCGTAGTCGAACTCAACGCCGGACTGGTAGTTGGGATACACCCGCATCAAGAGCGCTTCGGTGGCGACGGCTGACGGCAACTCGAACTCGGCAATCGCGGGTGGCCACGGACCGGATACGCGGTCGTGGTAGGACGCCCATGATGTCCCGGCGAGCGCCTCGGGGATGGCGTCGATGTAGTCGAAGAAGCCTTCGGTCTGGGCCTCTTCATGCAGGATCGGCAGCTGACCGAGGACATTGCAGAACAGCACAGCATAGTCGGGGTAGCGCGCTCGAAGCTCGGTGAGCCCGGCGACCGTCATCGCTCCGTTGCGAGGGCCGAGGTAGTCGCTGTCGTCCCAGGTGATCGAAACCTCGGGGAACCGCCGTTGGAAGACCGTGCGTGCCATCGGGTCGGGTTCGGCGCCGACGACCTCGGTGAATTCGCCCAGCAACGACATCGGCAAGCTGTACCCGCCGCTTGGACCGAGCACGAAGAGCTTGCGCTGCGTGGGCTGCCAGGTGGCGAGAAACTGCGCGGTCGCGGCGACATGATCCGCCCACAACCGACGGTGCCGGAGCGCAGCGAGGTGATACACCACCCCGCCGGCGCGCGTGATGGCGTCGGTCCACCTGGGCATCGATGACTGCCGGTTCGAGCCTGGACGGCTACGAGGCTGCGAAGACGCTCGGGAAGCGGGCGAGGAACGCGATGGCGTGCTGGAGCTCGCGCAGGTCGACGCATTCGCCGATCTTGTGCGTGTTCTGCTCGATGCCGGGTCCGCAACCGAACATGGCCGGGTGCTTGAAGTCGCCGGCGTGGACCCAGTTCTTGGTCGCGCCTTCGTCGATGCCCGAGCCCTCGACCGGGACCGGGAAGCCGACGCCGTCGGTCGAGAAGATCCAGCGGTCGATGCGCGGCGAGTCGCGGAGTTGACCTTTGCTGCCGCCGGCCGGGATCTGCGGGGCGACGACGCTGTTGTAGGTCGCGGCGGCCGCCTGGATGGCGGGGTGGTCTTCGGGCGTCTCCCAACCCATGTAGATCTGGTCGTTGCCGGGCACGTAACCCTTCCAGGTCGGCTCGGTGTACTTGGGCACCTCGACCTCGACGCTCAGGCCGGCTTCGCGCGCGGCGGCCACGGCGGGCAGCTCGGCGACGGCTTCGACGGCGGACGCGGGCGTCTCACCGACGGTCAGGCGACGGTCAAAGCGGAAGATGAAGCGGTCGGGGACGGCGCAATCGCTGGGTGTCTCGAGCTTGGCCCACGACGCGGTGCGGGTGCCGGCGCCGAGGAACGCGTGATCCTTGAAGCCTTCGCCGCGGTGGTAGCGGTCGGCGGCTTCGACGAGGATGGCCGCGCCGTATTCGAGCGGGTTGAGGCCCTCCCACGGCATCGAGCCATGGCATGAGCGGCCGGTGACCGTGACCTGGATCTGCATTCGCCCGCGCTGTCCGCGGTAGATGCCCAGCGCGCCTTTGGCCGCATCGCCGGTGCCTTCGGTGAGGATCACGACGTCGGGAACGAGCTCTGCGGGAGCGGTCGGCAGCACCTTGCCCATCAGGTACATCGGGCCGCAGCCGTCGTTGTCCTCTTCGGCGACGGTGGCGTATGCGCGAACCACGGCGCCGCGCAGGCTGCCGAGCTCGATGGTCTCCATCAGGATCTTGGACGACACGATCTCGGCGACCACGCCACCGAGCTGATCAGCGGCGCCGCGGCCAAAGAGCAGGTTGTCGAATTCCGCGTCGGGGGGCAGGTGGCCAAGCTCGCGACGCAGGAATTCGCGGTCGACTTTGCTGGCGTCGGTCAGGCCGTCGTAGGCGTCGATGCCGCCGCCGATCTTGTCGGTCCACTGGCCGCGCAGGGCCTTGACGGTGTCGGTGTGGCCGTCGAGGTAGATGATCTTCTTGTCGGCCATGGGGATGCCGTCGTTTTCATCCCAGACGTGCCAAACCAGGTTGCCGAACTCGTCGAACCCAACGTCGTCAGCGCTGCGTACGCCGCCGATCTCGATGATCTTGTTGCGCATGTACTCGAGGCGCGGGCCCTCGTGGTTGCTCAGGCCGCAGGACGGGTCGGTGTCGACGTGGTCGGCCGGGATGCGGATCGCTTCGGCGAGGATTTCGGCGGCGAGAGGGCGGTATTTTTCAGCCAGTTCGGCGATTCGGGCGTCGAGGTTGCTCATGAGGCTCCCTTTGGGTCAGTGGTTTTCGAGTTCGGGTTCGGGTGCGCGGCAGGCGCGTGAGGATCAACCGGCGTTTTCGAGCTTGCCGGCGAGGCCGTCGACCTTGTTGACCGCGAGCAGCGCCATGATCACGTAGACCTTCCAGTTGGCTTCACGCGCCACGTTCACGGTGTGCTTGGCCATCACGCCGGGGGTGACCTCGTCGCCGATGTCGGCCGGCAGGCAGTGCATGTAGAGGGCGTCGCCACCCCTGGTCAGCGCCATGCGCCGCTCGTCGCAGATCCAATCGGTGAAGTCGGCGTTGCGGGTCAGGCAGCGGTGTTCGATGGACGCGAGCTCGGCTTTGTCGCCGGCCTTGTTGGCCGCCACCTTCTCGAGCATCAGGTCGTAGGGCCCCCAGCTCTTCGGGTAGACGATGTCGGCATCGACGAACGCCGCGTCCATGTTGTCGACGATCTCAAACGTGCCGCCAGTCGCGGCGCTGTGGGCGATGGCGCTGTCGATGCACGTCTGCATCAACCGGTAGCCGGGCGGATGCGCGAGGGTCACATTGGCGCCAAAGCGCGTCATCAGCGTGATCAGGCCCTGCGGCACGGACAGCGGCTTGGCGTAGCTCGGCGAGTAGGCCCAGGAGACGCCGATCTTCTTGCCCTTGATGCCCTCGGGGAAGTACTCGGACAGCCACAGCAGGTCGGCCATTGTCTGCGTCGGGTGGTCGACGTCGCACTGCAGGTTGACGACCGGAACACCGCGCGAGTCGTTGGTGCCCGCGAGGTACTCGTCGATGCCGCGCTTGATGTCGTGCATGAACGGGTTGCCTTCGCCGAGGATCAGGTCGTGCCGAATACCCATCGCGTGGGCGTTCATGCCGAGCATCGCGCCGGTTTCGGCGGCTGTTTCTCCGTGCGCGACCTGCGTCGAGCTGCCGTCCACGATGACCGGGGACATGCCAAGGCGAGCGGCGGCGCCGGCCCAGGCGGACTTGGTGCGCGTGCTGTTGTCGAAGAACACGGCGTAGGCGAGCTCTTGCGGGCAGAACGGCACCTTCACACCCGATTTATCCAGCGCGGCGAACTTGCGGGCGACGGACAGCAGCGCATTGAGGTCACCGTCGTTCCAGTCGCGGGTCTGCAGCAGTGAGCGGCCGCGGAGCGCGGAAAGCGTCGCGTCATCGGGCAAGCGGTCAAACATGATGGCTCCTGGGACAAGTGCGCGGGACAGTAGGCGCTCGCTCGATCGGCAGCGCGGGAAGCGCACCTGCTTGCCGGTTTTTGGGCGCGCAGTCAATTCCCGCGCCGTTGAGCCGGATCGCTCGGCCGCACAGCCGTGCGTCGGGGCGGTGTTCTGAACCGATTCGATGGTGGCGGTCGCTGGACGGAGCGCCTATCGTTGGGCCAGGCAGCGCCCTCGGGGTCGCAGCCGCGGAGGTACCCATGGCGCGTGTGCTTGCATTCCTGGTGGTTGTTGCCGCCGCAGTCGTCGTCGTGTCCTGCGATTCGGGCGAAGAGGCGGCCGTGCAAGATGCGTCGGTCAACGACGTCAAGGTCGACGTGCAGGGCGTTGCGGCCCCCGCGCCTGGCGTTCGCGAGGCCGATCAGCCGAATGTCGCGCAGCCAGCTCCCGCCGCAACCCCTCGCCCTGCGCAGCCAGCCCCGGCTCCGGTCGAAAACCCCATGTCCGGCCCAAACCCGGTCGCCGATTCGCCTTTCATCGCCGGCCCGAGCATCCGCCAACCGTCCGCCGCCGACCCCGTCGCTCACAAACGCAACTTCCACATCGCCTGGCTGCGGGTGTCCATGCCGACTGGCGGCCCGGGCACGAAAGGCACGGTCAGCGCTGTCTTTGCCCCCAAGGCCGGCGGCGCCAACTACTGGAAGGTCGTCGATAGCGAGGTGCTTTGCCCGACCGGCGAGCCATCTGTACGCGGCACCAATCTCAAGGACATCGACTGCGGCAACCCGACGGCCGTCGTCGAACCCGAACCGGCGCCCTGATCGATGAGCGGCCCCGAGCAACAAGACCCCGAGCAACAAGATCCCGGCGCAGACCTGGAGATGTCGCTGTCCGCCGACGCCTACAAGGTGCTCGCGGAGGGCCAGCGGTACCGCCCGGTCGTTCCCGATGACGTCGTCCTGCCCGAGCTCACCGTCAAAGCGGTCATTGTCGGCGCCCTCGTCGGCGTCATCTTCGGCGCGGCCAACGCGTATCTCGGCTTGAAAGTCGGCCTGACAGTCTCCGCGTCCATCCCAGCGGCCGTCATCGGCGTGGCGATCTTCCGCGCGTTCCGGTCCGGCTCCCTGCTCGAAACCAACATTGTCCAGACCATCGGCAGCGCGGGCGAGTCGTTGGCAGCCGGCGTCATCTTCACGCTGCCCGTGCTCTTCTTGTGGGGCGAATCTCCGGGCTTCTGGCCGATCTTCCCCCTGGCGCTGCTCGGCGGACTGCTCGGCGTGTTCTTCATGATCCCGCTGCGCCGTTTCCTCATCATCCAGGAACACGGAAAGCTCACCTACCCCGAAGGAACCGCCTGCGCCGAGGTCCAGGTCGCTTCGCAGGCCGGCGGAGCATCGGCGCGGATGTTGTTTGGCGGCATGGGTGTCGGCGCGCTCTACACCGCGATCGAACGGTTCGCGCATACCTGGCCGGCCGAAGTCGACGTGCAAATCAACGGCAACGGCTTTCGGACAAGCTTTGGCGCCGACGTGACCCCCGAGCTGCTTGGCGTTGGCTACATCATCGGTCCACGCGTGTCGGCCGTGATGCTCGCCGGTGGCGCGGTCGGCTGGCTGGTCATCATCCCGCTCATCTACCTGTTCGGCGGCGCTGCAACCGTGCCCGTCGCGCCCGAAACGAAATCGCTCATCGCCCAGATGGACACATTCGCGGTGTGGAGCCGCTACCTGCGCTACATCGGCGCTGGCGCCGTCGCGTTCGGCGGCCTGTTCACCCTCGTCAAGTCGACACCGACCCTCATCCGCTCCTTCCAACTTGCGATGGGCGCGTTGCGGGGCGGCAACGCGGGTAAGGGACCACGCACCGAAGACGACCTGCCGCTGACCGTTGTCGGCGCAATTCTGTTGATGATCGCGTTGTTGGCGAGCTTTCTGCCGCTGATGGCTGGCTCCGGCGGCTCGATCGGGCTGCTGGCGGGTGTCGCCGTCGTGGTTTTCGCGTTCTTTTTCGTCACCGTTTCATCGCGCATCGTCGGTCTCATCGGCGCGTCGTCCAACCCCATCTCGGGCATGACCATCGCGACGGTGCTCGTCTGCGCGCTGCTCTTTGGCACGATGTACGACGGCTCGCAGGCCAAGGTCGCCGTGCTCACCATCGGCGCGCTCGTTTGCATCGCGGCCGCCATCGCGGGCGACACCAGCCAGGACCTCAAGACCGGCTTTCTCGTCGGCGCGACACCGCGCAAGCAGCAGTACGGCGAAGTCATCGGCGTCATCACGGCCGCCCTCGCGATGAGCACCGTGCTTGCCCTGTTCCGGGCCGACATCGTCTCCGGCGCGTTCAAGGCACCCCAGGCCAACCTGATCCGCCTCGTCATCGACGGCGTGCTCGACGGCAACCTCCCCTGGGGGCTCGTCCTCAGCGGCGCCGCGATGGCGTTTTGCGTCGAAATCATGGGCCTGCCAACGCTGGCGTTCGCGGTCGGCCTGTACCTGCCCGTGCACCTTGCGACGCCCATCATGGTCGGTGGCGTCGTGCGCCTCGCGGTCGAAAAGCTGTCCAAGCGCGAGGAAGTCGACCATCGCCGCGAAGCCGGCGTGCTTGTTGCGAGCGGCCTCATCGCCGGCGCCGCGCTCGTCGGGGTCTTTGGCGCCGCATTGACGTTTTTCGAGGTCGGCTGGTTCGCCGGCACGCCTCCGTCACCCGATCAGTGGCTGCCCGCGACGCTGTCATTCGGCGCCATCACGGCTGTCTTGGCGTGGTCCGCGCTCGGCAAGCCGGGGCGTCCCAAGACGTCGGACTTGTAGAAGAGTCTCTGCGGGCCGGTCAGGGCTCGATCGGCTCGATATCGCAAAGTCGCCTCTGGGTGCCATCGTCCTGATGCGTCTACGCTTCCCGGGAACTGTCGATTAAACTTGACAGATCAATTCGTGTCGAGTTGAGTCGACAGAACTGAGTTCGCGCTGGAGTGCGATGACAGGGGAGCCTCTGGTGAACGCGGAATTGCTTGGCGCTGCTGCCTCGTCGGCTCCCCAGCCGGGCGACGTCCCCCGTCTGGTGGACCTTCCCCAAGCCATACAGCCCGGCGTGGCGTTGGTGATTCAGGGTGTGCGACGTAGCGGCAAGTCGACGTTGATGCGTCAGCTCGTCGACCACTATCGACTCGGCCATGACCGCTGCCTGCTGATGAACTTCGAGGACCCGCGGCTGAGCCAGCGGCTTGAGACGGCGACGCTCGACCAGCTCGTGGCGGCTTGGCGCGAACGGCACCCAGCGCCGACGCCGCTGACCTTCCTCTTCGACGAGATCCAGTGGATCCCGGGGTGGGAGCGCTGGCTGCGGGTGCAGCTCGACCGTGGGGAGCATCGCTTCGTCATCTCGGGCTCCAATGCGCAGCTGCTCGGCGGAGAGCTCGGCACCGTGCTGACGGGGCGACACATGACCGTGGAGGTGCAGCCTTTCTCGTTGGCCGAGGCCCGCGGGCTCGTGCCCAACATCGCGCTCGTCGACCATCTGCACCACGGCGGCTTTCCTGCCCCGCTGCGCCTGGTGCAACAACAGTTGAATCGGGACGCCGACCGACTGCTGCAGACCTATTTCGGCGACATCGTGACGCGCGATGTGCGTGAACGGGTGGGAGCGCGCTCTGCCCGCCCGGTGCTCCAGGTGGCGCAGATGGCCTACGAATCGGCTGGAAGCGAGCTGAGCTACCGTCGCGTGGCGGCTGCCGCGGGCCTCTCGGTGGACACCGCCAAGGCCTATCTCACCGCATGCCAAGACGCCTACCTGCTCTATCGCTGCCCGTACTTTGCCTGGTCGGAGCGCAAGCGGATGAGCCGCAACGCCAAGTTCTACCCCGTCGACACGGGGCTGCGTCGCATGGCGGTCATTCGCGGTGGCGATGACCGCGGCAAGGCGCTCGAGTGCGCGACCTTCCTCGCGCTGCGGCGGCGATTCAACGAGGTCTGCTATTGGCGCGGAGGTGGTCCCGGGCAAGGCGAGGTCGACTTCGTAGTGCAAGCGGGAGAGCGGCTGGTGCCCGTCCAGGTCACGTGGGACGCACTGCAAGAGCGGCACGAGCGGGCCTTGCGAGCCTTCTTCGAGACCTTTCCAATGGCGGCGGAGCCGGTGGTGGTGACTGCGAAGTCGTTCGAAGAATCGGTCGCCGAGGTGTGAGTTGGTAATCCGGCGCGATCCGCCGGCGACGTCGAATTCGGGCCATTTTTCGAGTCAAAATGCCCGCAGATGCCTGTAGAGGGCTCCAGGATGCGTCCGAGGGCCGGATGGCTATATCAGTGGGTTAACCCGCCGATCGGCCCGTAGAACGACCGCTGGTGCGAATTGCCCGTCGTCTCATCTGGCCGTCGGCTGCGGCTACGTGACCCCCAGCCGGCGTCGCGCAGCTGCGCAAGGATTTGCCGGCCCAACGTTGGCCGACGCAGGTGTAGCGCCGCCGCGTCGCTGCAAGTCTGTCGCGACGAACACGAGTTAAAACCACGGTCCGTTCCGCGGAGGGCGCTGGAGGAGTTCAGCCCCACCAACGCCTCCCGGATGCGCCAAAAAGCACGACGGGCGGCCAGCCGTTAAGCTGACCGCCGCCGACTTGGCTTTCTAATGGCGTTCTATTGGGCTACCAGCGGCCGCCGCCACCGCCGCCACCGCGACGCGGGCCACGGTTCTTGTCCTGCGCCTCGTTGACGCGGATGCTACGACCGTCGAGGGTCGCACCGTCCATCTCGGCGATGGCGTTCGAGCCCGCCGAGGCGTCTTCGAACGACACAAAGCCGAACCCACGGGAACGACCGGTGTCACGGTCGGTGATCACCTTGGCCTCCGTGATCGAGCCGTAGCCCTCAAAGGCCCGGCGCAGTCCAGCATCATCGGTGTCCCAGCTCAGGCCACCTACAAACAACTTCTTCGACATCTCTCTCACTCACAAATGCGTACGTAGCATGAACCCCGTTGCGAATCGCTGACCAGTTGCCAGGACCCGGTTATCCGATTTTTCGTGTCAGGATGGGAGTTCCCGGGGGTTCCCGGTGCCTCAGGCCGCGACTGTACGCCAAAATCCCACGGCTATGAACCCCACTTACAGGCGGAAAACGCACCTGTCCACTGCCGGCAGCCACGAGGGCACAAGCGGTTGGAGGCCGCGCGGCCATCCCAGCCGTCGTCGATGACGTACTGGTCGCCATTCGCCGCGTCCATGGTGCCCGGGGGGCGCGCGATCGGATCGCAAGCGCGCCGCGTCCACGAGTCGCTTTGTCGCTGCGAGCCGCACACTCGCATGATCACCCCCGTGGTCCGGAAGCCCGAAAATGCCTACACTGGTCGGGCCCTCAGCGAAACAACGCGCCCCGGTCGCAGCCCCATGCCGGCCGGTTGGAGCCCCGATCATGAAACAGTTCGTTCGAACATTCGCATCCGTGCGTCCCGCGTCGGCCGCGTATCTGACTGCAATTCTTGTCGGTTTCGTCGCCCTCGGCGCACCGGGATGCGGCTCGGGTGAGGACGCTGGCAGCGACGAAGGCCTCTCTTCGGACGCCGGCGGCATCGACGGGAACATCGCCGGAATCGACACCGGCACCGTCAATTCGACCGACGAAGGCCCCGTTGTCGTCTCGATCACGCCCGCACGCGGCCCCGTTTCCGGCGGCACGATCGCCATCGCGACCATCGCGAGGTTCACCGACAAGGGCAAGATCACGTTCGGCAGCGAAGAAGCCACCGTTCTCGCCGACCTGGGCGATGGGCGCTTCACGATCCGCACGCCCAAGGGCGCGGCGGGCACGGCCGAGGTCGTCGCGACCAACGAAAGCGGCACCGCAGGCGGCTCCAAGGGCGCGTTCGAGTACCACGATCCATCCGAAGCCGGGCCCAAGCTCAATTCGGTGGTGCCATCCAAGGGACCGGCTGCCGGCGGCGCCACGCTGCTCGCACAAGGCGACAATTTCGCGTCCGAAGGGCTGTGGTTCGTCGGCTGGCACCCGGTCACCAAGCGCGAAGTCCTCGACAAGACGGCCGCGCGACTCGTCGCTCCGAAGCTGCCGCCCGCCAAACACGCCGTCGCCACCACCAACCTCGATGGCCAATCCGCCGAGCTTGCCGCGTCCTACGAAGCGATCGACCCCAACGCGCTGGGCGCCAAGGCGACGATCTCCAAGCTGCTGCCCAACGCGTCGCCCACCGCCGGCGGCGAGACGGTCAAGGTGATCGGCACCAACCTCGAGAAGGGCTCAACCCTCGTGCTGGGCGATACGAAAGTCGACTCGTGGCAGGTCATCGACGACAAGAACGGCCAGTTCACGGCGCCACCGCACGACAAGGGCCTGCTCGACGTCATCTACGGCGGCCCCAAAGGCCAATCTGCGACGCTCGAAAACGGCTTCCTGTACTACGTCCCCGCGCCCGTCATCTACGGCATCCAGCCCAACTCGGGCCCCGTCGCTGGCGGCGATCCGGTCACCATTCACGGCGCCCACTTCGCGCCCGGCGCGACCGTGCTCCTCGGCGACAAGCCGTGCTCGGGCGTCAAGGTCGAGTCGTCCGGCACCGGGGCGGGCAAATCGCTGACGTGCACGACATCGGCGGCCGCTAAACCCGGCGCCGTCGCCGCCAAGATCGTCAACCCGGACTCGCAGTTCGGCTTTCTGCCCAACGCCTACACATATGCCGGCAAACCGGCCGCGCCCGAGATCCTCAAGGTCGATCCCGCCAAGGGCGGACTCGAGGGCGGATACGTCGTCGTCATCACCGGCAAACACATCGACAAATCGACCAAGGTCTTCTTTGGCACGGCCGAGGCGTCCGCGAGCGCCCAGTCGGACACCGCCATCGCCGT
>CAZLMW010000005.1:88074-102514 GCA_964560875.1 uncultured Enterobacteriaceae bacterium
CCACGAAGGCAGGCGACGTGGATGTCGTGCTGAAGACCACCGGGTTCCCCGACGCCAAGCTCGACGGCGGCTTCAGCTACACCGCCCAGGGGCCGCCCAAGGTCAAAGAGGTCGTGCCCGCGTCCGGTCCGACGACCGGCGGCATCATCGTGCTCGTCAACGGCGACAACCTGCGCGCCGACTCGACCGTCACGTTCGGCGGCAAGGAAGCGAAAACGTCGTACGTGACCGGCCCCAACGGGATCGCGGTGCTGCTCCCCAAGGGCAGTGAGGGCGCGGTCGATGTGGTCGTGAAGACCATGGGGTTTGCCGATACGACGCTCAAGGGCGGGTTCACGTACAAGAAGCTGGGCGATGGGCCCAAACAGCTGCTCGCCATCGGCAAGATCGCTCCCGCACAGGGCCCAACCACGGCCGGCCACTGGGCCATCATCGAGGGCGCGCAGCTGCCGGTCGACGCCAAGGTCTTCTTCGGCAAAGCCATCAGCAAGCAGGTCGTTTTCGTCGCCGCCAACAAGATCACGGCGCTTGTCCCCAAGGCTGCGGCGGCCGGCCCTGTCGACGTCACAGTCCAGGACCCCGCGACGCTCCAGGAAGCGACCCTCAAGAACGGCTACAGCTACTACGATCCCAAGGACGCCAAGCAAGCCGCGCCCAAGCTCAAGTCCATCAAACCCGCCATCGGCCCATCGGTCGGCGGAACCCTCGCGCTGCTTACCGGTGACGCGTTTGCACCCGGCGCGCTCGTCTTCTTCGCGGGCCGTCCCGCGTCGGACATCACGGTGGTCGACACCAAGATCGGCAGCGCGCGCTCCCCGGCTGGAAAACCCGGCGCGGCCGATGTCATGTGGGTCAACGCCGACGGTCAGCACAGCAGCCTCGACGGCGGCTTCGTCTACTCGTCGGGCGGCAAGAAGACGGTCAACCTGCAGTCGTCCACTCCCTCGCAAGGCACGACCGCCGGCGGCACCGAGGTCCAGGTGGCGGGCAAGGGCTTTGGCCCCGGCATGTTGGTGTTCATCGACGGCGCGCCGGTCCCCAACACGCTTGTGGGTCCCAACGCGTTCAAGCTCGTCACGCCCGCACATTCATCGGGCATGGTCGCGTTCACGGCCACCACGTCCGACGGCTGGTCCGACACCCTCGACAACGCGTTCAACTTCGTCATCGAAGCGCCGTTCATCGCCGTGCTGTCGCCCAACTTCGGCAGCCCCGATGGCGGCACCAAGGTCGCGATCACCGGCCAGGGCTTCCACCCCAAGGCCAAGGTCCTGTTCGGCGGCGTCGAGGCGAAGCTGCTGACGTCCACCAACAAGCTGCTGACCGTGCTCAGCCCGGCCTCCACGCTCAAGTCCAAGGACAAGACCGGCAAGGTCGACGTCACGGTCCGCAACCCCGATTTCCTGAGCGACACGGCCAAGGCGGGCTTCGAATACACCAACATCATCCCGGGCAAGAAGGTCGCGATCGCGGCGATCGTGCCCGACACCTCGCCGATCAACGGCGGCATCACCTCGACCGTCCAGGGCAGCGGCTACGGCAAGGGCGCCACGGTGCTCATCGGCAGCGCCATCGCGACGACCAAGGTCACCTCCCCGCTCGCGCTCACCATCACCGTTCCCAAGGGCAAAGTCGGCCCCGCAGACGTCAAGGTCATCGTGCCCGGCATCGGCGACGCGACGGCCAAGAACGGCTTCTTCTTCCACGATCCAAAGACCGTCGGTCCGTTCCCGCTGCTCACCACGGTTTGGCCCGGTGTAGGCCCGACAACCGGCGGCACGATCGCGCTCATCAAGGTCAGCCCGGCGCCAGCTGACGCCCGCGTATTCGTCGGTGGCAACGAGGCCAAGGTGCTTGGAGCCGACGGGCAGGGCGCTTTGGTGGTCCAGATGCCCGCTCACGACGCCGGTAGCGTCCGCGTCTCGGTGATGTTCAAGGACGGCCGCGCCGACACCCTCGCCGGGGCGTTCACGTACTATGAGGTCTCGTCGGGCACCAAGCCGCCGGTCATCACCCAGGTCGCACCCACGTCCGGCAGCGCGCTCGGTGGCAAACCCGTCGCGTTCACGGGCGCCGGCTTCTTCTCGCCGATGGTCGCCTTCCTCGGATACCGCCCCACCACCGGCACCAAGGTCGGCAGCGCCACCGGTCTGACCGCCACGTCGCCCGCGCACCCATCCGGGCTCGTGGACGCCGCCGTTACGCGCAGTGACGGCCTCTCTGCCGTGCTGAAGGGCGGCTATGGGTTCGTCCAGCCCGCGCCCAAGCCCGACACCATCTTCCCGACAACCGGTCACGTCGACGGCGGCAACACGGTCGTCATCAGCGGGTCAGGTTTCGACACCAAGGCGCAGGTGCTCTTCGACGGCAAACCGGCCACCAAGGTCCACGTCGCCGCTCACCACGTGCTCACCGCGCAAGCCCCCGCGACGGGCAAGGCCGGCAAGATCGACGTCGTCATCGTCAATCCCGACAAGCAGAAAGGCAGCCTCGACAAGAGCTACACGTACTTCTCGGGCAACCACCAACACCCGGCGCCCAAGATCGCCAAGCTGCTGCCCAACGTCGGCCCGTGGAAGGGCGGCACCGTGCTCGTGATTTGGGGCAGCGGCTTCCGGCCCGGCGCCAAGGTCTTGCTGTCCGGCATGCCCGCGCAGGTCCACGTCGTCGAGCCCACCTTCATCACCATCACCACGCCCAAGGGCAGCATCGGGCCCGCTGATGTCACGGTGCTCAACGGCGATGGCCAGGGGCACACGCTCGGCGGCGGCTTCTCGTGGATCGCGCCCGCCAAACCCAAACCCACCTTGCTCGGCATCACGCCCGGTTCCGGCCCCGAAAAAGGCGGCACACCGGTCATCCTCACCGGCCAATCGTTCAGCGGCGGCGGCATCGGCTTTGTCGGCTGGCGGCCGCTGTCGTCGTGGACCGTCCTCAACTCGTCCATCGCGACCGGCTCCACCATCAAGGGCGACGCGGGCAAGGCGACCGTCGTCTTCACAGCGGGCGATGGCCAGTCCGCCGTCCTCACCAACGCGTTCGACTTCGTGGGGGCGCCGCGCATCGACAGCTTCCAACCGGCGCTCGGCTCGGTCGATGGCGGCACCGTGGTCACCCTCGCCGGCAAGGGCTTTTCGGCCAAAGCCAAGGTCACGTTCGGCGGCAAACCCGTGCACAGCGTCAAGGTCCTGTCGCCCTTCGTCATCAAGATCCAGACCAAGGCCCACCCCGCCGGCCCGGTCCAGGTGCGCGTCGAAAACCCCGACGGCCAGTGGAACTTGTCCAGCAAGGCGTTTCGTTTCGTCCGGCCCCCGGTCGTCACCGCGCTGTTCCCCAAACAGGGCGTCAACACCGGCGGCACCCCCATCGTGCTTCGCGGCAAAGACTTCCTGCCCGGCGCCAAGGTCTTCTTCGTTGACTCGAAAACCAACAAGGCGACACCCGCGACGTCCATCGCCGTCGTCTCTTCGCAAGCCATCACCGCGCGTTCACCCGCCGGACCCGCGGGCAGCCACGCCAAGGTCCGCGTCGACAACCCCGACGGCCAGTCGTCCTTCGCCGCGCAGGTCTACAAGTGGGTCGACGCCAAGACGATCGCGACGCCGCCCACCATCGGCAAGCTCACCCCGCCAACCGGGCCGACCAGCGGCGGTACCTGGGGGCTGTTGACCGGCAAGAACCTGCAAAAGGGCGCGTGGGCGATCTTCGGTAGCGTTCCGACCAAGGTGCTCGACGTGCGCGACACCGAAAACGCGCGTTTCGTCACCGCACCATCGCCCGTAACCGCGGTAGTCGACGTCATCGTCATCCACCCCGACGGCGGCCACGGACTGCTCAAGAAGGCCTTCACGTACACCGATCCATCCAAGCTCGACCCCGCGCCCAAGCTCGTCGGCATCGACCCCAACGCCGGGCCCACCAAGGGCGGCACGAAGACAACGCTGCTCGGTTCGGGCCTGAAAACCGGCAGCCTGGTCTTCTTCGATACGTCGTCTGCCAACTCGGTCTCCGGTGGTAAATCAGGCGGCTCGTTGGTCGCTGTCACGCCTCCCCACGCGCTCGGCCCGGTCGACGTGCGCGTCACCAGCCCACAAGGACGCACATCGATGAAGAAGGGCGGGTTCACCTACGTCCCACCACCGCAGATCACCGGCATCAAACCGCAGGCCGGTCCGGCAGCGGGCGGCACGTCGGTGGACATCTCCGGCAAGTACTTCGCCGCGAGCAAGGACAAGAACAAGCGTTCCCGCGTCGTCTTCTGCAAGAACTTCGGCGCCAGCCTCGACTGCGCGCAGGCGCTCGACACGCAAACCGAGGTCAAGTCGTCCACCTTGATCCGCCTCACGACGCCCAAGCAGGTGCCCGGGCTGTCCGACGTGGCCGTCATCAACCCCGACGGCCAGGTCGCGCTCAAGGCCAAGGGCTTCCTGTTTCGGCCGCCGCCCAAGATCACCGGGCTCAAGCCGTCATCGGGCTCCACGCTCGGCAACCAGCTCGTCACGATCGAGGGTCTCGGCTTCCAAAAAGGCGTGCAGGTCAAGATCGGCGGGACGACGGTGCTCGGCGTCAAAGCGGTCGACACGACCTTCGTCAAGGTGCTCACACCCAAGGGCGTGCCCGGCAAGGCCGCGGTCACGGTCATCAACCCCGACGGCGGCTCCCACACGCTCGGTGGCGCGTTCACCTACATCTCGCCGCCGAAGATCAACAACGTCTTCCCGGGCCTCGGGCCGGAGCTGGGCGGCACGCTCGTCACCATCCAGGGCGAAGGCTTCGTGACCGGCGTCAAGGGCTCCAAGGTCTTCTTCGGCGCCAAGCAGGTGCCCGAAAAGGACCTGCAGATCTCGTCGACCGGCATCATCAAGGCCAAGTCCCCGCCGGGCAGCGGTCCGGTCGCCATCAAGGTCGTCAACCCCGACGCCCAGGTCGCCATCAAGGCCGGCGGCTTCGTCTACATCCCCAAGATCCCGCCGCCCAAGATCGGCTCGGTCTCCCCCGCGTTCGGCATGACCAGCGGCGGCTACCTCGTCAACATCTACGGCAACGGCTTCCTCACCGGCGCCAGCGTCCGCTTTGGCAACAAGGGCCTCGGCTACAAGCACGCGTCCAGCATCAAGGTGCTCAATGGCGGCACGCTCATCATCGCAACGGCACCGGCCCACGCGCCCGGCAAGTTCGACGTCGTCGTGACCAACAGCGACGGCCAGTCAGGCACGCTCGCGACCGGCTTTGAATTCATCGCCCCGCTCGGCCTCCCCGGCCTGGCATTTGGCGGCATCGCGCCCGCTCGCGGTCCACAAGGCGGCGGCTACACGGTCACGGTCTACGGCCAGGGCTTCAAGTCGGGCGTGAAGGTCTTCTTCGGCTCGAGCAAAACCGCCACCTGGATCGCAGCCGCAAAGGTCGTCCGCCTCGGCCCGACGCTGCTGCAGATCACCGTGCCGAAAGTCGCGCTGAAAGGACCGACCGACGTACGCGTCGTCAATCCGTCGATCGGCGGCAAGGCCGACGAGGTCACCGGCAAAGCCAAGTTCGCGTTCGGCCAGTCCGTCATTCTCCAGGCCCTCGGCCACCGCTTGCCCATCGATGTCAGCCGCAACGACCGGCAGACCACGATCTTTGACGCCAACGGCGACGGTCTGAATGACGTCTTCGTGATGCGGCACAGCAGCCGGCACGACCTCTTCATCCAGATCAAGGACGCCAACGGCATCGCCGGCAAGTTCATCGACGTGTCGTCCAACCAGATGCCCAGCAACCACAGCAGCTGCCGCAACGGCGACATGACGCTGCCGATCGACATCGACAAAGACGGCGACATCGACCTGGTCTACCGCTCCAACGGCAACCGGCTGTGCATCCACCGCAACAACGGCGGCAAGTTCACCAACGAATACAAGGGTTACTATTCGGTCAGCTACTACTGGCTGCACGACGCCCGCGACATGGAAGCCGGCGACATCAACTGCGACGGGATCACCGACATCTTCGTGTCGACCAACAACTACAACTTCCTGCTGATCGGCGACGGCAAGGGCGGCTACAAGCAGGACAACACGCGCCTGCCCAAGCACAGGGAGCCCAGCCGCGGCGTCGCGCTCGGCGATATCGACAAGGACGGTGACCTCGACGTCATCGTGGCCAACGACTCCGCGGTGCAAAACCGGCTCTACTACAACAACTGCAACAACGTCGCGAAGGGCCAGCCCTGGTCGTTCAAGGACGCGCAGTACGGCAACAAGAAGAACTTCCCGGTCAGCGGCTTCAACAGCCAGGACGTAAAGCTCGCCGATATCGACGGCGACGGCTGGCTCGACGCGATGATCTTCAACTGGGGCCAGACCGACCGCATGTATTTCAACAGCGGCGGCAACTTCAAGAACGACGATGGCCTGCACTTCCCACAGAAAGAGAAGTGGATGCACACGCGGGGCGGCAAGTTCGTCGACGTCGATGGGGACGGCGATCTCGACCTCATCGCTGACAAATACCGTGGCAGCAGCAACTACTGGCCCACGCTGTACCTCAACGGCAAGGCGCAAAAGGCCGGGCCGGTGCTGGTCGACGCGTCCAAGGCCAACATCCCGCCCCATATCGGCGAGGACGCCCGCTACATCACCGTCGGCGACCTCAACGGCGACAAGCTGCCAGACATGTACATCACGCGCTGGGACCACCAGGACTACCTGTTGCTCAACCACGGGTGGGCCGAGAACAAGGCGATGATCGACAGCAACCGCGTGCCCAAGGGCGCTTTCGCCAACAACACGGTGTTCGGCTATCCCGAGGACAGCTTCGACACGAGCGACGTCAGCTCCGGCGATATCGACGGCGACGGCGACATGGACCTCATCCTCAGCAACTACCACCAGCACCGTCACCGTGTCTGGATCAATGACAACGCCGGCAACTTCTTCGACGAGACCGAAGCCCGCTTGCCCGATCCGAAGTGCAACCGCGGCGAGACGGTGCTGGCCGACCTCAACAAGGACGGTGACCTCGACCTGCTGATGGCTTGCTGGTCCATTTACGAGCGCATCAACAACTACAACGCATGGCGCGGCGGCGGTCTGCGCCAGTACATCAACAACGGCAAGGGCTACTTCAAGGACGTCAGCAAGACCAACCTGCCCACCCACTACTCGAGCCACCGATTCTCGACGATCCAGGTTGGCGATCTCGACGGCGACGGCGACCTCGATGTCATCGCCACCGGCTACCGGCACAGCTACTACCTGTTGGTCAACGGCGGCGACCCGTTCAACACCGGCGGCGCGTTCTTCTTCAGCAAGTCCTGGGTGCCGTTCAAGAACGATCGCGACATGCACGGAATCGTCTTGGCCGACCTCAACGGCGACAAACACCTCGATATCTATATGGGCCGCTACGGCGGGCAAAACGTGCTCTATCACAACACCGGGACCGGGGTGATGAAGGACGTCAGCGCCAGTCACCTGCCCGCCGTCAGCGACAACACGTACCGCGTGCTCGCCGCGGACGTCGACTTCGACAAGGACATCGACCTGTTCGTCATCAACAACGGCACGGACCGCCTGCAGGTTGGCGAGCTCGACTACAAGCTGGCCGACGTCACCGCCAGTCACCTTCCCCAGAACTTGCCTGCGCTCAACAGCACCGACGGCGCCATCGTCGACCTCGACCGCGACGGCTTCCCCGACCTCATCACCAGCACTTGGGGATCGCGTGCTCGCCTGCTCCTCAACCAGGGCGAGGCGCATTTCGGCGACTTCAGCAGCTCGATCCCGCCCGAAAACGACTGGAGCAACTCGATCGAGGTGGTCGACGTCAACGGCGACAAGGTGCCCGACTTCGTCCTCGGCGGCCGCGGCATGACCCGCATCTTCATCAACAAGACGCCGGCGCCACCAAAGAAGCCGTAATAACGACCGGGCGGAGCGACGCTACGCCGCGGCGGCCAGCTTCTTGCGCTTGGAACGGCGCAGCTCCCAGCCCTGCAGGTGCGACCACACGTCGCCGGTTTGTGGGTCGACCAGCCAGAACGGGGCGAGCTTCTCGGGCACGCGGATGACGCCGGTCGGGACATACGTGCCAAAGACGACGTCCCAAATCGGCGACGTCACGCCGTGGTTCACCGACGGATCGTGGAAGTGGTGATGAAAATGGTGCCGCCGCGCCCAACGACCGTAGCCGGTGAAGCCTTCATGGACATGCTCGAGCCGGTGCAGCACCTCGTAGTAGAGGTAAAAGCTCACAAAACCCGCCACGAATAGCGGACCGAGGACGGCCCCGGCGATCCAGGTCGCGGGCAGCCACAGCAGGGCCGTTGCAGCGACGGCGGCGCCGGCCTTCTTCCACCACGGAGCGAAGTAGTTGCCGCGGCCGTGATGGGCCTGGTGCTCCGCTCCGAAGGGGTTTTTCAGCAAGCGCCGGTCGTGGCCGAGCCAACGATGGATGCAGTATTCGGAAAAGGTCCAGCCGAGCGCGCCTATTGCGAACGCGGCGCCGCCGGCGAGGAGGCTGGTTTCGGTGGGGATCGTCGCTGGCATCGTCATCTCTTGCCTCCGGGAATGGGAGCTGGTCCGAAACAGTTTCCGTGAACAGTATTTACTTAGTAAACGATGTTTACGGTTTGCGCAAGACGAAAAACACCTGCCGAAACCCAACCGGCGGCGGTCGTGACGCTATTTTTCGACGATGGTGACTTCGGCGCGCTCTTCGCCCCAGATGCGCACTTCGATCAGCGGTGTGCCGCGCACGATTCGCTCGGCGATATCGCGATCCATGCCGCGGCGCAGAAGGCGCCTCAAGACCCGGCGCCCGCGCTTGTCGTGCAGGGTTGGATCGGCCTGGTCCTCGGGATCGCGGCGCTGGAAGCGGTGATAGTTGGCGCGATCCATGGCGATGATGTGGTGGGCCTCGACGAGGTTGCGTCCCTTCGAGTTGCGGTGGTCGTCGTCGGACATGCGCGCTCGATACACGATGTCCGGATCGCGATCGGCGCTGTCGCTTGCGCCGGATGCTGCGCCGGGGAGGCTCGCCTCGTCGGTTCGCTTGCGATCGTCATCGCCGGTCCACTCTTCGACCTTGCTGGCGAGCGCTTCGGCGACGTGTTCGACGGCGTGTTCGAGCTCCTCCTGCTTGTCCTTGTCGCGCACGCCCTTGACGGTCACGCGCGAACCGGGCTCTTCCTCGGCGTTGTAGTTGATGTTGAACGTGCTCTCCGGCGACACATCCCGCACGAAGAGCCAGGCCAGGAAGAGCAGCAGCACCAGCCACCACCGGCCTTGTTTGGGAGTTGTCGCGGCGGGCAGAGCAGCTTCGCCCGGCGCGGTGGCGATGTTTCGGCCGGCAAAGTCGCCCGTTTCGTGTTCGGTCGTGTCGCGCTGGGTGTGGGCCACGGCGGGGCTGTCGTCGGGCGCGTCGTCGGCGCGGCTTCCATCGGTGCTCGGGCGTTCGTCGCCGGGTAGGGTAGGGGGCACGTTGGAGTCGCGGGCCGCTGGGGGTTGCGGGGGGCTCTGGGGTGTGTGGCGGACGATGACGTCATCAGGTGCGTCGCCGGCGCCCATCGTGGGCAGATCGATCGCCGCGATGGTCGCGTCGGCCGCCTTGTCAACGTCCCAGCCGGCCGATTCACCGCCCGGGGCCGCGAGGCAACGGTCGAGGGCGATGATGGCGTCGCGCGCGGAGGCAGGGCGAGCGTCCGGATCCTTTTCGAGCAGCTGTCCAACCACGGCGGCGAGGGCAGGGGGCAGGCCGGCGACCCGGTTTTGTATCGGCTCGGGTTTTTCGGAGATGTGGGCGTTGGCGAGCTGCATCATCAGCTCGTTGGGCGTCGCGTCCGAGCGACCGAGGAAAGGCGGGCGGCCACAGAGCATCTCGTACAGCACGCAGCCGACCGCGTAGAGATCGGTGCGCCCATCCACACCCTTGCCCCGCCACTGCTCGGGCGCCATGGCGTGTGGTGTGCCGATCGCGCCGCGTGTTCCAGCCCCGGTCGCATCGAGCGCGCGGGCGATTCCAAAGTCGATGACCTTGACGAAATCGGCGCCGTCGACCTTGCGCACAAGGAAGATGTTGGGCGGCTTGATGTCGCGATGAACGATGCGGCGCTCGTGGTTGTGCGCTTCCCAGAGCGACTCGAGAACCTGGCGCGCGATGGCCACGGCTCGCCGCCACGGCAGGACCTTGGACCGCGCGAGCACTTCGTCGAGCGACTCGCCGTCGAGATACTCCATGACCAGGTAGAGCAGCTCTTCGTCAACGCCGAAATCGAGCACGCGGACCGTATGCATCGAGTGCAACGCCGCGGCGTTTTGGGCCTCGAGGTGGAAGCGCTTGATGGCGTCGGCGCTGTCGGAAAACTGCGCGCGCATCACCTTGAGCGCGGACAGGCCGCCGGTCGCGGAGTGGCGGGCCTTGTACACGGCGCCCATGCCGCCGGCGCCCATCGTTTTTTCGATGCGGTATTTGCCCGCGACGAGCCGACCCACCATCGGATCGCTGCGTTCGAGCAGCGACTCCTCCATCGTGATCAGGCCATCGTGGGGACACAGTTCAGCGTCGGTTTGCTGACCGCACCCGGGGCATATGCGCATGGCGCAAATCTAGCCTGATTGGGCAGATTCGGACAGGTCGGCCCCGGCGTCCGGTCGGACGCGGCACTGGTCGGTCATTCGTAGCGTGTTTGTTGCGATCCGAGGACCGTGCGCTACCGTTGGCACATGGCGGCCCGTATTAGCGAAAAAGCGGCGGCGATCATCGTTTGGTCCACGGACCGAGGCGAAAGCGCGAGCGACGCACGGCGCAAATGCGCCGTGCGCTGTGGGAAGATGCCGAAAAATGACACGTTTTCGGCACCAGGGGGCGGGCGCCGGCCTCTCAACGAATCAACTTCCGAGACCATCTTAGCGTCCGAATGGACGCGACGATGATCGAGGCCGAAAAAGATCGGTCCGGGCTGCAAGCGATTGCAGCGGGCGTGCTGATCTTTGGGCTGACCGCTGGCGTCGGCCTCTCCGTCACCTGGCTGGGCGGGCAACAGGACACCGAACGGACACGATCCGCCGTTTCACAGACCGCGGCCGACCGCGCTGGCGCGCTTCAAGCTGAGCTGGGCAGGACCGCTGCAGCAGCACACGCGCTGGGCGCTGTTCTCGCTACCGGCGCAGCTCCCAACGCTGTGTTCAACCCGGCATCCGAGCGTGTGCTCACCGGCATCGGCGGCACAGAATGCCTGCAGTGGGCCGTCGGCGGGCATGTCAAACACGTCTACCCACGCGACAAGTGCAAAGCGCTCCTCGGCGACGCGACCCACTTTCCGCTGTTTCGAACCGACGGCGGTCGGACGCTCAACGGACCGGTCCTGCTGCCGACCAAGCGCTCGGCGTTCATCGCGCGGCTCGTCGTCTCGGTCGGCGAACGCTCCGGCACGATCAGCAGCATCGTCGACGTGCAGCGCGCCGTCGCGGCCGCGCGACTCGATGAGCTCCCGGGTGAGGGCTACAGCTACACGTTGATCGCACCGACGCAAGGGGATCGCGTGCTGGCATCGTCAGCGGCCCAAGCGCGCGATGACGAACCCATCGCCGAGACGAGTGTGCAGCTCGGAAATGTGACCCTGATGCTGCGGATCGGGCGCACGGCCGCGTCCAATCCGTCGTCGGGCTGGACCAACGCCATCGTCATGCTGCTCGCGCTGCTGCTCGCCCGCATCGGCCAGGGATTCGTCCTGCAGATCTCGCGCTTTCACGCCGAACGACGCACCCGCCTGCGCGTTGAAGAGAAGCTCGCCGCGACGCTCGAAAGGGTCGGCAAGCTGGAGGAAGAGCGGCGCCGGTCGGCGCACAGCGACCGAATTACCGGGCTGCCAGACGCCCGCTACCTGTCGCGCTTCCTGGATCGCAACTGGCTCAACTACAACAAAGAAGGCAAGCCGATCGCGCTCATGCTCGTCGAGATCGATCGCTTCGACGCCCTCTTCAAAGCATCGGGCCCCAAAGCCGCCGAAGCCGCCCTCAAGCAGGTGGGCGAGGTCATCGGCAGCAGGGTCATGTCAGACGGCGAGATCGCCTGCCGGTTCCGCGGTACGGCATTTGGGCTGTTCTTCTGCGACGGCGCCGCCGCGCCCGAACACCGGGGCAAACAAATCCGCCGCGCGGTCGAAGAGCTCGCGATCGACAACTCGACGTCCGGTGTTGCGCCCTACCTCACGGTGAGCATCGGTATCGCGACCGGAATCCCCGGACGTTCGGACACAATTCGGTCGTTCACCCAGGCCGCCGAGGATGCGCTGAAGGTGGCCCGTGAAAAGGGGCAAAACCGCGTCATCGTGCGCCGTTTCGTCAGCGAATCGAAGACCGCCAAAGCCGGCGCTGCTTGATCGCCGGCCCGTTCCTTCACCCGAATCTGCTGGATTCGCTCCATGAAAAAGACCCTCTTTGTTGTGTTCGTCGCCGTCCTGGTTGGCTGCGGGGAAGAAGCAACACCCTCGGGTGGATCGACCGGCACCGATAGCCAGTCGGCGCTCGACACCGGCTTGGCAACCGACACGGCCGCTGGTGCGGACACGGCTGCTGCAGCGGACACGGCTGCTGCAACGGACACGGCTGCTGCAACGGACACGGCTGCCGCAGCGGACACGGCTGCTGGAACGGACACGGTCGCGACGGTCATCGACGCTGGGACGACGAATCCTGCCGACACAGCAGCGGTCGTCGACATCGCCCAGGCGCCCGATGCATCGCCACCCCAGGACGCAGGTGCGGTCCCCTCGCCAGACACCGGCTCGGCAAATGACGCGGCTTCGGGGCCGGACGTCGAGAGCAAGCTCGGCGGGCTCGAATTCGTGTGCGGAAAGGACTCGTTCCCTGCCTTCGGCAAGGACTGCTCCAAGGTCGCCGATTGTTTCGTCGCCTTCCACCAGGTCGATTGCTGCGGGACCCGCGTCGCCGTTGGCATGGCCGTGAGCGCCAAGACCGCGTTCGAGACCGCCGAGAAGAAGTGTGTCGCGACCTACCCCAAGTGCAAGTGCGCGTCCAAACCCACCAAGGCCGAAATCGGCGGCGCCGGTGCCGAGAGCAAGATCAGCATCGCGTGCCTCAACAAACGCTGCACGTCGTGGCTCAAGTAGACGGATTGCGCCTGCGGGCCAATCGGCTCAGAAGGACGATCCCGGTTGCTCAAGGAAGGCGATCTCCTCGTCGGTCGATTCGCGAGCCAGGATCTCGTTGCGGTGCGGGAATCGTCCAAACCGCGCGACGATATCCCGATGGGCGATGGCCGCGTTGCCGTATCCCGCCATGCGCTCTCGTACGCGGTCGTCGAGTCCGGCGAGCATCGTCTGCATCAGCTCCACACAGCGGTCCTGGGCGGCGAGGTCTTCGCTGTGCATCAACGGCATGTACAGGAAGCAGCGCAGCGCGAGAGGTAGCGCGTTGTCATCGCCGCGTTCGAGGCCCTTGCGCGCGACCTGGAGAGCCAACACGTCCTTTTCGTACATGCCGGCGCTGTCCCGGTACATGTTGCGGCGGAACTGGTCGATCAAGAGCAGCCACGCCACGCGGCCGTGCGGATCCTGGAGCCAGTCGTTGCGCTCACCCTCGCTGGCAGCCGCCACGTCGTCGCCGAACTTGTCTGCGATTTCAGTGTCGAACGCCGGGTCCTTGCGCCACCACCTGGCTGACATCTCGGCGGAGGCCAGGCCGTCGGCGTCGAGCGGGCCGATGTAGAAGTCGAGCACGCGCTGCCACGCGGGTTGTGTGGTCATGGTCATCCTGATCGGCGCTCCAGCTGGTCGCTGGGAAGGTTTTCAGCTCTTGCAGGCCGTCACGCAGGTGCCGCCCTTGCAGGTGTAGCCCTTGGCGCATGGTGGCACTTTGGGATCGGTCAGGCACTTGGCGCCGCCCTTGGGGATCGCGGCGCACTTGCCCTTGTTGCAGACGTACGGGAACGCGCAGAAATTCTGGTTGATATCGCAGCCTTTGCCGAGTCCAGGCGGCTTCTTGCAGCCCTTGCCACCGGGGCAGATGAGGCCCGGCGCGCACTGACCTTTGCCGCTATTGCCCTCGCATGCGGCGCCATCGACGGGGACCTGCGTACACGTGCCGTCGCCCTTGCTGTCGACTTTGCAGAAGAGGTTGGCGGCATGACATTGCCACATGCCGTCGCACCACTCGTCCTTGCCAAAGTGGATCTGCATGCACGTGCCCTTGGTCCATTCGCCGCCCTGGTATTCGGCGACAGTGGGCGTGCAGATGAGGTCCTTGCCGCAGGTCTCGACGTGGTTTTCAGGCGACGCGCCGGCGGTGCAGGGTTTGCCCTTGGCGATGCCGGGGACGCACTTCTTGGTGTCGGGATTGCAGCGGAATCCGGCGGTGCAGCCGATCTTCGGGTCGCAATCGCCCCCGACGCCGGGGATAGGCAAGCATTTGCCGGGCTCTTCGGCGGTTCCGCTGCAGGA
>CAZLMW010000006.1:0-14744 GCA_964560875.1 uncultured Enterobacteriaceae bacterium
GTCAAATTACTTCTTAGCCGCGGTTGATGCAGGTGTTTCCGTAGTTGCCGTCGCGGCGAGGTGTCGGGCTACTTGAACGTCACGCGCATCGTCCAGCCAGCGATGTCCTTGTTGTTCGTCGGCGTCGTCCGCACATCCAGCAGGTACCAATAGCCCGCCGTGGTCGGGAACGTGACCTTCGGGCAGCCCGCGAACTCGCCCTTTTGGCGCACGTCCCACTTGATGGCGCGACCCAATCGATAGGCGCGCAGGTCCATCGTGTTTTCGACGCATTTCGCACCGAGCGGCTTCTCGACGGCGACCGTGGCCGCTTTTCCCGTGCCCTTGAGGCGGTACCAGCGCGACCCGCCAAGCTTGTTGTGCGGATAGGTGTAGCCACCGAGCACCAGCTGGTCGTGCGCGGTCGCCTCGTTCACGCCAGCTTTGAGCGTCCGGTACCCGCGCCAGAATTGCGCCCCGCGATGTTTGGCAAAGCCCTGCGGATAGGTCCGTTTGGCCGCGTACCAGGCGCCGATCGCGTTGCCGGTGTCCCAGCGATCCAGCGGCATCGGCGTGTCGAGATCGACCGTGAACAGCTCCTTGATGTCGTCGCCGTCGACCTTGTCGCCGTACCGCGCGTGGTAGCCGTGCACAAACCGCAGCAGCGACGTGAACGTGTCGGTCGGCTCGTGCACGTGCTCCAGCGTCCAACGGATCCGGTCGAACTTGCCGGACATCGCCACCTTGTCGCGGCCGTCCCAGAGCTTGACGAGCAGCCAGGCGACCGCCTTTTCACTGTACGTGCCGCGGTCGTTGCTGGTGATCGGGGCTGAAAAATCGAGCTGGAAGCCGCCCTTTTGGTTCTTGCCGGAGACATTGACGTAGATCGGGTCCTTGAGGGCCATCGCTGACAATGCGTTGGCGTACCCTTCGCCGAACGCGATGCGACCATCGAGGCTGTTGTACGAGGAGTGACGGCCGCCGATGCTGTCGCTGCGAAACAGCGCGTTTTCGACGTGATGGCCGACCTCGTGCGCCACGATGTGGTCGTCGTATTCGTCGGTGTTGATGTTCTCAAAACCCTTCAAGTAGATGACCGGCATGCCCAGCTCGGTCGTGTAGTGGCTCGACGGGCCGATCTGGCCCTGGTCCTTGTAGCCCGGCAGCGGCATGTTCCCGGGGCTCCAGTTGATGTGCAGCGCGGGCAGCATCATGTCCTGGCCGCGCACCAGCTGGACGACGTCAAAGGTCGTGTCCATGAGCGCGAACGGACCGCTCTGCCTCACGGTATGGCCGGATTTCTTGGCGTCCCACTTGGTCGCGGCGTGCAGGTTGACGCCGGACTTTGGCGCGCTGACCTGCGGCGAAACCAGCGCCCACTGGGCCTTTTCGTTGGTGTTGTCGACCGCGCGGATGTCGGCCCAGGCGCGCGGTTTGCCGGTGACGGTGTCGTCGATGCGCAGGTGAGCAAGGGCGCGCACTTTGACCTTCGTGCCCTTGGGGACCTGCAGCGTGTAGGCGCCCTGGGTATCTGTCGTCGTCTCGTCCAACACGGTGGCAGCGCTCGACATCGCGACGGCTTGCACGACGATGCGGCGGGCCGGTCGGACCTCGGTCTTGTCGTAGCCGAGCTTGATCCCGCCCTCGTTGGTGGCGAGCGCTGGGATCCAGTCGAACGTGACTTTGCCGCTCACTTTGTCGACGGCAGGGCAGGGCGCGGAGGTCTTGCAGGATCCGCCCGCGCAGGTCGCCGCTGCACACTCCTTGTCATCTTCGCACGCGACCTTTTCGGCGTCGGCGACAGCTACGATCACACAGCCTTTGACCGGATCACAACGCGACAAGCTGCAGCTGTCGGTGGACGGACACGCGCGCGGACGGTGGATGCAGCGGCCGTGTTCACAGGCTACGGACTCGTCGCACACCCCCTTGGCGCCGCAATCGACCGCGATCGTGCACGCGTTGGGCAGCTTGGCGGCGGCGAACTTGACCGTTCCGGGGCTGGTCACGACGGTCTTCTTGGACCCGACGCCGAGGCGCGCGTTGCCGTTGTAGCCGGCGCAGCGAATCGTACCGGCGGCGGTGGTCCAGCAGGTGTGTCGCCGGCCTGCCGCGACGCGGATCGCAGCCCCGACAGAACGCGGTTTGACGGCCCAGGGGCGCGACTTTGTGCTGCCGATTCCCAGCTGACCGCTTGTGCTCGAGCCCCAGCAGGTTGGCCAGGCGCGCTCGTCACGGCCGAGCGTGCACGCGTGTTCGCCGCCAGCGACCAACCAAAGCGCCGCCGGCCGTAAGCGGACCCGTCGTGGGATCTCCGATCCGCCAAACGCCCCGCTGCCCAGCTGTCCCCGCTGCCCGCGTCCCCAACACACCGTTCGGTCGCCGTTCATCGCGCAGGCGAAGCCGTTTCCGACCGCGACCGTGTCGTATTCCTGGCCGTGGGCCGCCCCCTCGGAGCGCAAGAATCGAACCTGGCGGACCTTGCCCTTGGATGTCCCGCCACGGCCGCAGACGCCGCCCTCACAGCGCCCCCAGCAGAAGACCCGGCGCCCGCGGCTGATCATGCAGGTCGTGTCCGCGCCCGCCGCGATCCTGCAAGAGCTTCGGCGCGCGTCGTGTCCCTTGGAGACGCTGTGCTCTTTGGAGACGCTGTTTTCTTTGGAGAAGCTGGCGACCGGTACGCCGGGCACGAGGACGGGGCCCTTGATGCCGCCGAAGCTGCCGCCGAGCTGGCCGTGCACGTCGCTGCCCCAACACCACACGCGACCGCTGACGATGGCGCATCCGTGCTGTCGACCGAGCGCGAGTGGGTCTCGCGTGGTCAAGCCCTTGATGAACGTGGCGGTCGCTGAAGGCGCGCCGGTTTTGCCCGTGCCCAACTGTCCGGCGTCGTTTCGTCCCCAGCACGCGACATCGCCGTCGTCCTGGCGCAGGCAAGCAAAGTCGTCGCCCGCGTGAACGTCGATGCCGGTGACGCCGCCCGCCAACAACGCTGGCTTGAAAACCACCCCGCCGACCTTGCCCGTCCCGACCTGGCCGTGGTCGTTGAGGCCCCAGCACAACGTGTGGCCGCCCGAACCGACCGCGCAGGTGAAGTCGTCGCCGGCCGCGAGCTCGTACTTCGCGGCGAACGCGTTGGCCTTGTCGGACAGCAAACAGCCGGCTTCGGGGTGACAGCCGTGGCCGCACTTTCGCTTCTCGCCGACACATACGCCGGCCTTGCAAGCGTCGTTTTCGGTACACGCGTTGTCGTCTTCGCATCCGCTCGCGTCGATCACGGGCTTGCTGGAGCACGCGCCGTCCTTCCCGCACACGTCGAGCGTGCAGGCGTTGCCGTCATCGCAGCTCTTCGCGACTTGTTTGCACGTCGCGCCGTCGCACCAGGCCGCGATGGAACAGGCTTTGCCATCGCCGCACGCTTGGATAGCGGGCTCGTGTCCGCACGCTCCCCCGGTCTTGCAAACGGGCGCTGTGCAGACATCGCCGTCGTCGCAGCCGTCCTTGAGCTCGCAAACCCCGGCTTTACAAACGCCTGTCAGGCCGCAGGCGTCGTCCCCGTCGAGGCACGTCTTGGCGTCCGGGGCAGGTTTGGAGGCGCAGCGGTTGGTCGCCGGATCGCACAGCAATTCGATGCACGGATCGCTGGCGTTCGCGCAGGCCTGGTCGGACTCACAGGGCGCCTCTTCCGCCTTGACCACCCGCGGCTTGAGCTCGCTTTTCTTGGACGCGGTACCGATGCCGATGGTGCCGTACTCGTTGCGCCCCCAGCACGAAACACGACCGTCGCGATGGACGACGCACGTGTGCCAAAAGCCCGCGGCGATATCGATGGCGTCGGTGATCCCGGCGATCTTCACGGGCTGGGTGCGCCGCGCGGTGTCCTCGGTGCCCAGCTGACCGTACTTGTTGGCGCCCCAGCACCACGCGCCGCCGGACTTGTCTCGGGCGCAGGTGTGGTACGGCGACGCATCGAGCTGCACGACGTCGGCGATGGCGGTGACCGCGACGGGTAGAGAAGATGACGCCGCGGGACCGTTGCCGAGCTGCCCGTCGGTCCCCTTTCCCCAGCATTTGACGGTGCCTTTCTTTGAGAGCGCGCACGCATGCCGGCTCCCTGTTGCCACTTCCACGGCGTCGTCGATCCCGATTACGCGCGTAGCTGCCTCGTGATGCGCGGTTCGTCCGTTGCCGATCTGACCGTTGCTGTTGCTGCCCCAACACCACACGCCGCCGGCCTTGACGCCGCACGAATACACGTTGGCGACATCGAGCTGCTCGAGTCCGGCAACATATGGCACCCGATGAGCGGCTCGCGGCATCGCACGTCCGCCGGTTTGGGCGTACGTCCGTGAGCCCCAGCAGGTCGCGTACCCGTCGATCCCGAGCCCGCAGCTGTGCTGATAGCCCGCGTGGACGCTGACGCCTTTGCGCAGCGTGCTTGCCCCGACCAGCGCCGGCCACAGGATCGACTTGCCTTGCACACCGGTCGCCTGCCCGACGGTGTCCCGCCCCCAACACTGCGCCGCGCCCGAATCGGCGAGCACACACGCGTGATAGCTGCCGGTCGCGAGCCCGCGCAGGTGTTCGTTGGCCAGGCGAGGCTTGTTGGGGACCGCTCGCGTCTTCTTGGTCCCGTCGCCGAGCTGCGCCCACTCGTTGCGGCCCCAGCACGAGTAGCCGCCGAGTCCGAGGCGCACGCACGAGAAATGGCGGCCGGCCTCGACGTCGATGGCCCATCGCACCCGGCAACCGCCCTTGTCACACCACCCGCGCGGGCCGCAATCGCCATCGGCTTGACACGCAATCGCCGGATCCACGTGCGGCGAACCACTGTCCGCACCTTGACCATCGCCGGACGCGACAACATCGGTCTTGTGGCCGGTGTCGGCCGTGGCTGTGTCCGCGGTTTTCGGCTCGGATTCGAGGCTGACGTCGTCGCTGCATGCGCCCAGCACAAGTACAGCGCAAGCGGCCCAGGTTGCTACGATTCGTCGCATCGCGCGTTATCTTGGCGTTTGCCGCCCGCTACGTCACGGCTCGGCGTTCTCATGCACGCACTTGTTCACCTTGGCGTCGCAGTAATCAAACGTCTTCGAGTTCTTGTCATCGCACTTGACCGCTCCCAGCGTCAGACACGCCGCGGGGATGTTGCACACCGCATTGCCCCACATGTCCAACGTGCCAACGTACGGGGTGGACACCTTGGTGGTCTCGTTGCTGTCATAGCCAACGGCCGCGATTCGTCCGTCTTCCATCCGAACAGCGGCGGTGGCGTAGTTGGGGTGGGTCATGCGCCCGGTGGGACGGAAGAACTTGAGCCCGGTGGGCCCGACGAGCGCGAAAAACCGGGTCTTCTTTGGCGGCTGGCCGGCATGGCCGTATGCGAGCATGAACGTGGCCGAGAGCGGCACCAAATCGCGAACGGCGACGCCCTTTTGCGTGCCCATTTGAAGTATCTGGTGCGTGGTGCTCTTGAGCTTGGCGTTGTGCCGGATGATGACGCCGTCGCCCGCGGTTTCGCTGCCGACGGAGCCGCCGAGCGTTACCCAACCGTCGCTATCAACGTGCATGTTGTCGATATAGGTCGAGAGGGTTCCGACAGACAGAGTCTGCTCGGAGACCTTGGCGGCGTACTGGTTGAGACGCCACAAGATTGGCGAACGCTTGCTGCCGGCCGCTGCCGGGCCCTGGTCGCCCGCGATCGTGTAGATTTTCGCCGGCATTTCGGCGATCGC
The DNA here is from genome assembly GCA_964560875.1 of uncultured Enterobacteriaceae bacterium. GTDB lineage: Bacteria > Myxococcota_A > UBA9042 > UBA9042 > UBA9042 > CAZLMW01. Next base: position 5,715 of record CAZLMW010000006.1, read on the forward strand.
GCGGAGGCGAACACGGTCGTTGCCGCCGCCCACCGTCTGCTTCAGGTAGACCTGTTTGGTCTTGCGGTAGTGAATGACGACGCCCGTCGATGCCATTGCGAGGTCGTTGTCGCCGACGGCGAAGAAACCGCTGGGTGCTCGGGTCACGTGATACAGCGTCACGCTGCCTTTGGTCGGTGCATAGATCTCCTCTTTCAACTGCGGCCCAAGCTTGTCGCGGAAGTAGTAGAAGTAGCCGTTCTTTCCGCGCCGTCCGACCGCCACAGCGAGACGGTCGGGGCCGCGTGCGAGTCCATAAAGAGCCGTGTCTTCGGCCGACTTGAGCTCGACTCGCTTGGTGTGGGAGCCGTGTGCGCCGTACGAGTTGAGCACGCCCACGGATTTGCCCGCTGCCGGATAGCCGGTGCCGGCCGTCACAAGCTCGCCATCCCACCAGGCCAGCACGTCGTGCACCTGCTCGCTTCCAGCCACTTTCTCGATGTCCCCGACGCGACTCCTGCCGGCCGGGCAAGACCCGGACTTGCACGTGCTCACGTATGTACACGCGCTGCCATCGGCGCACGGCTTTGCTGAGTTGGCGTTCGAACAACCATTGACCTTGTCACAGGTGTCGGTTGTGCAAGCCAGCTTGTCGCTGCAGGCCTTCATCGCCTTGTCGTAGCAGACGCCCGACTCAAAGCAGGTGCGACGGCCCCACGAATCGGCGCCCGAGATGACCGTGTGGGCCTCTTTGGTTGCCGTCTGGATCACGGTCGCGACCGCCATCCCTGCGCCTGGCATCGGCGCTACACGCACGTCGTATAGGCCCGTGGGTGCCGCTGACCGAGTCAGGCTCTGCAGGGACACGCCGTCGTATTGCGCGATGGTAATGACCGGGAGCTTCGTCTTGGGATCGGTGTCGACGGCAGCGGCGACAAGCGTCCCGTCGGCAAGTGCGTCCACGTCGCGCCCCGCCGTCGAGTTGCCGGTCGCGTAGCTTGTCCAGTCGACGAGATTCCCAACGGAATCGAGGTGTAAGACAGCGGCCGAGCCGTCCAGCGTTCTCTTGCCGGTGATGGCGATGCCGCCGTCTTTGGTCGCCGCTGCCGACGTGAAGTCGAAGCTCGCTTTGAAGACCAGGTCGCGCTCCCACAGCAGCTTGTTGGACGCATCGAAGCCCGCGACGTGCGACGACGTATTTGTTCCCCAGCGCCCCGCGGCGATCACCCCCGCCTTGGGAAGGGCCGCGACGACATCAAACCGTCGCCTCCCAGAGGACCCGCTCGGCGTCGTCCACGGCGGGACCACATCTTTGCCCGTCTTGGCGTTGACGCGCAGCAGCGTGGGGTGCCAGTTGCCGCCCGACCGCCAACACACGGCGGCGACATCGCCGACGCTGTCGCGGACCACGTCGACGCACCGCGATATGGCGGACGGTCGTATCAAGCGCCACTTCTCGGTCCCATCGGCTTGCAAACGAGCGACGATGCCGTTGTGCGGCGACAGCTTGGTCTTGGGGTGCGAGGTGCCAACCGCGACAACAGCGCCCCCATCGACGGCCGTTACCCGCTGAAAATACTCCCACTTGGTGCCAATCGTCTCTTTCTTGAACGTGCCAGTCACGCCATCGAGCCGCACCCACCAAGCGTGCCGTTTGGCGCTGGTCGAAGGCACGCTCCCGTGGAATCCGACGCCGACGATGTGGGCATCGGACGTCCAGGTCAGGTCGAGGATTTGCTTCCAGCCGCCGCCGCCGATCGACGTGGACCAGAGCTTGGGCTTCTGACCCTCGCACTTGCCAACCTTGCAGACGCCGACGCCGGCGCAGTCCTTCTCATCGCCGCACTTGTCGCCGTCTTTGAGCGGTTTCCACTGGCAGCCGAGCTTGTCGTCGCACGTCGACGGGTTGCAGTCACCCTTGTCCTGGCACACGACCTTCGTGACCTTGCAAACGGCCGCAAAACAGGTCCCTTTGCCGCATTTCGTGTCGAGGCAGGTGCCGGGCTTGGGCGGGTATTGGCACTTGCCCGTAGCCTTGTCGCAGGACTCGTCGGTGCAGACGTTGCCGTCGGCGCAGTCGGTCGCCACGCCTTGGCATTTGCCGGCGGCGCAGCCGTCCTTTCCGGTGCACTTGTTGCCGTCGTCGCACGTGGCCGTGTTTGCCTTGTTCACGCAAGCGCCCTTGGCGTTGTCGCAGGAATCGTCGGTGCACGGATTCTTGTCGTCACATGGGTCGCCGCTCGCTGGTGTCTCGCACTTGCCCGTCAGCTTGTTGCAGGTCGACTTGGCGCAGCCCTTGTTGGTGCACTTGACCGGATCGAGGCCGAGGCACGCGCCGGTCTTGCACACATCGATCTGTGAGCACTTGTCGCCGTCATCGCACGGCTTGCCGTCGCCGTAGTTGGCGGCCTTGCACTTGCCGTCCTTGGCATCGCAGCGTTGCGTTGTGCAGCCCGAACCGGCCTTGCATGTGACTGTCTTGCCGGGAGTGGGTTCACACACGTACGGCGGCTTGCCCCCCTTCTTGTCGCACCAGAGCGGCGCGGTGCAGGCGTTGTTGTCGTCGAACTTGCCGCACTCCTTGTCGACCTGGCACTGGCAGATGTTGGTCCCCGCCACGCATTTGCCCCCGTCGCAGGTATCGTACGGCGTACATGCGTTGTCATCGGCGTTGCACGATTTGTATTGGTTGACCGCCTTGAGCGCGCACTTGCCTGTCTTCGGGTCACACCGCGACTTGTTGCACGCCGTGTCCTGCCACGCCGAGCACTTCACAACCGTCGCTTGGTTGACGGCGCACCGCTTGGTCTTGGCGTCGCAAACGAGCGTCCCGTTGCACAGGCTGCCGTCTTCGAGCTTGCTGCAGTCGGCGTCTTGCTGGCACTGGCAGGTGTTCGCTCCGGCCTTGCACGCGCCCGTTTTGCAGGTGTCATTGTGGGTGCAAGCGTTGCCGTCGGCATCGCACGAGGTCCCGTCGCTCAGGTTCGTCTTGGCACACTTGCCGGTCTTCTTCTCGCAACGCGTCGCTTCGCACAGGCCGTCATCCACCGTCTTGCAGCCAACCACGGTCGCCGGGTTGAGGCGGCACTCCTTGCTGCCGATGTCGCAGAACAGGGTGCCGTCGCACTTGTTGCCGTTTTCCCAGGCCGCGCAATCGCTGTCCTTTTGGCACTGGCAGGTCACCTTGTTGACGCCGACACAGACGCCCTTTTCGCAGTGGTCCTGGCTGGTGCACGCGTTGCCGTCGTAGTCGCAGGTCGCAGCGCCGGGCAGCGGAATGAACGCGCAGGCGCCCGTCTTGGGGTTGCAGCGATTGCCCGCGCACAGCGTGTCGTCGACGGTCTTGCAGCGGATCCGCGTCGCCTCGTTGACCCGGCACTTCGGCTTGGCGCCGCTCTTGTCGCAAAACAGCGTGCCGTTGCAAAGGTCTCCATCGCCCTTGCCCGCGCAGTCCTTGTCTTCTTTGCACTCGCAGACGTTCTTGCTGTCGCGCAGGCATTTGCCCTTCTTGCAGGTGTCGTTGGGCGTGCACGAGTTGCCATCGGCGTTGCATGACTTGCCCTCGGCGACCGGCGTCATCTCGCACTGGGCGGTTTTCTTGTCGCACAGGTTCTTGGAACACGACGTGTCCATCACCACGGAGCACTTCACTACCGTCAGCGGGTTGAGCTGACATTTGCCCGACGCCTTCTCGCAAAACAGCGTGCCGTTGCACGGGTCTCCGTCCTCGGCGCTGGCGCAATCGGCGTCTTCCTTGCAGCACACGAGCTTGCCCGCGCTGCACTTGCCGGCCTTGCACGCGTCACCCGACGTGCACTTCTGACCGTCGTCGCACGCCATGCCGTCGGGCACCGGGGTCATCGCGCACTTTCCGGTCTTTTCGGCGCACATGCTCTTGCTACAGGTAGTGTCCTTGTTCGACGCGCACTTGACGATGGTCGTCGGGTTGACCGCGCAGGCGGCCGGCTTCTTTGTCTTGTCGCAGTACAGGACACCGTTGCAGAGGTTGCCGTCATCTTTGCAGTCGGCGCTTTTCTGGCAGCCGACCTTCTCGCCGACGCACGTGGCCTTGCCGTCTTTGCCGACCTTGCAGACGTCGTTGGCCGTCGCCGCGTTGCCGTCGTCGCAGGTTTTGCCGTCCTTGGCGGGCTTGAACGCGCACTTGCCGGTGTTGCCGTCGCAGACGTCGACCGTGCAGTCGTCCTTGTCGTCGCACGTCACCTTCTTGCCGGCGCTGCAATCGCCCTGGTCGCACACGTCGGTTTTGGTGCACTTGTCGCCGTCGTCGCAGACCGCACCGTCGGGTTTGACCTTCTCGTAGCAGCCGATGTCCTTGTCGCATCGCGCAACGCGGCAGTCGTTTTTCGGCTTTGGACAGTCGCTGTGGTTGACGCAGCCACCCGCATCGACCGGTCCCGCATCCGCGGCGACGTCACCGGTATCGGTCGCGCTCGTGTCGTTGGAGCCTGAATCCGTGGAGCTCGTGTCGGCCGGCGCCGTACCCGAATCGGCGGCTCCCGCGTCGTTGTTGCCGCCACCGACGTCGATGGAGGCGGTGTCGTTTTCAATGTTGGCGCCGATGTCGCCGGACGGATCGGAGTCACCGCTGGTCGGCTCATCGCTGCACGCGCCCAGAAACGACGCGGCAAGAAAGCACACGGTCGCGACCATGGTCACGAAAAAGCGCTTGTCGGCGGACCGGCCAGCCCGCCTCAGCTGGGGAAAGAACATGACACTCCGTAGGGGTTTGCCCGGCAGCATACACATGGCCGGCCGGCGGTACACGACGGTCTTTCAGTCCGCCGCGGCGATCACCGGACGCAGTTCATCGAAGCCATGCACATCGACGTATTCGCGACGTACGCCAAGGCATGACGGACGCACCTCGCAGGTGTCGCACCCGGGTCCGTATTGGCGACCGGCGGTGTCGGTGCGGTCGGCGTCATGGGGCGGCGGACTCAAGGCCAGTTGCCGGGCGAGCAGATCAGGATCGTCCGCGAGGATGCAGGGCACGAAGCCGCAGGTGCCGAGCCCGCGAACCACCACGTCAGCGTCTTGCAGGGTCGTGAGCGCGGCGACGACATGGGGCCGCAATCGGTCGAGGCGAACGGCTTGGCGCGCGAACAGCTTGGTGTCGTGGTAGCTGCACGGATGCGAGAGCGTGACGCCGGCGATGGGGTTATCGCGTCCGTTCACGAACCGACGCACGACCGATTCGGCGAAACCGGACAGCTGCTCGTAGTTGGCGCGCTCGACCACGCAGTTGAGCTCGACGTGCAGACCGTCATCAAGGCTGCCCTCGATGCCGGCAATGGTGCGTTCCCAGGTGCGTGGCGCGGACGTCATCGCGTCGGACGTTGCGGCGTCCATGCTGTGCAACGATACGAATAGCTGCTTCAAGCCGGCGTCGACCAGGCCGGCGCGCACGTGGGGTTTGGCGAGCTGCACGGCGTTGGTTTGCAGCGTGACCTCGAGACCTGCGGCCGTGGCGCGTTCGAGCAGGGCGGGCAGCTGGGGGTGGAGCGTCGGTTCGCCACCGGTTATCGACAACGCGCGGATGCCCATGGCCGCCATTTCGTCGAGCCACGTGAAATACAAACCGCTGTCCGGCTCCGGCCATGAGCGGCCTTGCCAGCAAAACGAGCAGTCCTGGTTGCACCTGAAGCCGAGCCGGAGGTTGCCGTGCAGGTCGTCGTTGGACGCGTTGATCTGGCGATACATCCAGTCGTCGAGACCGGCGAACTGCCGCCGCTTGTCGATCGCGGTGTCCAGTGACTGCAATGCGTCGATGGGGGCACGGACAAATGCGCGGGCCATCGATCGAGCGAACGGGGCCAGCTCCGGATCGGACCACGGGTCGACGCCGGCTGCGGTTCGCTGAAACGTCAGCCCGAGGCCGCTTCTCTCGGGGTGCTTCACGCGACTGCGCGGGTCGTCGCTGATCTCGGCGGTCAACAGGGCGTCGCCGGTCAACAGGGCGTCGTCGTTCAACAGGGCATCGTCGTTCAACAGGGCATCGTCGTTCAATAGGGCATCGTGGTTCACCAGGAGATCGTCAGGCCCGGCCCCCTCGTCCGCGCCGATCAGCCGGACACAGATGCGGTCTTGTTTGGCGTCCCAGCGGAACGCAACCGTTGGCGGGAGGCCGAGAACAGCCGCAAGCGCGCGGACAACGTCGTCTTCGAGCGTGTCGATAAAGGGCGAAAAAGCGCCTGTTGCGCGGCCCTTCAGATCCGACACCACGGCTCGCTGGGCTCGATCAGTTGCACTTGGCCGGGTTGATCGCCTTGTCGCCCTTCTTGAGCAATTTGATGCCCATCCACTTCACCTGCGCGCGTCCGCCCTTGTTGAGCATCAGCGTGTAGATCCGGCCGCTCGTCTTGGGCAGGCAGCCGGCGCCGAGGGTGATGGTCTGCATCGACGCTTTGCCCGGGTTGGCGGCGACCGCGAACTTGTGATCGGCGAGCACCGAACCGGAAAAGACGCTGACAGTGACCGGATCCTTCTTGCGAACGGCGAGGCCGAGCTGCGGACCGCCGCCGCCACCGCCGAATCCGCCGAATCCGCCGCCGCCACCCGACGCCTCGAAGCTGAGCTCCACGCCCTCGGTCCCGGCTGGCACATCCACGTAGAACTGCAGGTAGCCGGGCATGCCGTCGGCGAGAGGGACGCCGTTCTGTTTGCCTTCGACCGTGATCGGCAACAGGTCCTTGGACTGCTGGGCGTACCAGTCCTGCCACGGCTTGGCCGGGATGCAGTCGATGACGCCGTGGTCTTTGAGGATCGCCTCGACCTCTGCCTTCTTCCCCTGCTTTTTGGCCTCGGCGACGATCAGCTTCATCGCGCCGTCGAGCGTCGTCTGCTTGGTGAAGCTCTGCAGCGCGTTGAGCACGATGGAGTCGGCGGTCACCTTGCCGAGCTTCTTGCGCACCGCCCACAACGCGGCGCCGACGATGCGGCCGTCGGCGTGGATCTCGGTGGTGATGTCGGCGGGGCAGGTTCTTTTTTCGGTCAGGTCGCGCTTGAGATGCGGTCCAACGACGGCCAGCGCGTAGGCACCAACGACGGCGTAGTCGCTCATCGAGGCGGCGAAGTAGTCGGCGAAGCCCTCGTTCATCGACCCGCGCCAGTTGTCCATGCCAAACAGCCCGAGCCCCGAACCCTGCAGCCGCGTCGTGCCGACCATGGCGTGGGTGTACTCGTGGTAGATGACCGACGCGTCGTAGGAGAAGTCGACGTCGTTCCACTGGAAAAACACGATGGCGCCGGTGTCGCGGGGCGGCAGGGGCAGCTGTTTGAAGGCCTCGGGCGGCATGAACGCGGCGTTGGGCATGCCCGACCAGCCCGGTTTCTGGCCGAGCGCGGCGGCCGCCAGCCCGGTGAGCTTGACCTGCACGTTGATGAGCGCGTGGAGCGGGAAATCGACGTCCGTCAGCCCGTGCGTGTTCTTGAAGTAGTCGTGGATGGCGTTGACGTGGTTGTACATCTGCACTTCGGCGAACTTGTCGTTGCCGTCCGACGTCTTCGCCGGTGGCTTGATGTGCAGGTAGTGGCCGTGTTTGCCGGGTTTGGCGGTGCGCTTCTCGACGCAGAAGTGGCCGGCGGTCAGGCCCATGTACTTGATCGGCTCGCCGCCGTCTTCGTTGAGGCAGTTGCGGATCTCGACCCAATTGCTCTTGAGCGTGCCGTCCTTGGTGATGGGTTTGGTCATCGTGACTTCGGTGACCTGGCCCTTGTCGCTGACCGGATCGCGGGCGTAGACGAAGCCGCGCGGCTTGTCGGCCGCCCCGGTTGGGACGTCAGCTTTGGCGGCAGAGCCGGCGTCGGTGCCGGCCGCGTCGTTGGTGCCAGCGCCCGAATCGACGGCGGCGTCCTGGTCGCCGGTGCCGGTGTTGCCCGCCAGCGAGCTGCTGGCCCCGGTCTCTTCGGCTCCGCAGGCAGCCAGCGACGCGATGGCCAACACCGTTAGCAGACGGCGCCCAAAAGCGGGTCGTGCATCATGGGGGACGGCGATGGAGTGGGACATGTTGTGTCCTCCTGGCAGACGACGAACGGCTGCTCGAGAGCCAACCAAGAGTTCTCAGTGCTGGACGTGGTTGCGGGATTGAACGATGCGGCCGCTGGTCGCGCTGACGATGAGCTGCATGTGGGCGCGCATCGGGACCGCGGCGACCTCGACAACAAAGCCGATGATGGCGCGGCCGGGAGCGGCGAGGATGACCTGCTTGGCGCGCAGCTTGCTGGCGTCGAGGTGGCGCATCCCCAGGTGGCGCATCCTGAAGTGACGCCGGGCGTGGTCGGCGGCTGCTTTTTTGGCGTCGTCGGCGCTCAGACGGGCCTTGGCGAGCTTGCCGACCGGCATGGCGTCGCTGACAAGACCGACGATGGTGCCATCGGGGTCCATGCGCACGGCGACGAGGCGATCGACCACTTCGATGCCCCGGTGAACCTGCTGAAAACGCACGACGACGCGGCGCTTGCTGCGGCTGGTGGCCAGGAATCGAACGGAACCGCCGTCGATGCCCACGAGATGCTTGTTGGCGTCGATGAACGCCTTGGCCTTGGCGACGAGGTCTTTGCCCTTGGCTTTTTCCGCCAGTCCGACCACGACGTGCGCGCCGGGCTGGCCGGTCTTCCACACGACATCGGCATCGGGCGTTCGTTTCTTGAGCGCGGTGAATGCGGCGGTGGCTTTGGCGCGTGACGCGGCGTCGACCATCTGCGCGGCGGTGGGCATGTTGGTCGCGGCGACGGCGGGCCCTCCGGTGGCTGGGAGGGCGACGGCGAGCGCTGCGAAGGCGGTCAAGATCAAAGGTGTACGGCTCATGAGTGACTCCGAAGGGCGCGGATAGTAACAACGACACGCGGCAAATCACGCGTCATTTACAAACGCGCCATTTGTGTGAATGCATTCGCGCCGTCGAGCGGCGATCGCCGTCGATCCGTTGAATTTCCCAGCGACCGAAGCGTTCGGCCTTGCCCCGACGGCCTCTTTGCGGATACTGCGCGTCCTTTCCGCGCCCGTTCTTTCCCGAACCGTTGTTTCCCGAA
>CAZLMW010000006.1:14844-47706 GCA_964560875.1 uncultured Enterobacteriaceae bacterium
TTTCCCGAACCGTTGTTTCCCGAAAAAGGAGTGCCCGATGCGCCGTGTCCCGCTTCGCCCATTCGTTTCCCTCGCGTGCGCGTTCACCGTGATGGTGTCCTTCGCCGCGTGCAACGAAGCGTCGCCGCCGCCCGCCGCCAAGGGCAAAGCCGCCGCCAAGGCCCCGACCAGGCCCGCCGCCAAACCCGCGCCGGAGCCTGCAGCCAAGCCCGCGCCAGAGCCCGCCAAGCCGCCGGTCGCGAAAAAAGAGATCGTCTTCGATCCCCGCAGACCGCCCGCCGGCTACGTCAATTGCCACCGCAATCACTGCCACAAGGTCGGTGGCGGCGTCGCGTCGTACCAGCAGGTGATGGCCGAGATCGGCGCGACCAAGATCATCGGCGTGCCCAAGATGAAGCCGATTCCGCCCGCGCCCGCCGATGTCGCGGCCCCGCCGGCCGACGCCAAGAAGACCGGCAGCGGACTGGCGTTCAAGATCCTCCGCGAAGGCAGCGGCACCGAGCGCCCCGGGCCCGACAGCGTCGTGTCGGTGCACTACACCGGCTGGACAGCGGCCGGTAAGGGCTTCGATAGCAGCGTGTCCCGCGGCCAACCCGCGACGATTCCCCTCAACCGTGTCTTCCCCGGCTGGTCCGAGGCGATGCAGCTGATGCGCGTCGGCGAAGAGCGGCGGCTCTGGATCCCACAGAACCTGGTGATGCAAGGCCGCCCCGGCTTGCCACCCGGAATGCTCGTGTTCGACGTCGAGCTCCTCGCGATCCGATGACCCGCCCTGGATGCAGCCTTCGTCCCCCCAACACCGCCTCTGCCTTTTTTGCGCTTGCCTTTTTACGCTGTGCACCGGTGCATAAATGTCCTCTCGAACATTGGGACGACCGTGGGCACCTGAGCATTTGGAAGACGGGTGGATCCCGCTCCTTGGGACTCCGGTAGATGCGGTGGTTGATGGCGCGGGCACTCTGCAAACGACGATTTGACGCGCGATTTGCGGCGCTCGCAGTGGCCGCTTCGACGGTCTTCGCTGCGGCGAGCGCGACGGCCCAGCTGGTCAGCACCGCGCCGGGACCGCTGGCCCGATCCCACGCCAAGATCGATGGCCCCGGCGGCTGCAAGAACTGCCACGCGCCCGGCAAAGGTGTTGTCGACGCGCGCTGCGTCACCTGCCACAAGAAGGTGCGCAAGTCGGTCTTCCACGAGCGGCTGGTCAAGGAGTCGGGCAAGAAATGCTCGCAGTGCCATCGCGACCACCGCGGCCGCGACTTTCGGCTGATTCGTTTTCGGCCCCAACCCAACTTCGACCACCGCAAGACCGGCTACCTGCTCAAGGGCGGGCATCGCGGCGTGGCGTGCGCGAGCTGTCACAAGAAAGTGGGCCGCTGGATGGGCGTGCCGACCGATTGCGCGAGCTGCCACAAGGACGTGCATAAACCGACTCTGGGCGGCGACTGCGCCAGCTGCCACACCGAAAAATCGTTCCGGCCAGCCCGCAAATTCCGGCACGACCGGGCGCGGTTCAAGCTGCGCGGCGGCCACAAGGATGTCGACTGCGCGTCGTGTCACCCCGGCAGCGGTGCCAAGCAGACGTTCCGCGGCGTGAAGTTCAGCGCCTGCACCGACTGCCACAACGATCCGGTCCCCGACCACAGCGGCGGGCAGGGCTGCGACGACTGCCACAGCCTGCACGACTGGGCCGACACGACGCGTAAGTCCGGTCTGCGCCTGCACAAGAAGACCGACTTCCCGCTGCGCGGCCACCACAGCAAGGTCGCCTGCACCGACTGCCACAAGCCCTCCGCCAAGAAGAAGCCCCGGACACCGGCCGCTCGACTCGCGTCGCGTACGGGACTCGATACCGCGTGCTCGAGCTGCCACACCGATCCCCACCAGGGCCGACTCGGCGATAACTGCGCCAAGTGCCACAGCGAAACGTCGTGGAAACGCGTCAAGAAGCGCTCGTTTGATCACGACAAGACCCGCTTTGCCCTCAAGGGCCGGCACGACTTCGTCCCCTGCGCGGCGTGTCACGCCAAGACCGGCAACTTCAAGCGGCGCTTCAAGGTGGCGCGTTTTGGCCAATGTGAGGACTGCCATGTCGACCCCCACGACGGCGAGTTCGTCTCACCCAAGGCCGGCAAGGGCTGCGAGGGGTGCCACACCGAAAAGGGGTTCACTCCCGCCCTGTTCAGCCCGGCGGACCACGACAAAGCGTCGTTCGCGCTCGACGGGCGCCACGAGAAAGTCGCGTGCAACGACTGCCACAAGAAGGCGCCCACACGCCCAAGTCCCCGAGCTCGCAAACGAAGGGGTGCTCGCAATCCATGGGGCGCTCGCAAACCAAGGCGCGCGCACAAGAAACGAAGGGGACGCCGAATCACCGCGCGTGCCAAGCGCCATCCCCGCCAGCTGATCGGCACGGCCACCGCATGTGAGAGCTGCCACAAGGATCCCCACGACGGTCAATTCGCGGCCCGCAAGCCGCCGCAGGGGTGCGCGGACTGCCACAACAACCGATCGTTCAAAGACGTTCGGATCGACCACGACGCGACCCGATTTGCGCTCGCCGGGCCCCACAAAGAAGCGGCCTGCGAGGACTGTCACAAGCGCGACAAAGCGGGCGGCGCGGTGGCGTTCGTCGGGACGTCGATGCAATGCAAGGACTGCCACGACGACGTGCACGGCGGCCAGTTCGCGTCGGGCGGCAAGACCGCGCAGTGCGACGACTGCCACATGGTCGTCAAGGACTTCCTGATCAAGCCCTTCGAACACGACAAGAAGACGCGTTTTGCGCTGACCGGCAAGCACACCGCGGTCGACTGCGCGTCCTGCCATCGCAAGGTGGAGGGGCCCACCGGTCCGACGGTCCATTACCGGCTCGGACAACCGGCGTGCGCGGACTGCCACAACAACCCGCATGGCGATCGGCTCGTTTCAGCCGCGTCCGCCATCGGCAAGCGCCTCGATCCGCGTGACTGCGCCGCATGCCACAGCACCGCCAGCTGGTCGGAGATCCCCAAGACCAGCGCATTTGACCACGCGTCGACCGGCGTACCCCTGACCGGCGGCCACAAACGCGCGCCTTGCTCCGGCTGCCATAAACCCGCCCAGCGCCGCGACGCCCTGGCCGATGCGAGTAACCCGGCCGCAGCAGCCAAGCGCCCACCCGTCCCGCGCCGTTGCGCAAGCTGCCACACCGACCCGCATCGCAACGAGCTCGGCGACCGCTGCAGCGACTGCCACACGAGCCGCAACTGGTCGGCCCCACGTCAATTCCCCGGGCATGCCCGAACGCGATTCCCGCTCGCCGGCGCCCACACCGCGACCCCGTGCGGCAGCTGCCACCGCCAGACCGGACGGGATCGCTTCCGCGGCACACCGACCTCGTGTGATTCCTGCCACCGCAAGACCGCGCTGCGGGTCAAGGCGTTCGATCACAGCCGCCTCGGAGCCGGATGCCAGACCTGCCACAGCAGCTTCGCCTGGGCGCCCGCGAGGTTTGACCACGGACGGTTCTGGCCGCTGATCGGCGCGCATGCCGCCATCCACGGCGACTGCAAACAATGCCACACCAACAAGACGTTCACCGGCCTGAACCGCGCGTGTGAGAGCTGCCACATGGACACGCTGAAGAAGCGAAACCCCAAGCAGCCCGACCACTTCGCATCGGGCCTGGTCAATGGCTGCGACCGATGCCATTCGCCCGTCTCGTGGACGACATTGGACAACGGCTGGCACGACAAGTGGTTCCCCATCTCGGGCGGTGATCACGCCAAGTACCGCAACAGCTGCAGCAGCTGCCATCCGGGCGGCACCGGCAAGGGCCAGTTCGACTGCATCCACTGCCACGACGGCAAGCACGACAAGAACAAGATGGACAACGAGCACGACGACGAGGGTGGGTACGTGTGGGCCAACAGCGCGTGCCTGAATTGCCATCCCAACGGGGAGGCGGACTGATGCGAGCGCCTCGGCAAATCGTCTTGCCCGTCGTGGCGTCGGCCGTCGTTGTCGGTGGCCTGTTCGTCGCCGTGACGGCGTGGACCCGCCCCGCCAAGCCGGTTCGAACTGCGCGTGTCGCGCCAATCACCGCAAACCCCGTCGCCGCAAACCCCGTCGCCGCAAACCCCGTCGCCGCTAACCCCGTCGCCGGAACCAAGACGTCCGTCGTGGTGCGTCCCGTCGCGCGAAAGTGGCGGGTCAAATCGCCTGCGCGCGTCGGCTCAGCCGGGTCGGTCGCGGCCCGCTGGAAGAGCTTGCGGGCGGGGCTCCGACCCTGGATCGCGTATCGGCCGACTCTCGACGCAATGGCCGGTCGGTCGCAGAGCGCCGGGGACATCACGCTCAGCGGCGTCTTGTTGCGCAATGTCGATGACGGCCAGACGTACGGGTTGCTCCGCCTCGCCAGCACGCTCGACCTGGTTCGTCCCGCCGAGCTGCCGATCCGCTGGCAGCACCACGTCGCGTTTTACGCCGATAGCTTCCCGGGCGCCGGTGCCGCCCTTGCGAGTCGCACCCTCGTCACCGTGCGCCGCGCCCAGCTCGGCATTCTCGCTGGTCCCGTTACGGCAAATATCGGTCGCGTGTGGGCCGCTGATGCCGCGATGGCGAGCGCTGTTGATGGTGCGTCCGCCACATTCGCCGCCTCCGAACACGTGAAAGTGACCGCGTGGGGTGGCGTTTCCCCGACTGTGCAGGGCTATTCGCGGCAGACCGATGTCGCCCGAACCGGCGGATCCCTGGCATGGCAGGCCGACGAGGATGGCAACCTGCGGGGGGCCGTCGCGTGGAGTTCGGCGTTTGTCCAGGGGCGCATGGACGACCAACGGATTGGCCTTCAGCTCCACGCAAGCGACCCGGAGATTGGCGGGATCAGCGGCGCTCTCGACATCGGGATCGGTTTTGGGGACCTGAGCGGCACGAGCCTCGCCGACTCGGCGCTCGCCAAGCCCACCGGTGCTGTCGTCCGCCCGATGCGCGCCTGGTTGTCGCTGTGGAACCGGCCGCGCGCCAACTGGCAGCTGCGAGGCTGGTATTCGTTCCACCGCACCGAGGCCACCCGCGAACTCGCGCTCGCCCAGGCGTGGGACACCATGGTCGCCGGCGCCGGACACGCGATGAACCTGTCGATCAGCCGCCGCTTCTCCGGCTCGTGGTGGTGGCGGCAGCGCTTGTGGGGTTCCTGGAACGATTTTGGTGACTACAACGACGGGCTGCGGCTCGGCACCGAACTCCGCGCGGGACACAACGGCGAATTTGCGCGGCCATTCCTGTGGCTGCGGGGTGAAAGCGGCCTGGATGTCGGCACGGCTGGGATCGGGTTGCGCACCTCATTGGCGGCGTCCGGTGGCCTCGGCACGCGGCTCGCCCTATCCAGAAACGTGGCCGTCGACCTGCGCGGAGGTGTCCGTTACGACGACCTCATCGCGAGCGCATCAAGCGCCCTTCGAGGTCGAGCCCGCGCGGGGTTGGAGCTGAGTCACGGTCGGTGGTTGTGGCTGCTGAGCGTGTCCGGTGACGCCCACCTCGTCGGAAGTGGCGATGCGTCGTGGAAGGCGACCGATTTCGTCGAGGCGATGGCGATGGCGCGGTTCCGGCTGTAGCGACGGCAGGTGCGAATCACGAGATGAACGCAAAAATCCGGCCTGCCGGATTTCTGCACGGCGTCACTATGCCATCGGTACCCCGTGAGGGTGTGCGTTCGGGTTCGGGTTCGGGTTCGGGTGGCCCGGACCCGGCCTATCGCTCAGTCAGCGACTCCCAATCGGGCCTGGGCGCCAGGGAGTTGCTGGCGCGGCGTCAAATCGGCATGCTCGGTCAATACACCAATCAGGCACCGCGACACGCGGAGTTTGCACATCGGAAGGGCGATGTTTTTTTCGACGCCTTGGCTGCGCTGCATGATTCTCGCCGCAGCGCTGGTGCCATCAGCGGCGCTACCCGCGTCGGCCGGCTGCCCAGCCCCGGGTAGCTTCGTGCCTCTGCCGCAACTGATCGCGGAGGCTCCCCGGTTGCGCGGCTGCACGGTGACGACCATCGCGTCTTTCGTGGCCACGGGCAAGGGCCCGGCGGTTTTGCCCTTCCGTACCCGGGGCGCTGTGCTGTTTCGGGTCATGCCACCGGGCCGGACTCCGCGGGTCAATGCTCTCGGCGGCTCGGATGCAACGTTCTGTGCGGTGCCGGCCAGCCAGGCGCGGCAACTCTATCGAATGCGTCGCGGTCAATCGATCTCGATGAAGGGGGCCATCGACTATCGAAGGGTGGGCGGTGCGTTCGGCAGCGGACGGTTCGACACCGGAAACTACAGCCGCCTGTTCCGGGCGCAGACCCTCATGCCATACGTAGCACCGCGACCGACCGCTCAGGCAGGGAGAGTGGTGGCGGCAACCGCGGGCGGACAGTTGGTAATCATGACCCGGCCCAAGGGCGCCGCTATCTGGTTGGACGGCAAAAAGCTGGGCACATCGCTGGCGACAGGGCGAGGCCTTCTGCCAGGACACCACGTGGTCTCTGCTCAATGGTCCGGCAAGAAGAGACAGCACAAGATCGAACTGGTCGCGGCCGGCTCGTCGCGGCTGATCACGCTGGTAGCCAGCGCCACCGACGCCGGGCTTTCGACGTTTCGCCGCCCGCCAAAGCCCCTGCCTGCAAGCTCGGGCAAAGGGCAGGTCGTCTTTGTGACCAACCCAACCGGCGCGCGGATCTCTTTCGACGGTAAGACACTCGGCAAGACGCCGTTGAACACCGGGTTGACCATGCCGGGTCAACACGTCCTGGAGATCCGATTCAGCGATGGCGCCGAGATCGCGCAGCCCGTCGTGGTCACGGCAGGTATATCGAAGGTGTTGTATTTCCAGAGCTTCAAGGCGATGGCGGCCGAGGCCGCTGCCGCCAAGAAGAAGCGCGAACAGACGCGCAAGGCTGAAGCCGACAAGATCACCGAAGCGCAGCGCAAGCAACTCGACCGATGGCGGCGCGACGGTACAAGGGGCAAACTCGTCGTCTTCAGCGACCCTGGCGGCGGCGTCGTATACGTGGGCGGTGTGGCTTTCGGCCGTGCGCCAGCCAAGATCACGATTCTGCCCGGCAAGCACACCATAACGGTGCGCTGGCCAGATGGCCGTTCCGCGTCAGGCACCGCACGGGTCAAACCCCACCGGACGGTCGCGCTGCGCCTGAAACCAGCCCACTAAACCCCGATCGAGGCCAAGAGCCCACCGCAACAGGCATACAATGAACAGGACATCACCTCGCCACCCGAGCCAGTCGTGCTCCAAGGGTGTCACATCCTGCTTGGCGGCCATCGCCATCGTCATGGCTATCTCGGCGCCCCGCAGCGTCGAAGCGGTTGAGCCGGGCGCGACGGTTCTCATCACCACCAATTCCGGCAAACTGCTCCGCGGCCGGCTCATTGACAAGACGCCAGGTGGCTTCCTGCTTTCGGTGCGAAACAAGACCATTGTGGTGCCCTACGCTCAGGTCAATCGCATTGAGCAGATCGGCGCGTCGGGCACCTCACCCGCCCCCCGGCCCGCGCCGAACACGTATCACGCACCACCGGTTCGTCGCGCGGCTCCCGCTGTCCGACCCAACTATGGGTACGGTACCGGGGCGGCAGCAGCTCCAGTCAACGCCCCACCCAAGCCGCGAGTCCCTGGCAACGGGCTGATCGTCACGGGCTGGATCCTCTTCGGCGTCGGCACGTTCACAGCGATCGTGGGTTCGGCCGCGTATAGCGATTCGGTCCGGTGCGACTTCGACCCCGACTCCTTCGACTCCGGCTGCACCAAGGACGACGAGTTCCTCGTCCTATCGTATGCGGGAGGCGTTCTCGGCACAGCCGGGTTGGTCATGGCGATCATCGGCCACGTCAAGAAGGGCGTCGCCAAGGGACGGCTGCGAAGGTGGCGTCAGAAGTACCAGGCCGGGACGATGCCCCTTTACGAGCGCGACGATTTCGCTGTGACCATGTCGAGCACCAGCCGCGGCCAGGGCCTGGCACTGGGGCTGCATTTCTAGCGCCGCAGAGAACACCGAGTTGATTCAGACCCGGACACCGTCGGTGCGCGATGGGCTCGCGAGGCGGGCCTTCATGGGCGCGTACACGGTCGGGGTCGTCGCCGCCGCAATGGCGTATTTCGGCGACGGAGATCCAGAGGTCCTCCATCGACCTGCAATCGCGCTGGATCACGGCGCAGCGTGGCTTGCGTGGGCGCCGTTCGGGTATGGTTCGTGGGCGGTCGGGATCATCGTCGCGATGGTCGCGGCGGCCGATTGGATGGCCAGCAAGCGGCTGTACTTCGCGGTCTTTGTGAGCACGTGCGTTTGCGCCGGATTGTATGCCCTCGCGCCGTCTCACCTGCACGGTCCGGATGCCCTCGTGCGCGCCGCCGATTGGTTCTGGCTCGACGTGGAGAATCGCTTCCCGGCGTTGCCCGTCGCCGTCGCGTGGAGTCTGGCTCTGGTCTGGTTCGACGTCGTTCGCGGCCCGGCCCCGCTTCGAGCTGCGACCCGGCTGCTGGCGCTGGGTTGGGCGGTCGTGGTCAGCGCCGCCGCCTTCTATTCGTTGCAGCACGGCGCCATCGATATCGCTGCAGGAGCCGCCGTCGGCGCCGTCTCAGCGCTCGGGGTCAAGCGCCTGATTGCCGATGTACCCGCCGCCGATGTGCGTCCGTTGACCGTCCGCGAAGAGGATCTTGTCGTGCAACTGCGACGCATTCAGACCCGTTGCGAGGCGCACCAATGGAGCCTGGACGAGGTGGATTGGCGCGGCGCCCCCACGTCGCCGTTGGCGCGTTCGTTGGTGCGGCTCATCAACCAGGTGGTCTACATCGAAGAGATCGCGGCTCGCAATTTCGCGCTGCTGGCCGCCGCGTCGGAGGACCCGGGGATTGCAGGCACCTACCGCCTGTTCGCGCAGGAAGAAGTCCGCCACGCCGAAGGTCTGCGAAGACTGCTCAAGCGCCACGGACACGAACTTGAGCCGCCCGGTCTCGGCGCGTCGATGGTGCTCGACCAGTTCGACACGCTTGATCCTTCCAACGAGGCGGACGTCGCGCTCGTCGCCCTCGCCACGCCTGTCTTCGAGGTCTTTCTCGACGGCGGCACGATTCCCTTCATCCAAAAGCAACCCGCGGTGTCCAGCGATGCCCTCAATGGACTCGTTCAGCGGATCAACCGCGACGAAGCGCTTCACCTGGCGATGGACTGGCATGTCAGCTGCGGACTGGCTCGCCGCTATCGGGGCTGGAGCAGCGTGCGCTTTTTGTTCAACCCGACCATCGCACGCGGCATGATGGCGGTCGCGCCGCTGGCCATGGACGTTCACGTGCTCGCCTACGACCTCGGATTCGACTTCCTGGCTTTGGTCGCACCGTTTCGGCGCGTATGGCGAATGCACCGACGCTTTCCCGACCTACATGGACACGTCCTGTGGCAGCCGTTTCGGCTGTTCGTGTTGTGCGGCCTCAGTTGGGCGCTGTTCTGCGCGATCCTGGCCCGTCTTGGCCTGCTGTGGGGCTGGTTTTGGACCGGCTACACATCGCTGACCGACGCCTTTGCGTGGGCGCTTTTTGGCCCGAAACTGCTGCGTGCACGCCAGTTGCCCAATGCGGCGCCCGGCGGCTGGTTGCGACGGATGGCGGATCGCGCTTGATGGGTTGTCCGCGCTCCATGGTGTCTTCACGCTCGACGGGTTCTCCGCGCTCGACGGGTTCGCTGGCGCCCGCGGTTCGGCCCAGTCGAATCGCCAGGGTGATGCACGGCCCGACGCTGCTCTCTCTTGACGCTGTGGTCGTCGGGCTGAGCTGGCAGCACGCTTTCGCCGAGGCCGCGCAATGGCCGCTCGGTTGGCACCATCGTTTGCTGCTCGCGGCCCCCATCTGGATGTTTTGGACCTGGGATCGTGTCGTCGATGCATGGCTGATGGACCCGATCGCGCCGATGACGTCGCGCCATCGCTTCGCACGCAAACACGCCTCTGGCCTGCTCGTGGGCATCGCCGTTGTGCTCTGCGGCAGTCTCGCCCTTGCAGTGTGGCGCCTGACTTGGCTCGAATGGCTGTGCGGCCTGGCGCTGGTCGCGGCGTCTGGGTTGTATTTTCTGCGTGTCGCTATGGCGTCGCTTGGGCGCGGCGCGCAGGTCTATAAAGCCGCGGGCTTGATGGTCATGTTCAGCGCCGCTGTGACCCTTTTCATCTGGGCCAACGCGGCCTGGGTGGGCCGCTTGTTCGCCCCGTTGGTCGCGTTCTGTGCGCTCGTGTGGGCCAACGTGCTGGTCATCTCGGTCCGCGAGCGCCACGTCGACGCCCTTTTGGGGCAGCCCAGCCCGGTCCAGGGACGGGGCCGGGTCGGTCGGGGCGTGCAGACGCTGCCAGTCGTGGTCGCCTTGTTCTCGGTCGCGGCGCTTGGGCTGTCCGGCACCGACCCCGGCTTGTGGATAGCTCTGGCAGGGGCGGGCGTGTTGACCGCGCTGCTGGCGTACTTTGCGCCGCGCTTGCCGATGGACCCTGTGCGTACTCTTGCGGACGCAGCGCTCGCGGCGCCCCCGATCGCTATCGCCATCGCGGCGGTGGCATGAACGACAAGACACCTGACGCCTCAGGCAACAACCGCGGTTTGCTCCGCAGTTTTGATCATCTCGCCCGCATTTATCAGCCGCTCGAGGCCCTGACGTTCGGGGGCGCGTTGCAAGCGGCCCGCACCGCGTGCCTGGACGCCCTCGACGATGCCGACGACGTGCTGTTGTGCGGCGATGGTGACGGTCGTTTTCTCGCCGCGCTGCTGCAACGCAACCAGACGTGTCGCGCCACCAGCATCGACGGCAGCGAAAAAATGCTCGACAGGGCGAAGCGTCGGATCGCTGAGGTCGCTCCCGACCGCCTCGACGTCATGCAGTGGGTCCACGCCGACCTGCGGACGGTGGTGCTCGAGCAAGACCGGTACGACGCCGTCGTTGCCGTTTTCGTCCTCGATTGTTTCGCAGAGGCGTCGCTTCGGTCGCTGCTTGGCCGGATCGGCACGTCTCTGCACTCCAATGGCAAACTCTATGTGGTCGATTTCGCGCCGCCGGGACCAGGTTGGCGCGGCTGGCGTCAGAGGCTGTGGTTGTGTGCGCTGTACCGCGCGTTCGAGTTGACCACGGACATCGAGGCCGCGGCGCTGGTCGATCCGCGCCCAATACTCCGGGAGCTCGGCTTTGGGCCCGCGCGCTCCCAAGCCATGGCTGGAGGCTTGCTCTACGCGACCGTCTACCAGCGCAACGTCAATCCCGCCGACCCGAGCCGGACTCGCTGAGACGGAAAGCAGCGGTCAGCGGCAGGTGGTCGGACGCGCCGCCGTCGACCACGTCGACGGCAACGGGGACCAGTCGACGACCGTACATAATGTGATCGGGTCGACCTTCGAAGTCATAGAGCATCGTCGGCCAGCGCCACGTCGGCTTGACGACGCGGGCCGCCATCTGGGCCTGCCCGAGACCGAGGGCCGCGACCGCCCGTGTCGCTTCGCCAAAGTCCTCGTTGAATGAGCCGACCACCAGATCAGGCGCTGCGTCGAAACAGGCAAGGTGAGCTTTCATCTCGGCGCCGCGCTCGTCGTCGGTCGTCAGGTATCCCGATACGATGCCGTACTCGTCGACCGGCGGGTGCAAATGGACTGCGATGATCCGCAGCGGGCCATGCGGCGTCACCAGCTTGAGGCACCACGCCGGAAAGAGGCCTTCAGCTTCGATGGCAAAACGGACCGATCGCACCGGAAAACGACTGTAGACGGCCATCCCACCTTCGGGCGGCGATAGCATGTAGCGCACGTGGCTGTAGCGACCGGCCAGGGCGCGATCCAGGGCGCCGCGCCACCGCTGCGTGACCTCCTGCAAGAACATGACGTCCACATCGAGACCGGCCGCCGCCGCCACAGTTTGCGGGGCGAAGCGCTCGTGGTTGACATTGTAGGTGGCGACGCTTAGCGCCGCCGATGTTGCCGCCGACAACCGCGGCTTCGCGCGCTCGCCGCACGCCACGACCAGCGAGACCGTCGCGACCCAACCCATGCACCGGACAAACCGGCATAGCCCGGCGGTGATCATGCTGCGACGTCCAGCTCTGCGCGGCGACGCGCCGGCAACTGGTCGCCATGAAGCCAGCCCGCGGTCCCATCCGTGATGGCCACGAAGATACGCATCGGTGCGGCGAAACCTGCCCTGAATGCCAACGGAATCGCCGCGAGACGAACCGACAGCCGCGCAGCGCTAAGATACAGGCGCGGCCAGGTCACCACCCCCGTTTGCGCTGACCCGGCGTGGGCGGCCTGTCGCAGTCGGGTCTGCAGTGTTCGCAACGTCAGCGCCAGCCGCCCGTGCTCGCCGCGCCGCGCCGTTGCGAGGGCGAAGACGGACAATGCGATGGTCGGCAGCTGCCAAAACAGGCGCACGACCGAGGGGTTTGTGATGCCGGCAAAAAGCGACAGTCCGCCGGTGGCGCACGCCCGGAAGATCCCTTCCTCGGCCCGCTCGACGGTCGCGCGCTGGACCTGCACCTGGGCCGACAGCGCGGGGAGGGTCGTCGCGTCCAAGGCGGGATGTGTGGCCAGCCAAGGCAGCGCGACATCGTCGCAAACGGCCCTCAGCGTCAGCCCCATGGCGGCAGCGTAGGCCACATCGCCGCGAGTCCTCGGGTCGATCGTGTCCAGCTCGGACAATAGACGCGTGGTGATGACCCCGGGACGCCGCTGAGCACGCCCAGCAGCCGTCCCGACCTCGATCAGCGCATCGGCGAGATCGAGCCGCTGCTGCACCATCGCGGCACCCAGGCGTCGCACGTCCGCGCCAGCACCGTCGATCGTGGCGAGCCGCCCAAAGAGCCCTGCGATTGTCACCTGCGCCCAAGCCAACTCGTGCAGGGCGGCGACCACCAGCGGATCCACCGCAGCCAACGCTGGCCCAGTGTTGACGTCGGCGTCGGGCGTGGCCGGTGCGGCGACCGCGATGCGTGTTGGCTGGACGGTCGGCGCCGCGCGGCGCAATGCAACGGCCGCGTGATCAGGCAGCCAACGAACAGCGAGCCACCGCGCGCCCGATCCAATGGCCATACCCGTAGGCAGATCCACGACGAAATGCTGCTTGGTCGTCAGCGTGCAGGCCGCCACCACGCTGGCCCATGCCCACGCGATCAGCGGGCCGAAACGACCCAGGCGCAGCATCAACGTTGGAGCGATCGCCCACGCCAGCGCGACGTGCAGCGAGGGGAAGCAATTGGTCGGGCTGTCTGCATCACGCAGCTCGGCGATCTCCGTCAGCGTGGCGCTTACGCCGATCGGCGTCGGGTAAAGATGGCGCGGATAGGCGGTCGGAACCGCGATAAAGAAGAGGCAACACACCACGGAACAAGCCGCGATGGCCACGGCGAACCGAGCCGCAGCGCGGCGATCGGGCACGAGCAACCAGGCGATAAACGCGGTCACGGTGACCGTACCGTAGGGCCAAACGGTCCAGGGAATGAAAGGGATCGCGCGATCAAGCTCGGTCAGTGGCACAGCCAGCGTGGGCAAAGCCAGCGGATTGAGCTTGCCCAGTCCGTAGCAAAAAACGATGAACACCATGCCGACGAACCACGCGCCAACCCGCTTAAGATGGCCTATTGGCGACCGACGTCGCAGGTCGAGAATGGCGTTGATCATGGCGGTGGATGCGGCGTCCCAAACATCAGCGCTGCCGGTCGACGAAGAGCGTCGACAGCTCTTCGAGCACTTTCACGCCGTCCCTACCGGGGAGCCGTTCCAACGCTCCGTGTGCGCTGGCCAGGTGTTTGCGGGCGCGGGCGGTGCAGCGGGCGGGGACGTCGTGGCGATGCATCATGCCGACGAGTTCCGGAAGCGCCTCGACCTTGCCAAGGATATCGCCAAGATCCACCGAACCTCCGGATTCGCTGTGGAGCAGCAATAGCGGCAGCGTCACCTTCGACGCGCGCAGGTCGGTCCCTGGTGTCTTGCCGAGAGTCTGCTCATCACCAATGTAGTCGAGCAGGTCGTCGACGATTTGAAACGCGAGCCCGGCTTCGCGCCCAAAGTCGGCCAGCGCCTTAACGCGCCTTGGCGCGGCTTGCACGCACAGTCCGCCCACGGCCGCAGCGCAGCTGAAGAGCTCGGCGGTCTTGTTGTTGATGATGCGATAATAGTCGGTGATGGTCAGGTTCACGTCTGCTGTATGCAGCAGCTCGAGCCGCTCGCCCGCGAACAGCGCCGACGTCGCCTGCGACATCCTTTTGCGGATCTCCGGATGCATCGCATGCAGGCTGTTATGCACGCGCGCCAGCAAGATCGCGGCGATCCCCGTCGTGAACCGCTGTGACGTCGCCAGGTGCAGTGTCTGGCCGCCACGTCGCATTGGGGCCTCGTCGATGATGTCGTCGAGGAGCAAGCTGCTCTGGTGCAGCCATTCGATCGCGGCACCCGCGTATATCGCGCGATCGGGCTGGGCGCCGCAAGCCGCGGCCGCGGCGGCGGCTACCAATGGGCGCACGCGTTTACCGCCCCTGCGCTGGATGTACTCGGCGGCACGGCGCAGCGACGCGGACGTGGCGCCTGGAAAGCGGGCCATCGAGAATTCGATCGGCTCTCGCCAACTCTCCCAAAAATGGCCAAGCGCGCCGTTGACCCGGAATCCGGTCAATCCCGACGAGGTTATGGGCGCCAACTCCGGCAGCCATGCCGGCGGGCGATGCGCAGCTTGCTCGTCGGTTGCGCTGCGATCGATCGCCAACTTGAAGAGGCTTGATGCCGCGGTGGTGGGGAGAGCGGCCAACGCAAGGTCGGCTTCGTGCTGGGCTGCGGTCAGGGGGTCTTCGGGAAACGCAGTGCGCAGCCCGATCGCGCCCAATGCGCCGTCCCAGAGGTCTTTGTCGAGCGCGTCTGCGCGTGTTTCGCGCGCCAACGCAAGCCAGGTCACGTATTGGTCCAGCGCCGCGTGGGTCGCGTCGTCGACATCGCCGACAATGACGCCTGCCGCCACGGCGGCGCGCATGAAGAGCACCGATTCGGGGATCGCCGCTTCGCCAAGGTCGACGTCAAGGCCGAGCATGCGGCCGAGCGTGCGGCTCACCAACGCGCCATCGTGGTCGGCGAGCTGTTTGCACACAACGTCCAGCCAGCGCAGGTCGGCCCGCAACAGCCGACTGCGCTCACGAACGCTGCCCGGATGAACATGGGCGCGTTGGTTGTACGCCTCCAACGCTGCGATGGCCGAGCGCCCGGCCCGCTTGTGCCAACGCCGCCGTCCGAATGCCCGAGCGACATGCACCGCGATCGCACCACCGAGGCCCGTTCGTGGCACAGACCACGGGTTGTCGTCGTCGGCCACATCGGTCAGGGCCGCAGCGATGGTACCGAGCACCGGATGGACCAGGTGCACATACCAACGGTCGGGCAACCCGGTCCTGACGCCCATCAGAACCTCATATTGACAGCCAACCCGGACTCGCCGCGGGCGCCGATGGTCGGGACCAAACGGAGCGACTCCAGCCCCGTGGCGCTCGCGGCATTGCCGTACTTTCGCTCCCAACGCCTGATCTTGCCTCGCTGAATCGCCCGCTGAACGTGGCCGATGATCGCCAATGTCAGCCCGACGTTGGCCATCACAACGCCGGCCAACACAAACGTCGCGCCTGCCTCCTCCGCGCGCGCTTCGAACGCCGCCAGACCGGTGATGAACACCAACTCGCCGACGCCAAACAGGATCCAGCCCGTCGCGACCTTGCCCTTGCTGGGACGTCGTGGACGGGCCGGAATTGGCGCGCTGCGTTGAAGCGGCTGAACGACGGGGCTCTGCGGCTGCCGGCGGACCTGGTTCAACGCCTCGATCCGCTGAACGGACGTGTATGCGACCGTCTTGACCCCCTGCGTGGTGCGCAACTGGTAGCCGTTCTGGCTGGTGGCGATGACGACGCCCCGCACCATCGCTCCGCTGTTGAGCGTGATCAGCACGTCGTCGCCCACCCCGACGGCTTCGGCTGCAACGGGCAGACAAATCGCGACGATCAGGGCGAATCCGGCCACATGGGTTGGGCACATGCGAGCCTCCCCGAGCGATGCGCCCGGAATGCATGAAGTGACAAATGAGTGCATCAAAGCCGAGTGCGTAATTGTACTGAATAGCCCGATCACTGTGAAGGCACGAAACGCCAGGAAAAAGGACTTACCTTGTACCTTGCCCGTTGAGCGTTTCCGGCCTGGTCCGCAGGGCGGGTCGCGATGAACACCTCGGCTGCGTCGAGCGCCCGCAACCACCGCGTCTTCAGCGCTGTCGGATCCAGCGCTACCAGCTCTCGACGTGGGGCTGGATGTCGAGCTCGAATGTCCACGCGCCCCGCGGCTGGGCGACGAGGAAGCTGACCGCGTGGGCGTAGCCGTCGGTCGTCGAGTTTGCCGAAGACACCGCCGCCAACGTTCCAGCAGACGGTGTGAAGAGGCCCGAGATCGCGCTCCACGGCATCGATGCCCGCGTCGAGCGATGTCGGATCGGCGACGTCGATACTGTACGCCGAACCGCCGACCTCTTCGGCGAGCGCGGCGGCTTTGGCCTTGTCGCGGCGCGCCACGGCGACCTGGAAGCCGTCGGAAGCAAGGCGACGAGCGACCGCGCCACCGAGGCCGGGTCCCACGCCGATGACCAGCGCGACGGGTTGGATGTTGGCTGTCATGGAGCGCTCCTGTCGGCGGGTTGTTTCCGTCAGGGGCAGGTCTTTTCGCAGTCGCAGGTCTTGCACTCGTTGCCGGTGCCGCTGGCGCCCGCCGATTCGCGGGTGCACTTGTACTTGTAGGTCACGTACTTCTTGCTGAACTTGTCCAACACGCGGGCGCAGAAGTCGTGCTTTGTCGAGGCGCCGGTCGCCGGCTTTGGGAACGCCTTGCAGACATCGATGACATTGGCGTCCGAGTCGAATTCCTTGTTGGGGCAGTCGCCCTTGCACAGGTAGACGCTGTTGCCGTCGCAGAGATCGCCGCCGCTGGTCTTGTCGCACACGCTCGCGCCGCAGGTGCCGTCTTTTCGGCACAAGCCGGCCACGCACTGCTCATGAGCCTTGCACTTGGCGCCATTGGCCCCGCGAACGGCACACGCTTTGTCGACGCACACGTTGGGCAGGCACTCGGCGGATGTGGTGCAGGCGCTGCCCACGGCAGGTGGCGTCGCGCACTTGCCCGCCGTGCAGACCAGGCCGCTTCCGCACGGGCCCGCACATGCATCGCCGACCTTGGTGGGTGGAACCTGGCAGGTCTTCTTGGGCGGCGTCGCGTTGTCGGAGATACACAGCAGGGGGGCGCTGCACGGGTCGAACTTGCAGTGGTCGCCCATGTGCAGGCCCGCGTTGGGAACGCATGCTGTCTTGCCCACGCACTTGCTGTCGGCCCACGCGCAGACGTTCTTGGCGCCGCCAGCCTTCTTGCATGCGTCCTCGGTCTGGTTGGCTGGAGCGGCGCAGCCGGTCTTGCCGTTGGCGATGCACGACGAGCCAGCGTCACCCGTGTCGAAGAAGTAGCACGCGGGCGTGCCTTCGCAGTCCGCTTTAGCCGTCAGCGTCTCGCACGCGCCGCCGCACTTGAGGCCAGGCGCGCAGCTCTCGTTCTTGACGCACGCCTCGCCCGGAGCGGCACCGACGGTGCACTTCGAATCCAGGCAACGCAGCCCCACGTCGCAGCTTGCGTCGTTGTTGCAGCCACCGCCCTCGGTCCCAAACGTCTTGTCCGCGGCGGCAGTGCACTTGCCGGCGTTGCAGTTCGATCCGGCCTTGCAGCTGCTGCGGGGCCGGATTGCGCCGACCGAGCCCACATCGGCATCGCAGCACTCCCCATCGGCGACCGTGCCGCCAAAGAGCTTGCTGGCGGCGCACGCCGCGGGGAGTGCGCGCACGGAGCATGACTTGCTGGCCAACGCCTTGGTGCAGGCGGTCACCGCATCGGCGTTGACCGTAAGTGTCTTGGCCGTGACGAAGGCATCGAGTCGGGCAGCCCCGGCGAGCCCGGTGACGCACGCTGCTTCGCTCGCATGGGGAAAGCCGAGGGTCGCCCCGCATCGCTTTTCGGCGGCGCAGATGGCCGCCCGGAGTCCCGCGGTAGGACCCTTGGACGCGCCGCCGCCGCTGCTTGAACCGCTGCCGGTCGAGCCGCCGCCGCTGTCATCGGAGCCACAGCCGGCTGAAAACGCCAAACTGAACGCGCAGAACATCGCGACACATATATTCTTCATGCCAGTACCTTGTGGATTTGCGGCGCCGCTTTGCGGCGATGCGGTGAGTGGGACAAGCAGACGCTATGCAACTGTCCGGCCGGTTGCAAGCGAACCCGATGGCGTTCAAACGCACGTTTAGCCCGGCTTTCTCATCGGCGGCGGTCAGTCGCTCACATCAGCGCACCATGTACCAAGCCCACGTGAACTTGGCGTGGCCGCCGCGGTTGCACGAATTGACCTTGTAGGCTTGGGCGCACCAGCCCTCGCTCTTGGTGCCCGGACTGTAGAAGCCGCAGTAGTTGTGGCCGCCCTTGCCGCCCTTCGCGCTGCTCGCGAGCGAATCCCAGAATAGGCTGAACAGGGAATACCACGCCGTGCACGTCGCGCCGCCGATGGTCTTGACGGTCCAGTTGCTGGCGAAGTTGCTGGCCTTGAGATCGCCGACGCTCTTGGTGCCCCACTTCGCGACGTAATCGACCCAAACGTCGAAGACCTTGCCGGTTTGCGCAAGCCCGCTCTGGGTCTCGACGTACCCGTAGCGGCCCCTGAAGTGCGTGAACGTCAGCGCGCTGAGCTTTTTGGCCGTCGCGATCTGGTGCCAGCCCTTGGTGAGGTCGCCCACGGTGCCGGTGTCCTTGGAGATCGAGTAGGTCAGGCCCCGGGTGCGGTTGGGAGCGTAGGCGAGGACCGTCCAGCCGCCGCCGTCGTATTTCATGTCGCAATAGACCTTCAGGGCCGCGCCCGTCAGTCCGGCGGGCTTGATTGTGTACACGCCGCTCTTGGC
The DNA here is from genome assembly GCA_964560875.1 of uncultured Enterobacteriaceae bacterium. Lineage (GTDB taxonomy): Bacteria > Myxococcota_A > UBA9042 > UBA9042 > UBA9042 > CAZLMW01. The sequence continues at coordinate 33,839 of CAZLMW010000006.1, forward strand.
GTTCTTGTCGGCGGCGAGGATCTCCTTGCAGTTCTTCGGCGGGATTTTGGGCGGCTCTGCGATGGAAATGGGGCGCCACGACAGGCCGTTGCAGATGTAGACGGTCATGTCCTTGGTGTTTGCGTAGAACCGGCCGAACTCGCTCGCGATGCACTTGCCGGGGTGGGCGGCCGCACGCTGCATTCGACTGCCCCCTTTCAGATCTGTCACGCCGTGCACGACGAGGTTGCCGGACGCGGCGACTTTCTTGGTCGACAGCGTCTGGATGGTGATCGAGAAGGCTTGCACCGCGCCGTCGTCCTTGTTGGTCGCGAAAGCGCTGTCAATGACGCGGAGGCGCCAGGTGCCTTTGGCGTTTTTGCCGAGCCAGGTGTCGAGGTTGCCGGAGACGAGCTTGCCGGGCGGGACGGTGAGCTGGAGCGCTTTGCCGGACCCGGTCTTGTCGTGCACGACGTACTTGGTGAGGTTGGGATCGAACAGCCAGACGGACACCTTGGAGACGTCGGAGTTGGTGAGTTTGACGTCGACTGTAAGCTTCCGCGCGATCCCGAGATCGGGCACATCGATCGTCAGATCCACCCCTTGCGGGTTGTTGTCGGGGATCGGGACGGGGACTTTGGCTGCCGCGACGGCGTCATTGAACACGTTGGTCAGCAGCTTGTTGGAGACCTTGCCGAGGCCGTCGGCAGGCAAATCGGTGCCGGTGACTGCGGCGATACAAATCAAAGACCCGTCCGCGCCGATGCCGCGCACGACCTCGCCCTTCTTTGCGCACACCCCAGCGGGGCTCTTGATACCGGTGAGCTTGGAGCCGTCGCCGACGAATGACGCTGCTGTCACCGAGCTGGCTACGATCGCGCTTGCGGTGAGCTTGCCGGCTTTCAGCCCATGGGCGCCGAGGTCGAGATCGCCGTCGAGCTTGAGCTCGCTGGCGCTGACGCAGCCTGTACACGATACGTCCAATGCGCGGTGGGCCATGTGGGACCAGGCGACGGCGGTCAGCGGGGAGCGAGACAGCTCCGGGTTCTTGCCGATGGTGACGCCGAGCCAGGCCGCGCCGCCCGCAAATACGGCTGGGCTGAGGGACTTGGTGGCGCCGAGGGTGTGCGCGAAACTGCCGTTGGCGATGGTGACGATCGTAGGCGGCTCTTGCCACACCGCGGAACCGCCCGATTTTTTCGCATAGAGGGCGAAAGTCATCAGGTAGTCGCCGTCGCTGGCCGGTCCGCCGCCGGTGGCACGGAGGACGCCATGGACTTGGAGCGTCGCCGCCGGTGCGGCAAAGGCTGCAGGGGCGGTGGTCAAGACCAAACCAGCGACCAGGACAAGCTGGATGAGGGGGGCGTTTGCGCGTCGTGAAGCTGACGCGTCGGACAGACGGATATTTCGCATGGACTGAGGATAGCGATCGCGTGCCGATTCGCGCCAGTGCTGTCTAGCGCGCGGTTTGTCAGCGGGTGAGGCGACCGACACGACGCAGCGCGGGCCAGGCTCCGGCGAGCAGCAGCCCTGCCAACAGAAGCAGCACAAACACGCCGATAGCCACCCGCGTCACGAGCTCGCTCACCGGCTGGTCTTCGAACGCAAAGCCGGGGATGGAAGGCGTGTTGGCGGGGGCGAAACGTTTGCCGGATCTCGCCAGTGCGAAGAAGTGCTTCTGAAACACGCGGTGGTGGGCGTCGACCTGTTTTTCAAAGATGCGATGGCGCGTGGAGCCGGACCCGGCGATGTCTTCGAGGGCGACCTGGACGATAAGCGCAGGGGACGAGAACCGCAGGTTGTCGAGCAGGCCAGCGCGGCGGTCGAGCGCGACTTGCATCTCTTCAACGACGGGCGCGGCGCGCTTGGCGAGGGCTTCTTTGACCTCGATGAGCTCGGAGGCGTACTTGCGGGTCTTGGTGTTGCGGTCATGGCGACCCCGGAGGCCCGCGAGTTTGCGTTCCATCTCGTCGGCGGCTTCGCGCGTCTCGTGCACCAGCTCCATGCGCGATGGCGGTGGCACGACCGAGTCGATCGCCGCGTGGACGAGCCCGGGTAGTACGACGACGAACACCAGCCAGCCGCCGACCAACACGAGGGCGTTGCGCTCCGATGTCCCGCCTCTCGCGTTGACGAACACCGACGCCGCGAACCAGACCAGCGCCCAGCTGACCACCACGGCGGCATACAAGGCAGCGTGCAGCCACGCGTTGGGCTGTCCCAGGTCCGCTCCGCCGACGATTAGACCGATCGCGGCGAGCACGAGCGCGGACACACATACGAGGACGGCACGTGCCGCGGCCTTACCACCGACGAGATCGCGCTGCGACACCGGCTGGGAGAGGAGCATGGCGAGCGTTCCGCGTTCTCTTTCGCCGCTCAGGAGCTCGTAGGAAAGCGCGATGACGAGCAGCGGGAACAAGACCACGAAAACGAAAGCCGGATCGAACGCGCCGGATAGCAGTCGCGTCGGTCCGACGATGGCGGATTCTGTCTCCCGCTCGCTGACGAGGTGGGCTGCGGTGGATACAGCGAAGGACTGGGGGCGCAGCGAGCGCTGACCGACGGCGATGGCACCGAGCGGGTTGGGCGGCAAGACGATGAGCTGCGCGGCGCCTTCTTCTCCCATCCACAGCGGATCGCGCGGATCGCTGGCGGCGAGGGGCTCGTTGGAAGCGGCGGCGACGTCGAGCGCCTTTCGGGTCGCTTCGTAGCGGGCCTGGTGATCGCTGACAGCCTTTTGTTGCGCCGCTCGAGTGCCTTGGGCGAGACGTCCACCGGCGGCGGCAGCGATGACCACGGCGACGGCGAATGCGACAAGCATCATCGCGGACGCCCGATCGCGACCGAGGATGCGCCACTCGAGTTTGAGAACGGTGCGCCAGGCGTTCATACGACCCTCACACGGCGGGCCGATGCGAGCGCGAGACCGATGGCGACGACCAGCCAGAGCAACAACGCCACGATGCTGACCAGGTGCGTCGCAGCGGCCTGTGCAATTGCGGGAGCCGAGTAGCTGAAGGGCGGCACTTTCTGCCACAGGTCGGGGCCAGCCTTGTAGTCCCACCCCTTTGCGCCGCCCTTCTTGGCGAAGGCTTCGTTGAGTTGGTCGACCAGCCCCTTGCGCCACGCCTCAGCGGCCTCGGTGAAGCGGCTGTGATGGTGGTAATCGGTCCCGCAAAGCCCGGCGGAGAGCGCGCGCATCGCGACGTAGGGCGAGAGGACGCCGAACCATGCAACCGCGCGCTCCTGGGCGGCGATCTTCGCGTCGAGCGCACGGATGTGGTGGTCGTAGACGCGGTCTTCCCATTGGGCCTCCGCCTGCAACTCCAGCCCGGCCATGAATGAGCCTGCGACCAACATTCCGGTCCCTGACAATCCCTCTTTCTTCATCAATTCCACGGTTATCGCCTCGATTCCCTTTTCGCGCCGGGTTTTGCCGTCCAGGCCATTTGCGAGGCTGCTGTGCACGGCCCGCCCAACTTCGGCGCGGCTGGGCAGTGGCGCGATAACGGCGGCGGCTTCGGAGGCGACACGGGGCATCGCGAGGCAGAACACGCCCCAGACGGCGACGAGGGCCACCAACGCGGCGCGGGAGGATCGCGCGGCGGCCGAGACATAGAGGGTCAGCCCGGCGATGGTCGCGAAATACACGCCGTACCCGATTCCGAGCGAGGCCAGGCGCAGCATCGTGTCGCCGTCCCCGCCACCGAGCCACCACAAGACCCCGATAATCGCAGCGGCGGCGGGGGTGAGCAGGGCGAACAGCACGACGAGCAGGGCGGCTCCCTTGCCCCACAGCAAGGTCTTCCGATCGACGCCGGTGCTGAGCAATTGCCGCAACGTTCCGCGTTCGCGCTCGCGGCTCCACGCGCCATACCCGATCGCGATGATGAGCAAGGGCACGAGCAGCAGTAACACCGATGCCACCGAGAATGCGCCGAGTCCCTGCACGCCGGCGCCGTCCTGGGCGCGCGAATGAGACGCGAGGTTGCGGCGATGCGCTTCGACCTTGACCGACTGCCCGAGGAACGCGGAGACGCCGGGATCGATCGCGGTCGCGGTGCTCGTGGGCGCGAAAACGTGGGTGCCGTAGTGCGCGGCGACGTGCGGGTTCTTGTCGCCCTGGGTCTGCCACTGGTCGGTCGCGCGTTCCTGTGCATGTTCGCGGGCGTGCTGGGCGCGCAGGGTTTGTTGGACCCCGAACGCGAGCGCTGCGGCGCCGAGGATCACGACCAGCACGACCAACACGCGCAGGCGTCCGTCGCGAACGATCTCGCGGAGTTCCTTGCGGGCGATGGTGGCGACCAGCGATCTGGACATGACAGCGTCGAGCCTTCAGTCGTGCATATGCTGCAGGTAGATGCGCTCGAGATCGGTGTGCGAGACGTCGGCGGCCGCGAACTCGTCGACCAGCTGCCCGCGTTTCATGATCCCGATACGCGTGCCGACTTCCCGCGAACGAAACAGGTCGTGCGTGGCCATCAGGACGGCGACGCCTTCATCGCGGAGCGACGCCACGAGGTTGGAGAACTCGTTGGACGCCTTCGGATCGAGGCCGGAAGTCGGTTCGTCGAGGAGCAGCAGCTCCGCCTTGCGGGCGATGGCCATGGCGATGCCGACCTTCTGCCGCATCCCCTTGGAGTAGGTGCCGACAGGGCGTTCGACGAAATCTGGTGGCAACCCGGCCCGGTCGAGGATGGCGCGCAGCCCTTGTTCATCGCCGTCGTTGCAGCCGGCGAGCGTCGTGAAGTAGTCGAGGTTCTCCAACCCGGTGAGGTTGGGGTAGAGCATGACGTTTTCGGGGATGTAAGCCAGCGCGCGCTTGGTCTGCAGGCCGTGGTCGCGGACCTCGAGTCCCTTGATCTTCGCGCTGCCGGCCGTCGGCTCGATGAAGCCCAGGAAGAGCTGAATGGTCGTCGTTTTGCCGGCTCCGTTGGCGCCCAACAAGCAGAACACTTCGCCCGCGTCGACCTGCAAGTCGAGGCCGCGCAACGCGACATGGTCGCCGTAGTGCTTGATGAGTCCGGCCGCTTCGAGAATCACCGATTAACTCCGCAGTGACGCGCGCAATTCGGCGACGCGTGCGACGAGGTCGAGCAACTTGGGCAGCTCGTCCAGTTCGAGGGCTTGAGGTCCATCGCACAACGCGCGTTCCCGAGCCGGATGAAAGTCGACAAGCACGCTCGTGGCACCCGCGAGCACGCCCTGGCCGGTCACCGTAAACACGTCGAGCAGGCCATCGGGGTCGCGCGCCAAACTGCCGACGCTGTGCGACGGATCGATGCACACGGACAACCTTGTGTGGCGCCTGACGACAGGCACATGCGCGAAGTCGACGAGGTTTCGATGCGGGTCGCCCAGGTGCGTCTTGACCCCGCGCAGGCAAAACAGGATGCGCGCGTTGCCCTCGGACGCCACGTACTCACACGCGTTGAGCGACTCTTCGAGCGTGATGCCCATGCCCCGCTTGAACAGCACCGGGAAGCGCGGTTGCTGACCGACCGCCTTGAGCAGCTCGAAGTTTTGCGTGTTCCGCGTGCCGATCTGGAGCAGCACGCCGGTCGGGTTGCCCGCATGTTCCAGCGCGGTCGTGATCTCGTCGATGTGGCGCGCGTGGGTGACCTCCATCGAGATGACGCCGATGTCGTGTTCGCCCGCCAGCTCGAAGACCCAGGGCAGGCAGTCCGCTCCCAGCCCCTGGAAATCGTAAGGACTCGTACGAGGCTTGTAGGCGCCCATGCGCGTCGTTCGCAGCCCATGTTGTTGCAGCGCCGCCATCATCTCGCGCACGGACTCGCGGGAGTCGACCGCGCACAAGCCGGCGAGCACCTGGACGTGTTTTCCGCCAAATGTGACGCCGTTGTAGGTGAACCCGAGATCGCCGTCGCTGGCGTCATGGCGGCCGATGCGGCGGTATTTGCGGGACACGCGGACGACGCGGTGAACGCCGGGCAGGTCTTCGAACGCGCTGTCAGGGACGGTCGCGGTCTGCCCGATGAGGTGCACTTCGCTGAACGCCAGTTCGTCGCCCGCGAACGAGAACGTCCGGGTCTGGATGCCATTGAAACGCGCCGCTGCCCGCTCCACATGCGCGACGGCGGACTTGATATCGGCCTGTTCGGCAGAGAGCACGATGATCATGACGGGTCCGGGTCGGTGGCGACGGGGTTGCGGCTCGCAGGCACACGAAGACGGGCGCTGAGGTGCTCGTTGCTGCGGCGCTGCAGGATGCGGGATTGGCGCATGATGGCCACGAAAATGTCGCGAATGGCCCCGGGATCGAGCCCAAGTTCCGCCGCACGTTGCGCTCGGTCGTCGAGGAGCTCACGTTCGCGCTGCGGATCGTGCACGGCTTTGCCGGTCTTGGCCTTGGATGCGGCGGCGCGTCGGGCCAGGGTCGCGCGTCGGGCGAGCAGCTGCAGCAACTCGGTGTCGAGCTCGTCGATCAGCTCGCGGGTCTGCACGAGGTCGGCGGCGGGCGCGTCGAGGCCGGGGATCGCCAGCGAATCGCCGCGTCGTCTGCGTGCCGCACCCGAGCTCGAAGCGATCGCCCTGTCACGCGCTGGTGGCTCGGCGAGGTGCAGCCGTTCGTCCACGTCGGAGAGCGCGTCGAGAAAACGCCGCCGCGTCGGTCCAGCGTGCGGGTTGTCGTTTTGAATCGTGACGAAGAGGTGGCCGGCATCCGAACGCACGGCCTCCACGGCGCGGGCGATCGCGCGATAGGAGGCGGGAGCGGTTGATGTGTCCGGCTGCGGGCCGAGCTCGAGCAGGCCCTTGGCGATGAAGAAGACCAGCGCATGGGTGTTGGCCATGTTGCGGTCATGGGCGTCGGCGTCCTGGCCGATAACGTCGCAGCCGATCCGCCGATAGAGGTCTTCCACGGCGCGCACGGCGTCGGGATGGCGGTCATTGCTGCAAACGACGGCGCTGAGCGGCCTCTCACCGCGCGCCAACGACACAGGTCCGAACAACGGGTGCGTCGCGACCCAGGGCACGGCATCACCGAGCAGCTCTTCCATCGCCTGTTGTGGCCCCAACTTCACCGACCCGACGTCGACGACGATGTGCTCGGGGCCAACCCAGGCAACCAGTTCACTCAGCCGTTTATTGAAGCTGTGGACCGGCGTCGCGAGGAAGACCGCGTCGACGTCATCGGTCAGCGCGGCCACGGAATCTGCGCGGTGTGCGGCCGGGATGTCGACGTGGGGATCGAGCGCTTTCCAATGAACGCCCGCGCGACCGACCAGGTCACAGAACGCCCGTCCGAAGCGCCCGTAGCCGAGCACGCCGATCGATTCGATGCGAGTCACTGCCATGACGTGGACCTGTCTCGCCGAGCCTACTTCGACTCCGCACCGTCGCCGCGGCTCATGAACCAGACGAGGCCGACCGCGAACAAAACCAGCCCGAGCAAAACAGGCAGGTCGCTGGAGCCGAGCGGGCCAGAGTCGCCGGTCGTCGTGTTCGCGGCGGCGGGGGCGGGGGCGGCTTGAGCCGGGGCCTGTGCGACCGGTGGTACGGCAGCTTGGGGGGCGGCAGCTTGGGGAGCGGCAGCCTGGGCGGGACCGCCAGCTTTGGTGACAGCGGTCTGGATGGACGAAGTCAGCTTGGAGATCCCGTCGCTGTTGGGCCGGTAGAAGAACGGAAAGCGCGGGTGCCCGCTGTTGATCGCGGTGTCGATGGCGCCGGCCTTGTCGAGAAAGAAGATGCGCGGAACGTAGTTGCCCGAGGCCCCAAAGCGTCCGGCCAGCCAGCCCGGCCTCTCCTCGTCGTTTTGCAGCACCATCACGGCGTTCTTGCTCGCCGCAAGCAGCGCCGGGTCCGACATCAGCGGCGCCATCTTGCGGCACTTCGGGCACCAGTCCGCGTAGACGACCAGGCAGATAGGCTTGTTTTCGGCCTTGGCTTTCGCCTCGGCCTTGTCCCACGGCGTCCACTCGATCGGCGTATCCCAGTGAATCGGATCTGCCGAGGCAACGAGGGGAAATGCCGCGCCCACCAGGAGCGTTGCGGCGAGGGACAGGATCAAGCGTCGGTGCATTGTTTGGTTCCGTACAATTCGTTCGAGCTGCGGGCGGTCCGTCGATTTGGCGGTCCGTCGATTTGCCAGTCAGCCGAGATGCCTGTCAGCCGAGTTGGAAGCCGGCCGATTTGGCGGTCGTGGATCAGCTGACCACGCCGAGTTTCTTGCCGATTTTGACGAACGCGGCGACCGCGTCGTCGATGTGTTTGTCGCTGTGGGCCGCCGAGATCTGCACGCGGATGCGCGCCGCGCCCCTGGGCACCACCGGATATGAAAACCCGATGACGTAGATTCCTTCCCCGAGCAGCTCGTCGGCCATCTGCACGGCCAATCGCGCTTCGCCCAACATGATGGGGACGATCGGGTGGGTGCCGGGGCGGATCGCGAACCCGGCCGCTGTCATCGCGTCGCGGAACCGGACGGTGTTGGCTTCGAGTCGGTCGCGCAGGGCCGTTGTCTCGCTCAACCTGCGGATGCACGCCAGCGCGGTCGCGACGATGGGCGGCGGGACGCTGTTGGAGAAGAGGTAGGGCCGGCTGCGCTGACGGAGCAGGTCGACGATCTCCTGGCGCGCGCTCGTGAAGCCGCCGGATGCGCCGCCGAGGGCCTTGCCCAGGGTCGATGTGATGATGTCGACGCGCCCAACAACGCCGCAATGTTCCGCGGTTCCGCGTCCGGTGGGACCGAAGAACCCGGTCGAGTGGCTGTCGTCGACCATCACCATGGCGCCAAACTTGTCGGCGAGGTCGCAGATGCCTTCGAGGTTGGCGATGTCGCCGTCCATCGAGAACACGCCGTCTGTCGCGATGAGTACACGCCGCCGATCGGATGTCTCTTCGAGGATCCTTTCAAGCTCGGCCAGGTCGGCGTGTGGCCAGCGGTAGCGCTTGGCTTTGCAGAGGCGGACGCCGTCGATGATGGACGCGTGGTTGAGCGCGTCGGAGATTATCGCGTCTTCGGGCCCCAGGATCGTCTCGAACAAGCCGGCGTTGGCGTCGAAACACGAGCTGTAGAGGATCGTGTCGTCCATGCCGAGGAACGCGGAGACGGCGACTTCGAGCTCTTTGTGCACGGTCTGGGTGCCGCAGATGAAGCGCACGGACGAGAGCCCGTAGCCGTATTCGTCGAGGCCGTCCTTGCAGGCCTGTACCAGCTGCGGATCGTTGGCGAGCCCGAGGTAGTTGTTGGCGCAGAAGTTGACGACCTCGCTGTCGCCGCCGGCCACGCCGATGTCGGCGCCCTGCGGTGTCTGGATGACGCGTTCGTCCTTGTAGAGCCCGGCTTGACGGATCTCGTCGAGGGTCGCGCGGAACTGGGCGGCAACGGTGTCGAACATGCGCATCTCCGTGGCGTGCAGCGTCGGCTGCGATCGGGCCGCGAGTCTTCCGTAGCCGTCCGGCGAGCGCAACATGACGATTCCGCTACCAGTCGGCGCGGCTGGCGGCTTTTGCAGCGGTGATGAGGCGGTGCAGCCCGTCTCACGCGGCAGATTCCGCTAACGGTCGGGATCGCCTTGGGGTTCTGACGTCTCGTGCGGCTGTTGGGAGCCGACACAAACCGACTCTTCCGCCAAGTCGAGACGGCGGTATAGTTCGCCGCGTCTGCCCCACACCACGCCGGAATCGTGCCCATGAAGCGCCTCGTCAGCTTGCTAACCATCGTGCTTGTCGCGCTCGCCCTCGGCTATTCAGGCTGCGGCCGCTCGTCCAACAGCGGCGGCCAGGTTCAGACCGGTACGCCCGACACGGGCGACAAGGGCGATGACGACACCGGCCAGGTCGATGGCGCGCTGACGGACACCAAGCCGAAGGGGCCCGCCAAGACGTGCAAAGGGTGCGGCAAGCTGCTGCCAGCGGGCGTTGGCGAGTCGAATTGCAACCTCGACGGCAACCTCCCCGGGCCATCGCGCATCAAGCTCGTCCCCGCGTTTGCCAAGCTCGGCATCCCCCAACCCATCCACATCACGCACCCGCACGACGGCACCAACCGCCTCGCCGTGGCGACGCGACCTGGCGAGATCTACGTCTTCGACAACGACGACAACGCCACCGAGAAGACGCGCGTTCTCGACCTGCGCAACCAGATCAACACCAAAGGCGAAGGCGGGCTGCTGTCGATCGCCTACCACCCGCAGTTCAAGACCAAGCGGACGATCTACGTCAACTACACGTCCACCGGGCAGTTCAACACCGTCGTCAGCGAGTTCACGGCCTACCCCAACAAGGACCTCTTTAATAAGGCGAGCGAGCGCAAACTGGTCGTCATCAAGCAGCCGTACAGCAACCACGATGGCGGCCACGTCCTCTTTGACAGCAAGGGCAAGCTCCTTATCGGCATGGGCGACGGCGGCTGGGCCAACGATCCGCTCAACGCAGGCCAGGATCCCAAGCAGCTGCTCGGCAAGATCTTGCGCATCGACGTCGACGTGACCAAGGGCCCCGGCGGCAAGCCTTACGGCATCCCCAAGGACAACCCGTTCGTCAACGACGCCAAGCACCATCCCGAGACGTATGCGTGGGGAACGCGCAACCCATGGCGCATGGCCGTGGACCGCGAAAACGGGGAGATCTGGGCCGCCGACGTGGGCCAAAACAAGTGGGAAGAGGTCGACATCATCGTCGCGGGCGGCAACTACGGCTGGCGCAAGATGGAGGGCAAGCACTGCTTCAACCCGTCGACCAACTGCAACGACGGCACGCTCATCGAGCCCGTGGCGGAGATCAAGCAGCCGCTGGGACGCTCGATCACCGGTGGCGAGGTCTACCGCGGCAAGAAATATCCGGGCCTGACCGGGGCCTACATTTTCGCCGACTATGTGACGGGCCGGTTTTGGTTGACGCGCAGCAAGGTGGTAGCTGGAAAGCGAACGTTCGACACCAAAGAGGTGCTTGATACATCATACAAACCAGTGAGTTTTGGCGAAGATCGTGATGCAGAGGTGTACATGACCCAGCTCTTCGGCGGTCAGCGCATCTTCCGCGTTGTCGAAGCCAAGGGCGTCCCGGTTGGAAACCCCGTCGCACAGACCCTATCCGCCACCGGTTGTTTCGCGTCCACGGCGCCGCTCAAGCCCGGCACTGGCATGGTTGCGTTCGGCGTCAACGCACCGTTGTGGAGCGATGGTGCCGCCAAACAGCGCTGGCTGCTCACCCCCAAAGGCGCCAAGCCGGACAAAGCCAAACCGCCGCTCACCGCAGCCACCGACGACACCGCGCCCTGGTCGGTCCCGGTCGGCACGATCGCGGTCAAGCACTTCTTCGCCGACGCTGCAGCGCCCGCCGGTCATGCCAACCACGTCCCCTACGAGACCCGTTTCATCGTCCGGCGCAGCGATGGGTGGCGCATGTTGACCTACAAGTGGCGGGCCGACGGAAAGGACGCCGATCTCGTGATCAACGGCGCCAAGCAGACGTACAAGACCGCCGCCGGCAACGTGAACTGGGTATTCCCGAGCATGGACGATTGCGGGGCCTGCCACGCCGCCGACAAGGGCAGCAAGCTGCTCGGCCTGTCCAACGCGCAGCTCGATAGCCATGTCGATAAGGGGCCTTACGATGGTCACAACCAGCTCGATGTCTGGCTCGACGGCGGGCTGCTCGGCAACTACGACCGCGCAGCCAAGCACACGGTGTTCAACGACCCGGTGGTCGATTCAGGCGACGCGACGACCCGCGCACGGACCTACCTGCACGTGCAATGCGCGTCCTGCCACCAGCCCGGCGCGAGCGCTTCAACCGAGATGGACCTGCGATTTGATCGCACCCTCAAGCAGACCGGCGCCTGTGACAAGTCGCCGCAGGAAGGCGATTTCGGGGTCGCCGGGGCCAAGCTCATCGCGCTGGGTGCCGCGGCCAAGTCGGTGCTGGTGCTGCGCATGAAATCCACGGACGCCGAGCTGAAGATGCCCAACAAGGGCGTCACAATCGCGCACCAAGCGGGCATCAAGCTGCTCGAGGCGTGGATCGGAACGCTCAAGGACTGCGGACAGTAGCCACACCCCAGGTCATGCGGCGCGCGGCACCGGTCGCAAGAACACGCCACTGTCGTGCCGGTCTACGCGGCGCCGGAAGCTGCGTTTGCCGTCCAGTGCCCGTCGGAGTGCTTTGCAGGCCGCGGCGTCGTCGAACAGCGCGCGCAACACCGGGTGGAGCAAGGTGCGGTTGAGCAGGCACCACTTCAGGTCGACCCATCGCCACGCCGAATGTTCCTCGGCGATGGCAGGCTGCCACTTCTTGCGCGTCCGGCTCGGTGCAGCACAGACGAAGATGTCGTAGCGCTTGCGGCCGCCGTCGCGAACCACGCGGATCCGGCCATTGACGCGGTTTTGCGGGAGCGCCCCGATCTCTTCGATCGCTTCACGCCACGCCGCCTCGGTGGTGGATTCGCCGTCGTCGCGCTGCCCGCCTGGCAGATCCCAAAGGCCTGCGTTATTCGTTCCGGGGCCACGCTGGAGCACGAGCACGCGACCTTTGCTGATGAGCAGGATTCCCGCAGAACGCTTGGTCGTTTTTCGTCGCGCCATGACCCATTCACTGTCGGACGGATCGCCGTATCGTCAAGAAAACCGAATGACTGAACGGTGTTTGTCTGTTTATGAATGAATATGTACGGCTTGCGGATCGGCTGTCGGCACGGGTCGAACATTCACAGCACGGCCGGTGGTACCGTCACCGAACGCTTCCTTGCCACCCGGGATTGATCATGACCGCCCCCTTGCCCCAGTCGCTTCACAGCCTCGTTGCAGCAGCCGCGTGTGCTTTCTTGCTCGGTGCCTGCGGGACGGGCGACCTGGTCAATGGTCCCGGGCAGAACGGCGGCCAGGCGGATGCCGGTTCTGGTGGCGTTGATGGCGGTCCGCAGGGCTGTTTCGAAAACAAGGATTGCCCGGCTGACCAGTACTGCCTCAACGGTAGCTGCGTAAGCCCCGACGGCGGGTGCAAGGCCCACGCCGACTGCCCAGCAGGCCAATACTGCTCCGACGGGACGTGCACCAAACCGGGCGGTCAGAGCTCCGGTGGCGCTTCGTCGGGCGGCCGCGGCGGCTCGTCCGGTGGCAAGGGTGGCTCTTCAGGCGGTTGGGGCGGGTCCTCAGGCGGTTGGGGTGGCTCTTCGGGCGGCGGTTCTTCCGGCGGCCGCAACGGTGGACCCGGGTCATGCAAAACAGACAGCGACTGCAAGGGCAAGTGCCCACCGAATATCAAGCAATGCGGCTGCGCGGACACGCCCGGCGGCAAGTTTTGCGTGCCGACATGCAGCGCCGACAAGGACTGCCCGCAGTTCGGAAAGACCACGATGACTTGCACGCAGCAAGGCCACTGCGCGCCCGAAAAGAAGGGCGGCGGCGGCGGTCAGGGCGGCTCGTCCGGCGGCAAGGGCGGCGGCGGCTCGTCCGGCGGCAAGGGCGGCGGCGGCGGCTCGTCTGGCGGCAAGGGCTGAGAGCGCTCACAGCAACCAAACCACAACTCCCCAATCACAGTAGCGAGGGACGACAACGATGACTGCACCGAACCGAAAACTCTGCTTGCGCCTGGCGACGATGCTGGCCGTCGCGAGCCTGTCCCTGTGGGGCTGCGAAGCGTCGACGACCGGTGATGCGCCGGGCACGGAGTCCAACGCGACCGCAGACGGTGGCTCGACCGAAGACGGCAGTTCCAGCGGCGGCTTGAACGACGCTGGCTCGAGCGCTGGTGGATGCAAGACCAACGCCGAATGCCCTGCCAACGAGTTCTGCTTCAACGGCAAGTGCACCACACCTGGTGGAAGCAACGACGGTAAGTGCCAGTCGCACAAGGACTGCCCGTCCGGTGAGTTCTGCAACAAGGGCAAGTGCACCAAGCCTGGCGGCGGCACGTCTTCGGGCGGC
>CAZLMW010000006.1:47806-101142 GCA_964560875.1 uncultured Enterobacteriaceae bacterium
GGCGGCACGTCTTCGGGCGGCTCGTCGGGTGGCACGTCGTCAGGTGGCGCGTCCGGCGGGACGTCTTCCGGTGGCGGAGCGACGACGTGCAAGACCAACAAGGACTGCGACGGCAAATGCCCCAAGCAGGCCAAGGCGTGCATGTGTGGCACGACGCCCAAGGGCAACAAATGCCTGCCGGGCTGCAAGTCGGACGATGACTGCTGGACGACCAAGGACGGCAAGCAGCTGCTCTGCAGCAAAGACGGATTCTGCGCGCCCAAGCAGGGTGGCGGCTCGTCGAGCGGCGGTACCTCGAGCGGTGGAACGTCGAGCGGTGGAACGTCGAGCGGCGCAACGTCGTCCGGTGGCTCCAGCGGCGGCGGGGCAGGCAACACGTGCAAGGCGGACGCCGACTGCAAGACGAGTTGCCCCAAGGGCGCAACCTGCGTTTGCGCGAAGACCCCCAACGGCGGCAAGTGCGCGCCGACATGCAAAGCCGATTCGGACTGCCCGAAGACCAAAGACGGAAAGCAGCTCATTTGCCTGAAGCAAGGCCACTGCGGCCCGTCCGGGACCGGCGGTTCGTCGGGCGGCTCGTCGGGCGGCTCCAGCGGCGGCTCCAGCAGCTCCAGCGGCGGTTCATCGGGCGGAAGCAGCGGTGGTCAGCAAGGACCGGCAAGCTGCACGGCCGATTCCGAATGCAGCGGCAAGTGCCCGCAGGGCTCGAAGAGCTGTGTGTGTGCGACGACTCCAATGGGCAAGAAGTGCGTCCCTGGTTGCACGACCGACAGCGACTGCCCAAAAGATCCGAAGGGCCAGGCGATGAAGTGCAGCCCGAACAAGACATGCGTTCCCAGCGGCGGCGGCGGCGGCAGCAGCGGCGGCGGGAAGGGCGGCGGCGGCAAAGGCGGCGGCGGCAACTAGACAGCCGGGCGATGGAGCCGGCGGCAGCAGCCGGCCCATCCCAACCCGGTGACACGTTTTCGGGGGGATGGGGAGGCTTCGGTGCGACGAGTGTCGTGCTGGGGCCTCCCCACCATCCCCGCGGCGGCCAGGGGGTCGCCGACCTGAGGTGGGTTTCTGAGTGAGTCGGTCCCACGCCCCTCGGTTGAGGAGCTCTATGTCAGCTACGCGCCGATGGTCTTGCGGCGCGCGCGGCGGTTCTTTGACCAACACGAGGCCGAAGAAGTGGTGCACGAAGTGTTCGTACGAGTCATCGAAAGACTGGACGGCTTCCGGGCGGCTTCCTCGCCGGCGACGTGGCTTTATCGCGTCACCACCAACCACTGCCTGAACCGGCTGCGCAACAGCGGCCGACGAGCCGAGCTCCTCGCCCAGCACCAGGGCGTCATCCCGGGCGTCGGTTCCCAGCGCGCCGACCAGGAGAGCCAGGCGGTCCTGCGCGACCTGTGGCGCACACTCGACCCCGAACTGGCCAGGATCGGCATCTACTATCACCTCGACGGCATGACCCACGACGACATCGCGAAGGTGCTCGGGGTCTCGGCCGCGACGGTTCGCAATCGTCTCAAGGCGATCGTCGAACACGCGCGATTGGCGGAGGCGCTGCCATGACAGCCCTCGCGCTCGGTTTGGGACACGACGGCCACGTCACGGAGCTGGCGATCGACCGCCTGCTCTATGATCCGCCCGGTTCGCCCGGTCTGAGCGCGCTGCAATCGCACATCGCGACGTGCCTCGTCTGCAAGCGACGTGTTTCCGGTGCGCGCGAGGCCGATGCTTCCGTGTCACTCGCGCCTCCCGCCGGCCTTGGGTGGCTTGGACACCTGACCGAACTCGCGATCGACCGCATCGTGCTCAACGAGACGGACAAGGACCTGCGCATCGCGCGTCTGCACCTCGAAACCTGCGCGCGTTGCGCTGCTGAGGTCGCTTCCGCGCAGGAATGGGACGCCTCGGTCCAGCTTTCTCCGCCTGCAGCCGCTCGACCCGTGTCTCAAGCAGCCACGTCTGCCGAAACTTCCAACGGAACTTCCGCCCAAACTCCTGCCGAAGCTCCTGCCGAAACCTCCGCCAATGTGGTGTCCATGGAGCGCTATCGGGCCGCGCGCCGTTGGTTGGCGCCAGTCGCTGCGGCGCTTGCTGCGAGCCTCGCGTTCGCGGTGCTTTCTGTCGGCCCCGACGACGGCTACGATGACGGCGTGCGCCTCAAGGGTTCGACCTTTGGCGTGGCCTTCTTTGTGCACGACGGAGCCGCGGTGCGTCGCGTCGATACCGGGGACGCTGTCCGCCCGGGCGAACGCATCGGCTTCCGTTTGCGCATGCCGGAGCCCGGACACGTGATGATCGTTGGCGTCGACAGCACCGGCAGCGTCTATGCCTGCCACCCGCAGGACACCGACGGCAATTCACGCGCTTACAAGGCGTCTGCCGACCCGATTCGGATCGACGAGGCGATGCGCTTCGACGACTCGGCCGGTCACGAGCGCCTCATCGCGATCACCTGCCAGCAACCCTTTTCGCTCGATGACGTGCGCGAACGTATGTCCCGTGAAGCGCGCGCGCTCGATGCGTCCGATCCGATGCCGGTGGTGCTGTCCGAATGCGTCCAGCGGGAGACGGTGTTGACCAAGGTGTCGGCGACCGCATCGGCCACGGACGGAGGTGCGCGATGAGTCGTTATCGCGTGATAGCTCCGATCATCGGGTTGATAGCCAGCGTCATGGCGTTCGCTGCTCCCGCCCAGGCGGCCGCCGAGCAGGTTCGGTTTGCCGTCGTGATTGGCAGCAACGATGGTCAGCCCGATGAAACGCCGTTGCTCTATGCCGAGCGCGACGCTGAGCGTGTCGCAGATGTCCTCGTTCGCCTCGCCAGCGTCACCGAAGAGAACCTGCTGCTGCTCCGCGGCGCCGACGCAAAGCGGCTTGAGCGGGTGATCGCCGGGATCGGCGAGCGCGTCCGTCGCAAGCGTGCAAAGGGCAAAGTCGAAGCGCTGCTTTTCGTCTACTACAGCGGCCACGCATCCGTAGACGCCTTGCATCTC
Organism: uncultured Enterobacteriaceae bacterium; assembly: GCA_964560875.1. Taxonomy (GTDB): domain Bacteria; phylum Myxococcota_A; class UBA9042; order UBA9042; family UBA9042; genus CAZLMW01. The sequence goes on from CAZLMW010000006.1 coordinate 50,793, forward strand.
GGGGCATCTCGCATGCCGTTTCGGCGTCTGCGCAAGCTGGTTTCCGGCATCGGCGCGGACGTCAGCGTGTTCGTCGTCGACGCGTGCCGGTCCGGTGGCATGACCCGCGTCAAGGGCGCCGCACCAGCCGCACCCTTTGAGATCCGCGTCGAAGACAAGCTGCAAAGCACCGGCACCGCGATCATCACCAGCTCGTCCGCCGGCGAAGACGCGCAGGAAAGCGAACGACTCAACGGCGGAATCTTCACCCACCACCTGATCAACGGCCTGCGCGGCGCGGCCGACGCGAGCGCCGACAAGCGCGTCACCATCGGCGAGGCCTACCACTACGCCTACTCCCAGACTCTGCGCGCCACGAGCCGCACGCGATTCGTCCAGCATCCGACCTACTCGTTCCGCATCAAGGGCAAGCAGGAGCTCACGCTGACACGCACCGGCGCCGCCACCGGCCAGGGTCGCCTTCGCCTCAACGACGCGGGCTTTTACGTCATCATGGACACCACGCGGGGCGGCACTGTCGTCGCCGAGCTGCGCGCGCGCAGGAAGACCGACGTCCTGCTGCCTCGCGGCCGCTACCTGGTGCGCCGTCGCGGCGTCAAAATGGTCCACGAGGGTACGGTTGCCATCGCGAGCGGCGGCCGGGCCAGCCTCTCGCGCAAGACGATGAAGCGGATGCCCTATGGCCGCACCGTGCGTCGCGGGCTCACCGAATCCAACCCGTTCAGCGTCGGTCTGATGACGATCGCCAGTCAGCCCGTCCTCTCCGGCCAATCCGCGGGCCTGTTCGGCGGTGTGGGGCTGGGGGTCGAGACGTCAGGCGCGCGCTTCCAGCTTCGCATGCGGTACGGCCAGGCCGACTCAACCAACACCGATCTGACGATGCAACAGCGCATGCTCGGCGCCGACCTCGGCATCTTCCGCATCTTCGACCTGCCGCGCCTCAACGCGGGTGTCGGCCTCGGAGTGAGGCTGGGCGGTGACTGGATCATGCAGCGCTTCACCACAACAGGCGCCGCTCCCGACCGCGATCAGTGGGTCTACCGCGCGTCACCAGCGCTTTCCATGCAATTCGCGCCGCAGTCCAACTGGACCGTCGGTCTTGAGTGCGGAATCGATGTCTACGCCATGCAGATGCAGCGGGATGGGCAGGCCGTTTGGGAAAACCCGGTCGCGCCATTCTGCGCCGCAGCTATCAACGTATTTCTGCCATGAATAAGCTCATGCCCGATCGCAAAGTGTCTGTTATCACGTCCATAACTGCCGGATGCGCGCTCCTCGCCATGACGGCCCTGCCGGCATGCAACGTCGCGCTTGTCGATGACGAGTACCACGGCGAACCGATGCTGGTTCTCAGCGGCCAGGTGCAGATCGTCCCCAACAAGGTCCAAGGTGGCGCCGGTGGTGATAAACGCGGCGGCGACAAACCGAGGGGCGATAAGGGGGGCGGCGCCGGCAGCAAGCCACCGAAGACGCCGCCTGGAACGGGCACGGTCAAGCTCCCCGATGGTCAACTGCGGCTCGCCCTCGTCTGGGAAGTGACAAGCCTGAGCGAGGGCATGCAGACCACCATGTCCGCGTTTGAGCAGTCGATGGTCCTCACATCGAGCTTCCCGGCGCGCTACCAGGTCGTGCTCTTCACGCCGCCCAACGACCGCCTCATTCACACGTCTGAGGGGCAGGGCAAATACGCGCTCGGCACCATCGTCGCGTATGCCGATGCCGACAACGACGGCGCGTTCGACCCCCAAGTCGACAGCTTGATCGGCGGCGCTCCCGGCCGCGCGCTGATCTACACGCCCGGCGAGCTGTCCGCCGTGTGGCTCAAGGAATCTCTTACGGCCGGCTATCATCGCGTGCGCGTCAAGGGCGACAAGGCCACGTGCGACCAGTACGGACACGTCTCACTGGTGCCGGATACGCGCGAGGAAACCGAGCTCAAGGTCTACGAGTCCTTCGACAAGGAAGTGCTGCTGGACCTCGACTGCGACGGCAAACGCGACGAGTGGAGGGGCGCATGTCCGCCGCCACATCATCTCAAGGAGATGTGCAAGAAGTCGGCCGACCACGCGCCCTGCCAGTACTGCAAATACTGAGGGCTCCGCTGAACACAACTTGCGGAGCCTTCAGGACCGCGCTCGCAGAGTCGCGTTGATCCCGACGGGCATCATGACGTCGTTGCCGAATCGGACGATGTCGTCCATCCAATCGCGCAGATCATGGGGTGTCAGCGCGGTCATGATGCAGTCGAGCACCATCCGCGACGCCAAATCGAGGATCTCGACGCGGTCGCCGGGGGTGTGCTGCGTGACCATCGCGCCGAGCCGTTTGGCCATGTCACCGGTGAACTGCGCCGCCACCTGCCGCGAATAGCCGAGACGAATCAGCTTGCGCAGCGCTCGGTGGGCGTCGCCCTGCACGCCAAAGATGTCGACGCAGGCCTCGGTAGCGAACGCGTCGAAGATGCCGCGCCGATGCATAAGCCCCGTGTTGGCGGTGCGAATCAGCTTGGTCGCGTGTTGGCCGGTTACCACGGTCACCGAAACGCCCATCGCTCTGACGCGGAAGATCGGGCCGAGTTCGGCCGTGTGATCCACCAGGAAGTCGACCGGGCTCTCTTTGAACTCCAGCATGCTGCCGACAACCGGCCAGCCGGGGACGAGCGGTGGGTCGCGCAGGGCTGTAGCGGTCAACTGGCTGCCATCCGATGACCCTGTCATGGGACCATCCAGCGCGGATTCGGCCATCGTTGCTCCCGTGCCACCTACGCTTCGCGCTGACCGACGTTCGCGATCGTGGCGCCGCCCGATTGTGCCCATTCCCAGACGAGGTCATCGACGGTCCCGAGCACGTCGGCCGGCCTCATCGCGACAGTCGGCAGACGTCGCACGTACACGACCGCCTGCTCGTACGTGTCCATCGGCAGGATCGCGACGGCGCCCGTCATCAGGTGGGCGTTGATTCGGAGCAGCTGTTGGACCGCGTCATATTGGCCGCTCAAAACCGCCCAATCCGCGACCATCACCGCGATCGTTGTCGTCTGAACTCCAGCGGCCTGCGACGGCGGCTCGACGAGGACTTTGCACAGCGCGTTGTGCAGCGGGTGGGTGAAGACGAGCTCGCCGTGGTCGCTCCGTTCGCGCGTCACGACGGCGCCACGGACCTTCTCGGTGACGGCCTCGAGCACCGCGTGAATGGCGCGCCCGCAGTCACGTTCGCTCATGCGGCGTCGTCCGGCTTTGAATCTTTGGGGCTGTCGTCAGCGTCGTCGGTCGGGCTGATGAGCCGCAGGTAACGAAACGCATAGATGCCCGTGTCGTGCCCGTCGCCCCAGGTAAACCGGATGCCGTATTGACCCACAGGTTCGACGGCTTTGATCTCGAAGGCTGCTTGGCGCGGTGCCGGCCGCGGGCCGCTGATGATGTTGAAGCTGCCTTTCTTCTTCGGCTTGGCTTCGACAAGCGTGGTCGGCGGGCCATGGGTGCCCTTGCAGGTCGCGCAAGGGCATTTTTCACGCAGGAAGGTGCGCGTGTAGATGCTGTGTTCGCCGTCGTTCCAGTGGATCGCCACGCTGCCGTCGTCGAGCCAGCTCATCGTCGTGGGGCTCGCCCCGTCGTATTGGGACAGCGCTTCGTTGCGGTCGCGTGCAGGTCGGCTCATTGTTTCCTCGTCTGGGGCCTCTGCCGCCGATGATAACGGCGCAGCGGTCAGTACGTACGTAGCTCAGGGGAGTCGGCGCTGGCAAATCTGCGCAGCGGCGCGTTGGGTGTCGTGGACCAAACGATGATCGCCGCCCGGCGCATCCTACGGCTTGCTCCCGGCGGACAAAACAGGTTTTCTAGTCGCATGACTCGGACCTCCCCCCACGCCGTGGTTGCCGTGTGCGCGTTGGCGCTTTGTGCCTGCGCCGAACAAACACCTGATGCGGGCGACTTCGCGCAGGACACGGCGGCGACTGACAGCGGCCAGGTCACCGATTCGGGCTCATCCTCGAGCTCGGGGTCCAGCTCCGGCGGCGCTGACAGCTCCTCGACCGACGCGGGTCCCCCAGATACCGGCTCCGACGGCGCTGATAGCTCCTCGACCGACGCGGGGCCCCCAGATACCGGCCCCATCGATTCTGGCCCCATCGATTCTGGCCCCATCGATTCTGGCCCCATCGACTCCGGCCCCATCGACTCGGGTCCTGTTGACTCGGGTCCAGTTGACTCCGGCCCGGTCGACGCCGGCGCTCCAGACCTCGGCCCATCGGACACGTTCGTCGATGCGTGTCTGCCCAAGGGTAAGTGCGACGACAAGAACAAGTGCACGGTCGATATCTGCAATCCGTCCGATGGATCCTGCTCGAACAAACCCATCGCCGGCACCTGCGATGACGGTGATGCGTGCACCACGGTCGATTTTTGCGAAGGCGGCAAGTGCATCGGCAAAGCCACCAAGGTCTATACCAAGGCTTTCGCCACGACCGGTGAGGCCGACGGCGCTGCGATCGCCCATGGACACGGCCAGTTCGTCGTCGCCGGGCAGAGCGGCGGCTACCCGACCGCTCACGGCATCGTCGACAACGCGACCCAGACGTGGAAACACACCTACACCACGACCACCGGCCGCTACATGGCGGCGCTGCCCATCGCCGGCGATGGCTTTCTGCTCGCGGGTTGGCGCAAGAAATCGATCGGCGGCAGCGAGATGCTCTTCGTCCACATCGGCAAGAGCGGCGCGCAGCAGGGCTGGGGCAAGTACACGCCGCTGGACACCTACGCCGAGGCCCGCGGGCTGATGCCGACCCAGTCCGGGTCCCAGGTCGTCTTCACCGGTTACAGCAAGAGCGGGTTCAACACCTGGCGCACCTGGCTGGGCGTGTGGGACGTCAAGACGCACACCGTGAAGGACAAGATCAAACCGTTCGGAGACATCAGCAACCATAAATTCGGCCCGGCCATCGCGGAGGTTGGCAGTCGCTGGGTCATCGCCGGATGGTTGCGTAAAAAGGGCGGCGACCGGTCCGGATGGTTGCGGTCGATGGACGCGAGCACGATGGCCAACGCCATGGATCACACCTTCAGCACCAACAAAGAGGGCGGCTTTGATGCCGTCGCTGTCATGCACGACAAGGGCTTGTTGCTCGGCGGCTGGACCTCCGACACCAAGTACGGAGGCACCGATGCATGGCTCGTGCGCACGACGTCGGCATTTAAGCAAGCATGGTCGGTCAAGCTTGGGACCGATGGCGCTGACCAGATCTACGGCTTGGTTCCATATGGCGCCGGCAGTGTCGCGGTCGGATACACCTACAAGAAGACCGGGACGGACGCGCGCGCCACCCTTTGGCGGCTCGATCCCTACGGCAACACCTGGTGGCAGCGCAGCTACACGACGACCGGCAATCGGGAGCTCCGCAGCGTGCTGCCAAACGGTACCGCGGGCGTCCTGATCGGCGGCTTCCAGTCCAGCGCACCCAACGGCCTCATCGCCATGCGCACCGACGCTTTTGGCCACCCGACCTGCGCTGCCAGCGGCGTCTGTGTGACGAAGACCGAGAAGTCATGCTCCGATGGCAAGGCGTGCACGGGCGATTCCTGCAAACCGGCCAGCGGATGCGCGTACTCGAAAGTTCCCAACGGCAAGAAATGCGGCGCGAGCAAGACGTGCCAGGCCAACGGCGACTGCTCGTGAGCCCCAGTTTCAGCCTTCGCCAAACAGGAGCGCGAGGGCGTTGTTGAGGAAGAGGCCGCCCGGGTCGAGCCGTTTTCGGACCGCGAGGAAGTCGTCCCAGCGCGGGTAGAGCTGCCGTAAGCCATCGGCCGTCAGTCGATGCCGCTTGCCCCAGTGCGGGCGCCCCTCGTAGTCGGCCATCATCGCGGCGAATCGCTCGAAATAGTCATCGAACGGCAGCGCGTGGTGTTGCAGCGCGCCGATGTACGCCGTGTCACGCCCGTAGGCGGGGCTCAGCCAGATGTCATCGCCGCGGACAAAACGCAGCTCGACGATGAAACCGACCGGCGTGTCGAGCGTCGCGACGATATCCCGCACCCGCTGCATCGCCTCGACGGCGGCTTCGGACGGGATCGCGTACTCCATCTCTTCGTGTTTGGTGTCGACCGGGAACGTGAACACCTTGTCGCTGCGCTCGACGACCTCGGTTCGCGCCGGGCTGGCCGCTGCCAGGACCCGGTTGAACGACGGGACCACGCCAAGGCTCGTGGCGGTCGCCATCCCCGCGCGAAAGACATGGTTTTTCAACAGCTTATTTCGCAGCCAACCGCGGACGGGCTGGGGCCGTGCGGGCGCGTCGGTGCGCTCTTGGATGAAGACGATGCCGGTGTCGGTATGCGGCAACCACCACAGCTTGACGTGCTCGTGACGGGCGATGAGGTCGGGCAGGGCGGCGAGCGCGTCGTCGATCGGGCGCTTCTCTTCGACGCCTCGCAGGTTGAACTGCGGCTCGCACTGCATGGTGACCTCAGCGATCACCCCGAGCGACCCGAGCCCGCAGCGTGCTGCCGCGAACAGGTCGGCGTTCTCTTCCTCGCTGCAGCGCAGTCGCGCGCCGTCCGCGGTTACGAGCACGAGCGATCGGACCGCCGTCGACAGGTTGCCAAAGCCGACCCCGGTGCCGTGTGTCGCGGTGGAAACGACGCCCGCGATCGTCTGTTTGTCGATCGAGCCGAGGTTGCTCAGTCCCAGCCCGACCCCGGCAAGCGCCTCGTTGACGTCATACAGGTGTGTCCCGCCGAAAAAGCGCGCTCTGCATGCGGCCAGGTCCGCGCCGATGAGCCCGCGGAGGTTGTGCAGCGAAATGAGCGCATGGCCGTCTTCGATCGCCGTCAGCCTGCTCCATGAATGGCCGCCGCCGACCGCACGAACCTTCACGCCTTGATCGGCCGCCCAACGCACCGCGGCCTGCAATTCGTCCACGTCGCGCGGAGCAAAGAGCCGCCCGGCGATGTTGTGAACCCGGCCGCTCCAGCTGGCCCAGGGCGCATTTTCGCGCCAGCTTTGGTCGACGGGATCGGTCACGGCGTGCGCATCCCCTTGCAGATCCGGGCAAGTCAGCGTTAGACGGTTGGCGCCGCGAATCGGCAAGCGAGCAACGAATTCGGCGTCACGCCGGGAGGAGAAGAACAGATGGCCAAAGCATACATCATCGACGCGGTCCGCACGCCCCGAGGCAAGGGTCGCAAGCACAGCGAACGCGGTCCCGGTGGCGGTCTTTGCGACGTCCACCCGCAAGAGCTCCTCGCCCAAACGCTGCAACAGATCGCGTCCCACAGCGGCGTCGATCCCGCCGGCGTGGACGACGTGGTGATCGGCAACGTGTCATCGGTCGGCGAGCAGGGCAGCAACATCGCGCGCAACGCGGTTCTCGCCGCGGATTGGCCCGATGTCGTCACCGGCGTGACCCTCAACCGCTTCTGCGGGTCCGGTCTGCAGGCGGTCAACTTCGCGGCCATGGGCGTGATGAGCGGCCAGCAAGACTGCGTCATCGGCGGCGGCGTCGAGAGTATGTCGCGCGTGCCCATGGGCAGCGACGGCGGCGGTATCGACGGCCAGAATACCCACCTGCGCAAGAAGCTCATCCAGGTGCCGCAGGGCATCAGCGCCGACCTGATCGCGACACTCGAAGGCTTCTCGCGCGAGCAGCTCGATGCGTTCGCCCTGCAGTCCCAGCACTACGCCGGCGCTGCTGTCGAAGGTGGCTACTTCAAGTCGAGCCTGTTTGGCGTCAAGAACCCCGAGACCGGCGAGATCGTCCTCGAAGCCGATCAGCATCCGCGTCCCAGTACAACCGCTGACGGCCTCGCCCGCCTCAAGCCCGTGTTCGCACGAATGGGGGCCCACGCCGCCGGTCCCGCCGGCGAAACGCTGGATCAACTCGCCCTCGTTCGCTACCCGCAGGTCGGCGAGATCCAGCACGTTCACACGGCAGGCAGCAGCAGCGGCATCGTGGACGGCGCAGCCGCGGTCATGGTCGGCAGCGAGGCGTTCGTGCAGGCCCACGGCATCAAGCCCCGGGCCCGATTCGTGTCGGTCGCGACCGCTGGCGCAGAGCCCGTCATCATGCTCACGGCGCCCACCGATGCGTCGCGCAAGGCCTTGAAGAAAGCGGGCATGCAGCCGTCGGACATCGATCTGTGGGAGATCAACGAGGCGTTCGCCGTCGTGCCCCTGCAGCTGATGCGCAACCTCGACGTGCCGCGCGACAAGGTCAACGTCAACGGCGGCGCGATCGCCCTCGGTCACCCGCTCGGTGCGACCGGCGCCATGCTCCTTGGAACCGCGCTGGACGAGCTCGAACGCCGCAACCTGAACACGGCGCTGATCACGCTCTGCATCGGCGGGGGCCAGGCCATCGCGACAATCATCGAACGCGTTTAGCCGCGTTTAGCCGCCCTCTTCCGCGAACGCCTTCAAGCGCCTTCCCGATCGACCTCTTCGCTGGGCTGCTCTTCGGCGTCAAGCAGCGCGAGGTGTTCGGGATCGAACCACTTGCCCATGGCGATGCGCACCGGCACGAGCAGGGCGATGAACAGCGGGAAGACAATGCCGACGGCGCTGGCTTTGACGACCCACAGCACCGCGAGGCAGACAGTCTGGATCGCCGTAAAGGTGTGGACGATGGGCGTGGGTACGACGCGCAGGTAATAGGTCGGCGGGTACCGCTTGGGGTCCATCGCCCAGAGGCGGATGCGCTCGAAGAACTGGTTGGCGCCCATCGCGGAGATGCCCATGAAGAGGAACAGGCCGAACAGCACGCTCATCGGCACGATTTTCAGCAACGGCAGCGCCAGCAGACTCAGCGCCACCAGAACGTGCACGCCGAGGGCCGAGACCCGGGTTTCGACGACAGACACCACTCTCTCCTGCCCGACCGACCCTTCGACATGGGCGAGCGAGCGCACGTGATTGAGCGAGCGGACCGTCGCCGCGACCATCCACGGCAGCCCGAGCATGCTGCAGACACCGACGAGAACGCCGACGAGCGCAAGATCGAGGTGGTAGCCCGCGCCTTTCTTGAGCTTGTATTCGGGGGCGTTGACGAGCCGCACCGTGATGTTCTGGTCGAGGTACAGCAGGATGCTGACCAGCAAGGCAGGGATGGCCGCCGCCGCCCATACCCACTTGGGCGCCTCGAGCGGGTTGACCAGCCACGGTCGTCCGGTGCTCGTACCGACCACATCGGGCACTTTCAGCATCTCGAGCGGCACGTCGGCCATGAGGTAGGCAACGCCGGTCATGCTGATGATCGCGATGGCCGGGCCAAAGTCGGCGAAGAACTCGCGAATCCGCGCGATCATATAGGGGCTCTGTCGGAAGCGGCGCATCGCACCGGCGATGAAATAGCAGCCAATCGCGAGGTTGAGAGACAGCAGCGCCGACGCGTCGCTCGTGTTCGGGTCCGAGAAGCCCTTGGCGATATCGGCGACCGCCTCGTAGACGAAAATCAGCGCGATCAGCCCCGCGAACGTGTCGTCCGTAAAGCGCGTGAAGAAGCGAATCCAGCAGCTCGCGTCGGTGAACGCCAGGATCAGCATGAACACCATGGTCCACAGCCCGACCCACGCCGCTGATGGCAGAAATGGCAGCCCATATGACTCGGTGAGCTGGTAGAGGATGCCCATGAAGATGATCACGGGGCCCGTGCTGCCGAGGATGGTCAGCGGTTGCCCTGAGAAGATGGCGTAGACGATGCCGCAGATCGCGGTGGCCACAATCATCTCGATCGCGCCCACCTCGCCGTTGGTCTTGGCCGCGAGCAGACCGCCGAACGCGATCGCGGGGGCCAGGCACGCGAAGTAGAGGAACAGGATCGACGCGAACGACTTGGCGTTCAGCCCGTCGGTGTAGTCCGAGAAGTAGTGCGGCAGACGGCGCTTGATGTCGTTGATGATTCCGCCGAAGAGCCGTCCCGTGGGGCGCAGCTCGTCGGGGATATGGCTCTCGAAGTGGGTGTCCTTGTGGACCGCGTCGGCGTACGCCTGCCGAAGCTCGGCTGCGTCGGACGCGCTCAAGAACGGGTCGAGGAATTCGGTCGACCCGGCGAGCTGCACGAACTCGGCGACCGTCGGTAGCTTGGGATGGGTCTCTTCCGCGCCGAGCAGCACCCACACAAACCGCAGGCCGTCCCCGTCGTCCTCACCGACGATGGCGATGGGCTCGGCCAGCCGAATCAGGACCGCGAGTTCCTTTTCGAGCGCGCGGTGAAGGCCGCCGATCACCGCTACGTGATGGCTGTGGTGGGCTGGTCCGGCCTCCTCGGCGGCATGCAGCGCAGCGGCGCAGAATCCGGCTTCCGTCTGGGGCAACAGGCCCGCGTCGACCAACTCTCGGACCGCGATATCGCAACAGTCGACGAGGTGTTCGGCCTCTACGTCGAGCAAGATCCAGGTTGGCAGTTCGTTGCTCGCCTCTAACACGGGCACTCCTCGGGGCTGCGCGGACTATGGGGGGCCGCCGCGGCCGGTCGCTACTCGCTGGGCGCGGCTTCGGTCTTGGCCTCGGCGATGGCCTGCCATTCCTTCTCGAACATCACCATCGCGTCGCGGACCATCTGCAGGTTGCGTTCGTTGGCGGTGAGCTGCTCGACCGAGCCGATGCGCTCCATCTGGCGTTCGAGCTCGCCGAGGGCGTCGCACAGCACGGTCAGCAACCCCAGCTCCCTGGTCAGCCGATCGAGCCCCGCGAACTCTTCGTTGTAGGTCGCCAGGACCGGTTCGACCGCCTCGCCGAGCGCCTCGACCATCGTGAGCAAAGGCGTGGACTGACGCTGCTCCCGAACCGCCGCGAGCTCGCTCCGCCAGTCGGCGAGTCTTTCCGCGACGATCGCGATGTTGCCGGCGTTGTGCTCGCTGTGGTGGCCGATCTGCTGCAGACCCTTCATCCGCTCGATCACCGACTCGAGCGTGCCGATCATGCGTTCAAGCAGCTCCGGCCGGCGGCTGACCCGGGCCCGTCCCGCGAAATGCATCGAGTACAAGTGGAACTGATCGTTGGCGAGGTTGGCGAGTCGACCCGCCTGGTCTTCCAAGGTGCCGCTGTCGCGCGCCGCGAGAACCGCTCCACGCTCGTTGCTGAACAGCTCGATGTACTCGGCCACTACGGCGCGATCGTGCTCGAGATCTGCCGCCGCGGGTCCGTTGGCGAGCGCCGCCATCTGGTCGGAGATGGCGTGCAGATCCGCGGTCATCTCGGCGAGCAGTCCGAGGTCGCGGGTGCCGCGGTCCTGGCCAGCGAAGTGGCGGATGTAGCGATGGAAGATGAAGTTGGCCCGGGTTCCCAGCAGGGCCGCTTCGAGACCGTCGCGGCCGATGGTCTTGCGGGCCGATTCGATCGCGGCGAGCTCGCTCTGATAGAGCGCGAGGCGTTCGCTGCACATGTCCAGCAACGACTGCTTCTCTGCCGCGTCGCCGTTGGCCTCCACACGCTTGGTGTCGCGGGAGATGGCTTCGGCCGCTTCGATCATCAGCCGCATCATGTCGGGCGACCGCGTGGCGCGCATTTGGCCGGCGAAATGGAGGTTGTATTGCTCGTGGGTGGAATCGAGCGACTCGCGCAGGGATTTAAGCAGTGAGGCGTTCATCGAAACTCCGTTGCGGATGCGGACGTCGGACACGTATACGCGTGAGGATGAGTTGGCGTCGAGGGGCCACAACGTAGGAGTTAAGATGCGCGGCGCAAGCCCGAATTCGGGGAGCTTCAGCGGGGCGGTATTCGTCGTCGTGATGCTCTGCATTGCGCCGTCGCTCGACGCGATCGCCAAACCGACCAGCAAACGTTCAAGACCCGCGCCAAAAACCGCGAAAGAAACCGCGAAATCGGCCGGCAAGACCTCCAAGCCGCCGCTGAGCCCTGCCCAAGAGCGCAAGAAGGCGGCGGTGTTGGCGCGCAAGATGGCGGCGGAGATCATGGCGTCGGTGTCGAAGCTGCGCGGCCTGCGCATCAAGCGGAAGCTGGCTGTCGGCGTCTACAACAAGGCCCAACTCAGCGCGTTCGTGCGCAAGGAGCTGACGCACGGCAAGGCGGGGCTGCGTCTTGACCACACCGGCAGCGCCCTGTCGCTGCTCGGCATGGCACCCCCGGGCTACAGCTTGCGCCAGGGCATCGTGGACCTGCTCGAAGAACAAGTTGCCGGCTTGTACGACCCAGGGACTCGCCAGCTGCGTTTGATGCAGCGGCTGATCGCGACCGAGCCCGTCAACCCGATCCGCAAGATGCTGCTCGGCGACCCGCAGGAGGAGACGCGCGTCGTGATGGCCCACGAGATCGTACACGCCCTGCAAGACCAACACTTCAACCTCAAGAAGCTCGGCAAGGACCGGCCGCACAACACCGATCTCGAGGTCGCCATCTCATCGCTCGTCGAAGGGGACGCAACGGCGGCGATGGTTGCGTGGGCGATGGAGCAACGTGGCTCCGGCAGCGTCGACCAGCTGTTCGCCAGCGGCGAGACCATGGGCGTGCTGTTCAAGTTCATCATGAAGATCGCGCGCGTGGGGCTGCTCCCGGACACAGCGTCCCTCGCGCGTTCGCCACGCTGGTTGCAGGACCGGTTGACCGTGCCCTACGTCGACGGTCTGCAGATGTGCATGGTTGTGGGCAAACGACACGCCTTCGCCGCGGTGGATGGGCTGTTTCGGCGCCCGCCGCTGTCGTCCGAACAGGTGCTGCACCCCCGTAAGCTCCTACGCCAGCTGCCCGACCACCCGATCCTGGTGTCGCCACCCAACGTCGCTGCGGCGCTCGGCAAGGGCGGAAAGAGACTTTGGCATGACGTGCTCGGCGAGCTTGGTGCGCGCGCATTCTTTGGCGAATTCCTCGACGAACACGCCGCTGAAGACGCGGCGGCCGGCTGGGGTGGCGACCGGTGGGTGCTGTACGGCAAGGGCAAGCAAAGAGCGCTGGTCTGGGTGTCGACCTGGGACTCGGACCGCGACGCGGATGAGGCGTGGTCGGCCGTGCAGAAATGGGCGAACGGCGCGAACCGAACGGCGCGGCGAAAGGGGCGGTCCCTCGTAGCGCTGTCCGGTTGGCCGCCGAAACGTACGCTCGACACCGCCCGCCGGCTGCTTGGTTCAACCCGTTTCAAGCCGATGAAGCGGCTGCCAAAGTGACGGCTGCGAGCTCATCGGTGCCGTGCAGCGCGACATAGGACGAGCGCACGCCCGGACAGCGGTCGCCAAGCGCGCACCCATCGCAAACCGCCGTCTTCTCAAAACCATCGGGCGGCTCGACGGTCCGAAGCGTCGGGACACGATCGAGCGGACGCAACTCGGCCGGTAGGACGCACAAGGGCACGCCACATTCGCCGTCCAACCCGCGCCACGACAAACCCAGCGCCTCGGCGCGATCGACCGCCGCGACCAAGAAGCGGACGACGGCCGAAGCGCGCGGCGTGATGTCGGCGCGGACCGGGACCAGGCCCGTGGATGCGCTGGCCCACGAGAAGACGAGCTCTGCGCGCCTGCCAAAACGATCGTGGACGAGGTCGGGAATCGCCGCGAGTTGCCGCGCATTCGCGCCGGTGATCACGCAATTCAGTCGCACGTTCACGCCCGCATCGAGCAGCTTCGCGGTGCCGATCAGCGTCTCGTCGAAGGTGCCCGGGCGGCGGGTGATCGCGTCGGAAACGCCAGCGGTCGCGCCATGGAGCGACACGAACGCCTCGTCGAGCCCAGCGTCCGCGAGGGCCGCGGCGTACCCTTGCTCTGCGCATTGAATCGCGTTGGTCTGGATTTGGGTCCGCAGGCCGAGGCTCTTGGCGAGACGAACGTGGTCTGCGAGGCGTGGATCGAGCGTTGGTTCGCCGCCGGACAGCGACAAGAGCCCGACTCCATCGGCCGCCGCGCGCTCGATTTCGGCTTGCACGCGTCCTGCGGTGACGGGCGGGCGGGTTCGGTCGACAAAACAGAACGTACAGGCCTGGTTGCAATGGAAGTTGACCCGCACGACGCGCTCATCGCGGTGCTCTCCATCGGCGTCGACATACCGCCCGGTCGAGAGGATCCCGTCGAGCTCGCTATCCCCGCTGTTCTGAGCCCGCGCGAGCAGCCATCGCGCGGCCGTTTCGTCGAGCGGCACAAGCTCGGGGATCGAGCTGTCGGCTGCGATTGCCAACGGTACTCCCGGGCATTGGCCCTGCGCGGCGCAATCCCCACACGCGTCGATCCGCACCGAACCGCCCGCGGCGATCGAACGGGCGGCGACGAGCTCGGGAAAACGTCGGCGCCGGGGCAGAGCGCAAGGCGGCAAGGCGTGAGCGGGGTCGATTCGCAGGGGCAGCCCCGCCTCACGACAGCCGATCGCCAGGCCTTCGAGCGCGCCGATCATATCATCGAGCCTGGCGACCCATCCTGGCGGCGCTTCGGTGACGACCCGTGCCACCACACCAGCGACCCCGGGCAGACCTTGCTGTGGCCCAAACCGTCGTCCGATCTCGCCCGGCAACAGGCGCACATCGCGCAGGTTTTTGGCGGTGATCGCGACGCTGATTTGCACGGCCAGCCCCGCGCCGATCGCCTCGGCGATGCCGCGCGACGTATATCGAAAACCGCCGGGTCGGGAGGTGAGCGCGTCCGATTGCGTGTCGACGGCGTTGAGGGCCACGATCACGCCGTGCAAACCGGCCGCGGCGAGCTTGGATGCAGCGTGGGGGTAGGCGAGCAGCATGCCGTTCGTCTCGAGCCAGACCGATCTCGAACCGCGGTCGGAGGCGCGCGTCACAAGCTCGTGGATGTCATCTCGCAAAAGCGGCTCGCCACCGCTCAGAACCACGTTTTGCGGGTCGTCTTCGAGCGCTTGAGCGACGCGGGCGATGACCGGCTCGGGGCCGAAATACGCCGGGTCATCGCTGTCGGCGCGCGCGTGGCAGAACCCACATCGCTGGTTGCAGCGCAGATTGGTGCGAACAAGAACGGTGTGCATGGCCTGCCCGCGTTGGTCGGACTACTTCGTGAGCGGGGCCGTGATCATGTACAGCGACCCGACACCTTCCCAGGCGAGCGAATACCGTTCGCCCTTGGGGCCGATGACCAGCTCGGACAACCCGCCGGACGCGGCGATCGGGAGCGCGCTGCCCTGGCCGGAGAAGCTGCCGGCGACCGAACCAAGGTCGACGCCCTTGAAGGAGCTGTCGTCGCTCGGCTCGATGCGGAAGAGCTTGATGACCGACGTGCCCGGAGCGACCCAGGCCGCGAGGAAGTGCGTCTTGCCCGGCAGCTCAGCCACGCGGAATGCGCGAATGGTCGCGGTCGTCGCGGCCGCCTTGGGAACGTCGTGCACGATCGCCACTTTCGGTGATGGCAGAGGTGCCTGGTCGGGGTGGACGCGGGCGAACGCGAGGAATCCGCGCTGGTTGTTCGACGATTCGCACGTTCCGGAAACAAGCACGCCGATGCGCTTGACGTCGGGATCGTAGCTGGCCTCGGCGGCGACATAAGCGGGGCTCGTGCAGGCAAGGCCGACCCCGGTCAGGACGACTGTGCCTTTCGCGGCGAGTTTTCCGGACGCGTCGATCCGCGTCGCCGTCAGCGCTGGCACGTTCTTGGCGCCTGACTTGAGGAAGTTGGAGACGGTCGTCACAACGGCTCCGGTCGTCCATGCGGTCAGCGATGGCCGGTCGGCGTAGACCTGCTCGACGTGGCCGGTCAGCGCGGCGGTCGGAAGCAAGAGACCACCGTTTGCGCCCCACTTGCCGACAACGTTGCCCGAGTAGACGACCGGTCCCGCCGTTCCGGGACGAACGAGCAACCCGCCGAGCTGGGCAGGGTCCTGCTTGTTGGAGACGGGGCCGGCGGTGAGCAGCGACATCGCAGGGCGCCCGGCGAGAGGCACGATGTTGCCCGATGGGCACTTGGCGGCCACGGACATCGCCGCGTCTGCACCGTTGAGACCCACGAGCGCCACCCGCGCCTGCCCGCCATGGGTCTTGGCAACGCAGCCGCTCTGTTTGCCGCCGCCTTCGAGCCACCCGAGCACCAGCGCTTCATAGGTGGACGGATGCGCCGCGAGCTGCGGCTGAGTCGCGCACCAATCGAGGTTTCCGGTCGGGCTCGGCGTCTTGAGAACCCGGTAGTCCGGCGCGGCCACGCTCGGTGGCAAGACGGCCGTGAAGACCTTCGAGTAGTTGCCGATCGCGACCGAGCATTCGTTCGTTTGGGCGGCGATCCACAGCCTCGGTACCGACCCCATGGGACCTGTCGCGCTCTCTTGCCAGCGCAGGGTTGGCCGCATCGGCTGAGCCGCCACAACTCCCGGCACGGGCACTTTGACGGGCCCCGCTTTCTGGCCGTTCGTCGTCAGGCACAGGCCTTTGACGCAGCCGTGCATCGGGCCACACGTCGTGACGTTCACGCAGCCCTTGGCGGGCAAACATGTCGTCACTTCGCAGGCGTCCGTCTTGGCGTTGTTCGTGCATTGGACAACGGTGCCAGCCTCGCACTTGCCGTCCTTGCAGGTGTCCTTCGTCGTGCACTTGTCGCCGTCTTCGCAGCTGCCCGCAGCGGGCTTGTGGTTGCATCCGTCCGCTTGGGTACACGTATCGAGCGTGCATGGATTCGTGTCGTCGCAGGCCTTCGCCGCGTCTCCCTTGCACGCTCCGGCAACGCAGCTATCTGCGCCGGTGCATGTATCGCCGTCATCGCAGGTCCCGCCGCTGATGGCGCTCCACTTGTTCGGGTCGTTCGCGGCGATGCAGGCCAGGCAAAGCTGCTTGGGGTGCTTTGTGCTGTCCTTGATGCACGCGCCATCGACGCGGCAGAAGCCGGCCTTGACCTGGTGGCGGCACTGGCCGTCGAGGCACCCGTCGAGCGTGCAGTCGAGCCCGTCGCTCGCACAGGCGCTGCCGTTCTTCTTCTTGGTGAACACGCAGCCGCCCAGGGTCGTGCAGGCGTCTTCGGTGCAGTCGTCGCTGTCGTCGCAGGTGATCTTGGCCCCGGTGCACTGCTTGCCGAGGCAGGTGTCGTCCTTGGTGCACTTGTCGCCGTCGTCGCAGCTGCCCTTGATCGCCTTGTTGATGCAGCCGTCGCCGCCGGGCGCAGATGGGTTGCAGGCGTCGGTGGTGCAGGGGTTGCCATCGTTGCAGTCCGCCTTCTTGCCAACGCACTTGCCGGCCTTCGTGCACGTCTCCGAGGTGGTGCAGCCGTTGCCGTCCTTGCAGCCGTTGCCCGCCAGGATCGACCAGCCGTAGACGCTGGTGAGCGGGTTGCAGCCCTCGCACTGTTTGGCTGGATGCAGCGCGCCACCGGACAAACACGCGCCGCTGATCAGGCAGAAGTCCTTGGCGATGGTCGTGTGTTTGCACGTCGCCTTGACGCACTCGTCGACGGTGCACGGCACGTTGTCATCGGGGCACGCGCTGCCGTCAAGGGCTGCGGCGTGGACACACTTGGCGGTCGATGGATCGCAGCTGTCGTCGGTGCAGGCGTTGCCGTCATCGCAGCTCTTGGGTGTGCCCCCGCACTTGCCACTGAGGCACAGGTCTCCGGACGTGCACTTATCGCCGTCGTCGCACTTGTTGGCGTGCAGCGAGATATGCGTGCAGCCCAATTCCGCCACGCATGCGTCCTTCGTGCACGTGTTCTTGTCGTCGCAATCGATGGCCTTGCCCTGGCACGTCGCGGCGCCACAGACATCGTTGGTGGTGCATTTGTCGCCGTCGTTGCACGAGGCACCGGCCTTGAGCGGCGGGTTGGAGCAGCCCTGGCCAAGCACGCAGGAATCGGCGGTGCAGGGGTTCTTGTCGTCGCAGTCCTTGTCGAACTCGCACGGGCAGACCAATTGTCCGGCCACGCACTTGGACGCCACGCAATGGTCGCCCTTGGTGCACTTGTCGCCGTCGTCACACTTGAGCGGCGCGGGCTTGTTCGTGCAGCCATACGACGGCGCGCAGCTGTCGATCGTGCAGTCGTTGGAGTCGTCGCAGTCGGCGGCCGGGATGGCTGTTCCCGCACACTTGCCGGCGACGCAGAAGTCTTTCTTGGTGCACTTGTCGGAGTCGTCGCACGGCTTGCTTTCGGCCTTGAACGTGCAGCCGTTGGTCGAGTCACAGGAGTCCGCCGTGCACTGGTTGTTGTCGACGCACTTGGCGGGCGTCCCCTTGCACGTGCCCTGCGAGCAGGTGTCGAACGTTGTGCACTTGTCGCCGTCGTCGCACGGCGATCCATCGAGCACGGTCCAGTTCTTCGAGTCGAGCTGCGGGCTGCAGATCATGCACGGGTTGCCCGATGCGGTGCCGCCAGCTGCGATGCAGGTGCCGCCGATCTTGCATACGGCGACACTGGGGATGGCGACGCAGTTGCCGCCTTTGCAGACGTCGTCGGTGCACGGATCGGTATCGGCCACGCAGCCGCCGTCGTTCTTCGGGCTGTGCACGCAGCCGAACCCTTCGATGCATGAATCCGCTGTGCACGGGTTGGCGTCGTCGCAATCGGTCTTGCCGCCCGACTTGCAGCCGCCGTCTTTGCACGACCCATCGAGGGTGCACGGGTCGTCGTCGGTGCAGGTGCCCGCGTTGGACAGGTGCACGCAACCGGCGTCCTTGGCGCAGCTATCGTTGGTGCACACGTTGTTGTCGTTGCAGACAATCACCGTCCCGTTGCAGTCGCTTGTGTCGGTGCAGTTGGTGGCTTTGGTGCACTTGTCGCCATCGTCGCAGGGCCCGGTCGTCGCGCCGGTCCACCCCTCGCTAAACACCTCGGGGTTGCAGCGGTTGCACGGTTTGGTTGGGTCGACGGCGTCCTTGGCGTAGCAGGTGTGATCGATCAGGCAGTGCTCGGGGCGCAGCTTCGACTCGCATTTGCCCGCTTTGCAGACATCGATCGTGCACTCGAGCGCGTCTCCGTTGCAGGGCGAACCGTCCGCGAACTGCAGGTGGCTGCACCCGTTGGTGCCGCAGCTGTCGACCGTGCATGCGTTGCCGTCATCGCACTTGGGTCCCGACACCGCGCACAAGCCGAGCGAGCACTTGCCGGGCGCCGGGCATTTTTCGCCGTCATCGCACGCGGTGCCGTTGGGCAACGGGTTGGCCACACAGCAGCCGACCTCGCAATAGGCTTCGACGCAGGCACCACCAAAAGCGCAGTCCTCAGCGGCCTTGCACGGCACACACGGGCCGGTGTCCCCGATGTCCGCCGCCGCGTCGATCTGACCTGCATCGACCGTGACGATGTCTTTTTCGACCGTGGTGCAGACACCCTGGACGCAGATGGCTCCGTCTGGGCAGTGGGTCGCGTTGACGCACTGGAACGCGGGCTCAGGCAAAGGATCGCCGCAGCCGGATGCGCCGATAAGCAGGCACAAGAACACCAACTCGACGGCCGCGGACACCCCCATCGTCGTGGAAGCGGAGCTCTCGCGAACGCTGCTTGTGTCCGATCCTGGCTGCACACCGGCTCCGAGTCGCGCGGCCTGCCCGTCGCGGCGGTAGTCCGTCCGCGTTTGGACGAACCGGTACCCCGCGGCCAGAGGCCAGCGACAGTATGCTTCAGCCCGGCTCTTTTACAATTGCAAACACGCTACTGCGATGCCATGCAGGGGCCTGTTCGCCCGCCGCGGATGACGATGCCCGAAGCTGTCGGAAGTGGATGGGCGGTTCAGTTGCCCATTTGTTCCATCAGGCGCGCGGCGACCTCGAGGAAGTGGCGCTCGGTCACGATGCCCAACAGGCGTCCGTCGCGCACCACCGGCAGCGATCCGATGCCGTGTTTGCGCATCAACTCGATGGCTTGCATCGTGGTGGACTCCGGCGTCACCGTGACCGGGTCCTTCACCATGATGGACTCGACCGTCACGGTGCGCACCGACTCGGCTTCGAAGCGGCGGCTGATGAGGTGGAGCAGGTCGTGGTGCGTCACGAGCCCGACCAGCTTGCCTTCGTCGTCTTCGACCGGGATGTACTTGACCTTCTCCCACTCCATCAGCGACGCGGCGAGATCGACGATGTCTTGCGCGCGAACCGTGAACAGCTCGGTGTCCATGAACTGGTTGACGGTCTGGAAGCTGCGACGCCAGTCCGCGCTTTCGGTCAGCGACGCCAGCTTCCACGAGTGAACGGGCCGGCCGCGTCGTTGGCGTTTGACGATCGCCTGGGTCAGCGTGCGCAGGCGTTCATCCTTGGTGCCGCCCTCTTTGGCCATCGACGCCAGCGATTGGAGCATCCAGGTCGAGCCGTTCTTGCCGCGACGGACACGCTCTTCCACCACGTTGAGGTAGCGGCCAATGTCCTCGTCGGAGATGCCCGAGATCTTCAGGCCGTGGCGAGCGAGCGGAACGAGGTGATCGGTGATCAGCTCCCGCGCCGGATAGCGCTGCCCCTTGACCCAGTCGAAGTCGGCGCTCAGGCCGCGGCGTGCAGCGGCGAGGAAGTTGCCCTTGGCGGCGTCGAAGTCCATCACCTCTTCGATCGGGCCGTACTGCTCCAACATCCCGCTCATCAGGCCGAAGTAGAACGCCGCGTTCGCCATCTCGTCGATGATCGATGGACCGGACGGCAACACGCGGTTTTCGATGCGCAGGTGGGGGACACCGTTGGTGATGCCGTAGCAGGGCCGGTTCCAGCGGTAGATCGTGCCGTTGTGCAGGCAGAGCGCCGACAGCTTCGGGATATCTCCACGTTCGAGGACCTTGAGCGGCGATTCGTCGATGGCGTTGGACAGAACCACTCGGAATCGAGCGACATCTTGCCGGAAAAGCTCGATGACCGAGTCGTTGACCCAGCCGTCGCCGTAATGCACGCGAGCCGGCATGCCGCGGCTGTGGTGGACGTCTGTGCGCGCGTCGACCGACTGCTGAAAGAGGGCGATCCGCGTCTCTTGCCACAGGCGATGGCCAAGCAGCAGCGGCGAGTTGACGGCCGCCGCGAGCACCGGGGCCGTGACAGCTTGGGAGACGTTGTACAGGCGCGCGAACTCGTGCGGGCTGACCTGGAAGTGCACCTGGAAGCTCGTGTTGCACGCTTCGAGCATCACGTTGTCGTGCGTCGTGCGCAGCTCGTCGAGGCCCTTGATGTGGGTCGAGAACTTGCCGCCGCTCATCTTGAGCATGGCGCGGTTGAGCGCGTAGTAGCGCGGCACCGGGCACATGTTGTCCAGGCCGAGATCGGTCTTCTGGAGGGTGGGCAAGATGCCCGTGAGCGCGACCGTTCCGCCGAGCTCCTCGGTGGCCTTCATCGCCTTGCGGTAGAGATGGCGCAGCTCCTTTTCGAGATTGCGCAGGCACTTGGAGTCGTAGACGTAGGGCCTCGAGTTGCATTCGAGGTTGAACCGCGCGAGTTCGGTCGTGAATTGCTTGTCGTTGAGCTTCTGAAGGACCGGGAGCGCCAACGGGGCAGGGCGCATCGCCTCGTCGAGAAGGAACATCTCCTGCTCAACGCCGACGCGTCGCACGCCCTCTTCGATGATGCCGTCGTCGAGCATCTTCTGCAGCGCATGCACGTCTTCGAGCAGCGCGCGCATGAAGGTGCGCAGATCGTCGTCACTCATGTCCTGGGAGACTTCGTGCTCACCCATGGCCATACCCCGGTTGTCGTTCGAATGCGCGCCTCATGACGCGACGCGCGGGCCCTGTCAAGCGTAATTCGCCACCGCGCCGCGTCCAATGCGGTCGATTCCGCAATTGTTTCAGACGGTTATTCTGCCGTTTTGGCTATGCGCCGACGTGGACCACAACCTCGCGGGTTCCACCGTGGCGCCGGTGCTCCCACAGGAAGATGCCCTGCCACGTGCCCAATGCGAGCTTGCCGTTGATGACCGGGATCGACAGCGACGTCGCGGTCAGGGCCGCCTTGATGTGCGCGGGCATATCGTCGGGGCCTTCAGCGGTGTGCGTATAGGCCGGATCGTTTTCCGGCACGAGCCGCTTCAAGAACGCCTCGAGATCACGCCGCGCGCTCGGGTCGGCGTTTTCCTGGATCGTGAGACTGCAGGACGTGTGCCGCACGAAAAGCGTGCAGAGTCCGTCGGTGCGATGATCGGCGAGCGCAGCCCGCACCGAGCCGGTGATCTCGTGCAGGCCCTGGCTGTCGGGCCGGATGCGCAGCGTGCGAATCACGTCGGTCTACTGGACGATCTGCTTGAGCTCGAAATCGAAGACCAACATGCCCTGCGGCGCGCCGGGGCGGCCTTTGAGGGCGAGCTCTTCGGGGATCCAGAAGCGGCGTTTTTCGCCTTCGACCATCATCTGGATGCCGTCTTTCCAGCCCTGCATCGGTGCTTGACCCAGCGGGAAGACAGCCGGCTGGCCACGCATCTTGCTGCTGTCGAGGAGCTGGCCGGTCGATGTCCAGCCGTCGAGATCGAGTTTGACCACGTTTTGCAGCGTCGGCTTCTTGGTGCCGGTGCCCTTCTTGAGGATCTTCCATGCGAGGCCGGACTTTTCCCTGGTCGCGTCCTTGGGCGGCGCGGTCAGGTTCTTGGGCGCCTCGGGCGGCTTGGGAGCGGGCTTGAAGCCGAGCAGCTCGACGTCGAAGACCAACATGCCCTTGGGGTCGCGGCCCTGGTAGGCGAGCTTCTCGGGGATCCAGAAGCGACGCTTCTCGCCGACGACCATCAGTTGCAGCCCCTCGGTCCAGCCCGAGATGACCTGGTTGAGGCCGAACTCGAGCGGGTTGCCGTGTTTGTACGACGCGTCGAAGTTCGTGCCATCGGTCTGCCAGCCGATGTAGTGGCACTTGACCACGTCGCGCGGGCCCGGGTGCTTGTCGCCGGTGCCTTTCTTGAGGACCTTGGACATCAGGCCGCTGGGCGTCTTGGTGGCGTCGGCGGGCGGGGCGGCGACGTCGGCCGGGGCAGGGAGACCACCGGGACCCTTGGCGCGGGCCATGATCGCCTTGTCGTCGTTCCAATCGACCGAGTCGAAGCCTTTTCCGGCGGCAGGCTTGGCTGCAGCCGCGGCGGGATTGGCGGCTGTCGGATTTGCTGCTGTGGGATTGGCGGCTGGCGGCGTGGCGGCGGCGGGATCGGCAGCCTTACCAGCTTCGGCGCCGGCCTTCTTGGCCTCCGCGGCTTGCTTGGCTATGGCGTTTTCGCCGGCAGCTGCTGCGGGCTTTTTGGCCTCGGCAGGTTTGGATTCGTTCTTCTTTCCGCACGCGGTGGCCAGCGCGGCGGCGGTGATGAATGTGATACTGAGGGCAAAAAGGCCACGAGGTGTCGTGTTCATGGCGCCGGACTCTGCCCGACCATGACTTGCGCTGCAAGCGATGTATCCGGTATGTGTGCGCGCCGTGCGAGCACTATCCCAGCAGCCCACCCGTCTCCGTTTCACCATGCGTCGCCAGCTGCTCGCGACGTCCCTTGTTTTTGCGCTTGCCGCTGTGTCCATGCCACCAGCGTCCGTCGAAGCCGGCGGAAAAGCCCATTACACGAAGCTGCATCGCAAGGGCAAAGCCAAGACGGTCCTCAACGACCAATGGGCCGCGCTGCTCAAGAAAGCCAAGAAGCGCCGCAAGCCGGTCGTGGTCATGTTCTCGGCCGATTGGTGCGCGCCGTGCAAGGCCATCAAGGACTTCATGAACAGCAGCACCGCTGTTCAAAAGGCGCTGCGCAAGGGCACTTTTGTCATCATCGACGTCGACGAATACCGCGGGCCGGCCCATCGGCTGATCAACGGCGTCAACCCGACCAAGCTGCCGACCATCGTGCGCGTCGACTACCGCGGCAATCGCGTCGTTCAATGCTACGGGTCCGACCTTGGCCTGCTGAGCGAGGATTCGGTCGCTCACAACATCAAGCGGCTCTTCAAGGGCAAGTCGCCGTCCAAGCCGTTTTACCGCGGCAAGAGCAAGGTCGAGTCCGAGCTGCAACGCAAGCAGTCCACCGCCCAGGATCGCAAGATGAAGGGCGTGCCCGAGATCGAGGCGAAGATTCGAACCGCCGCCGGTGGCATGTTCACGATGCGCCTCATCATCCGCAATCACGACGGCCCCCGGCGCTGGTACATCCTGCCGACGTCCATCGGCGCAAAGCTCAAGACCAACCCGAAGGTCGCGCACTGGGAGCAGGTGAAGTGGGACGAGCACGTCCGCGCCAACTTCCGGCGCTACGTCGGTTCTCCGGGCTTTATCGCGATCCCGGTCGCCGGCTACGGCAAGGTCGACCTCGGCCGCTGGACGATGTTCGGTAACCCCGCCGCCAAGACGCTCACGGTTTGGAAACTCAACCGCCTCGTGGTCGATGGTGATGCCGCCGAATTCATGCAAAAACTGCCCTACGAACTGACGCTCAAGAAGTCTGGCAAACACAAGGTCACGGCGCGCGGCGCTGGTGGTAAAGTGGAAATGAGCGTGGCCCACAAGTTCGAGGTCCCGCTGCGCAAGTAGCGTCCAGGGTGCCGCCCGGCGCCCATTTTTCTTCGCTGTCCCGATCCGCGGTCGCTCCGGCCGCTTGCCCTTTTCCTGCGTGTTGTCATGACCAGCAAGGACGCGCTCGCGTGCCCGCTCATGCCGCTTCATCCGCTGCCCCTGTGGACGTCTGATCTGCGGGGCATCGGCGGCGTTATCAAGCAGCAGCTCGAAGACTTCGAGGTCGAAGAGATCCCGGCCTATGAGCCGTGCGGCGAGGGCCAACACCTGTACCTGTGGATCGAAAAGCGCGATCTGTCCGGCGGTTTTCTCAAGCGACTGCTGTCGCGGGGGTTGGGGGTATCCGACCGCGATATCGGCATGGCGGGCCTCAAGGATCGCCGGGCTATCACGCGCCAGTGGGTGAGCGTTCCTGCGGCCGCGGCCGATAAAATCGACACGCTCGAAGACGACCGCTTCACCGTGTTGAAACGGCGCCTGCACGGCAACAAGCTGCGAACCGGGCACCTCAAAGGCAACCGCTTTGTGATCCGCGTCCGTGAGCCGTCCGAAGACGCGCTGGAACGGGCGCGTGCCAAGCTGGACAAGCTCGCGGCCCATGGCATGTGCAACTTCTATGGCAGCCAGCGCATGGGGCGGGGTGGCTCGACGCTCGCCGCCGGATGGGCCCTCGCACAAGGTGAAACGCGCGTCGCCAACGTCGCCATGACCGACGAAACCGTGCACCGTATCAACCTGCGCGACCGCCAACTGCGCCGCCTCGCCGCGTCCGCCCTGCAGTCCGAGGTCTTCAACCGGGTTATCGCCCGGCGCATGGCTGATGGCTTGATGGGGCGCGTGCTCCACGGCGATGTCTGCCGCAAGACCGATACGGGTGGCATCTTCGTGACCGATGATCCCGCCCGCGAACAGGGCCGCTTGGACCGTCGGGAAGTCGATGTGACCGGTCCGATGTGGGGGCCGAAGATGCGCCGCCCGGATGCCGCTGCCGCCGATCTCGAACAGGCTGTGCTGGCCGAAACGGGGTTGGGCGAATCGTCTTTTCAGCGGATTGGGAGCCTGGCATCAGGCACCCGCCGCGCTCTGCGTGTCTTTCCCCAGGACGTCTCTGCGACGGCCGAAGATGACGCTGTTGTTGTCCGTTTCTCGCTGCCCTCGGGGTCATTTGCCACGGTGCTCTTGCAAGAGCTGATGGCGCCCCGGCCGGAGCTTTCATGCGACTGAACCTGGCCCTGCTCGAAGCTGCTGCCGACGTCCGAATCTGGCGTCAGGGCCGCACGCTCTTCCAAGAAGCGGGCGTCACCCGTCTCGCTCGCGGGGAGGGCGTCGATGGTCGCCCGATCTGGGAAGTGCGGGTCCTTGACGACGGCGATCGTTATGAGGTCGAGCTGGGGCTGGATTCGGGTGGCGTGCAGGCTGTGCTCGAGGAGTGGGCGTGCAGCTGCGCCGATCGGGATAACACGTGCCCGCACAGTGTCGCCGCGGCGCTCGGTGTGCGGGAAGTCGTCGAACGAGCCGGCACCGGTCAAACGGTCACCGGCGACAATTGGCGGGATGCACTCGAGGGCGAGACTCCGTCGGACGCCCCGGTTCGGATGTCGTGGATCTGCTACGACCTCACGCTCAGCGAGGGCAAGAACGAAACGGTCGTCGGAATCGTCCGTCGCCGCCGCAGCGAGAACGCCAAGGGTCGCCGCACTGCCGGTGGATCGATCGGCTGGAAACCCACCGCCGTCGGTCATTTCGGTTACCGAACCGGGGACGACCCCGCGCAGAATCGCGACGACCTCATCCCGGTCTTGTGCCTCGTCAATCGCCACGACCTGCGCGTGCGTACGATTCAGCCCGGTTTCATCGACGTCTTCTTCCGCCTCTTTGTCGACGCCGAGACGTTCACCTTGCGCATCGATGGCGAGGACGCGCGGGTCGACGGCTCGGAGCGCGCGCTTGTCGTCATCATCGACGACGCTGCCGATGGCGGGCTGATCGTCTCCGCACAATTGACCAGCCACGTGCCAGGCCAGGCCGCCGTCGAACACGTGCTGCTGCCCGGGCCCGTCGCGTGGGTTTACCTGCGTGGCGAACGATGCGTCGTGCGCCCGTCCAGCAACTCGCATGCCGCATTGAAGCTGTTGCGTTCCGGCGCGCAGCACATCCCGCTCGCCGAAGTGGACGCTTTTTGTCGTGAGCTGCTGCCGGTTCTGCGCGCGGACGTCGAGGTTATCGAACGCTCTGCGCAGCTACCCCCCGTCGCGGTTGCCGAGGGACGCGCGATCGTCAAGCTCAACGAGGTCGAAGGCGCGCTGCTTGTCGCGCTCGGCTTTGCATACGACACCGGTGCCTACGGCGAAGTCGAGATGGAAGCCCAGGCCGGCGCTCGGGTGTTCCGCGCGGGCACCACTCGCGCTGGTCGCGAGATCCTGTGGACGCGCGACCAGGACTTTGAAGAGCACTGGGTCCGGCGCGTCAGCATGGCCATCGCCGGCGCCCTGCCAGCGCGCCTTGGCATCGACGAAGCCCTCGATTTCCTCGTCGACGTCATCCCGCAGCTGCAGGCCGAGGGCGCCGAGATTCGCGGCCAAAAAGAGCTGGAGAAGATCCTGCCGGCCGAAGCTCCGGTCGAAGCGGTCGTCCGTGTCAGCAGCGGCATCGACTGGTTCGGATTGCGGGTCGCCTTCCAGACCGGCAGCCAGCAGGTCAACACCGACTCGGTCATCAACGCATGGCGCAGCGGCGTTCGGCATGTCGAACTCAGCGACGGCCGCCTCGCCCGCCTCCCCTCGGCGTGGCTCAAGCGCAATCTCGGTGCGCTGACCGACCTGCGCGAGCTTGCAGCCCCCGACCCGGACGATCCGGACGCGTGGCGCGTTCAGCCCTTCTTGCTGCCCACCGTGGCTTCTCTCGCCGAGGGCGAAACCGCCGCTGACGCCCGCTGGTCGGAGTTCCTCGCCCGTATCGGTCGCTTCGAAAAGATCGCCGAGCGCCCCTTGCCCGAGGGCTTGAACGCGGAGCTGCGCGGCTACCAGCACCACGGGTACGACTGGATCAGCGCGCTGCGTGACCTTCGCCTCAACGGCTGCCTGGCCGACGACATGGGCCTGGGCAAGACAGTCCAGACCCTCGCGCTGCTGCTCTTCGAAAAGCAAGCCGGCCGCGGCGATCGGCCCACGCTGGTCGTGGCGCCAACCTCCGTTGTCTCCAACTGGGCAGCAGAGGCAGCGCGGTTCACGCCTCAGCTCGAGGTCATGGTGTTGCGGGCTGACGACCGCGCCGCTCGCGTCGAACAGCTCGCCCATACCGAAGGCGTCGACATCCTCGTCACGTCGTACGCCCTCGTTCGCCAGGACCTCGAGAGGCTGCAGGCCCTGCCTTTGCACTACCTCATCCTCGACGAGGCGCAGGCCATCAAGAACCCGGCGAGCAAGACCGCTCGGGCAGCTTGTGCGCTCAACTCGCGCCATCGCCTCACGCTCACCGGCACCCCGCTCGAGAACAACCTGCTCGAGTTGTGGAGCCAGATGCACTTTCTGCAGCCCGGCTTCTTCGGCCCACGAGGGCGCTTCGTTCGGCGCTACGGCGCGGTGCGATCCGCAGCGACAAGCCCGCAGGCCATGGCACAGCTCCGGGCACGGCTGCGTCCGTTCGTCCTGCGTCGTCTCAAACGCGACGTGGACAAGGAACTGCCGCCGATCACCGAGGTCGTGCTCCGCTGCGAGCTGGGCACCGACCAGCGTCGTCTGTACACGCGTGTCCGCGAATCGATGCGCGCCAAGGTCTTGAAGCTCGTCGACGATGTCGGCATCGAGCGGGCGTCGCTGGGCGTCCTCGAAGCGCTCCTGCGCTTGCGCCAGGCCTGTTGCCATCCCCGCTTGTTGCCGTTCGACGAGGCGCGCGCGGTCGCCGATTCCGCCAAGACTTCCCTGTTTATGCGCACGTTGCAGGAGCTGCTCAGCGAAGGGCGCCGTGTGCTGGTCTTCAGCCAGTGGACCACGATGCTGGGCATCCTCCGCGCCGAGCTCGAGGAGTGTGACATCGGCTACTGCTACATGGACGGTTCGACCCGCGACCGCGCAGATGTCGTCAACCGCTTCCAGGACCCGGAGGGCCCGCCGGTCTTCTTGATCAGCCTCAAGGCGGGCGGTGTTGGCCTCAACCTCACGGCTGCAGACACCGTCATTCACTACGACCCGTGGTGGAACCCCGCCGCCGAGCAGCAGGCCTCCGACCGCGCCCACCGCATCGGGCAAACGCGACCTGTTCTCGTGCTCAAGCTCGTGGCCGGAGACACCGTGGAAGAGCACATCCTCGGCCTGCAAGCGCGCAAGAAGAAGCTCGCCATGGCGGCCATCGATGCCGAAACGGACGGCGTGAAAAAGCTCACCCGCGAAGACCTCGTGTCGATCTTCGGGCTGTCTTGAGACCGGGCTAACCCCAATGCCGGTCACTTAGGGTGTAAGCCGCTGATTCTCAGCGCCCGTGGCGCCTATCTCTGTTTGGGCTTGATCGTCAGCCGTCCGCGCACCGAAACGGCGTGGATGTGGCTGCGAATCGACACCGGGTCGCCGTCGAAGAGCACGAACGAGGCGTCTTTTCCAGCCTCCAGCGTGCCCGCCTTGTCCCCGAACCCGAAGATCTGTGCGGGTGTCGTCGTGATCGCGGCGAGGGCAACGTCGCGCGGCAATCCCGCGTCGATGGCCCAACCAGCTTGCCAGCGCAGATGGCGGGCGTTGTGGGCGGAACCGGTCGATAGGGCGACGGTCACACCCTTACGATGCAGGCGTGCCGCGACGTCATCGACGGCCCGCAGCGTGTCGAAGCTGTAGGGCTGAACGCGGCCGGGTGACAGCACAACGGGGACCTTGGCGCGGGCGAGGCGGGCGGCTACCACGTGCGACTCGTGTCCGCCGACGATGACGAGCTTCAGCTTGAACTCCGCAGCGAGCCGCAATGCTGCCGTGATCGTGTCGGCGCGATGGGCATGGACAGCCAACGGAACGGCGCCCTTGATCACAGCCACGAGGGGCTTGAGCGCCGGATCCCGCCGGAGCTTGCTGAGGTATGCGTCATCTTTCTTCGCTTCCGCGAGCGCCCGGGCCTTCGCGAGAACATCCCGCAGCGCCGCAAGCCGTCCCGAACGCGCACCGACCAGCCCGTCGTGTTTGCTGTCATGGCCGCCGCGCAGATTGACGTGAACCGCTGCGGGGGCCCGGATCAACGCGTCATCGACGACCTTTCCGGCGGTGACGTACGCGACGCTTTGACCGGTCAGCAAGGCGCGTGACATCGGGTGGGCGACGACGGCCGTGACCCCGCCATTTCGTGTCGCTTTGACCACGCGCGAGGCCATCGTTACGCCATCGATCGCTCGCACGTGAGCGGCGTTGCGCACCCTCGCGACATGACCATCGCCCGACCCGGGTTCGAGGCTGATCTCTTCGAGCCCGACGAACGTCGACGCTTCGACAAGCCCGGGGACGAGGACGCCGCCTTTCACGTGCACCACGCGCGCGCCGGCCGGGGCTTTGCAGGTCCCCGATTGAGGCCCGATGCAGCGGATCACGCCGCGTTCGACCACGACGATCCCATCGGCGATCGGCTTGGACCCGGCAACCATCGTGTGGATGACGCTGGCGCGGACGACCACGGGTTGTGGCTGCTTGGGCGCAGGTTTGGCGGCAGCGGACATCGGAGCGGTTGCGAGCGGCAACACGATCAGCGCGTACAGGAGCGTGTTCTTGTTCATGGCTTTACCGGTTTGGGGGCACCGACGAGCGGGCCGATGTGGCGGGCGACAAGCTGATGACCGCGGCGGC
Organism: uncultured Enterobacteriaceae bacterium; assembly: GCA_964560875.1. Taxonomy (GTDB): domain Bacteria; phylum Myxococcota_A; class UBA9042; order UBA9042; family UBA9042; genus CAZLMW01. Next base: position 80,895 of record CAZLMW010000006.1, read on the forward strand.
TGAGGTGATAGTCCCGCGCGTAGGTGTTGGCGAACCACGGTTGCGGCCCGTCGCGGGCAACGACCGTCTGCAGCGGTTTCCACAGGTCGACGGTTTCGATGCCGGCCGCGCGTGCCAGCTCCGTCACGGTTGTGCTTCGGCGCCGCGCGGGCGTGTTGGCTGGAACCGCCCCCTCGAGTCCCTCGCGTTCGGGGAGCACGACGATGGTGAGCTTCGCGCCGACGGCAGCGGTCTCCAGCTTCAGCGCGGAAAACACGGCGGCGAGGTGGTCTTTGGCGTTGGGCGCGCCGTCGGGACTGGACGGGAGAAGCCCGGCAACCTGGCCAAGGTGCGCCGCGACCGGTTTGGCAGCCGCGCAGACCATCGCTCCACCCCACGTGTAATGGGCCGCGACCTGGACCGCGTACGGAGGCGGGCTTTGCAGCAGCGACAGGGCGACGTCCGGTTGCCAGTGCGCATGTTTGCAGCGGCTCGTCGCCTTGCCGTCGGTGTATTGCAGCAAGGACGCGCCACCGCAGCACGGGTCCGGACGGTCGATATCGACAAGGTCGTTGCCGGGGTAGATGTAGACCACGACGTGCCGGGGCGCGATCGGTCCGGTGTGCGTGGCGAGCCAACGGCGCACGATAAGCAGGTAGTGAGCGGGACCCACATCCGGGCTGCTCGCGTTGACGTGCGCGATGGTTGCATCGGTGTTGTCGAGCTGGCTGACGAACGTCTCGTTGGCTTGCACACCGCTGCCAAAAACCATCGAATCGCCCACGTGAAGCACGTGTTCGTCGCCGCCGCGCGCGCGTCGCATGATGCGGTCGAACCAGGCCTGGTCCCTGCCTTCGAAGGCGCCGCGGCACTTGCGATCGGAATCGGCGGGCAAGAGCAGCTTGATTTCGCCCCCATGCCAGCATTCGGGCGGGTTGGCGATGGCCCCGCGCAACGCGAACTCCGCCACGATGAGCCCGACGAGCGAGCCGATAATCGCCAGCTTCTTCAACCGCGGGTCGGTCGCCGGCAAACCGCCAAACCAGAGCCCGCCGAAGAGCAGCGACGCCGTGAAGACCGCATCTGCCGGTGCGGGGTGCGCCTGGTCCTTGAGCGCCATGAGCAGCGCCGCCACCGCCAGCCCGACGCAGGCCAGCAAGGAGGCCAACGTGCGAATGCCCGGGTGGTTCGGCGCTGCCTTCTTGAGCCCGGTCCCCATCAGCCAACCGAGAAAGAGCGGTCCAAACAGCAACAGGATCGCGGTCGCGAGCTGCATATTTGCCGAGGCGGGTCGATCGGGCGGATCGCGCCAGACCTTGTCCGGGTCGACGTCGGACAGCGCGGTGGCGAGAGGCGCGACGATACTTGGCGGCGGCACATCGCCGGTCCAGGTCAGGCAAAAAGCTGCGCTCTTGACGCCTGCGCACGGGTGTTCGGGATCGGTCAGCCGAAACGCCCAGCAGGTGTCCGCTTTGCATGCCTTTCCGACGGCTGTTGTGCGCGCGATGGCGACGTCGACCTTCGGAACGTGTTCCTTGACCCGGTCAAACGCGGCCGACATGGCGGGGCCCGCTGACGGCAAAATGATTCGCCCGTGATCCGCTTGCTCTTTGACCCGGTGATGGCGGTCTTTCGGCGCGGCTTCGTTGGCCAGCGCCGTCGTCGCGACGCACACCAAGCCCGTCACCAGCGCTCCAATCGGCAGGCGGCGTCTGGGACGTGGCGCGAATTCGGGTCGCAGGTTCGTCAACGCTTCACCCACGCGATGCCCTCGACCCACACAAAGGCGGGGCGTGCGCCGATTTCGAACGGATGACGGTCCCACAGCAACACGTCCGCGTCCTTGCCGACCTCGACGGTGCCAAGCCGGTCGCCCAGGCCGATGGCTTGTGCGGGAACACGGGTGATGGCAGCGATCGCGGCCTGCTCGGGCAGCCCGTAGTGATGAGCCTTGGCGGCTTCCCACGCGAGGTCGCGGTTATCGATGACGGGGTGATCGGTCTTGATGGCGAGCGCGACGCCCTTTTCGTGGAGGATCTTCGGCCCGCGCACGCTCGCGTCGTACGCCTCCATCTTGAAACCCCACAGGTCCGAGAACGTCGCCACAGCGATGTTGTTGCTGCGCAGCAGGTCGGGGACTTTCCAGGCCTCGAGGGCGTGGTGTACGGCCGCGACTTGGAACCCAAACTCGTGGGAGATGCGCACCAACGTCTCGATGTCGTGCACCTCGTAGCAGTGCACCTGGAGCCGAACTTTGCCGTCCAGCAGGGCGATCAGCGCCTCCAGACCGGGGTCATAAGGGCGGCTCTTCTTCGCTTTGCCGGCGGCGGCTTCACGGTCCCAACGACGCTGCTTGTCGCGCAGCTTGCGCGCCTTGTCGAGCCGTTTGCGCATCAACCACGCATGCCCCATGCGCGACATCGGTGTGCGTCCCTTTCGGCCGTGAATGCGCTTGGGGTTTTCGCCCATGGCCATCTTCATGGCGCGCGGCGGGTTGCGGATCCGCATGTCCGCCACGGTCTTGCCGCGGAACTTCACGTACAGCGCCTCGCCGCCCATGATGTTGCCGCTGCCCGGGAGCACGAGCGCGGTTGTCACGCCCCCGGCAAGCGCGCGTGGGATCGCCTTGTCTTCGGGGTCAAACGCGTCCACCGCCCGCACCATCGGCGTGAGCGGGTTGGTCATCTCGTTGCCGTCGGCGTGGGCCATGCCATGGGGCGAGGAGTAGACGCCGGCATGCGAATGCATATCGACAAGTCCGGGCGTGACGATGCGGCCTTTCGCGTCGATGACCTTGGCGCCAGGGGGAGCCTTCGCGTTGGCGCCGACCGCCTCGATCCGCCCTTTGTTGAGCACGACGCTTGCGTTCTTGAGCACCTTCCCGTTGCCGACCCAGACCGTCGCGTTGCGAATCAGGACCGGGCTCTTTTGCGGAAACGGCGGAACTTGGGGCTCGGGGCGCGGCTTTGCCGGGGCTCGGACCACGGTGGTAGCTGCGCCTGCACAGCCCATCAACAGCCCGCCCATCGTGGCTACAAGCACAAGCAAACGCAGGGCCGAGCCAGCGTGTCCAAACATCGGATTGCCCTCGCGGTAATTCAGGGTGGCTGAGCGAGCGTCGAGCGTGCCCGGGCGACTCGCCGACTGCAAACGGACTGCAACGTCGTCATTTGACAGCGGGCGGGCCCGTCGCCATGTTCCGCCAAGCCTCGTCACCGGAGTCGCCATGCCCACCCGCTGTCCAACGTTCGCCCGTCCGTTCGCAACCCGCTCTGTGCTGGTCGGTCGCGGCGCTGCCCTGTGCGCGCTCGTTGCCGTCGTCGGCTTGTCTTCGGGCTGCGCAACCACGCTCCAGCCGCGAACCAGTGCGGAGCTGCAGTACAAGTCGTACAAGAAGCTCGGCGCGGTCATCGACGCATCACGCGCCTTCCCGATCGCTTTTTACGCCAACGCCCAGCAGCAGCCGCTGACCCTCGAGGTGCCGTTCGGAATGCCGTCTGCCACGCTCGCCGCGGCACAGTGGACCACCCACCTCGCCAAGATGATGAACCAGGCCCTGCACGAGGTTGGTCTGTACGACAGGCGCTTCGCCGCGTTCGCCCACCAGGTCTTCCACAACAACCTGGCCAGCGGTGACTACGTCTACGATTTCAAGAACGCCGACAAGCTGATGCCCGACATTCGCGTCAGCGGTACGCGGCTGGTCAAGCTCAAGCTGCTGTCCGCCAAGCCCGTTCGCGAAGGCGCAGACGAGGTCGTGCAGGTCACCGTCGAGGCGACGATCGCAGGCTTGCAGCGGCTCTACCAGGCGACCGCGCAGGGCAGCAACTGGGACCGCAAGGTGTTCGACGCGATCGCCAAGAAGATCCTCAGCGATCCCGGCTTTTGGAAGGTCGTCGTAACCGTTCCGTGAGCCCCAGAGGAGCCTTGGCGCAGGTTGCTACGGCTTGGCGCCATCGGTGATCCACTGCTTGAGCGCCGTCAAGAACTCGGCCGAAGGCGCGCCGCCGGCGCGGATGTCCATCGCGGAAATGGCGGTGTTGTCGCAGCTGCTGTGATCGGGGTCGTCAAACGCCTTGCGGACGTCCTCATCGAGCACGGCGACGATCAGGCTGAGCTCCGGCTTGCCTGCCTTCACAAACGGCACGTCGTTGCAGCCCGCGGTGTTGCCCTTGAGCCCGGTCGCCTTGCCTTCACGCAGGGACTTGGACGTCATCTCGGCCGTCGAAAAATCGAGGCTTTGCTCGGTATCGGACGTCCTGCCGGCGGCGGCGGGGGCATGACAACTCGCGCACTTGTGCAGGTAGTTGTCGTGCAGGCTGGTCACGTTGGCTTCGACACCGGTGCTCTCGGTTTCACAACCGGCGACAAGCAGCGTTGTGGCGACGACGAGCGCGCCGAGAATGGCAAATCGGGTGCGACGGCGGCGCGATGACGCGGCCAGGGGCGGCGCAAAGGAACTCATGAGTGGTCTCCGAAGATGGGGCTGGAACGGGGCGCAGGGCCTGATGGTTTCCGTCGCGACAAGATGCCATAGCCCGTTGCGGCATGCATCTGGAGCTGGGCGAACATCCGCCGTAAGGCCACGAATCCAAGCGCGCGACGGTCAGTGCAGCAGCGCGAGATAGAGCTTCATCGCGAGCCTTTCGGTCGCTCGGGCGGGATTGGGACGGCGGCACATCGCGGCATAGATCGGCGCAAGGATCGCCGCCGGGTCGCGGGCGAGGCTCTTTCGGTCGACACCCGCGTGCACGACCAGCGACGCGTACGAAAGCCCGAGACGGACGCGAACGCGATGGTTCTTGGTGCCCGTGAGCTTGGCGTGTTCATCGGCCCGCTGCAGGCCCTTTTCGAGCCATCGTTTGGCTTGCTGCTTCCGTCCGCGAGCCAGCGCCGCTTCGGCGCGTGCGTTGTACGACGTGGCGAGCGCGACGAGCGCCTTTTCGTTGGGGCCGTCTTCCAGCCGCGCCTTCAACGCCACGATTCGTCGCCCGTGGGCAGCATCGGCCTCGTCGTAGCGTTTCTCGAGCGTGAGCGCCCGCGCCCTCAGCCCGTCGACGAGCAGGCGCATATCCGCCGCTTTTGTCGCAGGGACCTTGCGCCACGGTGTCCTTCCCGCGGCGAACGCGTCATCGTCCATGTCCTTGAGCTGTTTGGCCGCCTCGCCGAGGAGCTTGGTCGCTGCCGGCCCGTCGGCAAGCCCGAGCTTCGCTGCCCCCGCCATCATCCGCGCGCGCACCAGGTTGGCGCCTTTGAGCGCCCCCGCCAGGCGCGCGTAGCCTTTCGCCGCCTTCGCGAATCGGCCGGCGGTATACGCATAAAACGACGCGCGGTCGGTCGTCAGCTTCTCAAAGCGCTGCAACATCGGGTTGTCCGCCACCAACGCAGCCGCCTTTTCGCCCTCATCCGCCGCCGCAACCTGGCGACCGGCGTGGTACAGGCTGCGGGCACGCGCAAGATGCAAGCTGAGCTGACTCTCGGGCCGCCGAATGGGCAGCTTCATGCGCCGGTCGAGGTAATCGAGCGCGATGAAGTGGTTGCCCACCTGGCCCTGGAGCAGCCCAATCGCGTGCAACAGCGCCGCCTGGTAACGCGGTTTGCCGGCGGCGAGGTCGAGCCCCATCAGGTAGTGGCCGTGCGCCTCCGCGGCCGTCTTGACCTCCCCGGTCGCCAGGAACCGCTGGTGGAGCAAGTACCCGCGGAGCAAACGGTAGCCGGCTCGGCCCTCGAGCGCTGTTGCAGCCACATCCATGTGCGCCATCGCCCTGGCGACGGCTTGTTGGCGAGCTTCGGCGTCGAGGTTCGCGAGCGATGACGCGGCGTGATAGGCCTGCACGAACCGCCACACCGGGTCGTCTGGCGTCTCGGCGTAGCGTTTGCCGTAGATCGTCAGGGCGTCCTTCTTGCCCTCTCGTGCCCGCATATCGATGAAGCCGGTGTGGGCCTGCAGGTCGACCATCTGCAGCGTGATGCCATAGAAGTTGCCGCGCGCGTCGCCGTACTTGCCCTTGTTCCAGTCGATGTAGGCGCGCTCGAGCAAGACCTGCCGAAACAGCGACTCAGCGGCCGGTCGTTCCGCGTGCTTGCGGCTCACCATGCTGATCCACGTGTTGGCGAACTGGTACATCAGGTAGCCGCTGTCGGCCCTGCTCGCGGCCTTCATCGTGGCGCGGACCAGCGTCTTGCGGCGCGGAAATTCCCGGTGGTAGCGGTAGTGCTGAAACAGCTCCTTGCGAACCGACTCGGCGTTGGCGTCGGCTTGCTTGTTGTGGTCGGGTCCGAACCGCCGCAGGGCCAGCAGCTTGGCCTGCAGCTCGAGCCGGAAAGCGGCCTCGGAGTCCACCTCGACGCGTTTGCGCAGCTTCTTGACGCGCGCCAGTCGGTCCTTGCGTGGCAACCCCTTACACGTCGCCTTGAGCAACCTTTCGGTCATCTCGATCCGGTCTTCCGGGGTCAAGCGTTCATGGCCGGCAAGCGTCGTCAGCGCCTCGACCTGCCCCTTCCGGTCGCCGATCCGGCCGAGGAACGGCGCCGCTCTCTCCGCATACAGTCGCAGCGCGAAGCGGTCGGTGATCTTGCGTAGTTTCAGCCCGGCCAGCGTCGTTTTCGCGCGCCTCTTTTCGCCGATGACGTCGTGAACTTCCATCATGATCATCCGCGCGAGCGCCTGGATATTGGTTCCGGCGCCGCGGCCGAGAAGCGCCAACGTCCACAGGTGTTTACGTTGCGCCTTGATGAACCGCTCGTTGAGTTCGCCGCGGTTGAGCAGGCGCTCTTCGCGTCGGTGCTGAACCAGGACCCGCGCCACCTGCGCCCATCGCGCGGCCCTCTTGCCCGCCTTTTCGCGGCCGATGGCGTCGATCGCCCATTGCGCGGACGTGTGCTCGCCGACCCGCAGGTGTTCGAAAGCCATATCGGCCAGCAGCTCCCGTCGTGTCCTGGGATCCCGACTGCGCTGCAATAAATGCCGCAAGATCAACAGTTTCTGCCAGGCGTCCCGGCTGCTCGACAGCGCCTCTCGCAGCTTTTTCGGCTTCCACGTCGCCGGCACCGACCCGTCGAGAGGCAGGCTGTAGATGTCCAAACCACCGTCGATGCTGCACGTCAGGATCAGCGAGTTGCGGGACGGTTGCGGGTACTGGCAGTTCCAGCGCGCGCTGGTGAGCTGCTCGGGGGCTGTTCCCTTGAGCGGGTTGCTCTTTGTCCCGCTGAATCGCGTCCGGAAAACGACCGCGTTGTCGTCGCCATCGATGTGACCGTCGCCGTCGCTGTCCGACAGGTATTGCGCGAAATAGAGCCATCGGCCGCCCGCCGAAAACGTCGCGAAACCGGTCTCGCCTGGCAGGTCGAGGCGCACCGTTTGGACCTTGCCACCGGCGACGCGACGTACCGCCAGCCCGCCTGTGGCTTTCATGGCGAAGCTGATCCCGACCCGTTTGCTCGCGCGCTTGATCGGCAACCAGACCAGCCACTGTCCGTCGGGCGAAAACGCGGGGCCGCTGAGGTTGCTGTCGACCATGATCTCGCCGTCGCCTCCCAGCAGGCCGACCGGGACACGGCGCAAGCGCAAGTCGCCGTGCAACCCCTTGCGCCCAACCACACCGACGCTCTTGCCATCGGGAAACCACAGCGCCTGGACCTCGGCGCTGGTCGGCGTGGGGAAGCACCTGCGCGTGCCAACCCCGAGCCGCCGGATGCACACGTCTCCGCCGGCGTCGTCGCGGCTCGAGATGTAGAGCAGTCGCCGGCCATCGGGAGAGACGCGCGGGAACGACACGTCCGCGCTGTCGTCGAACAGCAACGTCGCCGCGCCGCCGCTCATGGGCTGCTTGAACACCTGTGCCGTGGCGTTTTGGTTGCTCACGAAATAGAGCGTGTTGCCGTCGGGCGAAAGCGTCCCCAGGAGCTGGTCGGACGGGCCCGCAGTCAGCCGCTGCGGCGCGCGAAGGGCGTTGCTTGTTGCGCTCGCACGAGGCTTCGCGGCGGTCGCCGGGGACGTCCCCAACACCGTCAATACGAGCCCGGTGGCGCCGATAACCAGCGCGTTGCCCAACGCTAGTCTGCGCACTTCTTGATGCTCCACTTGCCGTCAACCTGGACCTGTCCGCCGCACACCACCTCGATGTGATGCTGACGAGTCCACGCCTTCTGCGACGCCGCCTGTGATCGGCGCTTCACCTTGCTCATGTAGGCCCAGACCTGGCGGCGGTTGCGATTGACGCGCTCGATCAACCGGGCGGCATCGCTCGCCACGATGGCGCCCGAGCACGTGCTCGGCGTGTCCAACAACGTCCCATCGGATGATTCGCCGACACAGCGACGCACCAACAGCTCATCGACCCGTTCATCGTCGGCGAGCGCGTCGGCGAACAGCGCTGCGATCGCGTCGGTCTCGCGACTTGGGCGCCAACCGGCTGCTTGCAATTGGGCGCGTGTCAGCGCCGCTGGACGTGCCGCCAAACCCGCCTGAAGCAGCTCGTCTTCAAGCTTGGGATGTTTGCCCATCGCCTGCTCTTCAAGCGCCGTGCGGCGGTCGACAATGATGACCTCCGGCGCGCGGATGCAGCCGGCTGTCGTCGCAAGGGCCGCCAACCCCGCCAGCCGGATCAGCCATCGGGCGACAGGCGGACTGCGGCCCGGCGTTGAACGTGCCAAGGTCGAAACAATCGTCGCAACAAACGGCGCAACAATCGTCGCAAGGACCCTCGTAACAATCGTCGTCACAGCGTTCCCTCCAGCAGTTTTTCGGTCTTCTTGATGAACGGTCCGAGGTAGCGCACGAGCGCAGGTCCCAAGGTGATGCCGCGGATCTCGTCGATTTTGACCAGCGAGCCGAGGCCGCCCAGCTCGATGAGGAAGTCGGCGAATCCGTGGGTGAATCGCACCCGCATGCGCTTGGGATAGCCGGCCTTGAGCGCGAGGCGCATCTTGTTGGCGCGGTCGTCTTCACGATACGGGTCCCAGAGGTCGAGCGCCGTGCGAACGTGGGCACGACCGAGCCGCAACAGCTCCGCGCGCCCGATCAGCGACATCTTCGCGGGCTTGAAGGCGATGGCTGCATGGGCGTCGAGCCGCTCGCGCGCTTCACCTGCGCGAACGCCCGTGATGTTGCCGCGAAACAGCAGCTCGGTGTCGGTGCCGTTGACGTCGATGATGCACTGCCCGGTGACCTTGCCGCCCGCGACCTGCATCTCGAGCTGGTCGACGTGCAGCACGTTGCGGTCGATCTCGGCGTTGCCGGCGATGGGGCCGATCTTCTCGCCTCGGAACACGAATTCTTTGGCAGACACGAAGTGATCCCCGCCGAGGAACGGGTGTTGGTCCGCAAAGCGCCACCGCGCATACGCGTTGTTGGCCCCGCCGCCGAGCAGTTGGATGCCCTCGTCGCTCCACTCGATGTCCTCGAGAATCGGCACGTTGCCACTGATTGCGCGCACCTCCGCCTCGAGCTGCGGAACGCCGACCGAGACGTTGTCCAGTTGGATGCTGGCCGTCGTGCGGATCACGCTGAGGTCGCCCGATTCGAGTCGAAACGGAATGGTCACATTGCCCGAACCTGTCAGCCGCTTGTCGGCCTCCGCGAACTTGCCGACGTCCTGGGTGACCCGCCCGACCCACGCCAGCGCATGCCGGCCCGCGACGCGTTGCGACGTGCCATCGGCGGCGGTCGCCCCCGCGCTGATTCCGGGTAGCTGGATGCCGCCGTTGGCTTCAAAGTGGGTGCCACCGACCGGGTTGTCGAAGAGCATCCGGTCGATGTGAATGTCCGTGCCGTGGACGTGCGCTGCGTCGAGCTCGAAGCGGGCGTCCGCGATGCGATAACCGGGCATCGAATTCTGAGCCATGAAGCCGACCTTCGCCGACATCGACAGCTTCGTCTTGCCGCCCGGTTTGGCGAGGCGCGCGCTCGTCACCCGCATCTTGCCACCCAGTTTGCGCAGCTCCCCGTAGAGCTCGTTCATCTCAAAGCGCAGCTTCGGCGTGGAAAACGTCGCATCGAGCGTGACGTTGCGCGCCTTGCTGGACACGGTCGCCGTGGCGTCGAACGACTTGAGCGCCGCCAGCATCTTCTTGGTCTTGCAGTGCGCATTGGCACCTGACGCTGTCGCGTCGAACCGGAAGTCGGGGAGCTTGCCCGCCGACCACGCTTTCGCGGCAGAACCGTCCAACAGGCGCCTGCGTGTCGCGTTTACGTAACCCTTGGCGTCGAATCGCCCGGAAAAACGGCCCAAATCGATGCACAGCTTGCGTTTGAGGTCGGCTGGCAGGGCCCTGGCGATCATCCCGAGGCGAGCGGCCTGCCCGCCGATCTTCAGGTCGAGTCGGTTGCCGTACAGCCGCGCGCTCCCGGTGCTGTGGATGGCAGGGCCTGCCGTCGCTTTGACGTCGATCTCGTAGCTGCCCTCGGGACGCCCCAGGTCGAACGTGACCCGCCCCTTGATACTGTGATTGCCCGCCCCCGAGTACCCGGCGACGCGCGGATTGGCGATGTCCCCGACGAGGCGCAGATCATGTTTGAGCCCGGCTCCTTGCCCCTCGAGTTTCATCTTGGCGACCGGCAGCGTCGCGCGGAGTTCGCCGATCGTCGCGACGAGTCCGCTCACCGTCGCCGCCTCTTTGTGTTCGACGCGCCACGGTGCCTTGCCTTTGCCTTGTGTCCAGCTGCCCGTGGATGTGGCGTCGAAGGCCAATCGATCCCAGAGCGCCATCTTGCGCACCTTGCGGGGCAAGGCGAGACCGCTGATGAGCTTGCCGAGCGCCGGAATATGGGCGGATGCGTCCCAGTGGATCGGACGCGCGTCCCGGTCGACTTTCAATCCGAGCTGGGCCTTGCCGATCCGAGCGTGGCCGTCGATGTGTCCGGTGGCCGCCAACGGTCGCTTGGGATCGACCTTGAGGACCCGGGCCTTGCCGTTGGCGGACAGCGCGCTGATGGAACCGAAACCGCCGATGCTCGTGTGGCGCGCCGACGCCTCGAACGCGGCAGCTCCGATGGCGTAGAGCGGCGACGCGGGTGGAACCGCGATACCCGAAGCGCTGGCTTCAGCGGTGGCGCCCTTGACCACGGCGGTTCGTCCCGCGCCGCTGCCCGTCACGGTTGAGGCGGTGAAGCCGACAGCGATACGGCTCTTGCCAAGGCCATGATCGAGGCGCAAGGGCAGCTCGGTAACGGTCATGGTTGTCGCCAGGTCCAGCGCGTCGAGGTGTGCGGCCTTGGCGTCGGCGGTGAAGCGCTTGGCCGGCACGCTGGCTTGCACGTTCAGGCGACGAGCGCCCAGCGCCAGGATCATCGAGGGTTGCGCGTCGGTCAGCGTCACCGCACCGGCGGCAGAGACGGCGTCGAGGTGGTGCACGAGCACGTCAACGGTCGCCTCGGCCTGGGACGAGAGCACATCGATCGGGTCGTAGCGGACCTCGGTGGCCGCCATCTTCGCGTCCAGGTCGCGCATCGTTGCGCCGAGTTTTCGCCCCGAATCGGACACCACGACCTCACCTGCGTGCGCTTTGGCGGAGATGGCGAGGGTCCGTTCGTGGCCGGGGCGCACGGTCATACGCATCCGGCCCGAGTCGATGGCGCCGCGATAGTCCGCCAACCGGTAGTGCAGGTCGCCCACATCGGCCCGCAGGTCCACTTGGGACACCGCGGGCATGCGTTTGCCGCCCAGACCCATGACTCCCGCGACCGTGACGCCGCCCGAACAGGTCGTGACCGAGAGCTTGCCGAACACGGTGGGCAGCGCCGGGGCCAAGGGCGCGAAGTCCATGTCGGCGCGCGCGGTGGAGATGTCGACGGTGACGCCGCCGCCAGCCTTGTCGTGAACGGTCGCGTCGAGCGCCATGGTCGCGAGGTCGTCGAACAACGCCGTCTTGTCGATCTTGAGCCGGGTGCGGTTGTTGGCGGGCTCGAATGCGGCGGTCACCGAGATCTCGGCGGCATGGGCCCGCGCGCGCCTGCCGATCACAAAGCGCGGCAGTCGCGTCGCTGACGCGGTGAACGCCGCGCTGGCCGGACCGAGGGCCATCATGACGTCGAATGCGACCGAGCTATCGAATCCGCGACGCAAGTACCGGGCAATCTCGGCCGCCGCCGCGGTCCTGGTGGGCACCGAAAAGTTGGCATCGGGCCCGATCGACACCTTGGACTTGTCGCCCATCGACTTGATGTCGCAGCGGGCGTCGGACCTGCCGCCACCAACGTCCACCTTGCAGCCGAGCATGGCGTTGGCGATGGCCAGGTCCCGATGGCGACCGCTCGGTCCGCGCAACGAAGCGGTCACCTCGGAGACCTCGATCGAGAGCTTGTCGACCCGCGCGGCTGGTAGGGCAGCGACGACTCCGGGCAGATCCGAGAGCGCCGGTGGCGGTTGGGCGGGTTTGTCCGACTTGGGCAGCCCGGCCATCAGGCGCGAAAACGTCGACGATCCATCCGCGTCGATGACCGCATGCAGCTTGACGCCACGCACCACGAGCTCGGGCACGACCACAGCGCCATCCAGCAACGCCCCGAGGTCCCACGAGACGCGGGTCGACGCAACTTCGAGCACCCGCTTGACGATGGGTGCATCTTCGCTCGGCGGGAGCACGCCAAAACCCGTCAACTCGAGCCCCGAGGCGCCAACCTCCAGGTCCTGCCAGGTCACGTGAATGCCGGTCTGCGCCGCGACCTCGTCGGTGATGAAGCCGCGCACTGTGGGCGAGCCCAGGCTGTTCAGGACCACGAACACGGCGCCGATGACGAGCAGCGCCAACACGAAAACGACCGCCGCGATACGACGCAACCAGCGCGGTCGCGAGGCTGGCTTGGATGGCGCGGACGGGTCGTTTGCAGACGAATCCGGCGCGGGTTCAGGGGCGGTCATCGGCGCCTAAGCTAGCCTGTCTCTCTTCGCTTTGCTGCCCGCCTCGTGCATTGCGCGATGTGCGCGCGTCGTCGGCCGCCGCGATCGCCTTTCGCGCGAGCCTTTCGAGATACCAAACCGCGACAAACGTCGCCGCCAGCCCGAGCCAGAAGATCGCCTGGTGCAAGGGCCCGCTGAACTCGCCTTTCGCCAGCCCGCTCGCTTCGCCGATCCCCGACCCGCCCCAGCAATACAGCACCGTGATCGGCAAGAGCCCAACGGCGGTCGCGATCGTGTAGTCGCGCAACGGCACGTCGAACAGGCCCAGGCCGTAGTTGAGGATCGACATCGGCACGATCGGCGACAAACGCAGCAACACAATCGCGCGAAACCCACCCATCACCATCGCGGCGTCGATCGCTTCGGCGTGGCGGTTTCCCGCGATGTGGCGTTGCACGGTTGGCCGCAGCGTGCGCTGGGCGAGCAGGAACGCGATCGACGGCCCGACCAGGTTCGCGAAAGTCACCAGCAGTGTCCCGGGCAGGGTGCCCCACACCATTCCGGCCGCGAAGACGAACGGACTCGCCGGCACGAACAACACGATCGCGGAGATATGCGCCATTGCGAACGCGCCGATCGCGAGCGGACCACCAGCGCGCAGGCCGTCGACCGCCGCCGCCATCCACTGCCAGACCGGCAACTGCAGCCCGATAAAGAGCAGCGCACAGGCGACGACGCCGCCGATCACGAGCCCGGCGATGAGCTTGCGGAGGTTGGTCACGTTGGACGTTTGCCGATCAGCAAGGGGTTGTCAGCACTTCTTGCCGATGACCGTAACGGTGAAACTTGGGCCGCGGCCCGTGTGGCTGCACAGCGGCAACATGATACCCGGTTTGGGCAGCCACCCGCAGTTGGATTTCTTCGGCACGACCCCGAGCTTGATAAACGCCGGGTTCGCGAACGTGCTCTTCGATTGCGACCACATCAGGACCACGCCGCTCTCCGCGAGCTGGGGGATCGCGTCGGTCGTGAGGGCGACAAAGGCCTTGAGCTGGTCGATCCCGCTCTTGATCGCCTTGGCCGCTTCCCAGGCGCCCTTGCTCTTAAGGTCGGACAGCTTGGGGATGCCACCGACGATGAGTTTGACCGCGTCGATGATGGTCTTGCTCACCATCGGCGTGATGAAGACGACGCCGCACTGCCCTGGCTTATCGCCGAAGTTGGCGCCCATGATGGTGAGCGCATAGCCGGGCGACACCGACACCGCCGATCCCCGGGCCATCGCCGTGATGCTTGGGCCACCCGCCTGCGGGGGGAACTGGTCGTCGATCACGTCCTTGATGACCAGCGTCAGCACCATCTCGCCGATCTGCCAGCCGATGTCCTTGAGGATGCCTGTGTACGACGGGATCGACGACAGCACGTACTGCACACCGATGCTGACCATCACGCCGACGAGGCTGAAACACCCGTTGCACGGCGGCGGCGGCGCGGTCTTGTCGAGGTGGTGAAACGCCTTGGACAGCATCAACTGGTGGGCGCGCGTGACGCCGGCGAGGTCTTTGCCGATGAGGTCATCGACCGCAGCCAGGTTCGTGTACACCGCGAGCGGGGATGGCTTGAGCTTGGCGAGCTTGGCGGCACCGGCGTCGACCAGCTTTTGCGCGGCGCCGATCGCGGCGAGGTCGGCGGCGCTGGGCTTCTTCGGATCCACGGCGGCGATGGCTTTCTTCATGGCAGCGACGGCGGCTTTGGTCTCGGTCACCGCGGCGAGCCACTTAACGTCGTCCGGCCCCGCCTTGAGGCCCTTCGCCTGGAGCTTGGCGAGCTTGGGCATGCCGTTGGGGTGGGGAATGAGCGCCCGCGTTTTCTCGGCGAACCCGGCCCACATCTCCTTGCCCGACTTGTCGAACTCCTTGAGCGCCTTCTGCTGCGCTGCTTTGTCGTTCTTCTTGCCGGTTTCGATGATGGTCGTGACCAACGTACCGCCCCTCTCGAGCTCGCTCGCCATGCGCGAAACCGCGGGATCGAGACCCCGGCTCGCGACGAGCACGTCGACCTGGTGGCCCATGTTCAGGCTCTTCGACGTGCACGTGACGTCGACCTTGCCTGCCTTGGTGAACGTCCACATGCCCTTGGAATACTTGGCGTCCGCGGCGTTGACCTTGACCTCGAGATCGCCCGGATCCGCGAGCGGCTTGAGGTCTTTGTCGACGTATTTGCAGCTGATTTGCAGCTCGCCGGCGCTCGATTTCTTCTCGACAACGCTGGCCGACAGCCAGATGTGCAGGTGCTTGCCGTTCTTGGGGCCGTTTTGAGGAGCCTTGTTGCCGCCCGCGTCGGGCGAAACGTTGATATCGGGCGTCGAAGGCACGTCGGCGTTGGCAGGCCCTGTATCGGTCGCTGCGTTGGTGCCTGCGTCACTGCTGCTCGGTCCAGCATCGGCTGTGGTCGTGCCACCCGCGTCCGTGACCGTCGGGCCCGCGTCCATCGCCGAGGTCGACCCCGCGTCGTTGCCGCCCGCGTCATTGGCGGCTGTTGCGTTGGCGTCTGCTGCGGTCCCAATGTCTTCGATCGCAGTGTCTTCTGTCGCAGTGTCTTCTGTCGCAGTGTCTTCTGTCGCAGTGTCTTCTGTCGCAGCGTCTTCGGCCCCTGCGTCATCAGCCTCTGCGCCAACGTCAGTCGCCTTGGCCATGCCGGTGTCGGTGTTTGCGCCGGCGTCCACAGATGCCGAGCCTGCGTCGACCGGGCCCGCGTCTTTGGTCGCGCCGCCAGAATCCGCGACGGATCCCGAATCGGCCGCCGTTGTCGTGTCCGTGGCCGACGTATCGACATTGGCCGAGGAATCGGCTGCATCTGCGCCAGCGGCGCTTCCGGTCTCATCGCCGGCTTTGGTGGCGTCTTCCCCGCAAGCGACGGCGACAAATGAGATGAGAGCAGCCGCCACGAGGCTTGCGTAGCGGCGGTTTGAGCGACGTACGGGCATGGTTACAACCTCCACACCCGCGACTATAGCGATTTCAGCCGGTATTGCGCATTCCTGCGGCGATTCCGTTGATGGTGATGAGCAGCGCGTCGTTCAACTGTTCGGCGACCTCGGGATCCGCATCGGGATCGAGGGCGCGAACACGTCGCAGCAGCTCCGCTTGCAGGAGGTTGAGCGGGTCGACGTAGGGGTTGCGCACGCGGATTGAACGGCGCAGGACGGCGTTGTCGGCGAGCAGTTCGTCGGTCTTGAGGCACTGCAGGATCGCGCGCTCGGTGTCGTCTCGCAGCCCGCGTAAGCGTCGCCCAATGCCTTCGGTCTGTGGCGGGCCGAGGAGCTCATCGTAGTAGGCGGCGATGCCGGGCGCTGACTTGGCGAGCACCATCTCCGCCATCGCGAGCAGCGACCGCAAGAACGGCCATTCGCGCGCCATTTGCAGCCAAGTCTGCCGGTCGGGGCCGTCGAGTCCGCGTCGCAGCGCGCTGCCCGTACCCAGCCAGGAAGGCAACAACAAGCGCGTCTGTGTCCACGCGAAGACCCAGGGGATTGCCCGCAGCGACTCGACGCCACCACCGACGCGACGTTTCGCGGGCCGGCTGGCGATCTTCATCCGGCCGATCTCGCGTTCCGGTGTGACGGCTCGGAAATACGGCACGAAGTCGGGGTCGCGACGGACGACGTCGCGGTATGCGCGCATGCCGACAGCGGCCGCGTCATCGAGAAGCGCGCGCCACTTGGCAGGCGGCGGCGCGGCAGGGACAAGGCTCGCTTCGGCGACACCGGTGACGTAGAGCTCAAGGTTGCGAAGCGCGATGCCCTGCAGCCCGAACTTGGCCTGGATGACCTCTCCTTGCTCGGTGACTCGCATTCGCCCACGAATACTGCCAGGAGGTTGCGACAGGATCGCCTGGTGCGTGGGCCCGCCGCCGCGACCGATGGAACCGCCGCGCCCGTGAAACAGCGTCAGGTCGACGCCATGCCGATCGCACGCCGCCACGAGATCTTCCTGCGCCTCGTACAGCGCCCACGATGCGCACAGCCGCCCGGCATCCTTGGCCGAATCCGAGTAGCCGAGCATCACCTGCAAGCCGCGGTCGTCGCCGTTGATCACGGTCAGGAGTTGATCCACGACGGCGCCGCAGCCGGCCAGGTCATCGCGGGTTTCGAACAACGGAACGACCGGCAGAGGCGCCGCGATTCCCGCTTCCCGCTGCAGCAGCTGCACCGCCAACACGTCGGACGCCGACGACGCCATCGAGATCACGTAGTTGCCCAGCGATTCGCGCGGCTGTTCGGCCATGACCGCCATGCTCTCGAGCACCTCGCGGACCTCGTCGGAGCAAGCGAGGTCGCGTGGGATCAGCGGGCGCGGGTTGGCGATCTCTTCGGTCAGAAAAGCGATACGTCGGTCTTCGCCCCAGTCGTTGTAGCTGCCCAGCCCCAGCGCGGCGGTGACCGCATCGATCACATCGGCATGGCGGCCCGCATCCTGGCGAATATCGAGCCGAACCAACGTGACCCCGAAGCAATCGAGGCGGCGCAGGATGTCGGCCAGGTGACCGTCCGCGATCAGGCCGGCGCCGGTTGCGTGAAGCGACCGAGAGATGAGCTGCAACGGCTCGCGCAGCTCGTCGGCCGCTACATAGATATCGCTTTGGTCGGACGGCTCGTTGGAGGCGATGCGCCCGAAATGGCTGCGGGTCCGGTCGAGGCGCGCGCGGACGTCGTGCAGCAGGGCCCGATACGGCTCGTCCTCACGGCCGACGGCGTCGCGCAGCTCGTCGCTGGCGTCGCGCAGCGACAGGGAAGCCCGCAGCCGGTCGATCTCGCGCCAATACAACTCGGCTGCCATCCACCGAGCGAGCGCGCACACCCGCCGCGTGACCTGGGCGGTGACACGCGGGTTGCCGTCGCGGTCGCCGCCCATCCACGACCCGAATCGGATCGGCGCGCAGCCGGACGCAAGTCCGTTGCCTGTGTGTTCGCGGAGCGCGCGATCGAGCTGACGATAAAATCGCGGGATCGCGTCCCACAACGACTGCTCGAAGACGAAGAGGCCGCCGCGCGCTTCTTCAACCGGCGTGGGCCGGCGTCGCATGATCTCGTCGGTGAGCCAAATGGCCGCCAGCTCGCGTTCGATTCTGTCGCGGGTCTGCGTGCGTTCGTTCGGCGTCAGCGACGTTTCGTCCAACCGCGCGAGAAGCGCAGCGATATGGCTGTGCTTTTGCAGGATCGTGCGGCGATTCACCTCGGTCGGGTGGGCGGTCAGGACGAGCTCGACCTGCATGTTGGCCACCGCGCCGTGAAGCTGCTGCGGATCGATGCCGGCGCGGCGGAAACGGCCGAATGCCTCATCGAGGGAGCCGACCTGGGGCGCTCCATCGGCGCGTCGGAGGTAGTCGTAGCGGCGGCGGATCCGGTGGTGTTGCTCCGCGATGTTGGCGAACCAAAGGAAGTGGGAGAACGCCCGAGCGATCACCACCGCGCGCGGCGCGTCGAGGCTTGCCAGGGTCTGCTGCAGCTCGGCGCGGGCGTCCACGTTGCCATTGCGCGCGTTCTTGGACAGCTGGCGGATCTGCTCCACGAGCTCGAAGACTTCGCTTCCTTCATGCCGCGCGATCGCGTCACCGAGCATCGCGCCGAGCATCCGGACGTCGTCTCGTAGACGTTGATGGGGCTCGCCGCGCTGCTGTTCGTCGTGCACGGCGGGATCGGCGGCCGAGGCGTCGCTGTTTTTCATGCGTGTGGGCCAGCAGATTTGGATTCAGCAGATTTGGATTCAGCGGATCTGGATGACGACCGGCACGGTTGCACCGGCAGCGGCGGCACGGGCGGGGAAGCGGAGCTGCCGCAATGCGATGGACAGGCACCGATGCCAGGCGGCGTCGAGCTGTTTGCCGCGCTGGATCATACGCACGATTCCGACCCGCCCGGTCGAGTCGACCTGGAGCTCTGCGCGCGCGCCGTCTCGCAGCGGCGGGAAGGGCCGGCTCGGGTTGCGTCGCTTGAACTGCTGGAGCCGGCGGATGTCGTAGCCAAGCGTGCACATCCGCGCGGTGGTCTGCGCGTCCTTGAATCGATTCGGGTCGAGGCTGCGTCCCTTGGGCAGCGTGACCTTGATCGAGACGTTCGGCATCCCGCCGGGCCGCATCCTCTTGAGCCGGGAGATCGTTGCAGTCGCGCTGCCGCCGCCGCTGCCCGTTGCCCGAATGCCGCGCCCGCCGCCACCTCCGGCCACGCCGCCGCGCCCGCCGACACCGACGAGTCCAGTCACGCGACCGCGGCCGAGAAAGGTCGCTCCCCGCGTGCCGAACGCCGAGACGATCGCCTTGGACTTCTTGCCCCGACCGGCGCGGATGTACTTGAGGATGCTGCGCGATCGCCGCGACGTGCGCTTGACGCCGAACCGGTTGTAGCGAACCCACGATGAGCGATCACGCTGGCCGTCTTCGTATTCGCCTTCCTCGGACTTGTGACCGTTGGCGGAGTAGCGGATCCAGTGGCCGTGACGCCGGCCGCGCCGCATCCAGCCCTCCGATCGCTTCGTGCCGTTGTTGTACCACTCGAGCCAGCGCCCCGAGCCCTTGTCCAGGCGGTTGACGCCGAGCAGGTGGCCGCGGCGGTTCCAGTACGCCCATTCGCCGTCCTTCAGCCCGTCGTTGAAGCGGCCCTCGGAGCGCTTTTCACCGTTGTTGTGCCAGACCGTGGACAGGCCGTGCGTCTTGCCGTCGAGATACGAGATATCGTCGCGCACCAGGCCCGCGCTCCAGTAGCTGCGCCAGCGTCCGTCCCGTCGACCGCCCGCGTACGTGCCCTGCATCGCGACGTCGCCGGCGGCGTTCCAAAATGTCCACTTGCCTTGTTTTCGGTCCTCGACAATGCCGCCCTCCGCCGCCAGCTGTCCGTCGGATCGCCAACCTCTCCAGGTGCCTGAGCCCATGGTCAGCGTGACCCGCCCAAGCTCTTCGCCGGCGCGACTGAACTGCCGCCATTGTCCGTGTTTGCGGCCGTGTTTGTAGGCGCCGGACCAGACAAGTTGCGGGGCGAGGAAGTAGGTGCGCGCGGCGAGCGCGGCGCGGCCGCTGCGGTAGGTGTGACGCACGCGGACCGCCGGCCCGTGGGCGGTGCCGTCGGGATCGGCGCAAATCACCTCCCAGGTCGATTGTTCGATCGCGTGGCGCTGTTCGAGGTAGTCGCGGCGGATTCGGCGGGCTTTGCGCTGGTGGTCGGGGCCGCATTCGACGAGGAAACGCTTGGTTACGACCGGCAAACGTCGCGGGACAACGGCTTGCGCGGGGGCGACACCAACAGCGCTCAGCGCGACGGCGGTGACGGTGGCGGCGATGGCAGAAAGCGCGCGCATCACCGCTGAACATAGCATATGGCCGCCCCCAGGCCCGATTGGAAGTCGCTGACTGAGCGATAGGCCGGGTCCGGGCCACCC
>CAZLMW010000007.1:0-12053 GCA_964560875.1 uncultured Enterobacteriaceae bacterium
ACGGCTTCACGCGACAGACGTAGGGCGCCTTGGCCTTGTCGCAAAACAGCGTCCCATTGCACGCGTTGCCGTCCTCAAGCGAGGCACAATCGGCCGTCGCGTGACATTGGCAAGCGAACGTCGACGACGTGCAGACTCCGCCCTTGCAATGGTCACCGAGCGTGCACGGATCGCCGTCATCGCAAGGCTGGCCTTCGACACAGGCCGCAACGTCCGGAGCCGCGCCGGCGTCCATGGGCCCGCCAGTGTCGATCGGTGCGACGGTGTCGATCGGTGCGAGGGTGTCGATGGCCGCCGAAGCGTCGATCGTGCCGGTGTCCGGATCACCCGTGTCCAGCGCCGTGTCGGCTCCGTTTTCGCCCGGGTTATCGGTCGGTTCCGGGTCGCCGCAGCTCGCCACCTGCGACGAGACAAGAAGCGCGACGAGCAGGCGGTGCACAGTCGACCAACGGGAAGGCATCGCCATCCATGTTAGCACGGACGTGGCGCAGTTCTGTAACGCCGCAATGCGTTGGCCGACGAAACGGCGCCGATCTGTGCGCAAAGCCCAAAGGCGGTAGAACTCGTTCTAACGGGCGATCGGCCTGCGAAGCACTTGATATAGCCACTTGCGTGATCGACGCGTCTGCGGGCCCGCCAGGGGCCTCTACGTCGATTTTGCCGTCTCGAGAGGGGCAAAAATGGGCGTTTGCGCAGCGATCGCGGTCGGTCCGTCTATCACGGCCCTTTCGCCTCTCAGGTCGACCTGGCGGACTTATGCGGGAAGGGCGGAGGCGTCTGCGACGCCGCATGGCCGGCGTTCGGGTCGTAGCGACGCGGCTGACGCCGCGATGCGCTCCGTTTCCGTGACCGGGGCCGAAGCCGGAAGCCGTCTCCGAAGCCGCGGCCGTGGCGGCAACTGCGAACGGGGCGGAAGCTGCCAACGGGGCGCTACGTTGGCACTAACGGCCGCGGAGACGGTGACGGCACCGGTTTCGGCTGCGGTCACCGTCACGGAAACCAAGCAGGCCGGCGCGCCAGGGGCGAACTTGTGCGCAACTGGATAAGAATGCGAGCCGAAGGCTCTCCAAACACCGGCCCCAGAACGCGGCGCAGCGCCAGGCAACGCCGTCAGATCCGCGGCGCGGCGGCCTTGATGGCGTCGGAGGCCTGGTCGATGTATTGCGCGAAGTTGCTGTTGAACAGGCCGACGAGCTTGGCCGCGGTCTTGTCGTACTCGACGGGGTTGTCCCACGTGTTGCGCGGCACCAGGACGGCAGACGGCACGCCCTTGCACTCGGTCGGTACGGCGAAACCGAAGACCGGATCGTCGGTGGTCGGCGCGTCGCGGAGGGTCCCGTTGTTGATCGCGTCGATGATGGCGCGGGTGTGCGGCAACGACATGCGCTGGCCCTTTCCGTAAGGGCCGCCGGTCCAGCCGGTGTTGACCAACCAGGTGTCGGCGCCATGGTCGCGCAACTTCTCGGCGAGCAGCTCGGCGTAGCGGGTCGGGTGCCAGACGAGGAAGGGCGCACCAAAGCAAGCCGAGAACGTGGCTTGCGGCTCATCGATGCCCATCTCCGTGCCCGCGATCTTGGCGGTGTAGCCGGAGATGAAGTGGTACATCGCCTGCTCGGGCGTCAGCTTGGACACCGGCGGCAAGACGCCAAACGCGTCGCACGTCAGCATCACGACGTTGGACGGGTGACCGCCGACGCAGGGGACCTTCGCGTTGGGGATATACTCGATCGGGTAGCTGCAGCGCGTGTTCAGCGTGATCGACGTGTCGTGGTAATCGACCTCGCGCATCGCCCGGTCGTAGCCGACGTTTTCGAGCACCGAGCCGTAGCGGATGGCCTGGAAGATCTCGGGCTCCTGCTCGGGGGACAGGTCGATGGCCTTGGCGTAGCAGCCACCCTCGATGTTGAACACGCCCTTTTCGGTCCAGCAGTGCTCGTCGTCACCGATCAGCTTGCGGCTCGGATCGGCCGACAGCGTCGTCTTGCCGGTGCCGGACA
This sequence comes from uncultured Enterobacteriaceae bacterium, assembly GCA_964560875.1. Taxonomy (GTDB): domain Bacteria; phylum Myxococcota_A; class UBA9042; order UBA9042; family UBA9042; genus CAZLMW01. The sequence continues at coordinate 1,998 of CAZLMW010000007.1, forward strand.
AGCCAAAGAAGACCGAAACCGCGCCGTCGTCGCCCTCGTTGGCCGAGCAGTGCATCGACAGCACATCTTTGCGCGGCATGAGGTAGTGCATGATGGTGAACACGCCCTTCTTCATCTCGCCGGCGTACTCGGTGCCGAGAATCACCATCTCCTTGCGACCAAAGTGCAGGCCCACGCTCGTCTTCGACGTCATGCCCGAGGTGTAACGGTTAGCCGGGAAGCCGCCGGCGTTGAAGATCACGTAGTCGGGCTCACCGAAGTTTTCGAGCTGCTCCTGGGTCGGCCGAATCAGCATGTTGCGCATGAACAGCGCGTGGTAGGCGCGCGTTGCCACGATGCGGATCTTGATGCGATGCGCTTCGTCCCAGCCGGCGAACCCATCGATGACGTACAGGCGCTCGCGGGTGTTGAGGTAATCGACCGCGCGCTCGCGGTTGATCATGAACGTCTGCTCGGTGATCGGCATGTTGACCGGGCCCCACCAGACGTCTTCGTTGCTCGACGGCTCGTCGACGATGCGCTTGTCCGACGGGCTGCGACCGGTCTTCTCGCCGCTCATGGCGATCATGGCGCCCGACGACGCGATGGCCGTGCCAGCCTCGTGACGAAGCCCGTGTTCGTAGCAACGAGCCGGCGGCGGGTTGTGGATCAGGTACTTGACCGAGATGCCGTACTGCTCGAGCAGGTTGGAAGGGGCCATGATGAACTCCGAGGTCGCGCCGTCCGTGTCGGTGGCGATTAGAATAGCGTTTAGGGCGTCGTTTTTTGGTCGATTGGCGGCTGCTTCGAAGCAACCGGCGCGGGAAGGTTGGACAAAAAGCCCGCCGAGTCAACGGCTGAAAAAGCCCGACCGACCGCTCTCAGTTGCGCAATGAGTCCACCGGGATCACCACTGCTTGCCGGCGCAGAGCCCAAAGTTGCCCAGTGTCGACGGCACCTTGAAGCTCACAGTCTCGCCACCGAGCGTCACGGTGTAGCTGCCGGCTTTGAGCGTCGTCGTCTGGCAGGTCGCAAACCCGCCGCCATTGCAATCGGCCGTGCACGGTCCGCCGCCACCCGTGTTTTCGAGGCAGATGAGCCCCGTCACCGTCAGCTTGCCGTCCTTGCCCTTCACCTCGCAGACCGTCTTGTGCTTCTTGGTGCACGAGCTCGACATGCAGCCCTTGGGATAGACGACCACCTCGGCCGCCGCGCCCGCCTTGAGCTCCTTGCCGCCGCCCACAGGTCGCACGCACACCTTCGACAGCGTCGCGGCCGCGCCTTTATCACACGTCGCCGGCTTGGGTTTGCAGCACGTCTCCCACTTCTCCGCCTTCCAGCCTTCGGGCAGGCAGCTGTTGGGGAAGACGACCATCGCGGCACCCTTGGTCGCGCATTGCAGCGCCGTGTTGCAGCTGACATCGGACTTCATGCAGCCCTGGTAGGTCTTCGTCAGCTTCGGCTTGTTCTCGCTGGACCTGAATCCGCCGGCGAACCCGAATCCGCAACCGATCCCGTATCCGCAACCGATCCCGCATCCGCAACCGATCCCGCATCCGCAACCGATCCCGCATCCGTCGCCGAACCCGTGTCTGTCGCCGAACCCGTATCTGTAGTCGATCCGGAATCCTTGTCGCCGCTCGACGAACCACCATCCCCGCCGCAGCTCGCCAGCAAGACCGCCATCGTCGCTATCGTCACCCAGTTCGCCATCGTCAGCCGTTTCGCCATCCTCAGCGATTTCAACGTGTGCATCGTCACCTCCGTCACCGCCAAAGTAGGTCGGGCGCGGCTACTTTCGTCGGTCGGCGACACGAGACGGTCCGCCGTGATGTCGACTATTTGCCGGTCCGCCGCCACGCCAGGATGTGTTTGAGCATGGCGTCGCGGAACGCGTCGTTGACCGGCGGGATGTGACCGGATTTCTCCATCTTCCAGAGGGTGACGTTGGTCTCTTCCTTGCAGCCCGACCACACCTTGCGCGTCGTTTCCGGGCCCTTGACGGTGGGGTCGTAGTCGATCGGCGCGCTGGTGACCGGGATGCCCTTGCAGCTGTTGAGGCCCACCCAGCGGCTCGTCGCGACCTCGGCGCCCGGGTACTGGTTGGTGCCCGCGTACTTGATGGTCTTGTCGTTTGTGCCGTGCATCTGCAGCACGTTGACGGCGCGATCGGGGGTGCAGAACGACTCGGTGTTGGTCACCGCCCCGGCGAGGCTGGCGACACCGGCGATCAGCTCGGGTTTTTCGCACGCCATTCGGTAGCTCATGAAGCCGCCGTTGGAGTGACCGAGCAGGTAGATGCGGGACGGATCGATGGACAGCTTGGCCTTGGCTTCGTCGATGAGGCCGGTGATGTACGCGACGTCGTCGATGCCCTGCTTGTAGAAGTCGCAGCAGAAGTCGGTGGCGTTCCAAAACCGCTTGCCGTTGGCCGCCTCGGTGCCGTCGGGCAGCACCAGGACAAAGCCGTGTTTGTCGACCCGCGCGCCTACACCCAGGTAGGCGTTTTGCAGCGATCCGCTCGCGCCGTACCCGTGCAGCAAGATGATGAGGGGCCACTTTTTGCAGCCGTCCCAGGCCTTGGGCACGAAGACTTCGGCCGGGCGTTTGCCGCCGACTGTCGCGGGCGCCTTCTTGGGATCACAAGCGGCGACATCGTCGGCACCTGCGTCGGTCGAACCGGCGTCACCAGCTGCGGCGCTCGAATCAGCGGTGGCGGCGGTGTCGGTTGCGGCGCTGGAGTCGGCGGGGCCGGTCGCGTCTTCGCCGCAGGCGGGCAGACACGCGGCTACGACTGCGAGGGCGGTGAGTTGCAGGGCAAGGGCGCGGTGGAATCGGTGCTTCATCATGGCCGGCACGATAGGGATCGGCGGCCGTCTTGGCGAGCGTCGATATCTCCCTTCACGGCTCGGCGACGATGACGCCGGGGGCCTTGGGCAAGGACAGCTGGGAGCCGCCGCCGCGGTTTTGGGTGTTGCCGAAGACCAGGTTGGCGGTGTCGACGGGCGCTTTGCCGTCGCGGCGCGCGAGGCCGAAGTGGCTGCCGGAGATGACCGACCGCACGATGCGCGCGTTGGTCATGGCTTGCAGGAAGACGCCTGCGCGTACGTTGTTGGCCACGATGCTGTCGTTGACCACGAGGGGCTGTTTGCCGACGCCGCTGACGCCATCCGCCATCGCCTTGAGCGGGTCCTTGGCGCAGTTGAACTTGTCTTTGCCCTCATCTGCGCCGGTACAGCCGGTGTTTCCGGCCGCGGTCCCGGCCAGGACACTGTGGCGGATCATCAAGGGTGCGCCCCACGCGACCGCGGCGGCCGAGTGATTGTCGACCAGGCGCGAGCTGATGACTTCGAGGCGGGCGCCGTTGGCGACGACGCCGATGCCACCCCATTCGTCCACGCCTGACTTGCGCGTGCGGTCGATGACACCACCGACGAGCAGGGCGCGGGTGGCGTGCACATCCTTCTCCGTGTTGCCGGTGGCGGTGATTCCGGCGGCGTGATTCTTCGTGAAACGACAGCCGAAACAGCGCAGGTCGGCCGCGTCGCTGAGTTGAACGCCGGTGCCGAGGCGCTCGACGGGTTTGGCGGGGTCGGTCTCGTTGTCGAGCACGGACTGGGTCGCGTCGATCAGCAGGCCGGTCGCGTCGACCCGCGTCTTCGCCAGCGCGAGGACGAGTCCATAGAGCCGGTTGTGGGACAGCCGCGTGGCGCGCAGGAAGCCGCGGGCGCCGGCACGGATATCCAGGCCCTGACCTGTGCCCCATTTTTCGGGTCGTGATCGCGTGTGATCGATGAGCAGCTGGTCGGCGCGTACAAGGGAGCCTTCGTACACGCACCGAATCCCGGCGCCCACGTTGTCGCTGATCCGCATGCGATGCAGCTCGGCCGTGCCGCCGTCGATGATCTGCACGCCCCAGTCGCCGTTGCTGTCGACGAGGCTATCGATGGCCAGCAGCTGCGCGGTGTCGCCCTGGACAGTGGCCCCAATGCGGCCGTTCCTGGTGATTCGGACCTGGTTGAGCAATGCGGCTGTGGCGGGCGTCTTGGGTTGACCAGGGGCGGCTGGGGGCGCGGCGAGCACGGACAGGCCGAACGCGAAGGCGCTGTTGATCTTGGCGGGTACGGTGGAGTCCACGACGACGGCGCGCGCGTTGAGGATGCTGCCGGGGCCGAGGACCTGGAGGCCGGCGTATTGGTTGTCGCTGATCCGCGTCGCTTCGACGGCAGCGAAGCCGCGATTGGTCACGCGCAGGCCCGATCCGGTGGCCCCTGTCGCCGGTTCGGTGCGCGTTCCGTGGACGAGGCCGCCGGTGAGTTGGAGCGATGACCCCACGTCGCGCACGTCGATCCCCGCGTCGCGATTGTGGGCGGATCGCAGGCCGCGGATCTTCGCCTGGCCGGCCTTGAGCACCTGCACGCCGTAGCCGTTGCCGCCCTGTGGATTGGGACGTGTTGCGTCGACGAACAGGCGGCGCGCGTCGATCGTGCCGTGGTTGCGGGCGTACACGCCGATGGCGCCGTTATCCGACGCGCGCACATCGGTCAGGATCCCGGTTGCGTCGGTGGTGATGCCGATGCCGAGCCCGCCCGCATCGAGCGCCTTACCATCGACCCGCGCCTTGCCCACGCGGCTACCCTGCACGACCGCGTCTTGAAGGGTGAGCGTGGAGCTGGTTCGCGCCCAGACGCCGATCGCCATGGCGCGGTCGACAAAGATCCGCCGCGCCTTGACCGTCACGTTGCCCTCGACACGCAAACCGATGGCATCGCCGCGCAGGATCAGGTTGTCGAGCTCGACGACGCCCGAGAAGTTGCCGACCACATCGACGGCCGACGCTGTGACCATCCCCGGCAGCCACGCGGGGGCCTCGATGGCGGTGGACGCGACGCACGCACCGAGCAGGCGGACGGGTTGGGTAATGGCGACGCGCTCCTTGTAGACGCCAGCCCCGATCGCGATGGTCGCGCCGTTCTTGGCGACAGCGAGCGCCGCGTTGATGGTGCGCAGCGGCTTGGACTTGCTGCCATCGCCCGACGCTCCGGCGCCCTCGAACACGTAGACGACATCCGTGGCGCCACCTACATCGGGGAACACACCGGGCTTGCACGCGCTCGGGTCGGGTCGACAGCCGGTCCACATCGGGTCGTCGCCTGGGTGCTGGTCTCCGCGGTCCACAAACCCGGGAGGGCACGTCCAGCCGGTCGCGACAGGCTCGCAGCCGCCACCATCTTCCCTCGGCATCTGTCCTGCCGGGCATTCAAGCGCGTAGGTGACCGCGGGCCAGCGATCTTCGGCGCACAGGTCCACGGAAGTGCTCTTGTGGGCGCAAAATCGCGTCTTCTCCAGCGGCGCGAGCGGGCCGACCACCGATAATTCGTCGGCGGACAGGCCACGAGTCGCGTCGTCTCCAGCGGCAACGCAGACGGGGTCGTCCTCAGCGCCTTTTTGCTTGGCGAACGGCCAGCTTCCCGCGGCGCAGCCCGTTGTTGTCCAGCTCGACGTCGCCTTCTTTTCGCAGCGCTTGCCGACGGCCTGGCAGGTCGCCGCACCCGGTTTGCAGGCGCCCTTGTCGTCGCGCCAATCCCAGCACCACCGCGGCACGCACGCGCCGGGCGAGTCGAACAGCTGCGTGGCGCACTCGGGCGGTCCCACGGCAAGGCAAGCGTCGCTGTCAAAGTCGTAAAACCGGCCCACTGGACAGCAGTCACCGCTGTCCATCGTGCGTTCGTGCGGACAGAGCGCGCCAGCGTCAGGCGTCTTGGTGTCTTCGGCCGGCGACTCGTCGCTGCAGCTGGCGACCGCGCACAGCAACGCGCAGATCGGCACAGCAAGAGCGGTCATAACGTCGTATCGCACAGCGACAATGTAGCTTTTTTCAGGGCAGTTTTTGCCAGCCAGACTTTGTTCAGGCGCGCGCGAAGATGGCGTAGAGGTAGCGAAAGGCCAGCGCGAGCGGGATGGCACCGACGGCCAGGATGACAAGCATCGTCACGATCACGTTGTCGGGTGCGGCGGCGGCGGTCAGTGTCAGGTCGGGCACGACGACGTATGGAAACTGCGATAGCGCCCAGCCGACGACGATGCAGACGGCTTGGGCGGCGGCGGCGAGGCGGGCTTTGCGGTAGGCGCGGCGGACCAGCAAGACGAGCGCGCCCATGGCGAAGACGCCGGTTCCGATGTGAAACGGCAGGGCCCACGTGCTCTCGGCGAGGCCGGCGCGGATCGCGGGTGCGCCGGTTGCTGAGAGGTTCCAGGCGAGGCCGGCGGCGGGTGCGAGCAGGACACCGGACGCCAGCGCGCGGGTGCGAAAGTCATCGGCGAGGGCGGTGCCGCGGTGTTCTACACACAGGTAGACGGCGGCGAGAAACGCGAAGAGCAGCAGGGTCATCAGGCCCACGGCGAACGGGAATGGCGCAAGCCAGGCGGAGATAAAGTCGGTCTGCACACGACCGGTCGCAGCGTCGATGGTCAGCTGGCCGGACGCGACGGCGCCGGCGCACACGCCCAACATGATCGGGGAGACGGTTGATGAGATGGCGAAGACGAGGCTCCAGCGCGCGGACCGTTCGGCTTGTCCGGGGCCGGTGTCGTAGCTGCGGAAGGTGAACGCGGCGCCGCGCAGGACGATGCCCATCAGCAGCAGGACGAGCGGCACGTGCAGGGCGGTTGTGATCGCGGCGAATGCGGGCGGAAAACCGGCGAAGAGCACGACGACCGCGAGGATCAGCCACACGTGGTTGGCTTCCCAGATCGGGGCGATGGCGGTCGAGATCGCGTCGCGTTGTTTGTTTTTGCGGGGCCCCGAAGCGAGCAGCTCCCAGACGCCGCCACCGAAATCGGCGCCACCGGTCAGCGTGTACAGGGCAAGGGCCGCGACGAGCACGAGGCCGAGGAGTCCAGCGGGGCTCAACAGGACGTCGGTCATGGCGAGACGGCTCCCGCGGCCTCGTCCGTCTTCCCTGCGGTCGTCGTTTCGGCTGGGGTCAGGGTGGCGAAGACGTGCCGCTTGAGCAGGGCAAAGGCGACAAAGCCGAGCACGCCGTACAGCGCTGTGAACGCGAGGAAGGGGATCTGCAGGTGCGGCATGGGTGTGACGGCGTCGGCGGTGCGGAGGATGCCGTGGATGACCCAGGGCTGGCGGCCGACTTCGGTGACGGTCCAGCCCGCTTGCACGGCGATGATGCCCAGCGGCGCCATCGCGGCGATGATCTTGAGGACGAGCGGATCGGTTGGCAGGGCCTTGCGCCGCCACCAGAGCAGCAAGAACAGCGCGGCGAATCCGGCCATGGCTGAGCCGCACCCGACCATGATTTGGAAGGCGATGTGGGTGACCGCGACCGGCGGGCGGTTTTCGCGCGGGAAGTCCTTGAGGCCGCGGATCTCCGCGTCGGGGTCACCGAACGCGAGCAGGCTCATCAGGTAGGGGATCTCCAGCTTGAAGTCGGTGCGCTCTGCGTCTTCGTCCGGCCAGCCGCCGATGACCACGCCGACGCCCTTGTGGGTGTCCCAGTGCGCTTCCATGGCCGCCATCTTGACCGGCTGGTGTTTGGCGACGTGTACGGCCGATTGGTGTCCGGAAAGCGGCTGGATGAGGGCCGCGACACCGCCGACACCGATGGCGATGGCGAGCGCGCGCTTGTGCAGGGCGCTGGAGGGTGCCTTGAGCAGCGCCAGGGCGTGAATCCCGGCGACCGCAAAACCGACCGCCTGGAACGCGGCGATGGTCATGTGGAGCGCCTCGGGGAACGCCGCTGGGTTGAGCATCGCGACGACAGGATCGATGGCGATCACCTTGCCCGCGGCGTCGAGCTCAAATCCTTGCGGGGTGTTCATCCAGCCGTTGGCGCACACGACGAAGACGCCCGACGCGGTGCCCGAGAGCATGACGAAGACGCCCGACAGCAGGTGCGCGCGGGGCGAGACCTTGTTCCAGCCGTACAGGTAGATGCCGAGGAAGATCGCTTCGAGGAAGAACGCGAAGCCTTCGAGGGAAAACGGCATGCCGATGATGGCGCCGGCGAAGTGCATGAATTCGGGCCACAGCAGGCCCAACTCGAAGCTGAGCACCGTGCCCGACACCGCGCCGACCGCGAACATGATGGCCGTGCCCTTGGACCATCGCTTGGCCAGCTGCAGGTCGAGCGAGTCGCCGTGGCGTAGATGCCGGCCCTCCGCGATCACCATCAGCATCGGCATGGCGATACCGATCACCGCAAAAACGATGTGAAAGCCGAGCGAAAGCGCCATCTGGGCGCGCGCGGCGAGGAGGTCGCTCACGGCCCGATGCTACCCGATCACGAGAGCTTTGGGGTCGGTTGGGCAAGCCCGTGCGCGATGAGAAGGGCAATCACGCTGGGCGCAAGCGCCAGCCTCGCGCAGCGGCACGTGGACTCCACGAGCGCCGCCGAGAGGTACAAGAGGTGCTTTGGGGAAATCTCGCACGCTTGCGGGCGGGATTGGGGGCGAGCAAGCCCCCAAACGCAGAATCGCTCCGACCCTGTGGCGCATCGTCTGCGCTTCAGGCGCTACGCTTCGGCCTGCTTGTGGAGCTCTTCGGCGATCTTGGCCAGCGCGCCGGCGGTCTTGCCGAGCGCCTCGCCGCGGGAAGCGAGCTGCTCTTCGGTCTTGACGAGCTGCTCTTTAAGGACCGTCAGCTCTGCGTGCATCGCCTGGCGCTCGGTGCGTGCGACTTCCGCTTCGCCGCGGGCCGATTCGGCGGCAGCCTTGGCGGCTTCGAGGTCGCGTTGCAGGCGCTTGATGGTGGCCTCGGTCTCTTTATCCGGGCCCGCCGCCTGGCCGGCCAAGGTGTCGACCTGGTCGCGCAGCTCGGAGTTTTCGGCTTCGAGCCGTTCGATCTCGACCGCCGACCGCTTCAAGTTGCCGATGACGTTGCTCAGCTCGTCGAGGTTGTGCGCCATAAACGACGAGCTGTTGTGCCGCGCGCGTTTGGGCGGCAAGTGATCGCCGGCGGACTTGGCGGCGGCGGCTTTTTCAGCGGCGGCTTCTTCGGCAGCGGCTTCTTCAGCAGCGGCTTGGTCGGCGGCTTTTTCAGCAGCGGCTTCTTCAGCAGCGGCTTCTTCAGCAGCGGCTTGGTCAGCAGCGGCTTGATCCGCAGCGGCTTTGTTGGCGGCGGCTTTGTTGGCGGCGGCTTTGTTGGCGGTGACTGGGTCGGGCGCCGCTTCGACGATCTCGGCGATCTCATCGTCGGAGACGTCGACAATCTCGTCGTCGTCGAGCTCGAGCACGTCGTCAGCGTCAAGCAGCTCTTCCTCGACTTCGTCCGCGCTGATCTCCTCGGCGATCTCTTCGAGCTCTTCGACGGCGACGTCCTCAACAACCTCTGCGACCGCGACGTCCTCGACGACCTCTGCGACCGCGACGTCCTCGACGACCTCTGCGACCGCGACGTCCTCGACGACCTCTGCGTCCGCGACGTCCTCGACGACCTCTGCAACCGCGACATCCTCGACGACCTCTGCGACCGCGACGTCTTCGACGACCTCTGCGACCACCACGTCCTCGACGACCTCTTCGACCGCGACGTCTTCCATGACCTCTTCGACCGCGACGTCCTCAACGACCTCTGCGACCTCCTCGATCGCAAGGTCCTCAACGACCTCTTCGACCGCCGCGTCACCGGCCTTTTCATCGGTCTGGGCGGCGTCTTTGTCGGTGGCCTGTTCGGTGGTGGCTTGCTCGGTCTTGGCGTCGACGTCCTCGACCGCTTCGATGGCCACGCCGGTCACGTCCATGGACGCGTCCTCTAGCAGATCGGAGTCGAGGTCCTCGAGCAACTCAACCTCTTCAAGCTCCTCGACCTCCTCGATGTCTTCGATCTCATCGAGCTCGATCGCCTCGACATCCCCCTCCAGGGTCTCGATATCGCCGGTTCCCAGCGCCTCCAGGTCGTCGCTGACCAGCTCCTCGAGCTCGTCGATCCCCTCGGCGACCGATGCGTCGATGGCGAGATCTGTTTCGGTGCGGCCCTCGAACATCTCGTCGTCGGACGTGATCTCGGCGAGGTCGCTGATGTCCGACTCGAGCTCGTCGGCGCCCAACTCCTCGATCTCTTCG
>CAZLMW010000007.1:12153-19941 GCA_964560875.1 uncultured Enterobacteriaceae bacterium
ATCGCCTCGACCTCTTCGATCGCCTCGACCTCTTCGATCGCCTCGACCTCTTCGATCGCCTCGACCTCTTCGACCTCGAGATCGCCGAACGGTTCCAACACGGCGGCGGCGCCAGCCGGGGTCTTTTCGTCTTCCTTGAGCGCTTCGATCACATCCATCACATCGGCGCTTTCGTTGCGCGAAGATTCGGAATCGAAGATCGCGGTCTCGGCGTGCTGGGCCTGGGCAGCAACGTCAGAGACGTCCTCGCTGAACATGCTGATCGCGTCGAGCGGCAGCTCCTGGAGGTGTTCGGTGACCGTCCGCGGTTCGGCGGCGAGGGTGAAGATCTTCTTGATGCCCGGGCCGAGCTCCTTGGATGCCTTGCTCTGCATCACGTATTCGTCGGCCTTGTAGCGCCCTTTCAAATGCCGCTTCACATCGCTGCGCTGATCGTCGCGGTAGATCACAATGAGCTTGACGCCCTTGTGTTCGGAGTCGCGGCGGATCGTCGTAACCATCGCCAGCGACCGACGCATTGTTGGGCCGAGCACGAGCAGATCGATCTTCTCGCGGCTCATGCGGCGCATCGCCTGGTCCATGGTGCGCAGGACGGCGAGCGATGCGTCGTCGGGCAAACCGCCGCGCAGGTGGCGTTCCACCATCTTGGTTCCACCCACCAGGATCACGTTGGGCTGCGACATCACGGGCTCCGTACCAATTGGTCGCGTCTCCGGAAAAGACGGGCACGGACGATCCCCGATCGAACATGCATGGTCAATCCCCGTGCACCCGCTCGGTCGCGACGCGTACGTTACCGGTCTCCTTGCAAAAGCGCGGGCACCGGTTTAGCGTCCGCGGCCCGAAAATCGGGCCCCAAGATCGCGGCACTGTCCTCGATTTGAAGCGGCCACTCGAGGCGCGCTGCCCAAGATCCAGGGGCGACACCGCCCAGCGCCGCCCGGCCCGACGCGGTCCTCGAAACGACCGAATTCCGGAGTAAACGATGCTCGAGACCATCACCAAGGGCTTTCGCGCTGCACGTCACCGGCTCCAGGGCTACCGCGAGCTCGACCCCGACACGCTCGACGAGTGCCTGCAAGACATCCGCACCTCACTGCTGGAAGCCGACGTTGAATTTGGCGTGGTCAAGCAGTTCATCGGCCACGTCAAAGACAAGGCGCTGGGCGAGGTCGTGCAGCTTTCGGCCACCGATGACGAAGGCAAACGCATCGATGTGACGCCGCAAGATCACTTCATCAAGATCTGCCACGACGAGCTCGAGTCGATGATGGGCCCGGTCGACACCGACCTCGCCGTCAAGAAGAAGGGCATCTCCACGGTGATGATGGTCGGCCTGCAGGGCTCCGGTAAGACGACCACCGCCGGCAAGCTCGCCAAGCTCTACAAGGACAAGGGCTACCGACCGCTGCTCGTCGCCGCCGACATCTACCGCCCGGCCGCGATCGACCAGCTCAAGGTGCTCGGCAAACGGCTCGACGTCCCGGTCTTCTCGGTCGACGGCATGAGCCCTCCCGAACTGTGCGCCGAGGGTTACAACTGGGCGCAGCGCAACGGCCGCAACCTGGTCATCTTCGATACCGCGGGCCGCTTGACGATCGACGACGCGCTCATGAACGAGCTCGCCCAGATCCGGAGCCGCCGTCCGCCCGACAACACGCTGCTCGTCATCGATGCGATGATCGGCCAGGACTCGGTGACGACCGCCAAGGCGTTCAACGAGAAGATCGGCATCGACGGCGTCGTCCTCACCAAGCTCGACGGCGATGCCCGCGGCGGTGCGGCGATCTCGGTCAAGATGGTCACCGGCGCGCCGATCAAGTTCGTCGGTATGGGCGAGGGCCTCGACAAGCTCGAAGAGTTCCGCCCCGAGGGCATGGCCAGCCGCATCCTCGGCATGGGCGACATCGTCGGGCTGATGACCGACTTCGAGAAGGTCGTCGACACCGACAAGGCGGAAAAAGACGCCGAGAAGATGCTGTCGGGCGACTTTGGCCTCGACGACTTCCTTGAGCAGATCAAGACGCTCAAGAAGATGGGCAGCCTCCGCGACGTGATGGAGAAGCTGCCCTTCTTCGCCGACATGATGGCCGACGGGGCGCAGTTCGACGAAAAGGCGCTCGGCCGCATCGAAGCGATGATCAACTCGATGACGCCGGGCGAACGCAAGGCGCCGAGCATCATCAACGCCCGCCGCGCCCGCCGTATCGCCCTCGGTTCCGGCCACCAGCCGCGCGACATCCAGGACCTGCTCAAGCGCTACGACGTGATGCGCCAGATGATGAGCCGCATCGGTCAGACGCCCGGCTTGCTCGCGAAGCTGCCCGGGTTCTCGCAGATGGGTCAGCTCGCCAAGATGAAGAACATGGACGTCGGTCAGTTCTTCGACGAGCTCGAGCAGCAGCCCGAAGAGAAGGTCAAACACTACGAGTCGCGCCGGAAATTTGACCGCAAGAAGCGCAACAAGAAGAACAAGGCCGCCAAGAAAGCGCGCCGCAAGAACCGCCGCTAGGTTCCGAGCAATCCGGCTTGGGGCCATTGGAATACGGGGCCAGGCGCGTTGTTTGCGCAAAGCAGCGTCCGACCCGAACCTAACGCCACGACACCAACAGAGGGGACACCATGTACCGCACGTTCATCGTTATGACCGCCATCGCCTTCGCGCTGAGCACCGCCGCTTGTGGTGGCGCGCAGACGAAAGCCGACACCGCCAAAGCCGGGGGACCGAGCGCCCAGAAGCTGCCTGAGACGGCCACCTGCCCGGTGATGCAGCGCGAGTTCAAGCCCGACGCCAAGACCGTCAGCACGACCTACAAGGGCAAGACCTACTACTTCTGCTGCCCCGGCTGCGACAAGAAGTTCGCGGCGGCGCCCGACAAGTACCTGGCCGCCGGCCCGGCCGCCGCCGCCGCGCCGAAGAAGGACTGCAAGGGCGACTGCACAAAGGACTGCGCCGACTGCAAGAGCAAGGTCGCCAAGAAGGACTGCGGCAAGGACTGCAACAACGGCAAGGACTGCGCCGACTGCAAGAACAAAGCCGCCGCCGGTCCCAAGCCGATGACGGCAGGCCAGCTCGGCACCACGCTGCCCAAGAAGGCCAAGTGCCCGGTCAGCGGCCGCGAGTTTGAGCCGAACGCCCAGACCCAGGTCGCCAAGTACAAGGGCAAGACCTACTACTTCTGCTGCGGCGGCTGCGCGGGGAAATTCGCCTCGACACCCGCGAAGTTCGCGACCAACTAGCGTCGCTGCGCTGGGCTGACCCGGAGGGGTGCCCTCGTTTTTTGTCACTGCGATGGGTCGCCCCAATGATCTGGGGTTCTGTCTTGGCAGACGGCGCCCCGATCCAGGGGGAAGGACCCAACAGGGGAAGGCATTTTATGGGTTGCCGGCCTTAGGGCCTGTGCGAGACACGAATCTCTGTCGGGGACAGACTGCCTTCCCCTGATCGGTCCTTCCCCCTTGAACCCCCATCCCCGTTTACCCCAACCGCCTGTTTTTGTGGTTCTTTTCGGATTCGTAGCGGGTTCTGTGGCAGGGTCGTACGGTCGAGGGTCGCGACGCACTCGACGTGGCCGGTGTGTGGGAACTGGTCGATCGGCTGTACAACCTTGAGTTCGTAGCCTTTTTCGCGCAGCAGACTAGCGTCCCGGGCCAGAGATGACGGTCGGCACGCGACATACACCAAGCGTTTCGGTGCCAACGCCACGACCTGGTCGAGCGCTGCACCTTGAAGCCCGGCTCGCGGTGGGTCGACGACGATTACGTCGATACCGCCAGCGCCGAGACCGAGGTCGGTGAGCACTTTGCCTGTGTCGCCGCAGTGCAACTCCACGTTGTCGATGCCGTTGAGGTCCGCGTTGGCGTGCGCGCTCGCGATGGCGTCGGCCGACAGATCGATGCCGATGACACGCTTGGCCCAGGGCGACAGACACATGCCGATCGTGCCCGTGCCGCAATACAGGTCGAGCACGGTGTCGGTGCTGCCATCGGCCAATCCGGTCTGGCGGAGCGTCTCGGCGTAGATGGCTTCGGCGCCGAGGGTGCTGGGCTGAAAGAAGGCCCGGGGCGCGATGTCGAACAGCAACCGACGACCACCGGGCAGGTGCAACTGTTCGCGCAGCATCTCGGTGCCGGCGAGGTGGTGGCTGGTGTAGGTCGTCTTCTTGCCCCGCTCGGCGTCGCGCTGAATCCACCACACGCTGTCGAAGCTACCGTCGAGGTCGGCGGCGATGCGATGTGCAGCGGCGACAAACGAAGACCCGAACGCGGCGGGCGTCTCAACGCTGGCTTCGGTTTCGATGACGGCCATGTGCTGACCGGTGCGTTTGCCTTCCCGCAGGGTCAACGTGCGCAAGAATCCGGCATTGTCGTCGCGTTTGCGCGGGTCGAAGGCGCGGTATCCAGCGTCCTGAGCCCAGCTGGCGAGTGCCGGAACGAACGCGGACGCAAACGGGCTCATCAAGCGGCATTCGGACAGGGCGAGGGTTTCGTAGCGGTACCCGGCTGGATGCAGGCCGAGGCTGAACTGACGGTCGCGATCGTTGCCAAAAGACAGCTCCATCTTGTTGCGGTAGTGCCAGGTCGGTGACGCCGCGGTCGTTGGTTTGACGAGCTGCACGTCGAGGCCGCGATCGGCCAGGAGCTTGCTGACCATGGCGTGTTTGGCGTCGAGCTGCGCCGGATGGGCGAGGTTTTGCAGGGAACAACCGCCGCAACCACGACCGGGTTGGCGGGTGTCGCCGAAGTGGACGCATGTTGGCTCGATGCGCGTGGCGATGGGCTCGTCGATCGCGATCAGGCGCGCGTCGAGGCTGCGACGATGGCGGCCGACGATACGGCCGGTGACGGACTCGCCGGGCAACGCGCCGCGGATATGCACGGTGTAGCGACGTTCGCGACGATCGGGACCGATGCGGACGTCCACCGCTGCGACGCCTTCCCCTTTGTCGCCAAGCCGCGTGATAGTCACCGTCCATTCATCGTCGCGGCGAGGACCGCGGGGCAGGTCGATGGGCTCGGTTCTCGCTCGCACATCCATGCTGGTAGGCTCCGTGCCGTGAAGGACTCGACCCCGCTGCCGCGCCGCCGCTTTCTCGTACTGACCGGTCACGCCGCGATCGCCGCCGCGCTGTCCGGTTGCGGCAAGAAGGCCGCCAAGCCTGCCACCAAGGCCGCCGACAAGCACCCGCAGGCCCCAGAAAAAGCCACAGAAAAAGCCACAGAGAGTGTTGTCGCCAAGCCACCTGCGCCGCGGCCCAAGCGGACCTATCCCGTGGTCCTCGGCACGTTGCTGGGGCCCGGCCGCCACGACGACAAGACAACCGGCAAGCGGGCGCACTACATCGCGATCGTCGATCTCGACGCTCCCGCCGACAGTCCCGCCCGGATCCGCCGCATCCCGACGACCTTCTTCGGCCACGGCATCGCCACCCACCCGACCGAACACCATCGCGCGGTCGTCTTCGAGAAAAAGGGCCCCGGCGCCTGCGCGATCGACCTGCGCACCGGCGCCGTCACGGCCGTCATCACGACAACAAAGGACCGCGCCTTCTACGGTCACGGGGTCTTCTCGACCGACGGCAAGAAGCTCTACTGCACCGAGAGCATCACCGGCGATCGCAGCGAGCGAGGCCTCATCGCCGTGCGCGACGGCAAGACGTACAAGCTGCTGGGCACCTTCCCGAGCCACGGTCGCGCGCCCCACGACCTGCACCTGGTGGATGAAGGCCGCACACTCGTCGTCACCAACGGCGGCGGGCGCATCGCCGCGGACGAAACCGAGCTGGACCACCCCAACGTTGCGTGGGTCGACGTCAAGACCCAACAGCTGCAGCGACGCCTCCCCTTCGACGCGCGTCGGGTCAACGCCGGTCACGTCGCGCTTGGACCCAGGGACACCGTCGCCGTGGTCTCCGCCCCGCGCACCGGTATCGACAAGAAGAGCGACCGATTCCGCGGCGGCGTCAGCTTCCTCCCCGCCAAGGCGCCCGTGCTGCAGACGACCAGCCATCGCATCAGCGAGCGGTTCAAGGGCGAGGTGTTGTCGGTCGCCATCCACCAAAAGACCGGCGTCGCAGCGACCACGTGTCCCGACGGCGGCGTCGTCGCGTTCTGGGACGCCGCATCAGGGGCGCTGCTCTCCACGATCGACCTGGCCCACGCCCGCGGTGTCTCGATCACCTTGGACGGCGCCTATTTCGCGGTGACACATGGCAAGGACGCACTCGTAACCCTGGTGTCGACCGCCACGTTGCAGGTCGCGACCAGGGCGAACCGATCTTGGATGAGCGGCAGCCATACGATCGTGCGGCGCGATATCGGCTGAACTGCGGACAAAGGTATGCACATCATCTACGTCGACGCCGACGCCTGCCCCGTGAAGGACGAAGTCTACAAGGTCGCCGCGCGCTACCAGTGGGACGTGCTCGTCGTCGCCAACCAATACATCCAGGTGCCGCGATCGCCGCGCATCTCCGCGGTCATGGTCGCGCAGGGCGAAGACGTGGCGGACGACTACATCGCCGAGCGCTGTGGTGTCGGCGATATCGTGGTGACGTCGGATATCCCGCTCGCGGCGCGGTCGCTCGAGCAAAAGGCGCGGGTTGTTGGGCCCAAGGGCAAAGAATTCACATCGGACAACATCGGCAACGCGCTGTCGGGCCGCGACCTTTCTCAGCAGCTGCGCGAGATGGGCGTGATGACGGGCGGGCCTGCGCCGATGGACAAGAAGGCTCGATCGCGGTTTCTCAGCAAGCTCGACGAGCTGGTCCACGCGGCCAAACGCGACGTGAAGCTGAAGCGTTGATCCGGTCTTCTCATCAATCGCACCGCCCGGGAGGCCCCGTGTCACCGCAACTTGCCGCATCTCTGGTCGCAACGGCCGCGCTCCTTTGCGCCTCGATCGCCACCGCTCAATCTACGCAGCCGCCAAGCGAACCGCCCCTGGCACGTCCAGCCCCGGCGACACAGCCACCTGCCCAACCGTCGCCGCAGCCCGCGACAAACCCACCGAGCTCGCAGCCGCCGGTCCTCGAACCTCCAACCGCGGCGCCACCGCCGGCTCCAACCAGGCGCGCCCCGCAAAAGAACGACGGTTGGCATGCGGCCGCAACGGTGGGCCTCGCTGTCGACATGCCGCGCGGCGATAAGCGTTTCGGTCTGAAATCCGGCATGGGCGCAGGCGGCGAGTTCGACCCCGCGGTGGGCTTTCAGCTGCTCTTCGTGGGCGTCTCACCGCTCCCCGTGATCGCGATCGGCGCGCGATTCAACTGGTCATTCGGCCCGCTGAATACGACGGGTTGGCAAGAGCAGGTCGGCTTTGATGTCGGGTTTTCATCGCTACTCCAGCTCGCGCCCACGATCGTCATCCAGACGCCGGTCTTCAATCGGATGCAGCTGTACGCGGCCGTGGACGCCGGCATCGTCGGCATGTTCACCGACGGCTCCGACACCCACGAGTTCTGCGATAACGACGGCTGCATCGAGGTCGAAGAAGACAAATTCGACGTTCAATACTGGGGGTTTGGCGTCGCGGGTGCGGCGGGTTTTCGGTACCTGTCACGGGTCGAAGCCAACGGTTCACGCTCCTTCGTCAACTTCGAAATGCGCTACCTGTCGACGAACTGGCGCGGAGCTTCGGTCGGCTTCGACGACTCGCGCACCGATATGCAGGGCGACGTCAGCACGATGCAATTGGACCACTTGGCGTTCTCGATCGGCCTCGGCGGCGGTTGGTAGAACTCGAGCCCGCTCGACGATGGCGGGAGCTACCCTTCGGCTTCGAAAGGG
>CAZLMW010000007.1:20041-99975 GCA_964560875.1 uncultured Enterobacteriaceae bacterium
GCTTGGGGTTCGGCTGCTACGCCTCGGCTTCGAAGAGGCCAGCCGCTCCCATCCCATTGTTTGGGCGCGCCCCACTGTGCCGGGCTGACCCGTTTGAGCTGGAACGCGAAAGGCTGTGCATCTGTCGGCCAAGGCCGACTGCACGGTGGCGGGAGCTACCCTTCGGCTTCGAAAGGGGCTTGGGGTTCGGCTGCTACGCCTCGGCTTCGAAGAGGCCAGCCGCTCCCATCCCGCCACCGACGCACATCGTCACCATTCCGTACTTGTGGCCGTTGCGCTTGAGCGCGTGGACGAGCGTGGCGGTGAGCTTGGCGCCGGTTGCGCCGAGCGGGTGGCCGAGGGCGATCGCGCCCCCGGTTGGGTTGACCTTCTCGACATCGAGGCCGAGCTCGCGGATCACCGCCAACGACTGGGACGCGAAGGCTTCGTTGAGCTCGATGTGGTCG
The DNA here is from genome assembly GCA_964560875.1 of uncultured Enterobacteriaceae bacterium. Classification (GTDB taxonomy): domain Bacteria; phylum Myxococcota_A; class UBA9042; order UBA9042; family UBA9042; genus CAZLMW01. Next base: position 20,488 of record CAZLMW010000007.1, read on the forward strand.
ATATCACCGATCTCCACGCCGGCCTTGTCGAGGACCTTCGGGATGGCGGCGAGCGGGCCGATGCCCATCATCTCGGGTTTGACGCCAGCGACCGCGAAGCCGCGGAACGTCGCGAGGATCGGCCAACCCTCAGCTTCGGCCCGGGTGCGAGACGCGAGAATCACAGCGGCGGCGCCGTCCGTCAGCGGGCTGGAGTTGCCGGCCGTCACGGTGCCCTTCTGCTGAAACGCGGGGCGCAGCTTGGCGAGACTTTCGGCGGTTGTGCCAGGGCGCGGGAGCTCGTCGGCGTGCAGCTCACCGAGGGGGGTGCGAACCGGCACGATCTCGTCGGCGAAGACGTCGGCCTTGATGGCCTCGACGGCGCGGCGCTGGCTCTCGGCGGCGAACTTGTCCTGGTCTTCACGGCTCACGTCGTACTTGCTGGCGACGCGCTCGGCCGTGATGCCCATCGGCATGTAGACCTCGGGCCACTCGGCGACCATCTGCGGATGCGGCGACAGCTTGAAGCCGGTCATCGGCACCTGGGTCATGCTCTCGACGCCACCGGCGATAACGACCTCGGCGCCGCCGGCGATGATGCGCTCAGCGGCCTGGGCGACTGTCTGCAGACCGCTGCTGCAAAATCGGTTCACGGTCGCGCCGGGCACCGAATCGGGCAGACCAGCGCGCAGCAGGGCGATGCGGGCGATATTGAGGCCCTGCGGCCCCTCGGGCATGGCGCAGCCGAGCAGCACGTCTTCAATGTCCTCAGGCTTGAGACCGTCGACGCTCTCGATCGCGCCACGGATGGCGGTCGCGGCGAGGTCTTCGGGGCGAACGGCGGCGAGGCTGCCTTTGCGGGATCGGCCGCAAGGGGTGCGGACTGCGGCGACGATGACGGCTTCCATGGTGAACTCCTGGTGTCTGTAGTCAGTTTCGTTTGAGTGTGGGGAGTTGGTCCTTTTCAGACCGGGTCTGTCGTGCGCCGGAGAGTTGCCGCATTCGGCGTCGACAACCGAGCCAGGTCGTCTCGGCGTCTCGAAGGAATAGCAGCGCTATTTCGATGGGGCGGCGAGGCGGCATGGCGACGTGTTGTCGGCGTCGAGGTGGTGACTCGGAGGTGCACGGCAGACCCTAGTTGCGGAGCGGTTTGCCGGTCATGAGCATGTGCTCGATGCGCTGCTGGGTCTTTTCGAGCCCGCACAGGTGCATGAAGCCCTCGCGTTCGATCTCGAGCAGCTTGCCCTCGGTCAGCTTGCCGCCCTTTTCGCCTCCACAGAGCACCTTGGCGACCTGCCGGCCGACCACGACGTCATGTTCGCTGGCGTAGCCGCCCCACTTGAAGCTCTGCAGCGCCATCTCGAAGACGCCGAGGCCATCGGCGCCGGGCAGCACCAGGTTGTCGGCCTCGAGCGGCGGACGGTAGCCATCTTCAACCATGCGCAGCGCGACCTTCTTGGCGTCGGCGATGCGCGTGTCTCCATTGACGCTCCAACCATCGATCGGCCGCAAGAAGCCCATCTCGGCCATGTTGCCAGCGCCGGTCGCGACCTTGGCGAGCGCGATGGCTTCGAACGACTTCTGCAAGAACGGGATGCGATCGATCTGCATCTTGCCGTCGACACCGGCGAGCGCGCGCACCGTCATCTCTTTGCAGCCACCAGCGCCGGGGATGAGCCCGACACCGACCTCGACCAGGCCCATGTACGTCTCAGCCGCAGCCTGCATCCGCGTGGCGTGAATCGCGATCTCGCAACCGCCGCCAAGCGCCATGCCGTGGGGGGCCGAGATGATCGGCGCCTTGCTGTACTTGAGCGACTGCGCGAAGCCCTGGAACGTCGCGACGGCCTTTTCGAGGTCATCCCACTTGCCCTGCTTGGCGAGCATGCCGATGAAGAGCAGGTTGGCGCCGACGCTGAAGTTCTGGCCGTCGTTGGCGATGACCATGGCCTTGTACTTGCCGGCGTCCAGCCACTCGAGCGCTTCCATGCCGAGCGTGATGATCTGGTCGTCGAGCGCGTTCATCTTCGACGTGAAGCGCAGGCAAAGTACGTCGTCACCGAGGTCGACGAGGTCGGCGCTGGCGTTGGATTTGACCACCTCGTCGTTGGCTTCGAGCTTGGCGAGGTTGATGCCGGGCAGCGCTTCGATCGAGCGCATCGAGCCGTCGTGCCAGTAGGTCCACTCGTCGGGATCGCTGTATTGCGCCCCCTGCGACGCCGAATTAAAGGCCGTCCGCCCGCGCGCGAGCATGTCGGTGATGACCTTGGGCACTTCGCGTCCCTCGGCGGTCAGCTTCTCGGCGATGGTCTTGACGCCGATTGCGTCCCACAGCTCGAACGGGCCGAGGTCCCAGTTGAAGCCCCAGCGCATGGCGCGGTCGATGCTCGTCGTGTCGTCAGCGATCTCGCCGAGGCGGTTGGCCGCATAGACCAACGACCGACTCAGCACCTTCCACGCGTAGTGGCCGGCGCGATCGTCGGCGAGGGCGAGGTGACGGACACGCTCCCGCACATTGTCGATCTTCTTGGCGGCGCCGATCGACGGGAACCTGGTCTTGTTCTTGCTCTCGTACTGCAGCGTCTCGGGGTTGAGGACCATGATCTCGCGGCCGACCTTCTTGTAGAAGCCGGCCTTATCGGGCGCCTTGGAGCCGATCTGACCGTTGTCGATCATCTTCTGCAGCACGGTCGGCAGCTCGAAGATGGCGCGCTCTTCGTCGTCGGGCAGGTTGTCAAAGCAGTTGCGCGCCACGTGGCCGAACGTATCGAGCCCGACGACGTCAGCTGTGCGGAAGATCGCCGACTTGGGACGCCCCATCGCCGGACCGCAGATCGTGTCGATGTCCTCGATGCGGTAGCCGTCCTTCAGCCACACATCGAGCGCCACCATCATGCCGTGCACGCCGATGCGGTTGGCGATGAAGTTGATGGTGTCCTTGGCGTACACGACGCCTTTGCCCATGTCGTTGGCGCAAAAGTCGTGCATGCGCGCTGTGACGGCGGGATCTGTGTCGTCGCCGTACACGATCTCGAGCAGCTTCATGTACCGCACGGGGTTGAAGAAGTGCGTGATCACAAAGTGCTTTTTGAAGCCTTCGCTGCGGCCTTCCGCCATCGCGGCGAGCGGGATGCCCGACGTGTTGGACGAGACAATGGTGTGTTCACCGCGATGCTCGTCGACCTTGGCGAAGACCGCCTGCTTGATGTCGAGGCGCTCGATGACCGCTTCCACGATCCAGTCGCACGCGCCGAGGGCTTCGAGGTCGTCTTCGAGGTTGCCGATCTCGACCCGAACCGCGTCGGCCTTGCGCTGAAAGAGCGCCGGCTTGGCTTTCAGAGCGCTCTTGAGCCCGGCGGCCGTGATCGCGTTGCGCTTGGCGCGGATCTTCTCGTAGCCGGTGTCCTGCGGGGCGACGGCCTCGGGAGCGTCGCGCGACACGATGTCGACGAGCAGGACGTCCACGCCACACGACGCCAGGTGCGCGGCGATCCCCTGGCCCATGACACCGGCGCCAATGACGCCCACACGGTCGATTCGTCGAGCGACGGCGCTGGGCCCGTTGCTGGTTGCGGAGGTGCTGGTCATGTCGGCTCCCTGTTCGGTACTGAGATGTGTCGCCAGCCGTGCAGATCGCCCGACTGGGCGGTGGGACTATCACTTGCGAGGTGGACGATCAATCACCACAACGCGACAACTTGAGTCGATGCGCGAGCGCGCGCGATCCCGGGGGCGAACGCGGTCTGATCGCCACCCTATCGACCCTGTGCGCCAGCCTTGCCAAGCATCCAATTGCCGATCCGCCCCATCTCGCCCTGTGGGATGCTGTGCTGGCCAGCGTGCTCGATCTGTTCGGCCGCAAATCCACGGTTCTCGAAGACCTGGATCGCGTTGCGCGTCGCCGTTGGCGGGACCACGGTATCGCCGCTGCCGTAGACGAACAGAATCGGCACCCGGGGCCCTTCGCTGAAGTCGAGCTGACCGACCACAGACCCACCGATGCACACCGCCGCCGCAACCTTGTGCGCGCTGCGGGCGAGCACATGAAGAATCGTCATGCAGCCCTGTGAGAACCCGAACAGAACGACCGGCTGGTCCATCGCGTCAATGTGCGCCCGAACCAGCGCGACAGTCTCGTTGACATTGCCGCGGCCAGCGCGCAAGGCCGTGGAATCAAACCACTGTTGGCCGTCGCTGTCCCGCCAGGTGAGCGGCCCTTCGAGAAAACGCCAAGCGAGCTGCGGATCGAAGGCGCGCGCGATCTCCGCAAAGTTGCGGCCGGTGTCGCCGCGGCCGTGAAGGGCGAGGATGTTGACCGCTGGGCGACCGTTCTGGGCCGCAACATCGGTCCACTTGCCGGGGGGCTTGGCCTTGGGCTTGACGCGACGTCCGGCCGAATCGAGCTGGCCAAGCGCCTTGGGGGGCTCGCTTGGATCGACCTTGGGCTGAGCGGTTTTGACCGGTTGGTCGCTCTTCTCCGCAGCCCTCTTGTCGGTGGCGCTCTGCTCGGCGGCTGCGGGCGTGGCTTTTTCAGGCTTGGCGACGTCAGCGGCTGTTTGGGCCGGCTCGGTCTGCTCAGCATCGGGCCCGCGGGTGACACGCCAGGTGATCAGCACCGCCACGATCGCGGCGATGATCATCCAGGTGATCGTGGTCTTCTTGCCCTTCTGCGCGGGGGAGTTCATGGCCACATCCAAAGCAAGGTGTTCGCCGGCTTGAGCGCCTTGTCGACAAAGCGCACGCCGCCGCTCAACAGCACGCCGCCGTGGTGCATCGTCGTGGCGAGAGCGGCGGCTCGGGCGGCGGGAAGCTTACGGGTCGCGGCGAGCTTGGGTTTGACCGCGTCGGCGTCGATGACATCCACCGTGTCGGCCGGTTCACCCGACGGGGTCATACCACCGGCCAGCAAGAGCCTGCTGCCAAACGACGCAACCGCCGCGCAACCGCGCTTGATCGACAGCTTATCGCCGGTCGCCCACGCCGTTCCCGGCAGAGGATGCCACCACACGGCGTCGCTCGCGTCGGACGGTCCACCGGGCCCGAATCCACCGGCGACAAGCACCCCGCGTGGCGAAAGTGGGGTCGCGATGGCGCCGAGCGAGATCTGTCCAAACGGCATCTGCAAGAACCCCGCGGGTGTGATCGAGCTGCCGTCGATCGTGATGACCTCGATGCGGTCGACGGTCGCCTTGACCGGACCGCCACCGCTGAGCGCGCCGCCGAGCACCCAGAGCTGGACCTTTTCGTTGACCGGATCGGTGAGGATCGCGCATTGGGCGTCGCGGCGAGGTTGCACGAGCGTCGTCTCGGCCGTGGGGCCGCTGCCCGGGTCCCAAAGCTCCACGCGTCCGGCGCCCTGGCCATCGCCACCCGCGAAGATCACCCGCCCGTCTACCGCAGCTGCACAATGCCGAGCGCGGGTTCGTGCCATCGGGACCGGGGCCGCCTTGATGGTCGACTGGTTGGTGCGAAGCATATCGACGGTCTTGGTGGGGCCCGTGCTCTTGGGACCGGCATAACCGCCCGCGACAATGACCCGCGCGCCGCCGATCGCCGTCGCTGTATGAAAGCTGCGCGCCTGGGACATCGACGCGTTGACCTTGGTGCGCTTGTGGGTGCTCGGATCGAGCCGCTCGATGGCCTTGGTCGGTGCGCCTTCAGCGCCCTTGTCGCACGGTGGTCCGCCCGCATAGACGCCGCCACCGGTGAAGAACAGCTCGCCGCTCGACGCCACGGCGACCGCTTCTCCGAGCCGGCCGCTATCGGCGATCGGCTTGCCAGACGCGTCGACAAGCGTCACCACCTGCGCACCGCCACCTGCGGGCGCCAAGAACGCGTGCATGGTCCGATCGGGGCCGGCCTGGTCGACAAAAGCAGGCGCCGTCATCGCCCGCGCCTTCAGCGCACCGTTTTCATCGATGAGCGTCAACGTAAAGCGCGTGACTTCGCCAGCAAACGGCTCCACGCGCACCTTTTCGTCCGCCTTGGTCACGTCGAGGATCGACTCGGGCACGCCCTTGCCAGCGCCTCGATCGCGATGCACGACAAGCTTCCATCCGGCGGGCAGCGGCCACAAAGTCTTGGCCTCGGGCGGCACGACGGGCACGAGCACAACACCGCCCTTGGTGGGCTTGGCCTCATCCCCATCACCGCCATCCCCATCGCTGCAACCGACGGCGCCAAGCCCGAGCAGGAGCGAAGAAAGGCTGGCGACGAGCTTGTTCAAAGCGGCAATTCCCCTCTTGGAAGCGGTAGCTGTGCCGTCGTGCTCGACCCGGTGGGCGTGCAAGGCGGACCGGGGGTGTAGCGCATTGTCGCCATCGCCGCACCCATGCAGATCCTCGTATGCGAAACCGTGCCGGCGAACGGAGGCAGGTGCATGCACACCGAATAGTGGCCCTTCACCGGTCGATGGCCGCCGAAAAACGCGTCGAACAACGCCTCGACATCGTCGCCATGTTCGGCACGCGCCGCGCGAAATGCCGCGCCCCGTTCTCTCTCCGCCCGCGGCAGATCACCACCGTTGCTGACAACGACGGCCGGCAGCTCCAGCCGCTCCTCGACCACGCCATCACCCGCCCAACGCACCGAAGCGGCGCGCCGACGATCGACCGCAACGAGCACGAAAGGCCGCACGTGCCGCAGGTCGTGACCGAGCCTCTCCGGGTCGGAAACGGTGGCGACAACCTCGTCGACCGATGCGCATCTGGCGACTGAACGCACGATATGTCCGCGACTGACAGGATCAGCGGGCGGCGGCCGATGTCCGCCCTGGTAGTTGTTGAGCAAGCTGAGCGCGACGCCGTGTTCGTTGACCGCGGTCCAGGTCCCGCCTTCAGCCCCGTCCCGCGGCGCGAGATAAGCGACCCCGTCCAAGGCGACGCGTTCGGGCGGCGAGGCAGGCTTTCGGGCGACGCTCTCATCGCGGTTGCCGGCGACAAAAACCGTCCCATCCGCGTCGACAACGATGGCGACGGTGCACACTCAACCGCTCCTTTCGTCTTCGACCCGGGCGCCAGAAGCAGCCACGAAGTCGTCGCGATGGACGAGCTCAGGTGCCGGCAGCCAGCCGAGGATGTCGGCGATCTCCGAGGTCCGCTTGCCATGGATCTTGCGTGCGTCTTCGGCGTCGTAGCGCGACAGGCCGCGGCCGAGCACGTCACCCTCTTCGTCCTTGATCAGCACCGCATCGCCGACCCCGAAGCGACCGTGAACTTCGCGTACACCGGCGGGCAACAAGGACTTTCCGTCGTGCAGAAGCGCTCGGACCGCGCCGCGATCGAGCACGAGGTGACCGCGGCTACGGACGGACGCGAGGATCCACTTGCGGCGCCCCGTGAGCTTGCCGCCACCGGGCACAAAAAGCGTCCCGATCGGGTCACCTGAGAGGATCGCGGGCAGCTGATCAGGCTTGCGGCCGTTGGCGACGATCGTGACGATGCCAACCTCGGCAGCCTTGCGCGCGGCGAGCACCTTGCTGCGCATGCCGCCGGTTCCAAACTTGCTGGCGCCCTCTGTCGCGATACCGAGCACCCGATCGTCGCGCGCAGAGACCGCCTGGAAACGGCGCGCGTCCGGGTCTTTGTGGGGATCGGCGGTGTAGAGCCCGTCGACCTCGGTGAGCAACAGCAGCACCTGCGCCTCAACAAGCTGGGCGGCCTGGGCGGCGAGCGCGTCGTTGTCGCCAAAGCGGATCTCTTCGACGGCGACCGTGTCGTTTTCGTTGATGATCGGCAGCACGCCCACGTCCATGAGCTCGGACGTGACGCGGCGCGCGTGCAGAAATCGGCGCCGATCGCCAAGGTCGCTGTGCGTCAGCAAGACCTGCGCGACATGCAGACCACGCATCGCCATCTGCGACCGGTAGCGGGCCATCAAGGCGGACTGACCCAGCGCCGCAAGCGCCTGTTTGCCAAGGGTTCCCGTGCCCCGATCAGCCGCGCCTGGCACCTGGCCAACGATGCCGCGACCGAGCGCGACGGCACCCGAGCTGACGAGCAAGACCTGGCGACCGCTGGCCATCAGCTCCGCGATCGCGCCGCACAGCTGTTGGAAGACACTGTCAACGATCGCGCCATCGGGCCCGCAGAGCACCTGGGAGCCAACTTTGACCACGACACGCCGCGCGTCGCCCAGCATCGAGCGCACGACACCGTCGGAAACCTCATCGGGCAGGCTGTTTTGCGGATCGACCATCGGATTTTGGCGATTTCTCGGGCTTCTTGGCGTCTTGATTGCGCCAGGGCCGTAAACTCGGCGTCTTTTACGCGTCCACGCGCTCGATTCGCGCCCCAAGTGAGCGGAGCTTTTCATCGATGCGCTCGTAACCGCGGTCGATCTGGCGAATGTTGTAGATGCGACTCTTGCCCCGGGCACACAGCGCGGCGATCAACAGCGACATCCCGGCGCGAACATCCGGGCTCTCGAGCCGCGATGCATACAGCTGCGACGGCCCGACAACGACGACGCGGTGGGGATCGCACAGGATGATCTGCGCGCCCATGCCGATGAGCGCGTCGACGAAGAACATGCGCCCCTCGAACATCTTCTCGAAGAACAGCACCGTGCCCCGGCTTTGCGTCGCCACCGTGATCGCGATGCTCATCAGGTCAGTGGGAAACTGTGGCCAGGGCGCGTCGTCGATCTTGGGCACGTGACCGCTCATGTCGGCGCGCACCTCGAGCCGTTGGCGGCCGGGAACCAGCAGGCTGTTGCCCATCAGCTTGGTCTTGACGCCGAGCCGCTGAAAAACCATCCGCACCATGCGCAGGTGGTCGGGCACGATCTCGTCGATCCAAAGTTCGCCGCCGGTGACCGCCGCGAGGCCGATCATCGATCCAACCTCGAGGTAATCGGGACCAATGCGGTGATCGCAGCCCGCGAGCTTGTCGACGCCGTCGATCACGATGCAGTTGGTGCCGTGGCCAGCGATCTTGGCGCCCATCTTGATCAGCATCTCGGCGATGCCCTGCACATGGGGTTCACACGCGGCGTTGCGCAGGACCGTGCGGCCCTTGGCGGTCGCGGCGGCCATCAGCAGGTTTTCGGTCGCCGTGACCGAGGCTTCGTCCAGGAAGATGTCGGTGCCGACCAGGCCCTCGGTCTGCCCGTGGAAGGTGCTGCCAAACTCGAAGTGGGCGTCGAGGCGTTCGAGCCCGTGGAAGTGCGTGTCGAGGCGCCGCCGACCGATCACATCGCCACCGGGAGGCGGCAGATCGACATCGTTGGCGCGGCCGAGCAGGGGGCCGGCGAAGAGGATCGAAGCGCGGACGCGGCGGGCCATCTCGGTCGGGATCGACGTGGTCTTGAGCTTGGGGGTGTGCAGGCGCAACCGATGCGGGTTTTCGTACACGACATCGGTGCCGAGCTCGCGGAGGATGTCGAGCATCACGCGCACATCGAGGATGTCGGGCACGTTGTCGAGAACGACCACCTGGTCGGTAAGCAGCGCACAAGCGATGGCGGGGAGCGCCTCGTTCTTGTTGCCGGACACAGTGATGCGCCCGCCCAGCGGCACGCCGCCCTCGATGTGAAACGCTTGCATCTACGCTCCTTGCGAACCGGTCGAAGACGCGGGTTCGCTGCCACCGGGCGCCGTTCGGCGGGCGATGGTGCCCGAAACGACGTTGAAAATCGCGGTGGGCGCCGTCACCAGGATGTGAGCGGCGTCGGTTGTCGTGAGAAATACCTGCCCACCAAGCGCGTCGAGATGCGCCATGAGCGCGGCGTTGCGGGTCTTATCGAGCTCGCTGCTGACGTCGTCCATCAGCAAGATCGGCGGCTCGCCGTGGGTCCGTTCGAGGCTGCGCAGCTCGGCGATCTTCATCGCGAGAACCATCGCCCGGCACTGTCCCTGGCTGGCATGAACGCGCGCCGGGCGGCCGTTGAGCTCGAGGATGAGGTCATCGTGGTGCGGCCCAACCGACGTGAACCCGCGGCGTCGATCGGTGTCGCGGCGAGCGCCCAGCTCTGCGGTGATCAGCTCGGCGCGCTCGTCCACATCGAGGCATCCGCCACCGACCTTGGCGTGATAGCGCAACGAACAGCGCAACGAATCGGGCGCGAAGGCTGAGAATTCTTCCTGCACGCGGATCATGAAGTCGTTCACGAAGGTCTCGCGGTGGACGCCGACCGTGGCGCCGCTACGACTCAGAAGGTCATCGAAGACGTCGAGCATTCCCGCATCGATCGATCGGCCGACGTGGTCGCGGAGCAGCGCGTTGCGGTTGGCGAGCGCCTTTTCGTAGGTCCGCATCGCCTTGAGAAAGTCGCGATCGTGCGTCCAGATGGCGCGATCGAGGTAGCGACGGCGGTGGGCGGGTTCAGCGAACGGCAGCCGCAGATCATCGGGCGTAAAAAGCACCGCGACGAGCTTGCCGAGGTAATCGCGCCCGCGGTCCTGCTTCTTGCCGTCGATGAACACAATATTGCGGCCACCCCCGATCCGAAGCCCGACATCTGTGCTGGCGCCGTGATGACGAATGCGCGCGCCCAGCTCGGCGTGATCGCGGTCAAAAGCGATGGTTTCAGCGAGCCGACGGGTGCGGAAACTGCGCAGACCAGCGAGCAACCAGATGGTCTCGAGCGTGTTGGTCTTGCCCTGGCCATTGTCGCCGGTGAGCACATTGAAGCGCGGATCCGGGTAGATCTCGACACCCGACAGGTTGCGAAAACCGTCGGCAAAAAGCCGCTCGAGATGCACGAGATCCCCGCTGAGTTACGGGCCGATGAGGGCGATCGTCTAAAGACGCATGGGCATGACGACGAACGTGGCGCCGGGCGATTCTTCGCTGTGAAGCAAGCAGGGTGAGAACTGGTCGCTCACTTCGAGGGTCAGCTTGTCGACCTTGAGCGCGCTGCACACGTCGAGCAGGTACTTGGGGTTGAAGCCCACAGAGACGGACGCGCCGGCGTAATCGGGCAGCGGAATCTCCTCGTAGGCGTCGCCGCGGTCGGCGTGCAGCATCTCGAGGGTCATGCGGCCGGGCGCGTCGCCTTCGGGTTCGAGATCGACGCGAAGCAGGTTGTTCTTGCCGCTGGCGAGGGCCGAAACGCGACGGATGGCGGCGACAAGGGTCGCGCGGGACAGCAACACGCCATGTTCACCCGGATCGGGCAGGACGCGCTGGTATTCGGGGAAGGTCTCGTCGATTTGGCGAACCTGTAGCCGCGCGCGATCGCTCACGAAAACGATGTTGCGACCGATCAGCTCGATGCGAACGTAGGGGTCGGAGCCGTCGAGAATGCGCTGCAGCTCGTGCGCGCCGCGGCGGTGAACGATGCACTTGTAGGCGGCGCCGTCATAGTCGATCGCGTCGATCTCGCGCTCCACCTTGGACAGGCGATGGCCGTCGGTGGACACCATGATCAGCTTGGCGCGGTTGGTCCCGGCGCCCTCGATCTCGAGCAATACGCCGTTGAGCGCGGGGCGGCTCTCATCGGTAGACGAGGAAAACAACGTCTGCGCCAACATCTCCTGGATGTGCTGCTTTTCGACCGACAAACCGGCGCCAGCGCCCTCTTCCTCGACGTCGGGGAACTCTTCGGGAGCGAGTCCGTTGAGGTTGAACCGCCCCTGGCCCGACTTCATCTGCACGCGCACGCGGTGTTGATCGTCGGCGGACAGCTCGACATCGGTGCCATCGGGCAGCACGCGAACAACGTCGAAGAAATCGCGCCCGTTGACCAGCGCGGCGCCGGCCTCTTCGACCTCGGCGGTGACTTCGGCGGTCAGCGTGATGTCGTAATCGGTCGCGGTGAACGTCAGCGTGCCGTCGGCAGCGGCGAGGTGAACGCAGGCGAGCACGTTGTGCGGGGTCTTGCGGTCTACAACGCCCTGGGCCCGGTGCAACGGCACGGCAAGCGCGCTCTTGTCGATGGAAACTCGCATGGGCTCCTCGTTGGACAGCCGACGTGATGTCGAGGGGGCCATCTTCTACCGCTCTTGGGATCCCATGAAAAGGGTCCGTCGAGAGGCTGATTCAAGGTTTGGCGGACGCGAGATTGCCGGGTGCGACGAGGATCTCGAAGCGGCCATCGGCGTCGGTGACCGCCGAGCCGAGCAAGTGCGTCTGCATCATCACCTGGACCGCGTCGATACGGCGGGCAGCGGCCTGCAGCTCCTTGTCGGACACGCGCAGCGACGACTTGGCCAGCACGTCGATCAAAACACCGGCCTGCGGCTTACCCTTGGTGCCGAGGATACGCCCGTGCAAAACCGTGGGCGAAAGGGCGTTGAGCTCGATGTCATGCGGCGCGGTGTCGGCCTTGGACGGGGCCTTGACCTCGATCACGTCGGCCAGGGTGCGGGCCAACCCGATCTGCGAGGGTGGACGCACGATCATGGCGTAGCGGCCCGGGTCCAACCATGCGGCGAAACGGCCCTGGTCGTCGGCGGTCACGAATATGGGCGCGAGCGATGTGTCACCGAGAACCACGCCGGCGGCGGCAGGCAGGGGCTGGATGGTGACTTTGGCGTTGGCGACCGGCTTGTTGAGGTACTGCACGACACCGTGGACCTTGCGGCGGGATGGGCAGCGGATCGGATCGGCGGTGGCGGCGAGCTCGACCTGCTTGGACCACGCGCCGCTGCTGGTGTTGGCCGGTGGCGCGACGGCGATGATTCCCGTGCCCGAAAAGACCTGGACCTTGATGCCGCCGGTGCCGTCGCTGACGGCGCTTCGGACCGACCTGAAATCGCTGATGGAGTCGACCGCCTGCCAGCCGGATCCGCCGTTGTCGCCGCTCTTCACGCATCGCTTGGGCGAAGTCAGGGGCCTGATGACACGCACCCGGACCCCAGCAAGCGTCAGGCCGTGATCGCCGCGAATTTCGCGGACCAGCAGGTGATTGGCGGGCAATGGGCCGAGGTCGAGCTCGCCCAGGTCGTGCTTGATGACCGCTTCTTTGTGCAGCGCCGCGATGTCGATCGGCTGCGTCCAGGTGCCCGATGGCAAAGACGCGGCGAGTTTATCGCTCTCATCGTTGGCCTGGTCAGGGTCGAGCTTGTTGATCGTCGGTGAGAAATCGAGGTGGACCTTGCCGGCAGCGGCCTCCACGGCGACTTCGAAGCGGCCATCCGCGTCGGTGACGGCGGCGCTCGATCGTTGGCGTCCGTCGTCGTCGACAAGGGCCACACGCAGGGTTGGGATCGCGGTGCAATCGGCGCCACATGGCGTCGCGGAGGCGGGGCCCGACACGGCATCACAGGCTGCTGACTTGGGTCGCGAAACGATGCGGCCGGCGACGCGAATCACATCGGGGGCGACGGGCAGCTTGATCGCGAGCGCATCGATGTCGCCGCCGATCATCACCCGTTCATAGCGAGGCGCGAGGTCGGCGCTTTCGGGCCAAAAAGCGACGTTGTAGGTGTGACCGGGCTGCACGCGCAGATCGAACACGTACTGCGTGAAGTCGGTGGTTTCGCCGGCGGGTTTGCTCGGGTTGAGCACGCTCGCGGTGGTGTAGCGAAGCCAGGTGCCGTCGACGAGGCCGGGCGCCGTAGCGATCAAGGTGCCGGGGATGAACTCGCTGAGGCCGCGACCTTTCGTGCCCAGTTTGACGGTGCCGCGCACACGGGCCGGCGTGGTCAGCTGCCAGTTGGTTGCCGCGGGCATTTCACCGCCGACTTGCGCGGCGAAGTGTTCTTCGACCAGGCCGGAGCTCGGACCGGGCGACACACGCATGACGACGGGATGTTCGTGCAACGAGGAATGGATGCAGAAGCGGCGTTGAAAACACCGTTGGCTGCCGGCGCAGTCGCTGTCGACCTGGCAACGGCCGGACTCACTGACCTCGGAGACCACGGTGCACGCCGATGTCGCCGCGAGGGCGAGGACCATCGAGACGACGAAGCCGAGGCGAGCGGGACGCGGAAGGGCCATCACTTCGGGCAGGCGTTCTTGGTTTCGATCTCCCAGATGACGGCGTCGAACACCGCTCCATCCTGAAAATCGAGCGGCTTGGTGGTCTTTGGTGTGCGCTCTCCATGGCTGACGACCACCCAGAGGTGGTGGCGCTTGGCGTTGGGGTTGGGTTTGTTGCAGATCGTCAGGAAGCAGCGCGCTTCGCCGCCGCAGGTTTGCCAGGTCTCAATCAGCTGCCCGGGTTCGAAGTCGTAGTACCAGCTGATCTGCACGTCGAGGTCGCTTGGTGTCGTCTTGATCGCGTCGGAGATCTCGAAAAAGTTGCCCGCCTCGACGAGGTCAAACCGCACCGGCGTCTCCAGCGACGGGGTCACGCGGTGTTTTTCGATGACGATCGTGGCGTCCTGCACAGCGGCCGTTTCCACCTCGGGCAGCGCGACACAGGCCACATTGACCAGCGCCGACAGCCCGAGCATCAACCCGCCAACAAACCGCAGCATGCGGCGCAGCAGGTCGCTTGGAAAAAAAGCAAGAAGCGTGCCGGCGGTCATCGTGTGGCGGACAAGGGGTTGCAGATCACGGTGTTGCGACCCGATGTTCCGCGCAGGAAAGCACGTCAGAGGGGGCGCCGACACCCGATCAGCATGACATCGCTGTCGTGGGCCCGCAAATCGTTTCCACCGCAAAAACCCAGTACTCCAGCCATGTTGGGCCAGCGCCGGGGGATGAATTCTCAGTTGGAAGCGGCGAGCTCGGCTTGCGCGATCTTGAGCAAGTTGCGGTACTTGCTGTTGCGCGGGTCGAGTGAGACGGCCTTCTTCAAGTACAGGACCTTGAGCCGCGCCTTGGTCGCCTTTTGCGCCAGTGCAGCCATCTTGGACGCCTTCTTCTGCTTGGCGGTCATGGGCTTGGTGCCCTTGCTGCTCACGCTCGTCTTCTTGGCGGCTTTCTTGGCGGCGGCTTTCTTGGCGGCGGCTTTCTTGGCGGCTTGGGCGGCGCGGCGGGCGGCGACGGCTTTCTTGGCCTTTTCGGCAGCCTTGCGCGCTTGCTCAGCCTTCGCTTCTTCAGCGGCCTTGCGCTTGGCTTCGCGACGTTTGGCGGCCTCACGACGGCGCGAACGCGAGCTATCGGACCGCGCTTTGTCGGCCCTGCGCGCCTTTTCGGCCTTCGCTTCTTCGGCGGCCTTGGCGTCAGCAGCGGCCTTGGCTTCGGCGGCGGCCTTGGCTTCGGCGGCGGCCTTGGATTCGGCAGCGGCCTTGGCGTCAGCAGCGGCCTTGGCTTCGGCTTCGAGTTTCGCAGCTTCGGCGACCTTCGCAGCTTCGGCAGCTTTGGCCTCTTCGGCGGCCCTGGCAGCTTCGGCAACTTTGGCTTCCTCGGCGGCTTTGGCTTCCTCGGCGGCCTTGGATTCGGCAGCGGCCTTGGCTTCACCTTCGGCGGGTTGGTCGCCGGCAGCAGCGCGACGGGCCAACTCGCGGCGCGCCATCGCACGGCACATTTCGGCCGGCGCGTTGCCAGCGTTGAGCGCCAGCGCGGCCTCGGCCTTCTTGAGCGCCTCGTCCGGTTTGCCGCCATCGGTCGTCAGCAGCTTGTTGCACTCGGCGACCAGGACGCGAACCTTGGCGTCCGGGTCTTCGGCCGGGGCGGTGCCTTCTTCGTCGGCTTTGGCGGCGGCGGGGGCCCCCGAATCGGCGGCGGGTTTGGCAGCAGGCTCGGCTTTTTCGGAGGCGGCCGGGTCGGCTTGGGGAGGCGTCACTTCCACGGGCGCGGCCGCGGAGGGCTTTGCGCCTTTGCCCTTCTTGTGGTCGTCCGGGATGTTCCAGATCATGTAGGCGACGGAACCGATCGCGGCGGCGGCCACGATCAACAACACGACGACGAGCCCTCTGCCCGGCCCGCGATGTTCCATGGGTGGCGCCGCTTCGTGCAGAGCGGTCTTGGGACCCGCGGAGTCATCGACGAAGAACGCCGACTCGGCCAACTCGACGCGCCGCGTCCGGTCGGTCATCGGACGGTTGTGAGCCTTGCGGCCCTTGGCCGGCGTCACCGTGATTTCGGCGTGCGCGCCTTGCCCTCGCTTGGCGGGACTACCGGTACCCGCGTCCGTTTTCGGCAGCGACGACTTGGCGGATTTCTTATCGGCCTTCTTCGGCTTCGTGTCGGCCTTGCCGGTCGGCTTCTTGTCGGCCTTGCCGGTCGGCTTCTTGTCCTTGGGTGGAGTCGCAACAGGCGCCGCGACGGGCGGATCGTCGACCGTGATCTCGGCTTCGGACACCGGCTGGGAGGCGACCGTGGCCTTGACGGCACCATCACTGGCGCGTCCACGTTTGCCGCGGCGTTTGCCACGGCGTTTGCCGCGCCGACCCCGTTTTTCCGACACCTCGGCGGCCGGCTGTGTCTCGGCAACCGGAGTGTCCGGTTCGCGCTGAGACGCGTTGGTTCGCATCGCCTGTTCGATATCGCTGAGCGACATCTGCTCGGTAGCGGCGACCTTCTCTTCCTCGTCCCGCAGCGCTTCGACAAGCGCGCTACCCATCTTGAGCGTGCGTCCGTCATCGACGAGCACGGCGTCGGGCAGATCGGCTGTCGGGGCTGGTTTGTCGTCGGACGTGGCGGCTTCGGCGGCGGCCTTGGTGGCGGCTTCTTCAGCAGCTTTCGCGGCGGCTTCTTCGGCGGCTTTGGCGGCAGCGGCATCCTCGGCGGCTTTCGCGGCAGCGGCTTGTTCAGCTTTCGCGGCAGCTTCTTGGGCGGCCTTCGCGGCAGCGGCATCCTCGGCGGCTTTCGCGGCAGCGGCTTGTTCAGCTTTCGCAGCAGCTTCTTGGGCGGCCTTCGCGGCGGCAGCTTCTTGGGCAGCCTTCGCGGCAGCTTCTTCGGCGGCAGCTTCTTCGGCGGCCCTCGCAGCGGCAGCATCCTCGGCAGCTTTCGCGGCGGCTTCTTCGGCGGCCCTCGCGGCGGCAGCTTCTTGGGCAGCCTTCGCGGCAGCTTCTTCAGCGGCCTTGGCGGCGGCACCACCATCGCCCGCGCTCAACGGCGGCAGCGGATCTTCGACCAGCGCGTCCGGCGCCCATTGTTCGGACACTGTCTGCAGCCCCGCAAACCAGTCGGCGACGGCCGCGCGCTTGTCGGGGTCTTTGTGCAGCGCGGGTCCGTTGGCTGCCTGCAGGTCTTTGACGCCCTTGAGCGCCGGTTTGACCAGGTCGAGGCGCAGCGGTTTTTCGATCGCCTGCCGCTTGAGGGTCATCAGCGGCTGTTTGGAACGGAACGGAGGCTTGCCTGCGGCGCTCGCCCAAACGACAAGGGCTGCGGAGTAGAGATCGGAGTTGCCGCGCGGGTCTTTGCCCTTGCACACCTCGGCGGGCATGAACTCGGGCGCGCCGTAAAAACCGTCGGCGGTGGCCCCGGTCTTGTACGCTGGCAGCAGTCGCCACCAACCGTAGCCAAAGCTGCGGCTACGCGCGTCGAGCGAGTCGCCTTCGAGCCAGAGCCGGTGCGGGCCGAGGTCGAGGTGAACGACACCAGCGCTCTCAGCCTGCGTCAGCGCGCGGGCGAGACCCAGTCCCAGGCGGGCGATCTGCGGCATCTTGGTGCGCAGCCGTCCTTCGAAGAGCTTGGACAGCAAGATGCCGTCGCCGCCTTCACTGAACAGCCACCCGCGGCCGTCATGACGACCCCATTCGGTGGTACGCAGGACATCTGTCGCGCCGCCAAGCTTGGCGTTGTCGGCGACGATTGCGGCGAGGGCCTCGTCATCAGCGGTGCCTTCCGCCAGCGCCAGCAGCAGCCCCGTGCCTCCGGACGATTCGTCCGTTACGCGGTGCAAGACACCTAGCTTGCTTTCCTCGAGCGTTTCGCTGGACACGAAACGGTCGGCGATCCGGTTGCTCATCAAGAATCGACTCCAGCAGTCGCTTGCGCGGTGAGTGCAGGCGCCACGACGCGAAGAACCAAGCGGCCTGCCATCATAGGCGGTGACCCCTACCCGGGCAACCCGACCACAGGACCGCCGTCGTCTTGCGGAACCGCGCCAACGAACCTAGAGTTGCGACGCTCTGCGGCGCGCATGCGAGCGGAGAAGAAGCGTGTAACGCGCTGTTGACGGCGACGCAAACCCATCGGGGAAGACCGCCAATCGGCAAACCTGGACAAGCCCATCGACCCGCACGCGTGGTCATCTACAAGGTCCTCGTGAACATGCATGAAGTTACGGTCCAACGCGTGCCCGTCGCAGCGTCCAACCTCTCGAAGAGCCCGGCTGAGCCCATGACCACCATCTCTTCACGCTCTATTTCCGCCATCGTCAGCTTTGTCGCGATCGCGATCGTCGCCGGCTGCGGAAACGCCGACTTCGACGCGGTGAAGTCGTACAAGGTCTTCCTCGAGGGCGCCAAGCCGTCGCTGCAGGCCATGAACCGCGTGCGAGAAGAGCTCTTCCAGGTCGCAAGCACCGACGAAATGCTCGCCAAGTTCCGCGACGAGCTGCTGCCGCAGGTCGAAAAGCTCGAGAAGCTCGCCAAGGACCAGGAAGACCCCGAGGTCAAGAAGCTCGAGACGATTCACACCACCCTCCGATCGGTCCTCTCGCGCTACGCCGAAGCGACGCAAACGCTGGTGGACGAGCTCGAGAAAGCGAAGAAGGACGAAGACCGCGAAAAAGCGCTCGTCGACTGGGGACAGGAAGACGAGAAGTTTGGATCGTCGATGCAGTCGCTGGTGCGGGACCTTGAGGCCTATCTCGACAAACTGAAAAAGCGTTAGCACCAACCGGTGCTGTGCGCCCTATCTTGCAGACTGCGCCTGTGCGGGCCGAATTGGCCAGCCGCGCACGCGTTGCGCAGGCACTTTTTGCCACAGAAGGGTCAGACCACGTTATAACGACGAACCGGCACGTCCCGCTACACACTGAAAACAACCACAAAAACAGGCGGTTGGGGTAAACGGAGTGAGGGGTCCCAAAGGGGAGAGGACCGATCAGGGGAAGGCAGTCTGTCCCCGGTCGGGCCGCTCGTGGGGCGACCACAAAACGCCTGCCACCCTATAAAATGCCTTCCCTTGTTGGGTCCTTTCCCCTTTGATCGGGGCGCCGTCTGCCAAGACAAACCAAGGGTCCTTTACTCGGGGCGCCGTCTGCCAAGACAAACCAAGGGTCCTTTACTCGGGGCGCCGTCTGCCAAGACAACACCTCAGGCCCCGCTACCTGCGGCGCCGCTTTCGCCCCTGCCCGGGGCTGATGACGAGCCGCTTGCTGTCGTCGTTGCCAACGGTTTGCAGACCGACGCCGCCGGCGCGTTGGAGCTGGGTCGTGAACTGACGCAGGTCGTTCTGGGCGAGCGGGCCGATGGTGATCGGGCGGCGCAGCCGGACGACTTTGCGGGCCAGCGTCTGCGCAACTTTGCCCAGTCGATCGCCGCGGCGGCCGGTGAAGCCTTCGGTCTCGATGCGCAGGCGCGTGCGGCGCATGGCGTGGCGGTTGATCGCCTTGTTGAGGATGAACTGCAGCGATTCCCACGCGCGGCCTTCGAGCGCTGCGCCTTCGGGTTTGGTGATCTCGCCGATACGGATGACCACTTGCTCGTTATCGATCTCGCCCTTGAGATAGGTCACCTCGATACCGAGCAGGCGCATCGCCTCGGTCGCGGCGGAGATGCCGGTCTCGAGCTTGGTCTCAAGCGGGATCTCGATGCGCTTGCGGCGCGGTTTGTCGTCGCCTTTGCGGCCGCGCCTACCACCTCTGCCCTTGGCGCCGCCCCTGGACTCACCCTCTGCGGCGGCTTGGCCGTCCGCGCTCGATTCGCCAGCGCTCGATGCGCCAGCGCTCGATGCGCCAGCGCTCGGTTCGCCAGCGCTCTCGGCGGTCGGCGCAGCGCTCTGTTCAGCGGCAGCGCTTTGTTCGGCGGGCTGTTCAGCGGCAGCGCTTTGCTCGGTGGGCTTGTTTTCGACTTCGTCGTCGGGGGTGGCGTTTTCCGTCATCGTCTTCTCCAGGGCCATCAGGCCGCGGCAGCAAACTCTTCTTTGCGGTGCAGCAGCACGGTCTGGACCGAGCTGAGGACAGTGTTCACGAGGATGTAGAGCGTCAGGCCCGAGGGCAGCCAGGCCATCATCACTGTAAACATGATCGGCATGACCCACATCATGACTTTTCGCTGGGTCTCGTCACCGGACGTCTGCGGCGTCAGGCGGGTCTGCACGAACATGGCGGCGCCGAGCAGCAGCGGCAGCGCGAAATAGGGGTCCATCTTCGTGAGGTCGTCGATCCACAGGAAGAGCGGCTGGTTGTACAGCTCGACCGACGCGTAGATCGTGCGGTACAGGGAGATGTAGACCGGCATCTGGATGAACATCGGCAGGCAGCCGCCGAGCGGGTTGACGCCGTGGCGCTTGTACAGCGCGAACGTCTCCTGGTTGAGCTTGTTGGGGTCGGGACGCTCTTCACCAGCCCGGCGCGCTTCCTCTTCGAGTTTGGTCTTGATGCGGTCGAGCTCGGGTTTGAGCATCTGCATCTTCTTCATGCTCTTGAGGCTCTTGCCGGTGATGGGCCACAGCAGGCCCTTGATCATCACGGTGAGGATCAAGATCGCGAGCGGCCAGCTGCCGGTCAGGCCCTGCGCTTGCTTGAGGATCCACAGCAGCGGTCGCGCGATCGCGCCGAACCAGCCGAAATCGATCGCCTCCTCGAGCTGCTCGCCCGTCGACGACAACAGTTCGAGTCGCTTGGGGCCCGCGAACAGCCGGCTGTGCACCGCGAATACCCGGCGATGTTGAACCCGGTCGATCGCGGCGTTGGTAGCAGCAGCGTCAGCCGAGCCTTTGCGGCGGGCCGCTTCGATGAAGGGTTCGGGGATCTCCTCGGTCAGCGCGCGTTGCAAGCCCAGCGTCTTGAAGTCGTCGACGCAGGTCGTGCCCTGCCAGTGCTCGGCGTACCACGTCGGCACACAGCCACCCTTGGCGGCGGAAAGGGATTCGCCCTGGCTGCGCAAGACAGATTGCACGACACCATTGCCGACGTCGGACACGTGCACCGATGAGCCCTTGCGCCAGCCCTTGCCGGGCAACTCGGCGAGCGTGAAGTAGCGCGAGTCGGTCATGAGCCACTTCGGGACACCGGCGCGGGCGCGATCTTCGGGGTCTTCGTCGGAGAGCTCGGTGGTGTCGAAGTGAACGGTCTCACCGGCGACGTTGAAGCCGGCGCCTTTCTGATCGGCGGGTCCAGACATCGCTTCGAACAGACCGCCGGACTCCGCATTGGGGTCGCGGTATGCGGTCAGCGTGTGTTGAACGGCGAACTTCAGCGGCCGATCGCCGAGGTTCCAGACCTCGGTCGTCGCGTCCAACTGGTAGGGCGCATCGGGCACGAGCTGGTACGTGCGCGCGAGGTACACGGGGCTCTTGATGCGCGCCGGATCGGGCCACACGAAGGTCAGCGTGTCCTTGGTCTTGGCGACCACTCCGAAGCGTTCATCGGCGCCGAACAGCTCGTCGAGCGAGTCGTATCGTTTGGGCGTCTTCGTGCCGTCCTTGGCGACGACCGTGACCTCGAGATCGTCGTACTTCAGCCCGGCGATCGCGGCGCGGAAGGGGTCCCACTTGCTGTCATACGAATCGATGAGCTCGAGCTGACCGGGCGCGTATTTGCCGCGGGCCCATTGCGGGGTGCCTTTGCCGGCGCGGTCTTCGTCGACCAGGAATTGGCCTTCGAGCAGCTTGATCGACTCGGCCCCAGCGCGGCACGGCGACATTCCCCACGCTACGGCGCTGCTCTGGAGCACGACCGGCTGGGTTCCGGGGCGACACTTGGCCGACGCGATACTCGGCAGCGCGACAGCGGCGATAACAGCCATGACCGCGAGCTTGAGGGCGATCAACCGCGCGAACGGACGGCGAAGCGTCGGGCGATGCAGGGTCATCAGGAGACCTCGGGCGCAGCGGTAACTGCGCCGGCGGGGGAATAGCGGCCGCGCGGGACGGGATCGTGCCCACCGGTGCAAAGCGGCTGACAGCGCAGCAGGCGCCAAACCGTCAAGACGACCGCGCGGGCGACACCGTGATGCTGTAGCGCCTGGCGGGCGTAGTGCGAACAGCTTGGTGTGAAGCGGCAAGCGGGCGGCAGCACGGGTGAAATCCAACGTTGATAGCCGGCGATCGTCCGGTCGAACAACCACGCCACCGGCCGACGCCACGTGATGGCGGCAAGCTCGCGCGGAGTGGGGCTCGCCAACTGGCTCATCGTCGGGCTCGGGAGGGGCGGCGTTTGCGAGCGCGGGAGACCAGGTGCTGGAGCTCGCGGGTAACGTCGTTGTGGGTGGCGCGAGGCCAGGTTTGGCGGCTGCTGACGACGATGTCGAGAGCCGGCCAGTCGTCGCGGAGAGCGCGGAATGCTTCGCGGATCAGCCGTCGTAGTCGAGCGCGTGCGGGGCTGTTTCCAGCGCCCTTGGCGATCGCGAGTGCAAGTCGAGAAGGTCCGTCGTCTTTGCGGACAACCGCGACACCGAGATGCTCCCCGTACGCGCGTCGCCCGCGCTTGAGGGTCGCACCGATGGCCTTGCGTTTGCGCAGCCGGTGGCGGCGACCCAGGTGACCCCGCGCACCAGCGAACCCTTCGGAGCTGCTTGGCACAGGGCGGAAGGGTCTACTTCTTGGGGGTCGTGGCGGCGAGGCGCTTGCGGCCCTTTGCGCGACGGGCGTTGATGACCTTGCGGCCGTTGCTGGACGCCATGCGCTTGCGGAAGCCGTGGGTGCGGCGTCGGGCGGTACGGCTGGGCGTCGAGAGTCCTTTCTTCATCGATCTGTCCTGCGTGAGCGGGTGGGAGCGGCGATCTCTACGGGAGAAACCCTGAAGGCCCAGGAGGGCTAAGGATTTCCCTAATTATTTCGTTCGTTTACGACTGCCGTCAGCACTTTCCTCTGCGGAAAAGCCGCGTTAGCTAGCCACAGCCCCCTGCGGGTGTCAACAGAGATTGCATGCGGCCCAGGGGCAGCACGCAGATCTCGCGTCGATCCAGGGGGTTGTCACTTTTGTCAAAAACGGGGGTTGCGACCCGCTGCGATCTGCTGCTAGAGCTTTCTCTCGTGTGGATCGGACTGTGGATCGTGGATCGCATGTTCCTGTCGACACTGACGAATCGATCCGAATCGTCTCGCCCGGTTTTGCTCCCCTGTCGGCCCTGTCGACAGCGCAGTTGAGCTGGAGGCGAGCAGCTCCCGCGGTCGGCAAACGCCGGCATCCAGCGGCAGCGTCGGCATGTTTTGCCGCGGAACGAACGTCGGTGTCACGGGCCCGTGCGTGCGCCGCTGTCTGCCACCGTAACAAACCAATCTCCGCGGCGCGCCCAAGCAGATTCGGGTAGCGCAACCGAAATAAGGACCCGCCCCCGTGCACAACGACCCCGGCAACGACCAACAGATCGCGCTGAACTGGTTGGCTCCAAGCCCCCTCCCGACGGCGATGTCGACCGATACAGCACCGTTGCCCCCGTCACTGGGCAGCCCCGATCCCGCCGCCACCGCGCTGTGGACCCGCGCCATGGACGGCCTGCGTAGCCGCTGCAGCCGCGCGATCGTCGACGCCTGGTATCGCCCCATCAAGGTGCTCGGCAGCGACCGGACGCACCTGTACCTGGGCGTGCCCGACCGCGAGACCCACGATGTGCTGGCGCGCGACCACGTCGACCGCATAACAGCCGTGCTGCAAGAGATCGCCGACCGTCCGATCGAGGTGGCTCTGTGCGTGACGTCGCCGACAAACGTAGATGGCCCCGTTCGTGGCGCCCAAGCCGAGCTGCCCATCGCCGCAAAAGCAATAGCGCCCGCACCCGCGTGGTCGGACAACCTCGTGCAGATGCTCACGTTCGACGCGTTCGTGCAGGGTCGCTCCAACCAGATGGCCCACGGCGCCGCCCGCGCGGTCGTCCAGGCGCCCGGTACTTCGTTCAACCCGCTTTTCGTTCACGGCGGCGTCGGTGTCGGCAAAACCCACCTGCTCAACGCGATCGGCATCGCCGTGCGCCGCCAACACAAAGGCCTGCGCGTGCTCTATGTCCAGGCCGCGAGCTTCATCGACGACGTCATCGCCGCCATGCGCAGCAAACAACCGTCCGCCATGGCCGATGTCCGCGCCCGCTATCGCCACGTGGACGTGCTGCTCGTCGACGACATCCAGTTTCTGCGCGGCAAGACCCGCACCGAAGAAGAATTCTTCCACACCTTCAACGCGCTGCACCAGGCCGCCCGACAGATCGTCATCACGTCCGACCGTCACCCCAACGAGCTCGCCGGCTTCCAAGACCGCCTAAGCAGCCGCTTTTCATGGGGCCTGGTCACCGAAATCGGCGCCCCCGACCGCGACATGCGCGTCTCTGTGCTGCTGAAAAAAGCCCGCGAATACGACATCGCCGCGCCACTCGACGTCCTTCACTACCTCGCCGATCACCTCCGCAACAACGTCCGCGAGCTCGAAGGCGCGCTGAAAAAACTCATGGCCCACAGCCGCATCGGCGGTCGCGAGATCGACCTGCCCATGGCGCGCGACGTGCTCGGCCCGGTGCTCGAAACCCCCGCTGCCCGCATGACCATCGACGCCATCCAACGCGCCACGGCCCAACACTTCGGCCTGCGCGTCACCGATCTCAAGGGCAGCAAACGCCACCGCGCTGTCGTCGTACCGCGCATGATCGCGATGCACCTGTGCCGCACCAAGGCCGGCGCATCCTTCCCCGAAATCGGCCGGGCGTTCGGCGGACGCGACCATTCGACCGCTATCAACGCCAACCGTCGCATCGTCCAGCGCGCCAAGACCGAGTCCCAAATCCGCGCCGACATCGACGTGATCGCCGCCAGCCTGGGCCGATAGCCAACCGGACAGATCCGGACCAAATGACGCCCAGACCCCACCCTTCAAAGCTCATCAAATTCGCTCGACACGATCGCCGAGATCGTCGTCGGTTCGCCGATTTTTTGCGGCTCAGCGCGCCATCTCGCCTGTCCACAGGCCGGAGCGTGAATGTGGATAACGTCGTTGCGTCGTGCGATCAGCAAAAGTGGACGAACTTGGGGCGGACGGTGGATGAGTCGGCGCCCGGCTCGGGGCTGTGCATAACCCCCCTGTCGATGCACCTCTGTCACCGGCTTCTGTCCACACAACGATCGTCAGCAGCGATGTGCAATCGTTGGCGTTTCCGAGTTATCCCCAGCGATGCACAGCGCTTATCCCTTTCTCTTTTTCCATTCCATCTTACGTTGATCGGGTAACGGCCCGGTGATTCAGCCGACCGCACGATTCGCGCCGCTTGCGCATCGAAGGCGCGCTTGACGCCCTCGACTGGCCGACGGTACACGCCCCTGCCATCCGCTGGCTGCTTCAGCCGGCCCAAGAAGCCCGACCAGGAGAACCATCCATGCACAAGGTGATCATCATCGGCAGCGGCCCCGCCGGACTTACCGCCGCCATCTACGCCGCTCGCGCCAACCTCGAGCCGCTGGTTCTCGAAGGCGGATTCTTGCCATCGGGCGAGCTCATGCAGCCCGGCGGTCAGCTGATGATCACCAACGACGTCGAAAACTACCCGGGCTTCCCCGAGGGCGTGACCGGCCCCGAGCTGGTCGAGAAGATGCGCGCCCAGTCCGAGCGCTTCGGCAGCAAGCATCAATACGCCGTCGCCGAAGAGGTGGACTTCTCCGGCTTCCCGCTCAAAGTGAAGGTCGAAGGGCAATGGCTGCAAAGCGCGACCGTCATCGTGGCTACTGGGGCCAACGCGCGCTGGCTTGGTCTGCCCAGCGAAGAGGCCTACATGAACCGCGGTGTCTCGGCCTGCGCGACATGCGATGGCGCGTTCTTTGACGGAAAAGAGCTCGTCGTCGTGGGCGGCGGTGACTCGGCGATGGAAGAAGCGACGTTCCTGACGCGTTTTGCGACCAAGGTGACCCTCGTGCACCGCCGCGATTGCTTCCGCGCGAGCAAGATCATGGCCGACCGCGCCCTGCATCACGACAAGATCGAGGTCGAATGGAACCGCGAAGTCGCTGAGATCCTTGGCGATGACAAGGGCGTGACCGGCGTGCGCCTGTCGTCGACAGTGGGCGAACCTGACAAGACCCTCGACGTTGGCGGTGTCTTCGTCGCCATCGGTCACACACCCAACACGCAGGTGCTCAAGGGTCATATCGATCTGTACGACACCGGTTACATCATCGTCGATCGCCACACCCATACGTCGGTGCGCGGTGTCTTCGCGGCTGGTGACGTCGCCGACAGCCACTACCGGCAGGCGATCACGGCCGCAGGTATGGGCTGCATGGCCGCGATCGACGCCGAAAAGCTCCTCGACGACTACGAGCAAGAAGGGCTGCTGTAGCGCCTCGATGCCCGCCCCTACAATCGCCATTTTTGATTCTGGCGTCGGCGGGCTGACCGTCGCACGCGCCGTCGTGGACAAGCTGCCCGGCGCCCATATCCGCTACCTCGGCGACACGGCGCGCCTGCCCTACGGCACCAAGAGCGCGAAGACGGTGGTGCGCTACGCGCTTCAAGCCGCCGGTTTGTTGTTGCGCGAGCCGGCCGATGCCCTGGTCGTGGCCTGCAACACCGCGTCGTCATGCGCGTTGCCCGCGTTGCAAGAGCGCTACGATATGCCGGTGATCGGCGTCGTCGAACCTGGCGCGGCGCGTGCTGTCGAGGCGTCCAGGACCGGCAGTGTTGGCGTCATCGGGACCGAACGAACCGTCGCATCGCGCGCCTACCACGACGCCATTGGCGCGATTGACCCGGCGATTACGGTGCACGGCCAGGCAACGCCGCTGCTTGTTGGATTGGCCGAAGAGGGCTGGTTTGACGGCCCGGTGACCGAAGCCGCGCTGCGAACGTACCTCGGCGAGTGGCTCGGCGACGATCAACGGCGCGGCATCGATACAATCGTCCTTGGCTGCACCCATTATCCGGCGCTAAAGGGCGCGATCGGTCCGGTGGTCGATGAGCTGCTTGGCCGCCCCGTGACCCTGGTGGACTCGGCCGCCACCATCGCGCAAACGCTGCACCAGAGGTTTGGCGACGTGCCCGGTCACGGTCGAATCGAGCTGTTGGCGACCGATGAGTTATCTCGCTTCGCCCGCGTCGGTGGCCGCTTCTTCGATCTCGATAACGCCCACATGGAGGTTGTCGAGTTGCTACCATGAGCGCGTGACATCCTCTCTCACCGATCTCTTCGACCCGCTTCGCCATCGCCGCCGGCAGCTCTTTGTCGTTGCCGTTGTCGCGATGACCTTGGCGTCGCTGTCGTCCCTGGTCGGCCCTCGTGACGCGCTTGGGTACACGTTGTCGCGTACCGATACCGGCCAACATATGCGGTGGAATGTCGGGCCGCAGACCCCCATTCGCTACACGATCGACAAGGCAGCGCAGGCCGATCTCAACTTGGGTGAAGGGCGCGTCCGCGAGATCGTCGCGATCGGCTTCTCCACGTGGAAGGCCGTGCGATGCGGTGTTTGCCATGATCCAAGAGGCGTCGCTTGTGCGCCCGTGAGTTGCGCCGAAAACGAGCTTGGCCTGCAATTCCAGGACGACGGATTCACCAAACAGCAGCCGTGGGGGCCGATCTGCACCAACCTCGCCGGTGAGGTGACGCCCGTCACGCTGGCCGGGTGTCCAACCTCGGGCGGGCCGTGGAAGAAGGTGCCCAACGGCAACCAGGTGATGTGGCTCGCCGCGCCCGGGGAGTGGGTGTTCAGCCAGTTCACCACCGCGCTGACCCTGGTCGCTGCCAACGAGGTGACCGGCGCGATCTCGGACGCGGACATTCTCGTCAACGCCGAGCACAAGACGTTTTGCATCGATGGCTGCAAATCCAACGAGTATGACCTGCACAGCACGATCACCCACGAGATCGGACACCTGCTCGGGCTCGATCACACCTCGGTCGAGGAGGCCACGATGTACGCGGTGGGGCTGCCGGCCGAGCTCTTCATGCGCGATCTGCACGACGACGACATCGCTGGCATCTGCCAGTCCTATCGCATGGCCTTCGACAGCAAAGGCTGCCCAAAGACCGAAGAGCCGGGCTTTTTCGACTGCTCATCGGGTCCAACCAGGCCCGCGCAGTCGAGCGTTCTGTGGCTCTTGCTGGTGGCCATCGCGGTGGTCGTGGGGGGTCGCTTTACAAGCGCTGCAAACGCACGGCTATACTCGGCGCGCCGCGGCGTCCGCGACCCTTCGCGTTGACCGCCGCGCATCCCCAACGCCTGCCATCCAGGCCGAAACCTTCGGAGCGCCTCGCGCCATGTACGATACGACCGCTTTTCGCAAAGGCCTGAAGATCCTCATCAACGGTGCACCCTGGAAGATCGTCGAGTTCCAGCACGTCAAGCCCGGCAAGGGCGGCGCTTTTGTGCGTACGCGTATCAAGAATTTGAAGACCGGCCAGGTGATCGACAAGACCTTCCGCAGCGGTGACAAGGTCGGCGTGCCCGACGTCGAGGATATCGAGGCGACCTACATGTACGCCGACGGCACCGACTTCCACTTCATGAACACCGAGACCTACGAGACCTTCGGGGTGCCGATCGAGCGCGTCGGCGATACGGCCAACTTCCTGATCGAAGAGACGAAGGTCGACATCCTGATGTTCGAAGGCCAGGCGGTCGATATTCAGCTGCCGATCTTCATCGTCGCCGACATCATCCAGTGCGATCCCGGCGTCGCCGGCAATACCGCGACCGGTGCGACCAAGCCCGTTACGATTTCGACCGGGTACACGCTGCAGGTTCCGTTGTATATTGAGGGCACGGATCGCCTGAAGATCGACACGCGTGACGGCAAGTACGTCGAACGCGTCAAGAGCTGAGCGGGCTAAAAACAGCCGGACCTGCGCGATCGGACGCACGATTGCGCGGCAACGACACGGGGTGAATCTTGGCGATGGGCAGCGAGAGCGAACAGCTCAGCAAGGCCGATCGCAAGCGCATGTTTTCGACGACGATGGCTGTGATCCAGCAGGATCCCAGCGACGTCCGCGCGCGCCTGCAGCTCGTTGACCTGCTCCAACAAGACGGACGCACCGAAGATGCGGTCGAAGAGCTGCTGCGCACCGCCGCTGTCTACAGCGAGCGCGGCGTTCCCATCAAAGCCGTCGCCGTGCTGCGGCAAGCCGTCAAGATGGCGCCCGAGCGGCCCGATGTGCGGGTGACGTACGGCCAGGTCTTCGAGAAGCTGCGGATGAACGACGACGCTGCGCGCGAATACCGGCGCGCCTGCGATCTCTACAACGTCAACGGTCAGCACCGCGCCGAGGTCGAAGCGCTCGCCCAGCTGGTGTCGCTCGATGACGGTCGCGTCGAAGACTGGATCATGGTCGCCGAGGCGCTCAACCGGGTAGGTCGCGTCGAAAAAGCGGCCGGGATGTACCGGCGGCTCGGGGAACGGTTGCTCGCGGCGGGCGAAACCAATGACTGGGAGATCGTCGCCGAGCGCGCTGCTTTCCTCGATGCCGATGACGTCACCACGGCCCACGATCTCGCGCTGCACTACGTCCGGTCCGGTCGCTATCCGATGGCGCTCGGTAAGCTGATCCGGTGCCTCGAAGCCGAGCCGAACGACGTCGAGCTGCTCGAGTTGATCACCGAAACGCTCGAACATCTCGGCCAGCGACAACGCGCCGCAGTGCTGACCAGGCAGCTGATCACGCGGTACCGACAGGGCGGATTGACCCAGGAAGCCGACGCCGCGCTGCGCCGACTCTATGCGCTCGACCCCGACGATGAAGAGGCCCGCGCGGCCATGGGTGTGCTGCACGGCGCCATCCAGGATGAGACGGTAATCGAGCTGCAGGCCGATGACTCCCTGCCGAGCATGGAGGCGATCGACGAGGACGATGACGAGGTGGGCTTTGGCGGCGACTTCATCGATCGCCTGCTGACATCACCGGGCCAGAAGAGCTCGCCGATCCTGCGGCCAGACTCCGCCAGCGACGCGCCTCCGATCCTCGATGACGACCTGCCGCCACTGCCCAACGCCGGCAGCGATGCGCCGCCATTGCCGCTTGCCCTGCAGTCCGCGCCGCCGATCCCGGCCAGCACCGGCGACGTTGACGCCCCACCCCTGCCCGATGACGCGGCGTTTCGCACGATCGAAGACAAGATGCCGCCGCTGCCGGACGAGGCTCTCCCCGGTGGCGCGCCGCCGCTGCCGCAACCGTCCGCTACACCCGCTGCGCCGTCCGCCTCTGCGCCGCGGGCTCCGTCATCTCGCCGCGTTGCTCGGCCCGCCCTGCGCGCTTCGTCGACCGGTCGGCAAGCGTCCGCTGGATTTGGTGTCGTCCCGTCCTCGCCGGCGGCGCGCGGCAAGATCACCCAACGCGCCCGGCCCGGCGCGCGCGCAGGCAAACGTCCCGAGTCGGCAGGTTTCGGTCCCAACCAACCGGACGAAGACGCCACCTCCATGTTGCCGGTCGTCGATGAACCGGCGCTCAAGGCAACCCGCAACGCGCGCCCACGCCCCCCGCGCAAGACCGACACCAGCCCGAACCGCCCGGTCACGGCGTCCCGCCCGCGTCCGCAACCCGCCCGCCCGACCACGGGCAAGAAACCAGCCGCCGCTCCAACACGGGGCTCACGTCAAGCTGTCCGCGCCGCACCACGCGCCGGTCAAAGGCCGTCTGCACGTCCGGCAACCCGTCCGCCACGACCGCGCACCCGCCAACCGACACTGCCACCCGCCATCCCGGAAGCCACCCCGGCCGCAGGCGCCGATCCGTTCATGGATTCATCGGTGCCGCCGCCGTTGCAGCCGCGCCCCGTGGTCGCGCCACGCGCGCCGACAAGCACCGAAAACGCCAACCTCTTCCTGCTCGAAGAAGACGAAGAGACGGGCTTTGGCAGCCAACCGATGGAGCACACGAGCATCGACCCTGGGGTCTTTGACGCGCTCAACAAACTCGGCGACGAACCAACCTCTGAAGCGACCGTCGCGTTGCCCGAAGCGACCGGCGGTGGCATCCCCGAACCAAGCCGCCCTGGCACGCGAACGTTGACACCCAAGCGGCGCTCGACCCAGCTGCCTCGCCCCCGCCTGACGCGCGCCCGCCGCTCCCACAATGACGGCCAACGGCAGCGCGGCATCGAGACCGACCTGAAGACGCTCGACTTCTTCATCGAGCGAGGCTTTTATGAATCGGCCGCCGCGCTGGTCGGCGAGCTCGAAAAGCGCTATCCCCACAGCGATGAACTTCGCTTGCGTCGCCGTCGCATCGCGCAAATGGCCCGCAAATAGCCCCGCCACACCCAACACGTTCAAGGAACCATGAAGGCCGAAGATGTCCCGGGCGCCGAACAGCTGCGCCAACGTGAAGAACAGCTCGCCAACGGCGAGATCGAACTGGCACTGCGCGACGCCCGTGTCCGCGGCCGGGAAGGTCGACTCGCCACCCAGCGGGACGCCCTGAATGAGCGCGCCTCGTGGATCGAAGAGCAGGTGTCCTCGCTGCGCAAGTGGTCAGGCGCCCAGCACCTCGAAGACGACGAGTTGCGCGATGTGCTCGAGATCCTGCGCGGTCTTGGTGACGGTGCCGCCCACGAGGAAGCCGATCTCGACGGTTACGTCGCGCGCTCCGAGACGTTGATGGTCGCCCGCGTCGCGATGGCTGCCCAGCGCGCCGAAGTATTGCAGCGCCGCCAAACTCAACTCGACGAGCGTGCCCGTGAAGTGAGCGCCCTCGAAGAAGCGATCGTGCGCGCAGATGTTCGCATCGCGGCGCGTGAACGAATGCTGATCGAGGCGATTCAGAAGATCGAACAGGTGGCTGGCGGCAGCGAGCCCGCAAAAAGCAACGGCCCGACCGCGACCAAACGCCGCGCCCACACCCGCACCGTGACGATGAGCGATGAAGAGGCCGCCCGCGCCGACGCCGAGGTCGCCAAGCTGTTGAACACAAAACGCCGCGTCAACAGCGCGCCGCCGATCCTCGATATCGGCTTCGACGAGCCCGCCAAACCCGGCAAGAGCGCCAAGAAGTAGCGCTTAATCAGACGTCCCAGGGCAGCGCGGCTGCTTCGCCAAACAACGCCGCCGCGATCGGCGCGATGTCGTCGGGCCACGGACACGTGAACTGCATCATCTCGCCCGTCGCCGGGTGTTCGAAGCCGAGCAACCACGCGTGCAAGGCCTGGCGCGGCAGTTTTCGTATCGAGGCCACGTCGGCAACGGTTCGCTCCAGCTTGGGATGGTTGCGCACACCGCCGTAGAGTGTGTCGCCCGCGACAGGGTGTCCGCGCTCGGCCAGGTGCATACGAATCTGGTGAGTTCGGCCGGTTTCGAGCTTGCACTGGACCAGCGAACAAAGCGGCGATCGAGCCATGACCCGGATATGTGTGATCGCGTCTCGTCCAGCGTTGACGCGCCCGGAAAAGCGCCGTCGTTCGCGCGGATGGCGGCCGTGTTTGGTGGCGATGGTCAACGCGTCTTCGCGCAGGCGTCCCAGGCAGATCGCGGCATACCGTCGCTGCGTCGTATGGGCGGCGAATTGGCGTGCCAGGAGCGCGTGAGAGCGGGCGTGTCGGGCGACGACGAGCAGGCCGGAGGTGTCCTTGTCGAGCCGATGGACGAGCCCGGGTCGCAGCGAATCCCCGACGTCAGCGAGCCGCGGATCGTGATGCAGCAGCGCGTTGATGAGCGTGTGGTTGGGATGACCGGCGCCGGGGTGAACGACCAGTCCGGCCGGTTTGCGCAGGACGATGAGGTCGTCGTCCTCGTGCACGATATTGAGCGGGATGTCCTCGGGGCTCGCGTCGGGAACCGGCGGCGGCTGCACCGAGATCGTGACGGTGGTGTTCGCGCGCAGCTTGAAGCCGGGTTTGAGTTTGCCGCGCGGGTCATTGAGCGCAACGTGGCCATGCAGGACATGCCACGCGGCGCGGGTGCGTGAGACATCGGGCAGACGGCCGGTCAAGAACGCGTCGAGGCGGCCACCGACATCGTCTGCCGTGACCTTGAAACGATGCGTCGCTCGGTCCTTGTCGGCCATTGGCGGCTACCAGCCCAGGACCTTGTTAAGAGTGGCCTGCAGCTCGTCCTTGGGGATCGTGCCGGGGTTTTTCTGCACCTTGCGCAGCTCTTCGGCGATGGCGAACTTGTTGCCGCGATTGGCGCTGATGGCGACCTGGATCTCGTGCCGGGCCTTCTTCCAGTCCTTGCCGCACTTGAGCAGCGCGATCGCGTACTTGCGCTTCTCGTCGCCGGCCTTGATGCCGCCACGAATCGCCGCCCACTGGTACGGCGCGACGGCCTTGCAGGGCTTGCCGGCGTTGGTCCAGGCGTCGCCGCTCTTGACGTGATATTTGCGCATATCCCGCTTGTAGCGCGCCTTCTGTTGGGCGTTTCGACGCTGGTAACGCGAGTTGTACTTCTTGGTGCCCGAGGTGTAGTCGCTCAGCGGGTAGTACTTGATCATGTACCCGTAGACACGCGGGATTTTCTCCCACGCGCCGGTCGCCTCGTAGGCTCGCAGCAGGTTGCGCAGATACCGCATGTTGGCTTTGCCGTACCAGCTGCCGTTGAGGTGCGGGTTGCCGATATGCGGCTCAAGCTCCTTGACGATCTGCGCATGTTGTCGCCGCTTTCGGAGCCACTCGGCGCGCACATTGAGCGCATAGGGTTCGTCGGGCTTGAGCAAAAGCGCCTGCTGCAGCGCGTGGTTCATCTTGTTGTCGTCGCCAAGCCGCGAGCTGAACATCGCGAGGTTGACCCAGGCGTTGAGCAGGTTGGGGTACAGGCGCAGCGACGCTTCGATCGACGCCACGGCTTCCTTCATGCGGCCCAGCGAGTGGTAGCAAAGCGCCTGGATGAAGTGGTTTTGAAAGTCGTCTGGGTTGATCGCCAGCGCACCGTTGATCGCGACGAGTCCGCCGCCCGGATCGCGCCGTTTTTGCTTGGAACGACCTTGTGTAAAGCCGACCTCCGCCTCGAGCAGTCGCGCGTTCTGCTTGTGCACGAAGGTCACGGCCACGATGCCGGCGACCACCAGGGCAAGCTTCACACCCGGCGCCGCGACGCGGAGTTTGCCCAGACCGTGCGGGTCTTCATCGGCAGGTTCGTCCTGTGCGGTAGGGGTCACGGCGGTGGTCGTCTGCTCGAGCGCATAGACGTACGCGGCGCCGATCAAGCCGACCCAAACGCAGAACTGGAAGGTCGGCGCGGGCAGCTGGAAGGGGAACGAAAAACACGCGTCCACACAGATCGCGATAATCCCCATCACGCCCGCCAGCGCAGCGAGCGCCATCCAGTGAACGCCATCGGCGCTGTCGAGCTCCCGCCTTCGCGAAATGGCCACGGTCCGCATCGCCATCCACAACGCCACGCCGATCAAACCAAGCAACGACAACAGACCTTGCAGACCATATTCACTCGCGAACTGGAGGAAGTCCTGGTGGGCGCGAACCGGCTGTTTCGCGATCGAAAAGTGGTCGTTCTGGGTGCGTCGCGTCACATACTGCGGATAGAGCACGCGCCAGTTGCCAGCGCCGCCGCCCAGCGGTCGGGCCTTGATCGCCTCGACCGTCGTGCCCCACATCATAAAACGCATGTCCCAGTGCGGCTTGTTGAAGTCGAACGCCGTGCTGGCGAGCTCGACGATGCCCATCTTGCGCTTCTCGTCACCGCGACCCTTGTCGAACTTGGCCTTGTTGAGCTGCGTTGAAGCGACCACACCACCGAGCAACGCAACCGCGATCACACCGGCGACGATCGGCATGGACGAACGCTTCGGGCCGGCAGACTGCAGACCTTCCATCGCTTCGGCGCGCCGTTGGCGAACGCGGGCAACCAGGTACACGAGGCCGCCGACAACCAGGCCGATGAGCGCGCCGCCCCACGCCGAACGCGTAACGGAAAGGCGCAGGTAGTAGAGCAGGACAAAGAGCGCCGCCGCCGCCGGAATCGCGACGCTGAGCGCCTGTGTGGACTTGAGACGTCGCCACCACCGCGCGCCCATGCCGAGAAAGACCAGCGCGGCAGAGAAGACGGCCACGATGACCTGGGCGGCCATGTTGCGGTTGCCAAACGAGGAGCCCGGCCGGTTGATGCCGACCCAGCGACGGGCGTCCTTGGGCAGCAATGCGTCGATGTTGTGATGCTGGCCGATGCCAACCAGCGCGACGAATAGACCGCCGGCTATCATGCCGACGAGCAGGTACACCACGTGCCGGGGTTCGCGCACGGTGACCAGGGTCAGGACCATCAAGATGAGGCCCGCGCCCCAGCGATAGGCGTCCATCTTGGCGAAGATCGACAGCACGCCGCCGGTTTCGTCCGGCGCCAGCGCCACGCCGACCGCGATCGAGCCGATCATGCCGAGGATCGGCCACTTCAGCGGTACGTCGGGCATCCGCAGCTTGCGCCCCATCGCCGCCATGACCGCCAAACCCAGCACGCCCCACGCGGCGCCGTAGGTCATCGCGAAGGTCTTGGGCAGCTGGTAGAGGTCGCGCAGGCCGACATACACGACGGCGGGCAAGATCGCGCAGACCATGCCGATGCCGATCGGGACCACGTCGTCGAAGAAGCTGGATTCGTAGCGCTCGACCCGGCGCAGCGCCGGACGCTTGGCTTTGACCGCAGGTTTGATCGCAGGTTTGGCCGCGGGTTTGGGCACATCACCGCCCGCGTCGCCTGGTGGGGGACTGGACGGCGCGGGGTTCTGAGCGGCCGCCTTGTTCTTGCGTTGGCGTGCGCGGGTCTTCTTGGCCACGTGCTTCCTCCGGACAGTGACCCTCGCGCGTGAGCGGCAGCGAAGGGCGGCGGAGCCTACAACACCGGTATCGTTGACGTAAGGCGTTGTTCATCCGGCTCGCGGTGAGCTGTCGGACGCGGCTGGGTCGGCCCGTTGAATCGGGGGTGGGGTCTTTGAACCCAATGAGATCACGGCTGAAACGAACACGCCCAAAAAAACAGCGACACGTTTTTGGGTCCAATGCCGATCACCTCATGGGGCTCGCGTCGCTGCAGGCGGTGACGTGTTGTCCTGCGATAACGCCCGATTCGGGCAGACGGGAGACGGAAATGGCAAGTCAGGTCAACGGCCACGCCGCGATCGGTGGGCGCGCGCGCCATCGGGATACGGCGATCGACCGATGCAAGGGAATGAGATCCGGTGCGTTGGAGGTTGTAAGTACAGGTGGCGACGCCGATTCACAGCAGGACGAGACGGCTCGTTTGATCGGATGGATCAACTTCGACCACCAACGAATTGGGCGGTGGACGATGCAGCAGCTCTGCGAAGAACTCGACCTGGTTGTGGACCTGCAGCAGCTCGCCATCGCCGACCAACCCGCCTACCGCGCTTTCATCCATGGCCGGGAGACAGCGCTGTCGCTATGGCTCTACGAAATGGCCGTGTCCGCGGCGGCCCAGGGCTGGCGGGAATTCGCGCCGACCCTGATGAACGCGTTGCCCGATATCGACTGTGGGGCGCTGATCCCGCTGCTCGACGAGATCCTGCGCGGACACGACTCGGAGAAGACCGGCGCTCGCAAGCCCGGATTCGGCGGCGCGGTGTTTGGCGGAAATGGGCCGTTGCGTCTCGTCGGGGGTGCCTGATGACGGTGCTCCGAAGCAATGGCGGCGATCGTTCGGATCGGCCGCTGGCATGGGCGTTGTTGGTGCGCAAGGGCAAGACCTGGCGGCCTGTTCGACTCGCCGCTGGAAAGGTGGTTGGGCGGTCCGTCGACTGCGACGTGATCGTGCAGGGTCGGCGTGTTCGCGGGCGTCATGCGCAGATTCGCTGGCGTGACGACGCGCCGTGGATTGAACCGATCGGCGGCGCTCATGCCACGATCAACGGCGTCGCGATCGGCGCGTTCGGGGCGCGCTTGACGGAAGGAGCCGTGTTGCGCCTCGATGCAACCGCGACGCTGGTTGTCCGAATCCGGCCCGGTGGTCGCGACTGGCTGCAGGTCGGCCGACTGGATTCGAGTTGTCCGCGCGTCTGGCGCGTCTGGGTCGAGCTCGCGATGGCTGCGTCGCGCGCCTGGCCGGTGCTCCTGTTGGGCGAGTCGGGCACCGGCAAGGAGCTGGCAGCGAGGCTTTTGCACACGCTGTCGTCGCGCGCTTGCGGTCCTTTTGTGGCCGTCAACTGCGCGGCGCTGCCCGCGTCCCTGCTTGAAGCTGAGCTCTTCGGCGCGGCCAGGGGTGCTTACACGGGCGCTGTCTCGTCCCGGCCAGGTGCTTTTGAGCGGGCACGCGGCGGCACCCTGTTTCTGGACGAGATCGGCGAGCTTTCGCCGGCCGGGCAAGCCGCGCTGCTGCGGGTGCTCGAAGTTGGTGAAGCGCAGGTTGTCGGCGGCGCTGTGCAGCACGTCGATGTGCGTGTGATCGCGGCGACGAACGTCGATTTGTCGGTCGCGGCTGCGGCCGGTCATTTTCGGCTGGATCTATTGCATCGGCTCGCCGTGACGGGGACCACGTTGCCGCCGCTCCGCGAACGCGGTGCTGACGTCACGCTGCTTTTCGAAGCGATGCTTGGGCAGCCGCTCGACAAAGCCAGCAAGCGCCTGCTTCAAGGGCGCCGTTGGCCTGGCAACGTGCGGGAGCTGCGCAACGTCGCTCGTCGCGTTGAACTCGCCTGCGGAGACAGCGCGCCGACCGTCGCCGATGTCCGAGCTGCCCTCCTGCCGATGGCCCGTGTCGAGAAACGTCCGCGCCGGGATGGCGCTGAGCGTCTTGCCGCCGTGGCCCAGGCCCTCGCCGACAACCCCAGCGTGGCGGCCGCGTGGCGCGCGTCCGGCCTACCGCGCTCCACGTTCTTTCGTTACGCGGCTCGTGTGCGCGACGAAAAGGTCCCCCCACCGCGGCCACGATCGTCGTCGCCCAACCGTGTTTTTGACGGTTTACAGCCCGCTGCTAGCGTCGTTGAAGGCCGGCTCGCCATGGCCTGAGCGAGCGGCACCGGAGTTGACGATGTTGCGCACTATCTCGAGCCTCGCCGCCGTCGCCTTGGCGGTCCTGCTGCCCACCGCGATCGCCGCGCCCGCGAACGCCACCGTGGTCGACACTCTCGCCGCGGATATGTCGACCGACTTCTCGTATTTCGGCGCCCGCACGCTCGCCCCCGGCAACTCAGCGGCCTATGTCACGGTCGGGTTGCCCGACGCCGAGTTCGGCATGACGTTCGGCCTCAACTCGGTCGCCGACGTCACGCCCCGAGCGCGAATTCAGTATGGCCGTGGCGGCCGTGTCGGCGGCATCGGGTTTGGCATGGGAACGCAGCTTCGCATGAAGGTTGCGCGCGGCGGTGGCTGGACGGCAGCCATTGTCGGAGAACCCGAGCTCGCCGTGCACATGTTTGGCGAAGATCACCCGCCCACGACCACGACCGGCCTGCCCAGCATCGCGTTTACGCCCCTGTCCGCCGGCATCGTCGCGGACAAACAGGTGCTATCGGACGTGCGCCTCGTTGCTGGGCTCAAGGTTCCGGTGACGTTCTATTTGCGCCCCGAGTGGATCGTGAACGTGCCCATCATCGCCGAGCTCGGTGTCGAGTCACATATCGCCGACAACGTTGTCCTGTTGACCCGATTCGACGCCGGCGCTGACTTCTACGGACCCGGTGGCCTGCCAAGCACGCATTCATACTTCCGCCTGCGCGCTGGAATCGGCTGGGGCCAGTAGCCGCTCACGACGCCGATGTCATAAACTACGCAATTCATGCGCAATAAACGACATGGATGTCCGAGACTTTGGCGATCGACGTCAGGGGCTCCTTCGCACGAATGTCTCTAAACGCGACACCGAACATGATCAGATGATCATGGTCGGGGAAATGGCACGAACTGTGCATCCATAACGCCCGGTTCATCCTTCCTGTTGCTTACGTACAAACAGAAAATTGGGTTGCTTGAGCGGGGCTTCTTTGGGGAAAGGAGCCCCGCTCGCCTTTTTTGGCCCTTTTTACGGCCACATCCGAGTTCGTCCCGCTGCAACGTGACCAGACCTGTGCGGCGGTGCTGCGGCTAAGCCCGGCTAAGCCGAGCTGGCGGTAGTTCCGGCTGCACCGTTGACTATTGAGGGCTCGGTGGTATGACAGCGCGCCGCTGCGCAGGCGTGCTTCTGCCACCTCATGACGACACCTTCGACCGCATCTTCGAACGGATCATCGGCGTCGGACGCGTCCCGTCGGCCCGATACGTCGCATCCTGTGGCGCTGCTGGCGTCGACTGCGACCATCGACGTGTGGCGGCCGGCGCCCGGCGATCGGCTGCTGCGCTGGGGCGTGATCGGCTTCTTCTTTGTGCTCTACCTGTTCAACTGCGGCTCGTTTGGGCTGTGGGATCCGTGGGAGACGCATTACGGCGAAGTCGCGCGCAACATGCTCGAGTCGTACGACTGGATAAACCCGTGGTGGGGCTACAGGACCAAGATCGGCACCGAAGCCGTCGCCGGTAACTGGTTTTACTCCAAGCCGATCTGGATCTTCTGGTCGGAGTTGGTGTTCCTCAAGCTGATCGGGCTGTCCGATTGGGCCTTCCGCATCCCGGTCGCGCTGGTCGGCGCGTCGGCCGTGGGATCGCTCTACATGGCCGTCGAACGCATCATCGATCGCCGCCACGCCTGCTTCGTCGCGGTCGTCACCGGCCTGTCGCCCTTCATCTACATGGTCAGCCGCCAGGCGCAGACCGACATGCCGTTCGTCGGTATGATGACGATCGCGCTGTCGTTTCTCGCGATCGCGTGGTTCGCCCGCCGGCAGGAGCTCACCGACGGCCAGTTTCTGCGTCGCAGCTTGCTGTTCTTCGGGTTTGCGGCGCTCAACCTGGTGCCCCAATGGTCGATCGTGGCGACCGATCTCGCCGACCCCAACGCCGGCTCACACCTCAAGGGTGCGATGCGGATCGGCGCCTACATCCAATACAACGGCATCTACCACGTGCTCATCTACGGGCTCGTCGCTGGCGTGTCGCTCGGGACCGTCGCGTGGCCCATCTTCAAGCGGCGCGGCGCGTGGGACGATACCTTCAAAGACCGCACGCTGCGCACGATGGCGATGCTGTGTTTTTACATGCTCGCGGCGCAGGCGACGTACGCCAAGGGGCTGCTCGGCTTCATGCTGCCCGGCGCGGTGCTCTTCGTCTGGTTCCTGGTCAGCGGTCACTGGCGCCTGCTCGGCCGCGTTGAGCTCCTCCGAGGTATCCCCCTGTTCCTCGCGACCGGCCTGCCCTGGTACGTGGCGATGTTCTGCCGGCATGGCCGCGCCTACTACAACCGCTTCTTTATCCACGATCACTTCAACCGCGTCGGCAGCGGCGTGCACCAGATCGATCACGGCACCTTCGAGCACTTCATCAAGTGGCTCGGCTTTGGCCTCTTTCCGTGGACGGGCTTTGTGCCCATGGCGATCGTGGCGTTCGCAGCGGGCAAGCTTCGCGGCGGCAGCCGGGTCGACACCTTCAAGGTCTTTGTCCTGTGCTGGTTTTCGTTCGCCTTCATGCTGTTCACGCTGTCATCGACGAAATTCCACCACTACATCCTCCCGGCGGTACCGGCGCTGACCATGATGGTCGCCTTCTACCTCGCCAATCTGCGCAACATGCGCGCCGAACGGCTGCGTCTGCACGCGCTCTTGGCCGTGGGCCTGTTCGCTGCCGTCGTTGTCGACCTGCTGCATGACCCGCAGCACCTTCGCAACCTCTTCACCTACAAGTACGACCGCCCCCTGCCCGCCAACCTGCCGACCGACTGGGACGCGACCCTCGATTGGCGCAGCGATACCCACCCGATCATGCCGTGGTCGGCCACCTACTTCGCCAAACACGTGGGCGTAATTGTCGCCAACCTGCTCGACACTGCCGTGCTGCGTTACGCCACGTTCATCAAGATCGTCGCCGGCCTGGGCGGGGTATCGCTGCTGGTGATGACTTCGAAGCGACTGCGCCGCGTGGGCATGGTTGGAATCGCGCTGACCGCCGTGCTGCTCGCCGGTTGGTCGCTCAACTACTACATGCCGACACTGACGCCGCATTGGTCGCAGCGTTACCTCTTCGAGGCGTACTACGACGACTGCACCCGCCACCCCAACAGCCAACCGATCGAGGAAGCCTACACACCGTTGGTGTCCACGATGGGGCTGCCTGGCATCGCTGAGTTCTTCGATTCGCAGCCCAAGCGCGTCTGCGAAGAGGACATCATCAGTTGGCTCATCACCTGGCGTGGCGAGACCTTCTACAGCAACAACGAAATCCGCCCGATCAACAAGGAAGCCAAGCAGTTCGAGCCGTACCTGCGCGACTTCAACAAGGGCCGGGCCTTCTACGTGCTGATGGAAAGGGGCCGGACGAGCGGTTTTGCGTCCAAGCTGCGGCGCGCGTCACGGCGATTGCGCGACTCGGGCACGTCGGGGTGGACCGACATCAACGACTGGAAGGTCGACCTCGTGCACAACGGCAGCGCGTATTTCGTCGTCGGCAAGTGCGTGCCGGTGCGGGATCGACCGCAGCTCAAGCCGTCCACGGCCCGCAACACACGCGACCCCGATCCCATCGCCATCCAGCCTGCTGTTGCAACACCAGGCATGCGTCCGGCCCAGTTGGCCCGACCGAGCGCCGCGCGCTGAGGCCACGCCTGCAATCGTTGCGAAGGTCGACACGTTGTCAGCCTCTGGCAAACTGGCCATAATCGCGCGGTTGTCCTCCTTTTGACCGACCCGACGAAGGTCCGACGTGCCGAACACACCTCCAAATCCGACCGACCTGCCCGACGATATTCCAGAGGGACCTGCTCCTTCCGGTCGAAAGTCACGCAAGCACCGTTCGACCTTGCTCGGCACGCTGCCCGAAGGCGCCAATGTCGGCGCCGGTGAAGCCCTGTCCGACGCCGAAGACAACGATGAAGCGACCAAGGCGTTCGTGCTCACACCCGAGCTCCTCGCGCGGATGGGCGAAGACCCCGCGAGTTCCCCGCTCAACGCTGTGACCGACGCGCTTGGTGCGTCTAGCGCGGCCGCTCCGAGCGCACCCGCCTCGACCAACGCGCCTCACGATCTGCCCGACAGCCTGCCCGAAGACAACGAGCGCACGGTGGCGTTTACCCCGCCGGCCGAGCTCTTCGACGACGACAGCCCGCTGCACCGGCACGCTGCGACCACCGCGTACGTTCCCGATTCACCCCAAGCGCCGACACCAGCCGCGGCGGCTCCGGTGGCCGGCGGGCTCGGTTTGCCCGGCGCATCCGACGCTCCAGCAGCCGAGGCGGGTGATAATCGTCACGCCGCCACCGAGGCGTACGTTCCCGACGATCTGCCATCTGCCGGGCCGCCGGCATCCCCGTCGACCCTGCCGCTCGCGGTCCAACCGGGGCCCGACGCCGTCCAGCCAGCCCCAGCCCCGCCAAATGCCGCACCGCCACCTGCCGCGCCGCCAGTCGCCGCACCGCCCTACGCC
Source organism: uncultured Enterobacteriaceae bacterium (assembly GCA_964560875.1). GTDB lineage: Bacteria > Myxococcota_A > UBA9042 > UBA9042 > UBA9042 > CAZLMW01. Next base: position 62,730 of record CAZLMW010000007.1, read on the forward strand.
GCACCAACCGGATCGGCGCCCTCCGCTCCTGCGCCTGCAGCCACTGCGACGAAAGAAGAAAAACCCGCGCCGCGCCGCGCGTCCGGTTCCAGCAAATCAGCGAAGGGCAAGAGCCTGCTCGAGGTCCTCAAGCAGAAGCGCACGCTGCCGACCGATGACGCCGTCAAGCTCATCTGCAAGATCGCTAACAAGGTCCAGGAGCTGCACTCCGTCAACAAGTCGCACGGCGGTCTGACGCCCGCGCACATCCTCTTTGTGCCCGACCCGGACGGCGAGGTGGAGCTGGTCTCAGCCAAACGCGTCAAGGCCAAGGAGCGTTTCACCGCGCAATACGAGGCGCCCGAGATCAGCGGCAGCGTGCAAACAGAAAACGTGATGCCGGCGCGCGCCGACGTGTACGCGCTTGGCTGCATGCTCTTCCAAGTGCTGACCGGCAAACCGCCGTTTCGTGCGCAGACCGCCGCGGACGTTCGCAAGCGCCACGCCAAGTTCGCCGTGCCCGCCGCCCGCCAGATCCGCGCCGACCTTGAAATCCCGCCTGCGCTCGAAGTCCAGCTGCAGCGCGCGCTTAAGAAACGTCCGGCGGACCGCCCGGCCAACGCTGGTGACTTCGCCCAGGCCATCGCCTACGCAACGGTCGACGACGACCGCGGCACTGTGCACTTGCAGGGCGACCAGGCCGCGCTGTTGCAGGAGCTGATCGAGCAGAAGACACAGAGTCGCAAGGTCGAACAGCAGGCCGCCGCTCGTAAGCTGCAGGCCGAAGAAGCCGAAAAACGAGCCGCCGAAGAAGCCAAGCTGGCCGCACAGCAGAAGAACCGCGCCGCCGAGCAAGCGCGCAAGGCCGAGGAAGAGAAGGCGCGCGCCGCACAGGAATCCCGCCTCGCAGAAGAGCAGCAGGCCGCCGCTCAGCACAGCAAGAAGAAGTGGATCACGATCGCGGTCGCTGGGTTGTTGTTGGCGCTCGCCACGCTCGGCGGCATGTACGCGTTTGGCGTCTTCGACCACATCGTCGTGGAAAAGCACGAGAAGATCGTCGAGGTCGAAAAGGAAAAGATCGTCGAGAAGGAAAAGATCGTCGAAAAGAAGGTCTTCGTCGACGGTGGCACGCGGGTCATCTACGTCGAGAAAGATGCCGGCCCCAACAAGCCCAAGACGCGCATCAAGTACATCACCAAGACCGTGGTCAAAAAGGCCACCAAGAAAGCGCTCAAGAAGAAGCCGCCGCCCGCCAAGCCGTCCGACGGCCCCGTCGTCTTTTGATCGCCTCTGGCGAGCCGATCAAAGGCCTTTGTTCGACGCGCTTGCTCCCCAAACAACCATCCTCCTGCCGCCGCGCTGGTGCCGCGCTCGTGCGGCAGTTGTGGCGCAACGGGACCCATCATGATCGATGCCGAGACTTTCTGGTCGCTGCCGCGCAGCACGAAGCCCCGCAAGGCGTTCGAAGAGATCTTGCCGAACCTGCCCGCGCTTTTGCCCGATCTCACGATCGACGGCAGCTTCAGCTTTCACGTTTGCGGCAGCGGTGGCGGTGAATGGTCCGGGACGGTCACCAACGGACTTTGGACGGTCGTCGCTGGCGCCGCAGATGACGCGCTGGTCCGGATCAGCTTGACGCGGCGGCACTTGCGCGAGGTCATCGGCGGAGCGTTGCGGGAACGTGGGCTGACCGTCATGAAGAGGCTCGGCAAACCGCGGCAGTTCCCCGACCTGGGCGTGCTTCCGATCGACCCGGCCCGCGCTCCCGATGTGGCCAAGATCCCCGGCAGCATCGCCGTGGAGATCCACGACCGCGACGTGCGCGAGAGCTACCGATTCGTGCTCAGCTTCGGCAATGGCCCCGCGGTCTACGACAACGCCACCACGACGCTGCACGTCGACGCCGACGAGATCGTTGAACAGGCGCTTGCTGGAGCGTCCATGGCGGCGCTGATCAAGGGCTCGCGGGTGCGCATCGAAGGCGATATCAGCTTGCCCCTGCGCGCGTTGCAGGTAGCGTTTGGGGCCGAGGCTGTGCAACGCGGGAGGCGCACGCCATGAGCGAAGATCCACGTCAGAAAAAGCTGCGGCGAGCCACGACCGCGATGGTCCGTCGGGGCGGTGCACCTTTCGAAAGCGAGGACGGGCCGCTCTCTCGACGGACCACCGTACGCCAGGTCGAGCACAATCCCGGAGCGATCGCCGAAGCGGTGCAACGCGACGGCACTGGACCCGATCGTTGGCAAGACGATCCGCAAGGTCGGGCCCTCGCCCTGTCCCCGTTGTTGGAAGGCCGCACTGTCTTTGGCCTGGCGCGCCTGGGCACCACGTGGCAGCTGCGAACGGGCAATGAAAAGCTCGATTTCCTGCTCTCGTTGCCCGATCCCGAGGCGACAGTGCAGGCGCTTGCGTGCGAAGAGTTCGTCTTCCTGGCCAAGGATATCGGCAACTCCGACTGCGCGGCGCTGCTCACCCTCGCGTCCCCCGAACAGCTGCAGGCGACGGTCGATCTCGACGCATGGCCGCTCGACCGCTTCTCACACGACCGATTTGCCCATTGGTTGTCGGTTGTTTCGCAGGCTGGAACGGCCACAGTGGACCGTTTCGTTGCGTCGCAGGCGACCGCCGTTTTAACCTATTTTGTGTCCGGATCGGTGCGGGTCTTCGAGGACCGCGAAGAAGCCGAAGTGCACATGACAACCGACAGAGAGGTCTTCACGTCGCCCGACGGCGCGTTTGTGCTCATCGCCGACCCTGAGGACGACCGGTTGCCCGCGGTGCGCATCCTCATCGACTCGATCTACCGCATCGGTGTCGAGTACGGCCGCCGCGTGCTCCGTGCCATTCGATGGGAGTTGCCCGCGTCGCTCGAAGACGACCTGCAAGACCGCCGCGACCGTCGCGTCGCCACGCACGGCTTCACGTCTCGCTACCAGGCGCGCGAGGCCTACGACTGGAGCCAGGCCGCCGATCTCCCCGACCGGCTCGATGTCGCGCTCGCCGCGCAGGACGAACCTCAACCCGATCTGTTGCGGCCCTGGACTGAAGGCGGCCAGCGCACCGGTTTGGCTTTGTCTCGGGTGTCCGGCAGCAGCTTCCTCAGCCGCGCGCTCGAGGCGTGCAGCGAGTCGGTCCGGCAACGACTCGAGGTGGCATTTACTCGCCTGGCGTACCGCATCCAGTCCGCCCGCGCGGCTGGCCCGGCCGAGATCGATGAGCTCCACACCTGGACACGCCACGCTGTCTGCACCTGCGACATCGGGCTGGAGAGCTTGTGCGGCGGCGACCTGGACAAGGCAACGGCGGCGCTCGAACACATCCCCCTGGTTGACCTTTTCCGCGCCGGCCATGGGGCCGTTGTGCGCTTACATCACAGCGCGCGACGGTTGCGCCGCGACATCGGCGGCGACGAAGGACTGCACCTGCTCGACGATGACGGCGCCGACAAGGTGCGCGCGCTGCTTCGCGGTCTGCCCGAGCTCGCAACCGGCACCGCGATGCCCGATTCCGCGGACGAATCGCGCCAAGTTGTGGTGAGCCGACCCTTTGAGAGCCTCGCCGAAGTGCGCAGCAGCGGCCGTGAGCTCCGTCGCATGAACGCCGCGGTAGCGCTGGTTCGAAGGCTCGCCGACGCATCTCCCATCGACGCCGTGCAGCTGCTCGCAGACGACCTGCCCAACGGCGTGAGCGACGATCTGCGCCTCAGCTCCCTGGTCGGCACGGTCATCGCGTGGACCATCCTCGACGGCAAACCGCGCTTGCTGCCGCTCGCAGCCCGCGACGTTCAGCGGTTCCTTGCCGTTGCGTTCGACGGCATCGGCGGCCACCGCAAGATCCGCAAGGAGCTCCGCGCTGCGCTTATCCGCGCGCTGGTCAGCAGCCCCCATATCAGCGACGACGACGTCACGCCGATCGAAGAGTTGGTCGCGCACGTGCTCGGTCGACTCGACGAAGAGCTGGGCGGCCTCGATCCCACAGCGGACGTGGACCCGCGCTTTGTGGGCACCGCCGTAGCTGTCCGCAAAGCCCGCCCCGAAGACGCGGATTGATCGCGGCTCGCCAATAACAACCATGCACCGAGAAGCACCGCTGTTCGGTGCTTCAACCCGCTCAGCCCATGAACTGGCGCCACGTCGCCAAGTCCCTGATCCGCAGGCACTGGTTGGTCTGTCGGACGACATCCATCGTCGCCTGCGGGCCGCCGTAGTTGTGTCCCGGAAAGACGATGGTGTCGCCCGACAGCTTGCTCAAGCGGGTGGTCAACGTGCGGAACATCTCTTCGGAGTCGCCGCCGGGTAAGTCCACGCGGCCGCAGCCCTGCAAGAACAGGGTGTCGCCGGACAACAGCGCGTCATTGCAGCGAAAACAGATGGAACCGGGGGTGTGGCCGGGCGCGTGCAGGAGCTCAACCTCGACGCCGCCGACGCGCACCTTGTCGCCCGAGTCGTGACCGACGATGTCGCCCTTATCGATGCCGCTGACCATCGCGACGCCGTCCTTTTCGAGCTTGTGGCAGTGGACTTTGCAGGGCGCGACGGTCAATAGCTCGGCCAGCCCGTCGATGTGGTTGCCAAACAGGTCGCCGCCGCAGTGATCGGGGTGGTAGTGCGTGACGAGCGCGCCGGTGACTTTCATGTCGTCGGTGGCCAGCGTCTCGACCAGCTCGTCGACCGCCCATGCCGGATCGATAACGAGGCATTCGCCGGTGTCGCGGTCGCCGATCGCGTAGACGAAGTTGGCCATCTGGGCGGCAAAAGGCGCGCCCTGCCCGAAGTCGACGCCTGCGAGCAGCTGCCGGAAGTACAAGTTCGCCATCGGGCCCTCCTATACGGCGCGGAAGGTAGCACAGGCACCTGGTCCGCCGGACGCGTCGTGGTTGAAGCCGGAGGCCGCAGCGTCCATGTTGAGCGGGTCATGCACTTTTTCCCGATCCACCCGATCGCCATTGCCGGCATCAGCGCAGCAGCCGCCAAGTTCGGTTGTCCGGCCGGCATGTGGCGCCCCGATTCGGCGAGCCCGTGTCAAAACGCCGGCGTTGTTGGGGGCACGAAGCCGGTTGGCGCCAAGCAGTTCAGCGGCATCGTCAACCCGGCGGCTCCAAGACCCTCGGAAATATGGGCATGGGGGGGTCGCCGCATCACGACCGGACGCTCACGTGTACCTGCTCGCATCGGCGTTGCGGAACAATCGCGCGGCGGGCGCATACATGGCCGAGGGGCTGCTCGCGGTCATCGACAGCGCGATCTCGGGCACGGTTGCGGGCGATTTCGAAGACCCAGACACGACATCGGTCTACAAGGTGCACGACGGCGTCTTGCAGCTCGGCGGCACGCTGCTCGTGCAACGCAGCAAGCTCGTGGATCATGGACGGGCCGCGATCGTCATCCGAGAGTCGACCCACGTGGGCATCAAGCACAGCCTTGGGACAGGCGGCCGGTACGGGTTGGCGCAGTCGGGCGGCAAACTTGCTGTCATCACCGCCAGCATCCTGCAGGGCTCCGACGGCAACATCTCGGGCGTCAAGCTCGCGATCCCGCCACCACCGGGCGTCATCGAGGTCGACGTACCCAAGGACTGACGGTCCCGGAAAACTCGACACCGGACCGCCGCCGGGCACCCTCGATGGATGGCTGCGATACGCCCCGACGTCGACGAATTCCTGCGCCACATCGAGCACGTCAAGCGCGTCTCGCCGCACACGTTGCGGGCCTATCAACGCGACGTTCATCACTTCCAGGACTGGCTCCATGCGACCGAAGGCATCGATGTAGCCGCCGTCGATCGCGAGTCCCTGCGCCGTTACACCGCCAGCCTTCACGGCCAGCTCGCGCCGTCGTCCATCGCCCGCCGACTCGCCGCCATCCGCACGATGTTTCGCTTCCTGCGGCGCCTCGAGCGGGTCGACACCGACGTCGCGGACGGCCTGCGCAACCCCAAACAACCCACGACCCTGCCCAAGGTGCTCAGCGTTGACGAGATCTTGATGCTGCTGCGCGTCCACGGCACGCCCGATGACCCGCGATTTGCCGCCCGTGACCTCGCGCTCATCGAGTTGGTGTACGGCGCAGGCCTGCGTGTTGCGGAGACGGTGGGTCTCAACCTGCAAGAGCTCGACCTCGATCAACGCCAAGCGCGTGTCTTCGGCAAAGGCAGCCGGGTCCGACTCGCGCCGTTTGGTGAGGCCGCCGTCGACGCGCTGTCTGCCTGGATCGATCTGCGAGCCGACGTTATCGCGTCCGCCAAGAGACGCCCAAAGGACGCCGCCGCGGTCTTTCTCAACCGCTACGGCAACCGCCTGTCCGACCGATCGGTGCGTCGCATGCTCGAGAAGAGGTGCCTGGCAGCCGGCCTCACGCGCGCCGTCGGTCCCCACGCCCTGCGCCATTCGTTCGCCACGCACCTGCTCGATGGCGGCGCCGACATCCGCGAGGTCCAGGAGCTGCTCGGCCACAAGAACCTGTCGACCACCCAGCGGTACACCCATATCTCGCTCGCCGGCCTGCAACGCAGCTACGACAAGGCGCACCCCCGCGCCAAGCTGATCAGCGATCCGTCGCAGCCTTGATGACGACGCCATGAAGACGGACACGAAGCCATGAACAAGGCCCTGAAACTACCTGTGATCTTCGGTTTGTTCGTGGTGTTGGTGGCGACTGCGCCCGGCGATTTGCAGGCCGAACCCGCTTCACTCACCGCTTCTGCTGGCGCCGGCATGGCTCAGCGCGCCGGCGGCGTCTTTTCAACCCTCGACCTGGGTATCGACGGCCGCGCGGGCGATTTTTCCGGTGGTGTGCGCCTGCCCGTGCAGTTTCGCGTGCTCGATCTCAACAACGACGATCAGCGCGGCGCCGGCGGTACCGGTCTGCGTCACCAGGACTGGGATGAGCGCTCCGAATGGCTGCGTTTTCTGCGTCACGCCACCTGGAACTGGTCGGATCGAGCCGGCAACCGCGCACTCATCCGCGTCGCACCCCTGGCCGGCGTCACCCTCGGCCACGGCGCGATCGTCTCGCGCTACCACGGTCTGCTGCGCCCCGATCGCTACAAAGCCGGCGCCCGCGTCAAGTTCGATGCCGCGTCTTGGGGCGGCGATTTCTTCACCGACGACGTGACCCGCGCGCGCCTCATCGCCGGCCGCGTCTTCCTGCGTCCGTTTGCCGATTCGCGCCGCAATATCGCCCGCACGTTCACGATCGGCGCCACCGCAGCGGTCGATCGCCAGGCGCCTTTCTCCGCCAACCTCGACGCCGGAGGGGACCGCACATACGACGACACTGGCCTGCTCAACGCCACACGTTCGATCAACACGGTCGCAGGAATCGACGTCGGCGTAGAGCTCGTCCGCGACCCTGCGTTCTCGATCGTCCCGTATGGCGACGCCACCTACAGCCACATCGCAAGCGCCGCGGGAATGGGCGCCAACGCAGGCCTCCGCCTTCATGTCTGGCCCGGTCGCCGCGATCGCAGCTTCACAGCCCGCTGGGAGATCCGCGCCTTCGACGGCACCGCGTTGCCCGGCTACTTCGACACCATGTACGAGGTCGAACAAGCCCGCTGGCTCGGCACCGGACCGCTGCGCACCAAGGCCGAAACACTACGCGCTCGCGACGGCGGCACCGTGACCGGCCACATGTTCGCGCTGAGCGGCCGCTTCCGAGCCGCCCGGATGGCCACCACGATCGAGCTCTACGACGCCGACAACCTCGACACCTTCGCCGCGTGGATCGAGCTGCCCTACGCCGACATGGTGCGCCTGCGAGCGATGGTGACGAAACGACGCTTCACCGGCCTCGGAGACACCCTTTCCGCCGGTGAATGGACCGCCGCAGCGACCGCTCAAGCCGAGATCTTGCCGCCATTCTCGGCGTACCTCGAAGTCCAACGAGCCTGGCACGTCACACCCGGCCGAAATGGGCTCGAGACCACCTGGGACGGCGCGTTCGGCCTGATGCTCAGCCGCCGCCTGTAGCCTGCCTCGGGGGTGTGATCTTTTAGCCGGTCAGCTGTCGCTTCCCGGCCGGACCACACCCGGGGGCGTTGTTTCGCTTCTCCGTGGTGCGAGCACCACTGCACCTTGCTCGGTGACCTACCGGACACCTCCGCGAGGGTCGTACCTCCCCCAGGACAGCCTGCGGCATGTCCGCTTGCCCAGACCCCTGATGGCGGTCGTGACCGGGTAATGAATCACGCCCTCCCTCGGGGTCAGACCCCGTTTGTACCCCGGTTGGGGAAGAACAGGGCCGGACGTTGGCTGCATGCCCTTGGACGCGGTATTGTCGACCCATCGCGAATTGTCACCGGCGGTTAGCCGTTGACTCAGGAGGGGGTTTTGCGCCATTGACGGTGCCCCCGCCGCGACGGCGACCTCGGAGGATTGCTACATGACGCCCAGTCCGCGCACTGCAAAGCCGACAAAAGCGCTGTTTGCCGCACTCGCCGCAACAGCGCTGCTGATCCCGATCAGCGCGTCCGCCGCCCCGGTCGCCAACCTCTATGTGGTCAAGACCGTCGACTTCGGCGGAGTCTCCGTCCCGATGGTGGTGCCGGTCGAAGAGCCAGGCCTCGCCGATTCAGCCGTCGCCCTCCGCCCCAAACGTGCCTACGACGCGCTCAAGGCCCGCAATGGCGCCGCTTATGGCAACTCGAGCCTGCGTGTCGCCGGCACCCGCGCGACCCTCGTCATCGACCAGAAAGCCGACGCCGATCGCGTCATCGCCGAGGTCTTTTGGACCCTGTCATCGCTCGGCGTCACCGAACTGCAGGCACCCCCTGCGATCCGTGGACCCGTCGGGCTCGAGCACATCGGTTACGGCGCCAACGTCCCGATGCTCACCGTTTACGATCTGCTGTCGTTCGCCAAGGCGTCCAAGCTGCCGTCGCAGTCGTTCGTCGTCGTCGCCGGAAAGCCGGTGCCCTCCCAAGATGCCGCCAACCGCCTCGCCAAGGGCGACAACGTGATGCGCAAGAAGCTCAGCGAAGCGATCGCTGGCAACGCGCTGCGTCCGAAGATGGCCGTCATCCGCGCCGTCAAACGAGCCAAGGTCCGCAAGGCCTACAAACTCAAGGCCGACGACGTGCTGCCCGCGCTCACCGATCATCGCCTGAACGTGCGCCTCGAGGCGCTCGATGCGGTCATCCAGGCCGGCGTCCGCGGCAACAAACCGGCCGTGGCGGCGCTCGAAAAGGTCGTCGAAACAGACACCGACACCGGTATCAAGCTGCGCGCGGTCAAGGCCCTGTCGGTCGCGGGCGTCAAGAAATACAACGACCTGCTGCAGGCCGAGAAGTTGCGCACCGGCAGCGTCGGAGAGGCGCTCAAGGCCGTCGACGTCCTGAGCAAGTCCAAGCAGGTCGCGATCGCGGCACCCGCGTTGGCCAGCGCGCTCTCCCACGGCGAACACAGCGTGCGTGAAGCCGCCTACAAGGGCCTGGTGACGATGAAGCAGTACGAGGTGCTCTTCAAAGCCCTCGACAACCCGTCGCTCAACGCAGACATGCGCGAAAAAGTCGCGGGCGTGCTCGTCAAGAACGGCAGCGACGAGGCGCGCGACGCCGCGCTTGAGTTCCTCATCACCAAGGGCAGCGTCAACGGCGCTATCTCCGCCGCCCAGGAGTACGGCAAGCGCGGTTCGAAGGCCGCCACGCCTCACCTTATCTTCGCGCTGCGCCACAACGCCGTGATGGTGCGTCGCTCGGTCGCCAAGGCCCTCGCGATGATCAAGGACGAGCGCGCGATCGTGCCGCTCGCCGACGCCGCCCAGGCCAAGCGCGCCGACGAGGACTTCATGATGGCCGCCGCCTCCGAGATCATGAAGACGCTGCGGCTCGACCAGGTCCGCCGCCTCGCCAAGTCCCGCAATATGATCGTCAAGCGGATGGCGGTGATGAGCCTCGCGCCCTTCGCCAAGGGCAACCCGGCCGTCATTCAGCTGCTGATCAGCGAGATGAACAGCCCCAACCAGGACATCAAGCGCGCCGCCGTGTTCGCCCTCGCCCGCATCGAAGGCCAGGGTCTCGCGCCCGAGCTCGCCAAGCTCATCACCGATCGCGACGCCGATATTCGTGAGCAGGTGGCCGTCGCGCTCGGCAACGCCGAAGACAGCTACTCCAAGGCCGGTGACCAGCTCGTCCAGATGATGCGCGACCGCGAAAAGAAGGTCCGCGTCGCCGCCATCCTCGGGATCGCCAAGCGCAAGTACCAGCCGGCCCTTCGCAACCTGTCGCGCATGACCAGCTACCCCGATATGTTCATCCTGCGCGCCGTCTTCACCGCGTTGCTCGCGCTCGAGACGCCCGACAACACCGCCAAGCTGCGGCGCGCGTTTCGCAGCGGCATGATCAAGCGCGACTCCAAGGTGCGCCTGCTCTGCCTCAAGTCGCTGTCCAAGGGCACCAGCAAGGAAGACCTCGAGGCGATCCGCAACGCCTCGTTCGACCAGAGCAAGGACGTCAAGTTCGCCGCGATCGCCGCGCTCAAAGGCAGCAGGCTGGCCGAGGCGATGGAGGTCTTGGGCCTGTGGTTTGGCGACGAGAACCACAAGGTTCGTGAGGCCGCCCTCGACGCCTTGTTTGCGATCCCCGTGCCGCCCGACTGGAAGTCGCGCAAGAAGCGTTACATGAACGACTTCATCAATACGCCCAACCAGCCCGCGCCGCTGGTCGCCAAGGCCAAGGGCCTGCTCGGCAAGATCTAGCCCCGTCCGCGCCTCCACCTCGACCGAGGACTCCCCATGAAGACGATGATGATGACGCGCCGGCTGGCGTGGGTGGCGACCTGTGCCTGCCTGCTGGTTGGTCCCGTCCTGGTAATGCCGACCGCGGCGACCGCCAAAGCCAAGAACACGCCGCGCAAACGCGTGCGAAAAGCCCATAAATCCAGCAAGAAAGCGAAGGCAGGGTCCAAAAAGGCGAAGAAATCGAGCTCGAAAAGGGGGGCCGCGTCTCTCGGCCGCGACGCCAAGGCCTTGCAGACATGGCTGCGCGCTGAGATGGCGGCGGCCAAGAAGAAGGGCAAGTCGCCGGATGTGGCCACACAGCTGCTCGCCGGGTTGTTTCAGCTCGGCATCCCCAACCTCGTGCACGGTCACTACGCGCTCGCGGGGACGGGCTATGCGCTGCAGAGCGGCAAGATGACCCAAGCCAACGTCGCCGCGGTTGCTGGAGATGTCGGGCGCAACCTCGCGGCCATTGGGACCATCTACAAGGCGCTGGGCGCCAAACCTGAGCTCAAGGGGCAGATCGGCACGGTGTTTACGCAGCTCGCCAAGCTGACCGTTGCCGGAACCAAAGCAGCTGCGGCACTCAAAGCCTACGCAGGCAGCCCGAACAACCAGGCCAGCGCCTCGGCCTTCGATCGCGACCTCGAAGCGTTTCGTGGGTCGATCCAGACGGTCTTACAACAGATGCGGTAGCGCACCGGGGAAACCGGTTTCGCACACCGCCCTGTTCAAGTCTGAGGCTTGCGCAAGCCCTCCTCGGCCGCAACAGCGCCACGTTCTGCTACGTGCTCTCTCCACGCAGCGTTTCAACGGTTCTGTGGCCACCGAGGCGGTAACCACTATGCTGCTTGGGCTGGGGGGGAATATGCGCACCAACTGGATACGCCGATCGGGGCTCCGTCTCTTGTCTTCACACCTCGTTGTCGGGTTGGCCGCCATCGCGATCGCGGTGTCCGGCTGCGGCGACGACACGACCGGCGAGCAAATCGAATCGACCCTCGATGGTGCCGGTGGCGACGGCGGTCTGCTCGATGACGCCGCGATCGCCGACGCCCTGGCACATGTCGACAGCGGGTCAGCTGACATTGGCGAGGACGCGGCCGATGACACGAGCGACCACGATGCCGGCGCTTCGGACAGCGAGGGGTTGTGCATCGCGGCCGGGGAATTCGGCTGTCCGTGCACCAACAACGGCGACTGCGATTCGTCGTTTTGCCTCGAATCGGCCGACGGCAAAGTCTGCTCGAAGACGTGCGTTGAAGACTGTCCAACCGGGTTCCGCTGCCGATCCGTCAACGGCGGCGGCGGCGATCTCGTGAGCCTGTGCGTGCCCGAACACGCCCGCTTGTGCGACCCGTGCAAAGGCGACGGCGACTGCAATGGGCCCCAAGGCGGCGGCGGCGCGGTGTGTCGGGACCATGTGGTCGACGGCGCCCTGGTCGGTCGCTTCTGCGCGACGTCCTGCAAAGCCGACAGCGACTGTCCCGGCGCCTACTCCTGCTCCAAAGCGACCGACGGCAAGGGTCACTGCGTACTCAAGACGGGCACGTGCGGCTGTTCCAAGCGGGCCGTCGCCGCGAAGCTGGCCACAACATGCAGCACAAAGAACGCGATCGGCGCCTGCACCGGGCAGCGATCATGCGGCGCCAAGGGGTTGACCGCCTGCGACGCACCCGCCGCCGTGTCCGAGACGTGCGATGGCGCCGACAACGACTGCGATGGCCAGGTCGACTCCCCCACCAAAGGGCTGTGCGATGACCTCAACAGCTGCACGGCCGATAGCTGCACCGCCGGCAAATGCGGTCACATCAACATCGACGCCGCCTGCGATGACGGCGACAAGTGCACCGAAAAGGACGCCTGCAGCAAGGGCGTCTGCGGGGGCGCGAAGGTGGTCTGCGACGACAACGATGTCTGCACCGACGACGCCTGCGATGCCAAGACCGGCTGTTTCACCAAGCCCAACTCCGCGGCCTGCGACGACGGCGATGTGTGTTCGGTCAAGGACGCCTGCAAGGGCGGCGCGTGCTTACCTGGAGCGGCGACCGTTTGTGACGACGGCAACCTGTGCACCAACGACGCGTGCGACGCCAAGAAGGGGTGCGTTGCCAAGGACAACAAGCTGCCGTGCGACGACAACGATGCCTGCACCGGCGCCGATACTTGCGCGGCCGGCTCCTGCGTTGGCGCCAAGGCGATCTGTGACGACGGCAACCTGTGCACCGATGACGCATGTCTGCCGGCCTCGGGCTGCACGATCACGACCAACAACGACGTCTGCAGCGACAACAACGCCTGCACAGTCGGGGACGTGTGCGGTGGCGGCTCGTGCAAACCGGGCAAGGCGCTCGCGTGTGACGACGGCAAACATTGCACCGACGATTCGTGCGACGCGGCGAAAGGGTGTGTGACCAAGGACAACACGCTGCCGTGCGACGACGGGACGATCTGCACGGTCGGGGATGTGTGCGCGGCGGGGGGCTGCAAGCCCGGCAAGAAGCTCACGTGCGCCGACGGCAACGGCTGCACCAACGACGCGTGCGACGCCAAGAAGGGATGTTTGTTTCTGCCCAACGCCGCTTCGTGCACCGACAACAACGCGTGCACCGCGGGCGACGGCTGCAAAGGCGGCTTGTGTAAACCCGGCAAGGCGATCGGTTGCGACGACGGCAACGGCTGCACCGACGACAGCTGTGATCCGGCGAAGGGATGCGTGAACAAGCCCAACAGCGCGGCCTGTTCGGACGGCTCGGTTTGCACCGTCGGCGACATCTGCAAGTTGGGATTGGGCGGAAAACCCGGTTGCGCGGCGGGCCCGACCCAAGAATGCGACGACGGCAACGGCTGCACGGCCGACAGTTGCGACGCCAAGAAGGGCTGCGTTCACACCCCCAACACTTCGCCCTGCACCGACGACAACGCCTGCACGCTCAAGGACGTGTGCGCCGCCGGGGCCTGCAAACCGGGCAAAGCGCGGCTTTGCGACGACGGCAAGGTTTGCACCAACGATGCGTGCGACGCCAAGAAGGGCTGCGTCACGACCACCAACAAGGCCGCCTGCGCCGACGGCAACGCCTGCACGACCACGGACCGCTGCGACGCCGGCAGCTGCAAGTCGACCGGCCAACTCAGTTGCGCCGACGGCAACCCGTGCACCGACGACAGCTGCGACCCGAAAAAGGGCTGCGTGTTCAAGGCCAACACCGCCAGCTGCAGCGACAACAACGCTTGCACCACCGGCGATCGCTGCGTGGCCGGCGTGTGCACGCCCAAGTCACCGAGCAAGTGCGACGACGCCAACCTCTGCACGACCGAAACCTGCGATCCGAAGAGCGGCTGCAAGAAGACCAACAACAGCGCACCTTGCACCGATGGCTCGGTCTGCACGGTCGGCGATTTGTGTTCGGGCGGAACCTGCAAGGCCGGCGCAAAACAAGCGTGCAACGACGGCAACGGGTGCACCGCCGACAGCTGCGACGCCAAGAAGGGCTGTCAGCACAAGGCGAACACGGCCGCTTGCTCCGACGGCAACAAGTGCACGGTCAAGGACGTCTGCGGCGGCGGCAAATGCCAGCCCGGTAAGGCGCTTGTCTGCAACGACGGCAAGGTCTGCACAACCGATAGCTGCGATGCCAGCAAGGGCTGCCAGGTCAGCAACAACACGTTCGGTTGCGACGACGGTTCGGTCTGTACGGTCGGCGACCGCTGCAGCGGAGGGGTCTGCAAGGCCGGCAAGGCGGTGGTCTGCAACGACGGCAACGTGTGCACCGACGACAGCTGCGACGCCAAGACCGGCTGCAAGCAGATCAACAACACCAAGCCGTGTCCGGACAGCGACAAATGCACCACCAAGGAGACGTGCAAGGGCGGCCAATGCAGCAAGGCGAAGGTCAGCTGTGACGACGCCAATCCGTGCACCCTCAACTCCTGCGCGAGCGCGACCGGGTGCAAAACGACGGCGCTCAAGGACCACACCACCTGCAGCAGCGATAGCAGCAAGTGGTGCGTTGCGGCCAAGTGCGTCGTCCGCTGCCCCAAGGCGTTTTCCGGAACGGTGTCGGATGGTTCGCTGACCGCGGGGAGCGATCTGCACTACCAGTACAGCCCGGTCACGGCTGCCAAGGGTGTGATTCGAGCGAACTGGCCGGCCCAGGGGACCGGTGTTACGGGCTACGAGGTCGCGATCGGCACGTCCAAGGGCGCGTCGAACGTCGCTGGATTCAAGCTTGTCGGGAAGGTCACAAGTGCGCAGTTGGGTGGTTTGACGCTCAAGGGCGCGTGGACGGGTACGCGCTATTTCGTGACGGTTCGCGGCGTGTGCCCGGGCGGGACGAAGACCCCTGCGGCGAGCTCAAACGGCGTGCAGATCGCCGAAAAAGCGAACTTTGACGGCACGATCAGCGGCTTGCGAACGCCCGACAGCCAGGGCGGTCACAGCGCCAACTGGCCGACCAACGGCCAGCATGCGATCTACGGAAAGCACTACTTCGAGACGGTGAACATCAAGGCTGGCACCACGGTCAAGGTGCAGGGCTGGGGCCGTGTGCAGAAGGCTGGCCAGGGCATCTCGTCGTCGTCGTCCGCGGTCAAATCGCCCGCTGATGGCTGGCTTGCGCTGTACGCTAACACGGTCGTTATCGACGGCACGATCACGGCGTCCGGTCGCGGCTACGGCGGCGGCGGCGGCGGCGGTGGCGGATCGGTTTCCACGGCGCGGCAGGGCCATGGTGGCGGCAGCGGGCTCGGTGGCCAGGGCGGCAACGGCGAAGGACATAGCGGCGGTGGCGGCGGTGGATCGCCGTACGGAAAGGGCGGCAGCGGCGGTCAAGGCAGCGGCGGGTCGGGCAACATGCTCGGCGCCGGAAGCGGGTCCACGACGTGCGGCGGACGCGCAGGACGCAACGGCGGCGATGGCCCGGTGAGCGATATCGGACGCAGCGGCGGGACCGCGTCGAGCGGCAAAGCCGGGCCTGGCGGCGCTGGCGAGTACGCGCGCGGCGGCGGCAACGGTGTGCACGCTTGCGACAGCTGGTCGGGCGGCGGTGGCGGTGGCTACGGCGCTGGCGGCGGTGGCGGCACGCAGTGGCAGGGCCCCGGAACCGATGCCGGTGGCGGCGGCGGTGGCGGCACTGGCGGCCAGGGCGGTGGACATACGGCCAACGGCGGGCGCGGAGCGGGTCCATTCGGCGGCAAGGGCGGCGGCGCGAACAGCAGCGCAGGCGGCGATGGCGGTTACCGCGCCGGTGGCGGCAACGGCGATAGCAGCAAAGATCGGACCCTCTACCTCGGGTCGGGCGGCGGCGGTGGTGGCGCCGGACGGCAGGAGACGGGCGGCGGCGGTGGTTCCGCTGGCGGTGGGTCGATCCTCGTGCACGGCGCCGTCTCGGTCGCGATCGGTAAGACCGGAAAGCTGCTGGCAAACGGCGCTGGCGCTGGCGGCGGTGGGCGCGACAACGGCGGCGGCACAACCGGTCATCGCGGCGGACGCGGTGGCGGCGGCGGGCTCCTCGTCGAAGCGCGCAGCGTGAAGGTGATGTCCGGTGCCGTGCTGTCCAGCCGCGGCGGTGACGGCATCAAGTCGATCGGCGGGACCCTGAAGCTGTTCTACGACAAGTACGCCGGCAGCAAGCCGTCGGTGTCCCTGGTCGGTCGCCTCTTCGACGCGGGCAAGGGCAGCTACAAGGCGCCATAAGAGCGGGTGCGGATCGTTTGAGTTGGGCAGGTCCGCAGCGCCACATGTGTCCGTCTGGGGATCGGCAAAGCCGCGATGCTGGAGGCTCGCCTGGCGCGCAGCAGCGCTCGCGCTGCGAAGAAAACCAACAACGCATTGGGTGCGGCTCGACTCGGGAGGGCGGCGCGGCAGCGCCCCGGACCGAGGCGCGCCGCACCCCATAAGAGCTATTTGTTTGCTGTCGCTGGTGGGCGCCAGATCTCGCAGCCCGGGTACGTGAACGAAAAGCCGTACCACCGCATCAGGGCTTGCAGCGGCAGCTCGTTTGTGTCTTTCCAGCGGGCGACCGGCACCCCGGCCTCCTTGTCGTTGACGATGACGACCAAGCGGCCCTCCACCGTGTCTTCCAGACGGTCTGGCAGGCTGTCGAAAGGATAGAATCGCCGCGTCTTGCCGACCATGATCCCGAGGCCGGAGACGTGCGCGCCGAGCCGTTCGTCGGCCTTGCCCTGGGTCTTTTCAAAGCCGGGTGGGTACCAGCCGCCACTTTGGTAGCGATTGCCCGTGAGCCACGCGAAGATGCGGCCTTTTAGAGGCGGTTTGCTGATCGCGATCTGCAGCGTTGGCCACCGCTTGAGCGCTTTTTTGACGGTGACGATCTCGAGCGCAAACGCCTGCATCTGCAACCCGATCCTGGGTCCGTACAGCGCCTTGCCGGTGATGTGATCCCAATAGGTGCGCGTCTCGTCGTCGATGAGCAGGACGAGCCCATTGAACAGCCCGCCCGCTGAGAAGTGCCGCACCGCGCCGTCGATGACCGGGATGAGACCCACCCCGCTGTGACAAACGGGTCAGTAGCTGACCAGGTAAGGTTGCCCCGCCAGCTTGCCCTGCGCGAGGTGGTGGTAGTTCATCTGGGTGGTCGACAACGCGATGCGCGCCCCGCCCCGTTCGACGATCATGAGCAGCTCGTCGTCGTCCATGCCCTGTTGCGCCAGCGGCACGCCCCGGTCGGGCACGGAAAAGCGCTGGAACATGTCGGGCCGGTCGAGCTTGGCGCGCCTGGCGTCAAAGCCCTCGGCCGCCTTGTAGTGGGCCGTATTCATCGCGCCTCCACATCCGCTGGCGAGCACCGCCACAAGCAAGATGGACACCGTGGCCAGACTGCAAACCCCTCGCATGGCTCGACTGTGCCCGGGGATCGCGCGGAGGCCAAGCGACGGGCGATCGCGCCCAAGCGGCGTGATCGAGGCCAATCGGCAAGACCTGCGATGGCAGCGGCGGCTGTGGCTGAGGATCACCGCGCGCCGATCAATCCACGGGCAACAGCGTTTCGAGCAACGAGGAGAGCTCGCGGCGATCGACCGGCTTGGTCAGGAACTCGTCGAATCCGGCCGCCGACGCATCGCGCCGCAAGCCGTCGTGGCCCAACGCGGCAAACGCGATCATCGGGGTCCGATTGCCGTCTGCCTCGAGCCGCCGGAACGCGCGTCCGCAGTCGAGCCCCGACATGACCGGCATGTAGATATCGATGATGGCCACGTCGTAGCTCCGTGCGAGCAATAACTTCAGCGCTTCGCGGCCGTGTTTGGCTGTCTCGACCTGGTACCCGAGCTGGCGGAGTGAAACGGTGAGGGCGGCGCGGTTGAGCGGGCTGTCATCGGCGATGAGGGCGCGGCGGGTCTGATCGTGGCGTCGCGTCAAGCGCGGGGGGATTTCAACAGGGACCTCAAACCGCGCGATTGTGCCGCCTCCGGGTGCGTCGCGCAGGGTCACATCGCCGTCCATCGCGCGGGCCAGCAGACGCGACAAGGCGAGCCCGAGACCCGCACCGTCGTGGCTGCGCGTTGCCGTCTCGTCGACCTGGGCGAAAGGCTCGAAGACCTCCTGGCGCTTTGCGGCCGGGACGCCGGGGCCTTCGTCCTCGACCTCGAACGCGAGAACACAGCCGTCATCGCTGCGATCGGTGACCCGCAAGCGCAGCACGACGGCGCCCCGTTTGCTGAACACGACCGCGTTCTCAGCCAGGTTTGTCAGGACCTGCGCGATGCGCTCCCGATCGGCCTTGACCGGAGATGGCACGCCGAGGGCGACGTCGAGCGCCAGCTCCAACCCCTTGTCACGCGCGGCGGCGCTTTGTCCGGTAGCCACGGCTTCGAGCAGCTCGCGCGGGCTGAAGCGGCGCTTGGTGAGCTGTACGGCGCCGCGTTCGAGCGCTCCGAAGTCCAGCACGTTGCCGACCATGCGATCGAGCCGCTGGGCGCTGTGCAGGTTGGCCCGGACGAAGTCCTCCTGGTCGCGATCGAGACGGGTCGTCAGGAGCAGCTGGGCGGTGCCGATGATGCCTCCGAGCGGGGTGCGCAGCTCGTGGCTCATCCGCGACAGGAAGCTCTCCCGCGTCGCCGCGGCGTGCTCGACGATGCGCGCCTGGGCAAGGGCATGATCGCGGGCCTGGCGGGCGTCGCGGACCTCGGATTCCAGGGCGCGCTGCTGATTGACGAGCTCCCGAAACGCCTGGTTCTCAGGGCTGTCTTCGATGCGCTGGGTGACGACACGCCACGCTCGGAGCAGCCGCTGCCACCACGTCGCGCCCGGCGGCAGGACGATCTCGTAGACGCCTTCGCGCGGCGCGATCGACAGCTCGACAGCGGCATCGGGCAGGCCGGCCACGCGCGGCAACGTCGCGAAAAAACCGCGTACCAGCCGAAAGAACTGCGGCGAATCGGCGTAGTGAGGCGGCAGCGCGAGGCTCAACCTCAGGCGGCCTGGGCCAGCGTCGGCAAATCCGGGCACGAGCTCGGGAAACATCGCCGGACCCGACCAGTGGTGGCTGACCCAAAACAGGGTGCGCGGATCGATCGCCATGCTGAGCGTGCGTTGCATCAAGCCAACCTCGGTGACGCCATGAATCCGAGGCCCGAGCACCTCGAGCTCCCCCGGCCCGCCGACAAGCTCCTCCAGCCTCTGGTTGAGCATGCAAAAACGCTCCCATTCCAGCCACTTGGGCGGCTCAACCGGGTCGATATCCGTGCCGTCGAAGATGGACGTCTCTGCGATGCCGGTGTGCGTGGCCACGTCGCGGTAAAATCCGACGATGCGACCGGAAACCTGCTTGGCTGCTCGCAACGTGTGTCCGTGTTGGGAGCCGTTGGTTGGCCTATTCATCGCTGCCCCCTGGTGTCCGCTTTCAAGCCGACCTTCTCGGCGATCTCGGCCAGCCGCGTCGCGTCGAAGTCGTCCCGCGCGTAGACGTGCACCCAGGACGGCTGTGGGACGGTCGCGAAACGGCGCTTCTCGACGTCGGCGGTCATGCCCAGGTGAACCCGTCGCGCCCCGACATCAAACGCTCGCGCAACCGTCTGAAAAAGCAGCTGTTTGTAGCTGTTGTGCGACCGAACAAACCTGTAGTCGAGCCCGCAAAGGAGCGCCGCGTACGCATCGCCGAACACATGTGCAGCGTAAAAAGCGATCGGGGCGTCGGTTGGTGGCGATCCGCCGTCATGGTCCTCGGTCAACCTCAGGGTCACGACTTCCCAGGCGTCGCTCCCCGCGATCTCGCCGATGAAGCGCCGCGGCAACGCAAACAGGTTGAGGTCGTGGCGACGCCGCGAGACGTTGAGGAAAAGCCCGTGTAGGTGGTCGACGAGGCTCTCCGGCAGCGGGTTGCCGACGCGAGTGCCCCACGTGTTCACGGCGAATCGGGACGCGATGCGTTGCATCTTTCGGACGTGCGCACGCTTCTTGGACGACAGCGACGCGATCAGCGACTCCATGTCCACAGGCAGATCAAGCAAGTGGGTCGGTGGCAGCGGGAGGCGGAACAGCCCCAGCTGCTGCAGCGCGCTCAGCAGCTCCGGGTCGTCGGGGATGTCGCGGAAGATGACGATGTCGCAGCCAAGTTCATCGGCGAGACGTCGGGCGGCCCCGAGCAGCGCTTGGAGGGCATCGCGCCAAGGCCCGTCGCGCCGCAGGTAGAGGTGATGGCCTTCGGACGCACAGCCGCCCATCAACAAGGTCTTCGCGGTCAACAAATAGGGATCGTCGCGCCGCAGCTGCTCGAGGTGCGCCGAAACGCGGGCGTGCATGAGCATGTCGGATTTGTGCAGGCCCGCGCTGAAGACGGAGGCCGCGATCGGCACCCCCGCGTCGTCGCGCACGGCGAGGTAGTGGTGGCTGTGGTCATCTTCGGGTCGTGGACCGACAAAGATCCGCTGCATCGCCCGCATGGACTCGGCTGAAATGCAGCCCACTTCGCCGAAAAGCAGGTCCCATTGTTGCGCTCCAAAGCTGTCGACATCGTCGTAACGGCTCACATGCAGAGCGCCGGCAGTCGACGCGTCCGGTGTGGCGGGTGGATCGACCCGGGGCGCGCCCAGGACGTCGGCGAGGGACGGGCGTGTCGTTGGACGCGGTTGCAGTCGCGCGAACAGGGCGTCGAGCTCGGCGGGATCGACATCGTGGTCGGCCAGCACGGTCGCGACCTGCGCGGCGAGGCGATCGGCGAGACGGTCGAGATCGTCGGGGCGATGCAGCGACGTCACCGCCAGCCGGATGCCTGCGTGGCGCTGTTTGACGGCCGGGAACATCGAGATGCACGTGTAGATGCGCTCTTGGAGCAGGCGCGCGGCGACGTCCTTGGCCAGCGATTCGGGCCCCAATCCCACGAACAAGATCGGCGTGTCGTTGTCGGCAAGGACGCTCAACCCGCGTTCGCGCAGCCCGTTTCGAAGCCTCGTGACGCGATCGGCCAAGGCTGTCTGGAGCCGCGGCAACTCTGCGGAGAGATGCACGTGCGCCGAGGCGATTGCAGCCCCGATGAGCGGTGGCTGCAGGGGCCCCGAAAACACCATCGGGCCGCCGGTCAAGCGAACCCGCTCGCACGTCTGTTCGTCGCCAAACGTCACCGCGCCGCCGCCCGCGCCGTACGCCTTGGCCAGCGACGTCGCAACAATCACCCGGGGATGCGAGCCGAAGCGCGCGAGGAAGTGGCCGCAGCCGTTGTCGCCGGCCCAGCTCATGCCGTGGGCATCGTCGATGTACAGCCATGCGTTGTCGGCGGCGTCGAGGATCGACCGGAGCAGCGCCGCATCGGCCACCTCGCCGTACATGCTGGTGATGCCGTCGCAGCAGTACCAGACCTGCCGATGGGTGGCGGCGAGCTCGGTCACGGCGTCGATCGCGGCCGCAGGACGCTCGTGCCGCACGGTACGCACGGTCGCCCCGGTGGCTCGCACAAGGGTCGCAGCCCGCTGAACCGAGTAGTGCACCACGTGGTCGAGAACCACCGCGTCGCGCTCCGTCACCAGCGCCGGCAACACCGCTTGATGGGCGAGGGTCGTCGTTTGAAAGACCAGCGATGGCCCACCGAAGATGCAGCTCAACAGCGACTCGAGCTCGTCGTATCCCGGACAGCTCAGGTAGCCGCGCGACGACGCGAATTGGGTGCCGTATCGATCCAGCCATTGACGCGCCGCGCGGATCAAAGCCGGGTGTTGTTCCAGCCCCAGGTAGCCGCACGATGCGAACGAAAGATGCGATTCGCCGCCGAGCGTGACCCATGGCCCGCGCACATACGCGTCCTCGGCCGTCGAAAAATACAGGCCGCGGTCCCGCGCATCTGCATGCTGGGTGTGAATCGTGTCGAGGAAGTGGGAAGCGTCCATGTCCGTACCGGTCCGACCACGGTACATGCTTGCGCCTTGTTACAACAACGATTTCAGGATGTTAGATCTTTCGTGCTGGGGTCCTTCAGAATCGCGCGTTGCGCGTCCGCCATCTCTCACTGGCGCATCCCACGCGCATTGCGACGGCCTGTAGCGCCTTGAATTGCGCAATCTCAAGCCTTCCGGCGACGAGCGGCCGAACCTGCCACCTGTGCCCACCTGTGCGACGTCTCTTGGCGGTCGGTTTGTACGGCGGTACGATAGCTTGTCTCGCCGACTATTCGGCGCTTCGACCGGGGGCGCGCTTGTTCGAGGATCGACGTCAATACGGCCGCACGAAGGAATTCGTGAAATTCCGCATCGTCTCGGGCGGAAACGAACGCAACTTCGTTACCACCGACATCAGCCCGACCGGGGCGTTCTTCGCATCCGCCGTTGCGCCCGACGTGGGCGAAACCGTGACCATCGTCGCGCGGCCAGGCGGCATGAAGGTCGCTCCGATCGAGATAGAGGCTGTCGTTGTCAGGCGCGTCGAATTGGGCAGCGCCACACAGCCCGGGTTCGCGGTCCGCTGGGTGGTTGCCCGGACCGAGGCCGGCGGCGAGCCTCTGTATCGCGTCTTGAAGAAGGTGCTGCGCGTGTCGGAAGTCACGCTGGAGATGTTCGGCCACGAGCGCGACGCCGAGTTCCATTTCCCCGAGATCGGCGAACGATTCGGCAAGGTCTTGCAGATCGACAACACGCCGCGCGGTCCGCTGCTGCAGTCGCGCAAAGAAGAGAAGCGTTCGGGACCGCCCAAGGCCCCGCCCCCTGTGCAAACGCCCATCGAAACCTTGTCGTCGCGCGCCGAAACACTGGCGCCGCTGGCTGAAGATCGCATCTCGACCCGGCGCGACCCACCGGGCCGCCGCTCGACGAACTCGGGCCGCTTCAAGTCGGCCACGACGCGAGCGTCCGCGTTCAAGACGGGCGGGCGGCGGCGCTCCGGGACATCGACGTCTGACGACATTATGGCCGGCGCCGGGGCGTTGCGGCATCGCGATTCGGATGTCACGCACATCGGTGGGCGCTCGCGTTCTCTGCAAGCCAAGCGCACCGAAGAGGCCGCGTCCCCGGGCGAAGTCACGATCATGGACAACATCCGGATCGACCCGATCGGCCTCGTCGGCAAGACGCGCACCGAGAAGCTCGTCGAGCGGGCCAAGCAGAAGGAACAGCAGGAACAGAAAGCCAACGTCGGCGAGCGGTCACAGATCTTCGGCAAGTCCGCGCGTCTCTCCAGCCTCGGCGGGCGCTCGATGAGCACCACGATCCGCGGCGGCGCGCAGGACGAAGTCGAGCACGCCAGCGTCTCGGTCGACATCCCGGTGACCTACGAGATCGACAACCGCTTCATCCCGGCAACCCTCATCCAGGCCGCGCCCCTCGCGCTCGAGGTCGTCGCACAGGGCGCCGTTCCGCAGTTGGATCGCAACCTCTGCATCAACATGCCGGTGCCCATCGACGGCCTGTACCGAACGATCTACCTGATGGGCAAGCTGCTGCGCGTTCCCGAAGAGAAGGACGAGGGCAAGGTCTTCGTCTTCCATATCGAACGTGTGCACGAGGGCGAATACGAAGGCGCGTTCACCAACTTCCTGGCCGAACAGCAGCAGGCCGCCGCCGCTGAATAAGCCGGCGCCACCAACGCCTTGAACGACCGCCAGGCGGACTCATCCGCATCCGCCGGACCCCTTGTCGTGCGCGATCGCCGCGACGACTCCCGACCGCTTGCCGCCGCTCGCCGCGCCGCGCTCGTCGAAGTTTCGCTGGCAACCGCCGCCATCGCAGTGGTGATCGGCGCCGTGGAATTGCTCGGCCGCGTTTGGCCGGGGCTTGCCGGCAGCGGCGCGGCGATCGTTGCGCTGGGGTTCCTTGGGCTGCCGCTGCTCATCGCCACCATTCGCAGGCTCGATGGCGACGTGCACGGCATCGGCGACGGCGGACTGCGCGGTCCCGGCAGCATCGGTCGCGGCGTCGTGTGGGGGCTCGCTGCAACGCTGGTCATCGTGCCGCCCTTCGTCGTCGGCTATGACGTCCTCCGCACCCAGTTTCACGGCGCTAAACGCGGCGGTGGGCCCGGACTGGACGACCATCCCGTCGCTTTTTCGGGCACTCCGCGCAGAGCACCGGGCGTGGTGGCCGTGTACAGCGATGGCGCGTCTCTCGCCGTCTACAACGGGCGCGCGGAGCAGGTTTGGGTGCAACCGGCGTGCGTCGGCAACGGCTGCGAAGCGCGTCGTCTTGGACCGGGCAGCGGGACTTCGATTCGAGCTCCCGCGAGCGACAGTTTTCGCATCACCACCGGAGCGGACGGCGCCGCCCTGCAGCCCGGGTCAATCGTTACCGGAGCGGGCTTGGTGCCGGTGGAGTCGCAACCGATCGAAGCGCCGCGCAGCCTCGCCTGGTTGCTCTGGGGGATCCTGACCCAGCTGTTGGTTGTCGCCTTGCCCGAAGAGACGTTCTTTCGCGGCTACGTCCAGGGCCGATTGCGCGCCGTTTTCCAGCCGCGTCATCGCGTCCTCGGCACACCTTTTGGCGTCGCCCACGTCGTCGCAGCGGCCCTCTTTGCGCTGGTGCATCTCGTCGCGACGCCCGCGCCTGCCCGTCTGCTGGTCTTCTTCCCCGGCCTGCTCTTCGCGTGGCTCGCCGAACGGGCGCGGTCGACGGCGGCTCCGACGGTGCACCACGCGCTGTCCAATCTGCTGCTGCAGACCGCTCGCCGGTTCTACGGATGAACGCCTCGCGAGGGCGTGCTACGAAAACTCGGCGGCGGTCAGATCGGTGACGTGCACGCCGCGCGCCGCCACCGGACCGGACCGACCACGCGGCCAAATCCCGCGCATCGCAAACGTCTCGATGACCGCCTCTTTGCAGCGCCGAGCCTCGCCCGAGTCGGCGCACACCGCGACCAACATCGGCCCGCTGCCGAGCCGAACCACCTCGACACCACCATGGGCGCCCGCAGCGTTCAGCGCGGCCTGCCAGTCAGCTTCCGCCGCCTTCGCATCGGCCAGGACCCAGGTCGCAGCGGCGCCGTCGACGCCAAATACCCCGCCCTGTCGGGCCACCGAAACAGTCGCCGGCTGCACGCCGAGACGCTTGGCGAGCGCTTGGTCATCGATTTGGAGCCGTTTGCCGTGCCCTGCGGCGGTCAGCGCGGTTGCCAACGCACCGATGGCGGCCACACCGAGCGCGGCGGCGTCATCGATTCCCGTCGCGTGCCCCATGCCGCGTTCAACCCGTAGCCGCACGCCGACGCCATAAACCTGCGCGAGTTCGTCCACCAGCGTGGCCACGGGCCCGAGCTGCTGCCCCTCGCTGCCTGGTTCGTCCAGCGGCGGCGCATGTTCGATGTCCAGCAAGCCGGCGCCGTCCGTCAGCGCGATCAACACACGTTCGTTGGCCGCCGGCAGCGCCACGGCGCGGTGTAGATCGGTCGTATTGGCTCGTCTGCGTGCATGCATGCACGGCCATGCCGCGACACAGGGCGCCGCGGCCATCCACGCAAATCGGGTTGTTGGATCGTCACGGCTCATATGGTCTCCCGCCCGGTTGGCGGCCCGATATACACGAATTCGATCATGGACACCCCCAACGAATCCGATACGTTCCAGCATGGCGTCGGGCCCTCGTCCGCCGCTGGTCGCCCAATGGCTGGAGATCGCGACATGCCAAACCGCATCGACACGGCACGACGTCGCCCCGTGCGTCTATCCACTTCTTGCCTGGTCGCCGCAGCCGCCTTGGCACTGCTGGTGGCCGGATGCGGCGAAGACGGAGCCGTTGACGGCCCCAAGAAGATCGTCAACACAAACGACGCGGGGGCCTCGGATTCGGGCGTCGGTGACACCGGATCCAGCTCGGGTGGCGACACCGGGACCGCGAGCAGCTCCGGAACAACGAGCTCATCGGGCGGTGCGGATGTGGGCGGTTCGTCGGGCACAACCAGCTCATCGGGTGGCGTCGATGCGGGCGGAACGTCGGGCACAACGAGCTCATCGGGCGCCGATGCCGGCGGCTCATCGGGCGGCAAGGACACGGCCGGCGGCGTGGTATGCGTCAACGACGCCGACTGCAAGGCTTTGCTGACCAACCTCGGCCCCTGCGAAGTCGGCCGCTGCATCAACAACATCTGCC
The DNA here is from genome assembly GCA_964560875.1 of uncultured Enterobacteriaceae bacterium. Classification (GTDB taxonomy): domain Bacteria; phylum Myxococcota_A; class UBA9042; order UBA9042; family UBA9042; genus CAZLMW01. Next base: position 88,940 of record CAZLMW010000007.1, read on the forward strand.
AACCCGGACCGGCGCCGGACAACACCAAGTGCGACGACGGCACCGCCTGCACGAGCGACGACGGCTGCATTGGCGGCGCCTGCAAGGGCGGCCCGTTCAAGTGCGACGACAACAACCCGTGCACCGAAGATAGCTGCGACGCGGGCACCGCCAAGTGCACCAACAAGGTCATCGGCGGCCGCCTCATCACCCAGTGCGATGACGGCGACCCATGCACCAAGGGCGACGTCTGCGACGGCAAGGACTGCAAGGGCAAGAAGGACGACTGCGACGACGGCAACCCCTGCACCGACGACAAGTGCACCAAGGCGTCCGACAAGTTCGAGGGCGGCTGCGTGTACACCAACAACGCCAAGCCGTGCGGCGATGCCGACAAGTGTTTTTCGGCCGGTTCGTGCAGCAAAGGCCAATGCCAGGCCGGCAAGAAGCTGACCTGCGACGACAAAAACGCGTGCACCGTTGACACCTGCGACGCCAAGACGGGCAAGTGCCAGTACACGCCCGGCGAAACGGTCAACTGCGACGACGGCAACGCCTGCACCAAGGGCGATACCTGCCAGGTCAGCGGCGGCAAGGCGACGTGCAAGCCCGGTGCGGCCAAGAACTGCGACGACGGTAAGGTCTGCACCGACGACCTGTGCGACCCGCAATCAGGCACGTGCTCGTCCAAGCCCAACACCGCCGCGTGCGATGACGGCAACGCGTGCACGACCAAGGACGCGTGCAAGAACGCCGCGTGCCTCGGCGGCCCGGCCAAGGTTTGCGACGATGGCAACGCGTGCACCGACGACGTGTGCGACCCGAAGAAGGGGTGTCAGACGTCCAACAACACGGCTGTTTGTTCCGACGACAAGCTCTGCAAGCTCGGCACCTGCAAGGACGGCAAGTGCGGTGTCGGCGACAAGGCTGGCTGCAACGACAACAACGCGTGCACAACCGACTCGTGCGGCAAGGGCGCCGACGGCAAGCCCACGTGTGTCTACACGCCGGTCAAAGCCGGCCCCAATTCGCCAGCAAGCAAGTGCAAAGACGGCTCCAAGTGCGCCAAGCCCTCGATCTGCAACGCCGGCAAGTGCGTCGGCGGCGCGCTCGAAGACTGCAGCGACGGCAACCCGTGCACTACCGATGGCTGCAACCCCAAGACCGGCTGCGTCTGGGAGGCCAACGCCGACAAGTGTGACGACGGCGACGCGTGCACGGTCGGTGACGACTGCGCGTCGGGCAAGTGCAAGGGTCTCGCGAAGAAGGACGCCTGCAACGACGCCAACGTGTGCACCAAGGACAGCTGCGATTCGGCCAAGGGCTGCAAGCACGAAGCGATCGCGGGCAAGTGCGACGACGGCAACAAGTGCACCAAGACCGAAGCGTGCAAGGCCGGCAAATGCACCGGCGTCCTGGCGCTGTGCGACGACGGCAAGGAATGCACCGTGGACAACTGCGATCCCGCCAAGGGTGCGTGCTCGTGGACCGGCAAGACCGGCGGCTGCAACGACGGCGACGAGTGCACGGTCGGCGACTACTGCAAGGCGGGCAAGTGCGTTGGCAAGGGCAAGAACGGCTGCGACGACAACAGCCCGTGCACCATCGATTCGTGCGACGAAAAGCTCGGCAAGTGCAAACACGTGCCGGCCGACGTGGTCGCCAAGCCGATCCCCTGCGACGACGGCGACAAGTGCACCAAGACCGACCTGTGCAAAGCCGGCAAGTGTGTCGGCAGCGGCGGGATCGTGTGCGACGACGGCAACCAGTGCACCGTCGATGCCTGCAAGCCGGCGACCGGCAAGTGCGGGTTCTCGGCCAACATCAACCCGTGCGACAACGGCAACCTGTGCACCTGGGGCGACCGCTGCAAAAACGGCAAGTGCGTCACCGGCACCAACTTCAGCTGCGACGACGGGCAGGCGTGCACCACCGATAGCTGCGACGCCAAGACCGGCAAGTGCACGTACAAGCCGCTCGCCAACGGCGCCAACTGCAGCGATGGCGAGGCGTGCAGCACCGGCGACCGCTGCCTTGACGGCAAGTGCACGGCCAAGGACCGCAGCAAATGCGCGATCTTCAAGGATACGTTCGAATGCAAGGCGGCTGCGAAGGGTTGGACACTTCAAAACACCAAGAACAACAAGGTCTTGTGGGCCGTTGATCAGAAGCCCTCCGTCGGCAACAACCAGTGGGGCTGCAACCTCAACTTCAACAACAACGTCAACTACTGCGACAAGTACACGGCCAGCAATGGCAAGCAGTACTGCCGTACTCCAACCGGGCAGGCGTGGTCACCGTGGATCGATGGCACCAAGCTCAAGGGCACGCCGCGCCTCGTCTTTGACACCTACTACGATGTCGACCAGGCAGGCGACAACCCGCGCGTCGAGCTGCGCAGCGACAACAACCAGTACTTGTACGGCTTCAACCTCGCCAAGAGCCAGGCCAAAAAGTGGCGTCACATGGCGATCAACGTGCCCCAGGTCAAGGGCAAGAAGTTCCGCATTCGCATCTACTTGTCGGGCGCCAGCGGCCAGCACGGCAACGTGGGCAAGGGGTGGTTTGTCGACAACCTGATCGTCGATCAGATCTACGCCAAGGAGATCTGCAACGACCACATCGACAACGACAACAACGGCCAGGTCGACTGCCTCGACGTGGCGTGCAAGGGCTCGAGCTCTTGCAAAGAGGTCTGCGACGACTTCAAGGACAATGACTTTGACGACAAGGTCGACTGCGCCGATCCGGACTGCAAATCGTCGCTCACGTGCACCAAGCCGCTCTTTTCGGCCGACTTCAACTGCGGCGACAAGGGCTGGAAGTACACCGATATGAAACGCAACAGCGTCGGCTTCGCGATCGATGGTGGCGGGCCCAAGCCGGTCAAGGGCAAGTGCACGCTCAACTTCAACAACGGCAAGAACTTCTGCGGCGTCGCGGATTGCAAAAACGGTGACGCCAACGCCAACGCCGGCATGGCCCTCTACGACGGCTGGATCGACGCGACGAAGTACAAGTCGCAGCTGTGGTTGACGTACTGGAGCTGGATCGACGCGGAGCACTACGGCAGCGGCGCTTACTACGACGATCGCGGCTTCGTGCAGGTGAGCTACGACGGCTTCTCGGGCTGTTGTGGGGCGACCAACAAGTGCACGTCGTCGACGCTCAACCAGTGCAATAAGTCCAAGACGCGTACCTGGATCGCGCCGCGCCGCAGCCACGAGCAGAAGAATTGGCGCAAGGTGTCGATCAACCTCTACTTGTTCCGTGGCCGCAAGTTCCAACTCCGCTTCCGGTTCAACTCGGGCGACGGCAACAACAACACCGGACAGGGCTGGTTCGTCGACGGTGTGCGTATCTACGGCAAGTAGCTTGCGCCGGCAGTTGGGCGTCTCCTGCAACGCGTGGTTGCTGGTTTGGGGTGCGATCGGCGTGCTGACCGCGGCGTGCTCAGCACAACCGGACGCGCCAACGCCGGACGAATCCGCGATCGATGCCCGTCCCAACGTCGTATGGACAGATGTCGGGTCTTTCGCCGTCGCCAACGCGCGGACCGCCACGATCACCGTAGACATCGGGCCGGCAAGCCGCTTCGTCGCTATCCGCGTCTCTCCCCAATGGACCGGAAAGGCGCCCAAGAAGCGCACCGTCTGCTACCAGCTCGATCGCGTCGGGACAGATGGCAAGTCGTGGGTCGGCGACAGCCGCGTCAAGCGTGATTGGGGACCGGCGTGCACCGGTTGTTCGCAGCGGACGGCGTCGATGCGAGGCTACGGTCTGTTCGTCTTTCCCAACGATGGCAGCACGCTCGAAAAGGCGCCACAGCTCCGAATGCGCGTCGTGCTCCGCAATTGCGAGACGGGCGTTTCGGCCGACGACTATCGCAACCCGGACATGCCGGCCTCGGTCCTCGTGCAATCCGCGACCGAAAGCGCGCCACTCTGGGGCACAGACGGCCAACTGCGGCTACGGGTCGCGTTCGCCAACGGGGTGACGCCCGGGAGCCTCGACGTCCGCTGGAACCCTGCTTTCGAATCGGCGGCCAAACAGTTTGCGGCCGCTGGCTTGAATATGAAAGTCGAACGTGTCGCGCACATCGACAAACCGACCGACGACGTCACGCACGGCCACCAGGGAGACACGACCGCGGCCCTGCTCGAAAAAGCGCTCCAGGCGTTGCGCGATCCCGCCGCCGCGGAGTCCGCAAGGTTTGTGCCGATCGTCATCGCGCCGTGCTTGCGTCACGCGACGGCCCAACACGGCACCAAGGTTCTGCTCGGGTTGTCCAAGCGGATCCCCGGCGGCTTCGTTCCCGCGGCCGCACAGACCGGACTCGATGGCGTGATTCTCGCCCCCCGAGGCTGCGATCCATCGTCGGCGCCGCTCAGCCCCGAGCGCTTGGGTACGCTGCTCGCGCACGAGGTCGGTCACTATCTCGGCCTCTATCACAGCGACAGCAAATGGGCCGATCACCGCCCCGCCGCAAAAGGCGACATCATGCAGTCCGACGCCGCCCTCGGACAGCAGGCGACTCCCGCGTTCACCTCTGCCCAGGCCGTCGTGATCAACCGCCACCCGATCGTCTGGTTTGACCCTTCTACGCCCGCTCAGTAGGCAAGCGCCGCCACGCGGCCCACCACGTCTCGAGCTCTTCGCTGACGTCGCGTCCCACGGGTTGCCGCAATAGCGCATCGAGCACGGCCGCGGAAATCGTCATCGAATCTTGAGGTGCCGGCCGACCGAAGCACCCGAGGCGGCGAGTCCGAGCAACGGTCCGCCGATGAGCAGCCACGCGATCATCCCCGGCGGCAGCAGCGACCACTCGAGGTTGATCTTGTAGGCGTCGCGGATCAGGGCCTCAAGCTCGAGGTGCAACAGACCGCAAAAGACCATCGCTACAAGCGCCCCGACAAGACCCTGCAGCGCGCCTTCAACGAAGAAAGGCAGGCGGATGAAGGTCGGCGTCGCTCCGACAAGGGCGAGGATCTCGATCTCGTCGCGGCGACTGAAAACCGCGAGCCGCACGGTCGAAAACACGAAGAACAGAGCGCTGGCCAGCAGCACGATCGAGAGGAGCAAGCCCACAGTTCGCACGATCTCGACGATCGCAAAGAGCATGCGCAGGCGATCGGCGCCAAATTCGACGTCCTCGACGGATTCCACGCCCTTGAGCTGTTCGGCCCAGCCGTTGAGCGTGTCGAGATCGCCGCGGGTGGCCAGCGCGCTGTCGAGCTTCACTTCCACCACCGGCTGACCCGGGATCGCCTCTTCATCAAGGCCTTCAAGCAGCGACGCGTCGAGCAATTCGCGGTTGCGATCGCGGTCCATCTCGCGCGTCAGGACGCGGACCGACGTGACCTTCTCGTGGGCGCGGACTTTGGCTTCGATCTCGTCGAGCTGCCGCTGCGTGGTGTCGTTTTCGACGTAGATGGAGACCGTCAACGAGCCGCCGATCTCGCGCACCATCTCGCCCGCACCGAACAACGCCATCGCGAACAGGCCGATCAGCGACAGGGACACGGCCATCGTCAAGACGCTGACGACGGTGAGCCACGGCGCGGACTTGGCGAGCCGCAACGATCGCTCCAGGAAATAGAGGGCGCGTCCAAACCAGTTCATCGCTCGGCCGCCCCGGGGTCGCTTTCACGCGGCGACTCGCTGTCACGTGGAGGTTGATCGTCCTCGGGGCGTGGCGCGACCTCCATCTTCTTGAGCGGCATGATCGCCCGCATCCTGGGCGCTCCTGTCGTGTTGCCCACGTTCATCGGCTGAACCGGACCGGTGATGCGCGCCGCCGAGATCCGCATATTCGTCGCCGTGAACCCGCCCGAAGTTGGCCGTCGCGGGGGCTGGATATCGCCGGGTTTCAGATCATCGGTATCCGGCTGGATGACCGGTGTGGTCGGATCCAGGTTGGCGGCTTTGCCGAGTACGGCAGGGTTGGGCAGGCGGACACGCGGGCTCGACGGGCGCTTGGTGTCGATCGGGATGGGTTCTTTGCGCCCGCCCGCCGCTTCGGTCGATTGGGTGCGCGGCCGATCTTCGTGCAGCTTGCCATCGCTCAGGTGCACGGTTCGCAGGCCATAGCGCTGCACGAGCGCGTAGTCATGGGTGGCGACCACGACGGTCGTTCCGCGCCGGTTGATTTCGAGCAGCAGGTCCATGATCTCGATGCTGAGCTCGGGATCGAGGTTTCCCGTCGGTTCATCCGCCAGCAGGATCGCCGGTTCATTGGCCAACGCCCGCGCCAGCGCAACACGCTGCCGTTCGCCGCCCGACAGATCACCAGGCATGGCGCGCGCTCGGTCTTCCAGCCCCAGTTCACCGAGCAGCTGCATGACGCGCCGGCGGATCTCCGTGCGGGCCAGGCCGAGGATCTCCATCGCGATCGCGACGTTCTCAAAAACCGATCGCCGCTCGATCAGCCGAAAATCCTGGAAGACAAGGCCAACATTGCGCCGCAGATAGGGCACGGACGCGTCGCGGAGCAGGTGAACATTGCGCCCGCCGATCAAGACCTGGCCTTCGCTGACGCGCTCCATCACGAGCAGCAGCTGCAAAAGTGTCGACTTTCCCGCACCGGACGCGCCGGTGAGAAAAACAAATTCGCCCTCGCGCACGCGCAGATTGATATCGACGAGCGCGTCGGTGCCGTTTTCGTAGCGTTTATGGACGTGGTGAAGCTGGATCATGGACCACCCAGGGACCGGCAAATAGCACAACTGCGCAGATTCGCACACCGTCCGGCCAGGTCACCGTCGCGAAGATCGCCCCCTGACGAATCGGAAAAACTGGATTTTTGTGGGCGCGCCCCCACCTTCTTGCCCGCGGCGTGCGCTTTGTTTTTGACCCGGTCTGTGCTATCTCGCGCGCCGCACCATCCAGGGGTGATTTCGGACGGCAGAACGCGTCCGTGGGAGATACCATGAAGCGATTTTTCAAAGTCGCGGCAGCCGCCGGTCTGAGCCTGCTCATCGCAGCGCCTGCCATGGCCACCGAGACGCGAATCAACAGCCTTTCGGGCAATGAGAAGCGGTTTACCGTCCGCGACCAGGCCAACATCTACGGCCTGCCGCAGTTCCTTGTGGACTACGGCAACCAGGTCGACGTCGACACGATGGGCAAAGGCGCCCTGAACGGCGGCACGGCTTGGGGCAAGATGAACATCCGTTACAGCCTCACCGATGACGCTGTCCTTATGATCAACGCCCAGGGCACCAAGTGGTCGGACGTGGTCAACAGGCAGACCCCCGGTGGCATCGACGACAAGGGCGCGGCGCAGAAGGGCGTCACCGCGGCTGGCCTCGCAGGTTACAAACACGGCGCCGACGACCCGACGCACCACCAGTTCGGCCTCGGCTTTGGTATGCGCATGGGCGAGGCGGCTCGTCTCGGTGCCGGCTTCCAGATCGGCGGTTCGCGTCGCGACAACGCGGCGACCAACCTCGAGAACAACACCTGGTTCGAGTTCAACGCGGGCTTTGGTCTTGACCTCGGCGAGACGGACTCGATCGACCTCGGCCTCAACCTCGGCTTCGGCTCGTTCGTCAACGTCGTCAAGAACGGCGATCACTACCTTAACAACGGCCTGCTGCAGATCACGCTGCTCGCCAAGGGTGAGTTCACGGTCCACCAGATCGCGGCCATCGTCCCCTTCATCGCGTTCACGTACGACAGCCGCAACGTCGGCCACGCGCAGGCGGACGTCTGCGGCACGGGCGAAGCGGTTGGCTGCTCGGCGCTGCAGGGCACCACGGCCATGACCGACACCCGTTTCGGTGTTGATCTCGCCATCAAGCCCGCCGAAGGCGTCCTCGTTCAGCCCGGCCTCGGCCTCGCCATCGCGTCCGTCGCGGCCAGCGGCAACGCGGCCAAGGTTGCCGGTGGTACCCCGCCCCGCGACTTCGAGATCGGCAGCGTGCTCACCCCGTTCTACGGCTTCGCGGCTGAAGCGGCGGCCTTCGATTGGCTCAAGCTCCGCGTCGGCGCCCGTCAGCACATCGTGACCCGCATCAACGACAACACCATCCCCGCCGACCCGAACCTCCCGGCGCAGGATCAGAAGAGCAACCAGCGTCACTGGTCGGACGTCGAAAACGTCCTGACGACCGGTTTCGGCATCAGCCTCCGCGGTTGGACGATCGACCTGAACGTCAACCCGGACTTCTTCAACAACAACGTCTACGCGGTCAGCGGCTCGGCCACCGGCAACTTCGGCCTCGACTTCGCCATTCTCTACGAGTGGTAGGCTGACCCGGTTCATCGAACCCACGACGCCCCGGTATCCCAGCGATGCCGGGGCGTCGCGCTTTTTGAGACGTACCAAGCGCCGTAGCATCGTTGCGGTGAACGTGCCGTTGCTGCGGCGACCGTGTAGCCTCCCGCCATGAGCATTCGCGCCAAGCTCCTGCTGGCCTTTTCTGCGATGGCGCTGTTGGCCGTCGGCGGCATGGCTTTTGCTGGCAAGACCATCTTCGAAGAGCGCGCGGTCGACCATGCGCGCGACACGTTCGAAGAGGCGCGGGGCCAGGTCGGAAAGACGCTGGCGCTGCGCTACGAGGCGTTCCAGGCGGTCTCGGACCTGTCCTACGTGCTGCCCGTGATGCGCCAGGTCACCGCGGGCGCCACCGACGCGTCCGATTTTGGCTTGGGCGACGAGGAAGACGACGCCGACAACCTCAAGACGCTGCACGCCAACCTCGTGGACGCCAACTGGGGATGGGCTGAAAAGGGCGCCAAGGGGTTCTTCGGCGTCGCCGACTACAAGGGCCGGCTGCTCTTCGCCAGCGAAAACAAGTTGGCATGGGGCGGCGACACCAAGAAGCTGGCCGCGGTTGGCAGGGCCTTTTCGGAGGGCACCGGAAACGCGGGCTCGATGGTGGTGGCGTCCGACGACCCGGTTCTCGTCGAGTCGGGGCTGGTCGGCAAGGGCACGAAGAAGGGGCTGTATGTTGTCTTCGCTCGGGCCACCGTGCTCGGTGGGGAGCCGCGCGCGGTCTTCATCCAGGGATGGGAAGCCGCCAAGCTGCTCGACGACTTGAAGATCGCAGATCGCGCGGCGCAATTGGCTTTGATGGCCGCCGACGGCAGTCACATCGGCAAGATCAAAGACACCCTCATCGACACCGCCAAGACGCTGGAAGAAGGACAACAGCGGCTGTTCACCGACAAGAGCCGATGGCTTGTCCAGCGGGTCGCGCTCAACGATTTCGCGGGCAAACGCAAGATCGCCGACCTCGTGCTCGGCTATGACCTCGATCAGCGGTTGGCGACGCTGTTGGAAGGTGTAGGCGTCCTCGCCGCGGTTGCTGCGGCCTTGCTCGTATTCGCGTTGTTCGTCGCGTTCTTCTTGGCGTCGCGCATCTCTCGGCCGATCCGCGAGCTCTCCTCAGCCGCGGACCAGGTCGCCGATGGTGACCTCGACGTGAAGGTTCAGATCGCGTCCAAAGACGAGATCGGCAACCTCGGCGCGTCGTTCAATCGCATGACGGAAGGCCTGCGCGAGCGCGACCGGATCAAGAAGACGTTCAAGCGCTACGTCGCCCCCGACGTCGTCGAATACCTGCTCGAAAACCCCGAAGCGAGCGAACCCGGCGGTCAACGTCGCAAGCTCACGATGCTCTTTTCAGACCTGGCGGGGTTCACCTCGATCTCCGAAGACCGCGAACCCGAAGAGGTCGTTTCGGTCCTCAACCGCTACCTCGGCATGGTCTCCGAACGCCTCGTCGCGCGGGGAGGCACCCTCGACAAGTACATGGGCGACGGCGTCATGGCCTTCTTCGGCGCGCCGGTACCCCGCCGTTTCGACGCCCTCGGCGGCTGCCTCGCCGCGTTGGATCACATCTCCGTCATCGCCGAGCTCAACCGAGACCTCGCCGGCAGCGGCCTACCCGAGCTCAAAGTCCGAGTCGGGCTGCACCGCGGCGACGTGATCGTCGGCAACATCGGCGGCGAGCAAGCGCAGGACTACACGGTCATCGGCGACGCGGTGAACCTCGCGGCCCGGCTCGAACCGGTCAACAAGGTCTACGGAACGGCTGTCATGGCTTCCGAAGACGTCTGGACCGAGGTCAGCGGCAGGCTCGAGGGCCGCGAAATCGACGCGGTGCGGGTCAAGGGCAAACAACGCCCGGTGCGCATCTTCGAGGTGCTTGGCGAGCCCGGGTTCCTCGCGTCAAACCCCGAAAAGGCGCGATGCGTCGAGGCGTTCTCCGAAGGGCTTACGCTGTACCGCGAGATGAAATTCAGCGACGCGCTCGGCCGCTTCGAAGCGGCGCTCGAGGTGTGCCCTGATGATGGGCCGACCACGGTCTTCATCGGGCGTTGCAGGGACTCGATCGCCAACCCGCCGCAAGGTGAGTGGTCCGGCGTCTGGACGATGACGAGCAAGTAGCACCAAGGGGAAAGGACCCAACAGGGGAAGGCATTTTTTGATCTGCTTGGCGGTTGTTGGTTGCCGACTTCGCGTCTTCGGGAGAGGACAGACTGCCTTCCCCTGATCGGTCCTCTCCCCCTGGACCCCCTCTCCCCGTTTACCCCAACCGCCTGTTTTTGTGGGGTTCTCGTGGAATCTACACGGCGTCTTTGGGCGCGATCGTCTCCCGGGGCCGCCCACGGGGGCGTGAGCGTTTTCTGACCGGAATCTCACGGACGATGGGTTTGCCGCGCCAGGGCGTCCGCGGGGCCATTTTTTAGGGCCATATGCCCCCAGGTGGCTCGTAGAAGCTCCTGGAGCCGTTTTGATGGGGGGGCAGCACATCAATAGCTTCGAGCCATGATCGGCCCGTAGACACGATTCTACCGGCTGATGGCCGTTTACGACCTTCCGCGCCACCCCGCCCTCCGAGCTCCGACAATCCGCCATCCGCCATTTCCGAGTCCGCCATCGGCCGCGGCCGCCGACTCCGTCTCCGAGACCAACCGGCGCGTCGCGACAGCGGCGTGCTCAGGCGCCATCACTGACCGCGAGCCAAAGGCTCTTCGCTGCCAAAAGAACCACAAAAACAGGCGGTTGGGGCAAACGGGGATGGGGGTCCAAGGGGGAAGGACCGATC
>CAZLMW010000008.1:0-20839 GCA_964560875.1 uncultured Enterobacteriaceae bacterium
GTACAGTCTGCTCGACTTTGGGGTGAGTCGGAAAAACCACGCTTTTTCAGACGAGGGGGATTGACTGAATCCCCCTTGCAAGTAGACGGCACCTGCGGGGAAGCACTTTCCCCGCTGAATGCTAGCGATTGAGCCACTTTTCGAACGCCGCAAAACCGTACGGTCGGCCAAGGAAGTCCTTCACCAGGTCCGCCGCATCCTTGCTGCCGCCAGGGGCGAGGATCGTGTTGCGGTATTTCATCGCCGTGGTCTTGTCCAAGATGCCCGCCTTCTCAAACGCGCTGAACATGTCCTTGGCGATAACCAGCGACCACATGTACGTGTAGTAGATGGCCGAATAGCCGTAGAGGTGCCCAAACGAGTTCTGCATGTGCGTGCCGTCGACGAATGGATAGGGGCTGTAGCGGTTTTGCATCTCTGCGACGAGCTTGTCGTGGTCCAGCCCCTTGGGATCGCGGCGGTGGAAGTTGAGCGACACGCCGGCGTAAAACATCTGGTGGCGGACCCATAGCGCCTTTCCGAACTCTTTGGCTTTCTTGAGCTTCTGCACGAGTTCCCTGGGGATCCTCTCGCCCTTGTCGTTGGTCGCGAACGGCTTGAGGGTGTCGTAGTCGCTGGCCCACTCCTCGAAAATCTGCGACGGCGCTTCGACGAAATCCCACTCGGTGGCGACGCCGGAAAACCGCATGTACTTGCTCTGCCCGCCCAGCACGTGATGCATCAAGTGTCCGAACTCGTGGAAGAACGTCGTGACCTGTTTGTGCTCCATGAGGCCGTTGGAGGTGCGCGGGTTGGGGAAATTGCAGACGAGCACGCCGGCGGGAATCTGCACGCCCTTGAGGCCGTTGGTGAGCGTGAACTGCGCGGCATGTTTGTACTTGTTGTCGCGCGGATGCATGTCGAGGTAGATGCGCCCGAGCAGCTTTCCGTTCTCGTACACATCGTAGACGTCGACATCCTGGTGCCACGTTGCGACGTCCTTGCGCGCCTTGTAGTCGATACCGAATAGCCGTGAGGTCAGGTCGAGCAGGCCCTTCTTGACCTTGGAGTAGTGCAGGTACGGCCGGAGCTTTTGCGCATCAAACTTGAACATGCGCTTCTTGAGCCGGTTGAGCAGGTAGGTCTTCTGCCAGTCGCCGACCCGCTTGGCGCGCTTGAACTTCTTGTCGACCTTGCGCAGCTCCTTGAGCAGCAGGCCCACCTCCTTCTTGGCGCGCTTGTTCGCGATCTGGCGGATCTTCTCGATGAACGTGTGCGCCTTGACGTCAGTGCCGATCATCTTGTCGGCGGTCACGAACGCGGCCCAGTTGGCGTAGCCGAGCGTCGCCGCAACCTCGTGACGCAGCTCAAGCAGCTTCTGCAGGTTCGCGGTGTTCCCTTTGCCCCGCTGGCGGTAGACCTTGTAGAGCTTGGCGCGGGCGCTATCCGACTCGCTGTACGTCATGAACGGGATGTAGTCGGGATAGTCCGTGGTGATGGTGACTTTGCCGTCCTTGTCGGCCTTGTGCGCCTTGACCCAATCCGCCGGCAGACCCTTGAGCGCATCCGCGTCGACCTTGATGCTGCGCCGGTCCTGGATGATCGCCTTGCTAAACGCCTGCCCGGTCTTGACGATCTTGTCGTTGAGGTCTTTGAGCCGTTTGCGGACGGCCTCGCTCTTATCGACACCAGCGCGCTTGAAGTCCTCGAGCGTCTTGCGGACCAGCCGCTTCTCCAGCGCCCCTGCACCGTCAACCGAGACGTTGGAGAACGCTTCGAAAAGCTGCCGATCGAGCGTCAATTCGGTGCTCAGCGCGGCCACACGCTGCTCACATTTCTCGGCGGTCTTGCGCATCTGGGCGTCGGGATGGACCGATCGCCACAAGCTGGCTTCAGCTTCCGCATTTGTCAGCGCGGTGAGCAGCTTGTTGTGCTGCAGCAGCACGCCCTCTCGGACTTTGTCGGCGGGCTCGCGAAGCTGAGATGCGATAATCAGCGCTTTGCGCGCAGTGACCGCGGCCGCGAGGTTGCCGTCGCATCGTTTGGTAAGCTTGTCGGCGGCGGTTTCGGGCTTGGGCGGCTCTTTGGGGACGGCCTTGGACACCGGCGCGACACTCGGCGGTGCGGCTTTCTTCTTTTCGGCGCCACCGCAACCCGACAACACCGTCGAAAAGGCGAATACAGACACGACGACTGCAGACACGGCGACTGTAGACACAGCGGGTGTAGACCCGGCGACTGCAGACACAGCGACTGCAGACACGGTGACTGGGGCAAAGTCCGCGAAACCACGATCAGACATGACAACTCCCACGAAGATCGATCCGGTCGCGGGTTCTGCCACACCCGCCGCGCATTGGGAAGGCAGCCCGTGTATGATCGCCCGGTGATCGAACCGCCTCCCCGACGACGAAAACGTCCCACTATCCCCGCCTGGGTCGGCACCCGACAGCACATGCAATGGCTCGGCTGGATCGTCAAGGCGATCCTCGTGATGAACATCCTCGACGCGTTCATGACGCTGGTTTGGATCTACTCGGGCCGCGCCGTCGAGGCGAACCTCTTCATCCGCGACCTGGCGCACCATCACCCCGAGACCTTTGTGCTCGCAAAGCTGCTGATCGTCGCTTTCGGGTCGTTCCTGTTGTGGCGAACACGCAAGAGTCCTCTCGCGGTCATCGCCATTTTCGCCGCGTTTCTCGTGTACTATTTCCTGGTGATCTATCACCTGCGCGCGCTCAACTTGCGGCTGTTGCAGCGTTGGCTCACGTAACGAACCACCCGTTGAACCCGCGCCGTAAACACAGCCGCCCCCACCCACATCGCTTTGCGCTGCAGGGCGACATCCTCTTTGACAGCGGCAAATCCACGTTGAAGAAGGAAGCGGAGCCCGTGTTGCTCAAGCTCGCCGCGGTGCTCAAGGCGCTGCCTGGGCGGCTTTTCCAGGTCGCCGGACACACCGACAACACGGGAGTCGCCGACCAGAACTGGAGCCTGAGCGTCCAGCGCGCGCTGACCGTCGTGAGGTTCCTCATCAACAAGGGCGCGCTCGACGGCGAGTGGCTCAGCGCCGGTGGCTATGCGTCCTACCAACCCGTCGCGACCAATGATGAAAAGGACGGCCGCGCACAGAACCGGCGCGTCGAATTCCTGCTGGTGCCCAACCTCGAGCAGCTGCTGAAGATGTAGCCCGGCTTTCTCACCGCGCGAGGCGCCAGATGATGCCGTCGCCGTGGTCGATGACGAGCAGGCGACCGCGCGGGTCGGTGGCGAATCCGGCAATCGCGATGGGCCTCTTCGCGCGCGTCCTGGCCGACATCGGCTGCCCAAAGACGGCCGTCTTGGCTGTCGAACGACATGCGCCACGGGTTGCGCAGCCCCCAGGCCCAAATGCGCGCATCAAGCGGTGTCAGCCCGGCCGGGACATGTGAACGTGCGGGATTCCGGCTTCGTCGTAGATGTCGCTGTCGGCGACCCACCCAAGGCTTCCGTACCAGCCCCGCAGGTAGTTCTGCGCGCTCATGGCCCCGCGACGGTCACCGAGGACCTCGTGGACGTAGTGCATCAAGGCGGTGCCGACACCTGAACGTTGCAGGTCCCGGGCGACTGCGATGCGGCCGATCTTGACCGGATCCTCGGCCATGAAGAGCCGCGCGGTCGCCACCGTTCGGTCCTCGGCATCGAGCCCGATGATGTGCAAACACTGCGGATCGAGCCCATCGACCTCAGCTTCACAGGTGATCTTCTGGCCGACGACGAACACCTCGTTGCGCAGCCACAGCAGGTCGTGAAGCTCCATCAACGTGAGAGCTTCGAAAGCGCGGTGGACGAACCGATACGGGCCCGGCATCGAAACTCCTGAAACGGACCCCTAGTTGCAGGCCTTTTCCGCCTTGATGGCGACGCCGGCTTTGATGGCCAGGCACATGCCATTGTAGGTCTTGTTGTCGCAGCCGCAGACCTTGAAGTTGTCCGGCGGACACGTCGCCTGCTGCGGTGTGCACTGGCCGTCACCGGAACAAGCGCCCGGCTTGCCCATGCACGTCTGACCGGCCGCGCAGCTGCCGCTGACACCGATCTTGCAGGTCTTGCCGCCACCACCGGCGCAGCCCGGGATGTTCGGGTTGATCGGATTGGAGCACTTGCCCGCCGTGCACTTGTCCGCGGTGCAGTCTTTGCCGTCTTTGCAGTCGGCGTTGCTGTTGCACTGGCTCTGGCCACCGCACGGGTTCTTCGGGTCGTCCTTGTTGGTGCACAGGCCGTTTTCACACTTGTCGATGGTGCAGGCCTTCTTGTCGTCGCACTCGGCGTTGATGGTGCAGCCGTTCGCCGCGCCGCAACCCGGCCCCTGGATCTTGAAGTGGGAGCACGTGCCGCCCATGCAGCTGTCCACCGTGCACTTATCCTTGTCGTCGCAATCGCCGTCCTGGACGCACTTCTTGATGTTGCAGCCCGCTTTCTGCGTCCAGGTGCACTCCTTCTTGGTGGTGTTGCACTTGTCGACCGTGCACGCCTTCTTGTCGTCGCACATCTGGTCGTTGGTGCAGAACCACGCCTGCTGGCACTGGCCGCTCGACTTGACGTTTGCGCCGATCTTGGCCGCCATGCACGCGTTGGTGTGGGTCGTACCGTTGCAATCGCACACCTTGGCGAAGTCGTTGCCGCACGTCAGCGGACGCTTCACGCACACGCCGCTGCCCTGGCATGCGCCAGCCGTCGAAGCCTTGCAGTAGTCGGTCGCCGGGCACTCGCCGAACTTGCCGATTGTGCACGTCTTCGCGCCGCCGCAGGTCGCGTCCTTGTCGTGCTTGCAGATGTTGCTGGCGCACGAGTCCTTGGTGCATGGGTCCTTGTCGTCGCACTCGCTCGCCGTCTGGCACTTCTTGATGGTGCAATTCGGCTTCTTGAGGTTCACACATCGACCGTCGTTGCACTTGTCTTCGGTGCACGGGTCGGTGTCCGCGCAGTCCTTGTTCGCGCTGCACAGGGCAGCGAGGCACACCTTGATCTCCTGGTAGATGCACTTCTTATTGAAGCAGCTGCCGAACTGGCATTTCTTGGTCGGGTGCAGGCAGTCCTTGGACGTCGCGCAGGCGTCGGGTGCCTTGCCGGTGCCGCAGCCCGATTCCTTGGTGTTGGTGGTGTAGACGCACTTACCGCTGCTGTTGCAGTTGTCGATCGTGCAGATGTTCATGTCCATGCACGCCTCGTCGTTCGTGCAGCTCTTGGCGACGCACTGCGCGTTTTTCACGTCGATGGCGTGGTTGCACTTGCCGGCCGTGCACGAGTCGATTGTGCAGACCTTGCTGTCGTTGCAGTCGGTGTTGACCTTGCACTCGATCTTGCAGCCGGGAATCGACTGGTTGACGGCGTTCTTGCAGGTGCCGGCCGAACAGGTGTCTGTCGTGCACTTGTCCTGGTCGTCACACTCCGCGCTGGTCTGACACTTCTTGGCGGCGCAGCCCTGCTTTTTCGTGTCTTGGGTGTGGCTGCAAAGCCCGGCCTGGCACGCGTCCTTGGTGCAGCCGTCCTTGTCGTCGCATTGCGCGTCGGTCGTGCACGCCTTCTTGGGACACTCGCCCGACGACTTGACGTTGATACCCGTCTTCGCGGCGAGGCAAGCGTTGTCGTAGATCTTGTCGCCGCAAGCGCAGACCTTGGCGCTCTGCGGGGCACATACAGCCGGCTTCACGGTGCAAATTCCGCTTCCGGTGCATGCGCCGACTGTCGTGGCCTTGCAGAACATCTTCGTGCCGCATTCGCCCTTGCCGATGGTGCAAGCCTTGGTCGGCAGGCACTGCAGCGCGGTTGACTTGGTCCACGCGCACTTGCCGCTCGTGCAGGCTTCGACGGTGCACGCATCCTTGTCGTCGCAATCGATGGGCTTGGTGCACTTCTCATGTGGCACGCAGCCGGTCTTCACGGGGAACTTGCACTCGTTCTTCACACACTTGTTGTCGGTGCACATGTTCAGGTCGTTGCAGTCCTTGTCGGCGATGCACTTGTCGCTCACCTGGCATTTCGGATCTGTGGACGCCTTGTACGCGCACTTGTTGCTCGTGCACGCATCGATGGTGCAATCGTTGTTGTCGTTGCAGTCGGCGACCTTCTGACACGGCTTGCCGCCCTGACAGCTCGGATCGGCGCCGCCGGGGAAGTTGATGCACTTGCCCTTCTCGCACTTGTCGATGGTGCAGATGTTCTTGTCGTCGCAGTCCTTGACTGTCGTGCAGGGACCACCGCCGCCAGCGCTGCAGCCCGCAACTGTCTTGTCGAGGGTGTGCTTGCACGCCCCATTGACGCAGATGTCCTTGGTGCACTTCTCCGAATCGACGCACTCGACGTCCTTGGTGCATTTCTGGATCGCGCCGCACTTGCCGTCTTTCTTGACGTCCATGCCGGCCTGCTGCGCCAGGCAGCTGCTCGCGTATTCCTTGTGGTCACAGCCGCAAACGACCGAACCCGCCTTGCAGGTCTTCGGTTTGTCGACGCACTGACCGGCCCCGCCACAAGCGCCCTGGCAGAACTTGCCGGACGCACACGCCTTGGGGTCACCGACTTTGCAGCTCGCCTGGCACGACGGGTCCTTGCCGTCCTTGACGTGCTGGCATTTGCCGGCGTCGCACGTGTCCACCGTGCACTTGTCTTTGTCGTCGCAGTCGACGTTCTGCTTGCACGCCGAGCAGCCCGGCGCGTTGTTGTCGGGCTTGAACACACACTTTTTGCTCTCGCAGGTGTCCAAGGTGCACTTGTTGTTGTCGTTGCAATGGTTGTTGAACTGACATCCGCAACCCTGCGTTCCGAACAGCGGCTGGTTGGAGCAGAACCCCGCGGCGCACGTGTCCTTGGTGCACTTGTTGCTGTCATCGCACTCGGCGGCGGTCTTGCATTTCTTCTGTGCGCCACACTTGTCCGGGAGCTTGAAGTTGACGCATTTACCCGAATCGCACGTGTCGATGGTGCAGCTGTCGCTATCGTCGCACTGACCGGCCTGGGTGCAGGCTTTGCCGCTGCCACCGCACGTCGGGTCCTTCGCGTTGGGATCCTTCGGGTACTGGCACTCGCCCTTGGCGTCGCAGACATTGAGCGTGCAGACGTTCTTGTCGTCGCAATCCTTCGCAGTCTTGCAGCCAACCTTCGAGCAACCGGGCAGCTTGTCATTATTGACATTTGTACACTTGCCGTTTGTGCATTTGTCGATTGTGCAGCCTTCCTTGTCGTCGCACTCGGCGTCGGTCTTGCAGACCTTTCCGCAGCCTGGAATCGACGCGTCCGAGGAGTTTTTGCAGGTGCCAGTCGTGGCGTCGCAGACATCCTTGGTGCACTGCTTCTTATCGTCGCAGTCGGCGTGCTTGGTGCATTTCTGGGCGCCCTGACACTTCGGATCGGGCTTGAGCTTGTTGATGCAAACGCCCTTGCTCGAATCGCAGATGTCCTCGGTGCACGCGTTCTTGTCGTCGCACTCGGTGTGCTTCTTGCACTTGGGACCGCCGGCCTGGCCGATCTTGAACGTCGTCGCGGGCGCGAACTTGGAAAGCTTGCTCAGCCACGGTGAACCGTGAAGCGCAACCGCGCGGTCGTTCGCGCCCTGGCCGAGCGCGTCGGAGGTCTTGATGATGACAGCGACGCCAATGCTCGTCTCCGTGCCCTTCATGTTGCCCATGACCACGGTGTAAACGCCGCCGCCAACGTGGACGGCCTCTACGACGGGGCCTTCCTTCGTTGTCGCGACGAGCTTGCCCTTCTGCCAGGTTGGCTTGCTGTCCTTGAGCTGAATGTGCAGGTACACCTTGGCTTGCTTCGTCACCGGCTTGCCGGCCTTGTCGACCAGCTTGACGCTCAGCGTTCCCGCGCCGCCGACACCGGGCGTTGCGGTCAACGTCACAAATCGGAATTTTCCGGCGAGAACGCGCAGCAGGTACACCGCGTCGGCAACGTTGATGTCGCCGTTGCCATCCGCGTCCATGAACTTCTTCTGGAACGGCTGCAGGCTGCCCTTGTTGAGCTTGTCGGCGAGGTAGAAGAGCACGTAGCTCACGTCACCGACGGAGAACTCGCAGTCACCGTTGGCGTTGCCGATGAACGCGTCGGGCTTCTGGCCACCAGCGCACGGCGGATCAAGCAGGCCGGCGCCGGCCACGATGGCGCGGGTCTGGCCCGGCCCGAGGTTGGGACCGATCGGCTTCTGTGCGGTCGTGTTCTCGAGCAACTTCGTGATGGCGCCCGCGATGTTCGTGACGTTCTTGCCGCTCTTCTTGATGCCCTTGAAGTGCAGGCGCGCGACCTCGAGGTGGGCGCCCTTGGCGGTGCTGCCGGCCTTGGCCGCGCCGACGACCTGGACCTTGCCGGGCGGGTCGTTGACCGTGACGTCGAACTGTCCACCGGGCCAGCCGCTGCCGGATTCGCCCTTGACGGCCTGCAGGACGTCCTTGTCGTAGGTGACGGTAACGTCGATGGATCCGAGCGACTGCGAACCCGTGTTCACGCGCAGCGGCATGATGAAGCTCTGACCGGGCTTGACGTCGGGATGCGGCACGCCAGCCTTCTGGCCGAGGTCGATATCGCCAACGACGGGGACGAGGTTCGCGGCGGTCTTGACCGAGCCGACAACGCCCGAGGACACCGCCTTCGCGCTGAGCGTGACCGGCCGGTTGTGGTTGTCGAGCAGCGTCGCGAGGCCGGACTTGGCATTGATCGACACCTTCTTGGTCGCGTTACTTGAGAACGACAGCAGCCCGGGGACCTTCAGCGCGTCGAGCTGCGTACCATCGGCGAACGTCGCCCAGACCTTCGTCTGTGTCTTCGCCTGGCCCTTGAACCCGCTGAATGTCGGGACCGTCGAGACCTTCAGTGACTTGACGTTCACCGGCTTGTCTTCGGCCGTCAGCTTCAGAGGCTGCGACCCCGCGCCCGCAAAGTTTGCACGGATGTCGATGACGCCGGCCTTGAGAACCTTGACCACGGCCGCGTTGATGCCAAGCACGCTCTTGTCGACCGTCTTGGTGCCGGCTTTGTAGGTCGTGTAGGTCGTCGCTTTGCGGGTCGACACGTCGATGACGAACCCGTCGGTCAGGTGGCTGTCGAGGTCGAGCACCGCCTGCTGCCAGGTCGCGGTCTTTTCGAGCTTGTTGAGCTTGGTCTTCACCACGTTGGACGAGCCGCTGTAAGACGGCCACGGATGCGCTACGAAGCCGAACTTCTCGTGCTTGACCACGTTGACGACCGCGCTGGCGGAGATCTTCGGCGCGTGCTTGAACGTGACTTTGACGCTCGCTTTGCCGACGCCCTTGCCGGTCGGGACGATGGAGACACCGGTGATCTTGCCGGCCTTGTCCTTGGCGAGCTGGACAATGAAGAGGTCCTTGGGATCCATCGACTTGGCGTCCCAGACGACGCGCGGGTCGTTGGTGAACTGCTTCTTGGTGCCGTTGGCGTACTTGAGGATGATCACCGAGCCACTGAACGCCGCGACGCCAGCAACCGCGGCCGGGTCGGTCTTCTTCCACGCGATGCGGGGTTCGTTGACCGAAATCGTCGCGCCGGTCGGCGGCGGCAGCTTGACCTTGACGGCGCCCTTGCCGGTCGCGAGCGGCTTCTTGCAGACCGTCCATGTTCCCTCGACGTACATGCCTTCGCCGGTGCCGAGCGCCTTGATCCGCAGCGGCTTGTCCATCGTGTCGATGATGTTCTTGTCGAGCGTCTTGATGCCAAGGCCCATCGCTTCGGTGACCGGCTGACGATGGCCGTCCGCCGTCTTGACCCATGCCATCACTTTCGCCGTCGCGAATTCGGCGTGGAGCTTCTGCTGGAGCACGGCGTGGGCCGTAGCGGGCTTGTCGACTGCGAGCGCCGAAGCAGGCGCCGGGGCGACCGAAACACCGATGCCGTTGAGGGCGACCACGGTGAGACCGGTTGCCTTCGTCGGCGTCTTTGAGAGCGTGAACTTGGCGGTGGCCTTGAGCGTTCCGCCGTCGAGCATAATGTCAGCGCTGCCGGGCGCGTGGCCCACTACCCAGCCTTTGTCGACCGAGGCGACGGCCTTGCTGGACGACTTCAGCTTGGCCCAGTCGTTGACCCAGCCGGTCCACTTCGCGGCGCCGTCAGTGAACGTGGCGCTGACGTTCACGCGGGTGCGTACGGGCGCATGCTTTTTAGCGGTGCAATCGGCGAAGAACCCCTCGACCGGGGCGAGCGTCGAACGATCGAGCATGACCTTGGCAGCGGTCGGGGCCCAGACACGGAACGGAACGGACGCTTTGTGGTTGCCGAGCTTGAGCGACATGCTGAGCTTCTTGGCGCCCAGCTTCATCGACGCATTGAAGACGGCGTTGCAGGCCGCGTCCTTGGTCATCACCTTCGCGTTGCCGGACTGGCAGGTGGGCTTGGCGGCCTTGTCGGGCAGCGCGGCGCGAACTTCGAATGTCTTGATCGGCACGACGACGTCAGCGCCGGTCAGCGGGGCCGTATTCACAACCTCGGCCTTGGCGGCGAACGCGTAGATGCCGAGAATCGGGTTGGCCTGCACCACCACGAAGCCAGAGTTGCCGGTGCCGGTGCCGCTCTTGATGCCGACAGCCGTGCCCTTGTCGACCAGCTTGACGTTCTGAACGTTGAACATCGCGTTGATGGTGCCGGTGATGTTGCC
The DNA here is from genome assembly GCA_964560875.1 of uncultured Enterobacteriaceae bacterium. Classification (GTDB taxonomy): domain Bacteria; phylum Myxococcota_A; class UBA9042; order UBA9042; family UBA9042; genus CAZLMW01. The sequence continues at coordinate 10,625 of CAZLMW010000008.1, forward strand.
CTTGGCGAGCGCAGCAGCCGCGGGGTTCACGCGGAAGGTGATGACGCCGACACGCACCTTGCCCGTGACCTGTGCGGGCTTGACCTTGCCCTCGCGCACGGCGACGAGAAGCACCTTGTCGGCCTTGACGTTCTTGGCGCCGGTGTACTTGCCATCGAGGTTCGCGGCGATCGCTTTGACGACCTTCGGATCGAACGAAATCGCGGCATCGAAAGACTCGAGGACCTCCGTACCGGTGTACGCCCAAAGCTCTGCGGTGAACGTCGTGCCCGCCAGGCGCGGACCGATCGGAATCGTGAGCTCCATGCCCTTGGCCGGTGGCGCGCTGTACTTGGGAATCGCGTGCACGCTGATTTTGCCGGCGATCGGCTGCAGTTTGCCGACGGTGACGGACGCTTGCGCATCGCCCGCAACGCCGACCTTGAACCACGAACTCGGAAGCTTCGTGGCGATGTTGCAGGTGCCGGTCGGGCCGACAAAGCAGCTCGCGGTCTGTTTGCTGGTCTTGTACGCCACGGTCAGGGTCGCCTTGGTGCCGCTCTCAACCTTCGCGTTGCCGCGGGCGTCACGCACCTGGACGACGACGCGGACGTCGCGGGCGTCGGCGTAGACGTGGCTGGTTCGGTAGATCGCTCGCACCCACGCCGCTGGCAGCGCGCGCGTCGTGAACCCGGCCGAACCGGAAATCCCGTTGGGTCCGCCCACATTGGCCCAGACGGTGCCGCTCGTTGCGGGCGGCTGGCTCGATAGCGCAAGCATCCCCTGGTTGAACTGGTTGGCGCCCTTGCCCTTGTTGACGGCGCCGGTCAGGCGGCCGGGGCTGCCCTTTGCGAGCGCAAAGGTGACCGGAGCCGCGCCCACGCACACGCCGCAGTCTTTGGTGCAGTTGCCGCATGTTTCGCCGGTTGTGCACTTGTTGTCGCCGCACGTCGCCGGGCACGTGTTCTTTCCAGCCTGGCACTTGCCGCCGCTACAGGTGTCGCCTGTCGTGCATTTTTCGCCGTCTTCGCACTTGGCGCCGTTCGCAGCGGCGACGTGCTGACATCCCTTGGCCGCGCTGCAGGTGTCGACCGTGCAGTCGTTGCCGTCGTTGCAATCGAGCGGCTTGCCCGCCACGCACTTGCCGCCCTTGCACACATCGCCCTGGGTGCACGCGGTGCCGTCTTCGCACTTGGTTCCGTCCGCTTTGCCCGAGCAGGCCGGGATCTTCATGCATTTGCCCGCGGTGCACGCCATGCCCTTGCCACACGACACCCCGTCCGTTGCCGGCTTGAACTTGCAGCCCTGGTTGGCGTCGCAGGAATCGACCGTGCACGGGTTGGTGTCCTTGCACGTGAGGCTCTCGCCAGCGGTGCATTTGCCGGTCTTGCACGTGGTCTTCAGGGTGCACTTGTTGGCGTCGTCGCAGCCCTTGGTCTCGTTGTCGTTCTTCGCGCCGCACTGACCGTTGGCGGGGTCGCAGAACTCGGTCGTGCAGACGCTACCGTCGTCGGTGCACTTCTTTTGCTTGCCGGAAGCGCAGTTGTTCTTGAAGCAGGTGTCGCCTTCGGTGCAGCCGTCGCCGTCGTCGCAGACCTCGCCGTCTTTCTTGCCCGCGCAACCGCTTGCGATGACGCACTTGCCGGTCAGACACTTCTTGCCCGAGCCGCAGCCCGTTCCGTCGGCGACGGCGGCGTTGCTGCAGGTGCCCGCTTTCGCGTCGCAAACGTCCTTGGTGCAGGCGTTGCCGTCGTCGCAGGGAGGCGACGCAACACAGAGCTTGTTCTTGCAGGTTTCGTCTTTGGTGCACGGGTTTCCGTCGTCGCACGCGCCGGTTTCGGCGGTGAAGACGCACGCGAACTGGGCGCCCTTCTTTTGGCAGAAGCCGGAGGTGCAGGAGTTGCCGTCCTGGCACGTCTTGTTGTCGATTTTGCCGTCGCAATCGTTGTCGATTCCGTCGCAGATCTCGGTGGGCGGGTTTGTCTTCACACACGGCACGTCTGCGCCACCGCCAGCGTCAGCTCCGCCGCCAACATCGGGCTTTGCTGCCGCGTCGGGTGTATCGGCGTCCGCCCCCGTGGTCGCCGCGTCTTTCGTGCCACTAGCGTCCTTCGTTCCGCCGCCCGCGTCCTTGGGCGTCGCGACGTCGTTTTCACCGCCGCCGGCGTCCTTGACCGTCGAGCCGGCGTCCTTGACCGTCGAGCCGGCGTCTTTGGCCGTCGACCCGGCGTCTTTGGCCGTCGACCCGGCGTCTTTGGCCGTATTGCCCGTGTCCTCGACCGCCGATCCGCTGTCTTTGGCGGTCGTGGTGTCGAGGCCGATATTGCTGTCGGCGACGCCGGTGTCGCCCTCGTTGACAGTCGAACCGTCGTCTTCGGGAGGTGGGTCGGCGCACGCGGCAGCGAACGCGATCAGTGCGATGTACAGCGCGCGGCGAACAGGGGCACGAAGGACGAAAGAGTGGAGCGCGAACATGGCGTATCCGTGATGCTGGGCTCGCGTGCGGACACACGCGTGCGATGGCGCTTTTCGAGGGGGAGTGTCAGGGTAGACTTTCCGGCGACCGAACACCACTTCTTTGCCCCGAAATCCGAGCTTCATGTAGGGCTTCGGACGTACGAACAGGGGGCCCTCGCCGCGACGTGACGGAGACGCTCGTGCAGATCCCAGCCTGGCTCGTCGCGATTGCCGCGATCCTCGGCAGTGTGTCCCTGGTGTGGGCCCTTGTCCGACTCTGGTACCGGCGACTTGCACGCACGCCGGCCTGGGACGATCCGCCGCCGCCGGAGCCTGCGACCGTGCGCGACGCCTTCGCCGCCACCTTGAGCGAAGAACACGGCCATCGCCGGCCTGGACCGCGGGCGCTTCGCGACGGGGAGCGCACGATCGCTCCGCTCGATCCGGACGTGGCCGTGCTTTGGTCGGCACGATTTGGGGATCGCGACCCGGTGTTTTTGTATGAGGAAGCGACCGACGCCGGCCTCATCGTGGCGGTCACCGGCTGGACCGACGCGCCCGACGTGGCTGACCTCGCGGCGCAGATCAGCGGCCGATTCGGGGTCGCAGCGCGATGCGTAGCCGGAAACGGCAATCTGTACGCGGCAGTCGCGAGCACATCTGCCATTTTCGATCGATTGTCCCTCGTCGCCGGGCTCACCTGGCTCAAGAGCGGCGCAAGCGGCGATGATGCGGGCAAGCGGGCCGCTCCCGCCGCCGTTTCGGTGTTCGTCGACGGCGTGGAGCTCGGCTGTCTGCCGCCCTTTGGTCGACTCGTGCACCGGGGCGAAGCGATCTGGGCCGTCACGACATGCGCGCTCAGCCACCGTTATCGAGCAGAGCCCCGGCTGACGTTTCAAGCCCGCGCTGTCGAAGTGCCCCGCACGAGCCTCGCGACAGCAACTTCGGAGCCACCTGCCGATCCCCTTGGCCCCGGCGTCCAGGTTCGCGTGCTGGGCGGTGACGTGGCCAAGGTCATCGCGCTGGCCTCGCGGCCAGCTGGATCGTAACGAGGCTTGCGCCGCGCCAACGGAATCTTACGTTGGGGTGGCTGTTGTCCCGGCAGCCCAGCTCGGTCGAGGATTGTCGCGACGCCGCGTCGCCTGATCCCGCCCAGGAACCGTCATGAAACTGCTTCGTCTCACGCGTCGCCGCAGCGCACTGCTGATCGCGCTGCTCGTCGGGTTTGCGATCTTGGTTGTGTCGGTGGTGAGCACGGGCGCGTTCGGCTCCAACCCCGAAGGCGCCCGCTTGGAGAAGATGATGAAATCAAGCCACTACGACGCCCAACGGGACCGCTTCCGCAACCGCAAGATCATCCCCAACAACGGCTTGAGCGACGACGCGACGTACAGCAAGTTGCTCAAGCAGTGGTTCTTCAGTCCCACCGTCCGGCGCCCCACTACGCCGCTCGCCGAGGTGCAGCCCGACTTCGAGTCGTTCGGCAAGATCGCCGGTGAGCTGAGCTACATCTGGTTTGGGCATTCGACATTCCTCGTTCGGATCGGCGGCAAAACGGTGCTCTTCGATCCGGTGTTCGGCTCGCACGCGTCGCCCGTGCCCGTGTTCGGCAAACGCTTTCAGCCCCCCGTGGTCGGCGTCGCCGCCCTGCCCCACATCGACTTCGTGGTGATCTCGCACGATCACTACGACCACCTCGATATGCCGAGCATTCGCGCGTTGAAGGGCCGCAAGGACCTGCGTTTTTTCGTGCCGCTCGGAGTCGGCGCGCACCTCGAAGGCTGGGGCGTCGCCAAGAGCCGCATCACCGAGCTGCAGTGGTGGGAGTCCGCCAAGGCGGGAGGCCTCGAGCTCACCTGCACGCCGTCGAAGCATTTCTCCGGCCGGAGCCTGACCGACCGAAACCGCACGCTGTGGGCGTCATGGGTCGTCGCGGGGCCAAAGGAGCGGCTCTATTTCTCCGGCGATTCGGGCTACGACGTGCACTTCAAGCAGATCGGTCGCCGCCACGGGCCATTCGATGTCGTGTTCCTCGAAAATGGCCAATACAACCCGATGTGGAAACACGTGCACATGTTGCCTGAACAGGGCGCGCAAGCTTTCGCGGACCTCGGCGGCGGCAAGATGATGCCGATGCACTGGGGCATGTTCGACCTGGCGCCGCACAACTGGTGGGACCCGATCGAATCGGCGCGCACCATCGCTTCACGGCGAGGCCACAACCTCCTCACGCCGCGCATCGGTGAGACGGTTCGAATCGGCGCGGAGCAAGCGTTCACGACGTGGTGGCGGGCATCGGTCCCGGCGGATCGTCGGTCATTTGCCCCGCTCGTGCCGGCGAATCGCTGATGGCGCCAAACCGAGAGAGACGGCCAGCTATCGCGGGATGACCTGCACGGAGATGGTCTCGATCACGACCGGCTCGTGCGGCATGTCTTCGTGGTCTCGCGGCACACTCCCGATCGCCTCGACGACCTCCATGCCGTGGAGCACCTGGCCGAATACCGTGTGGCGCATATCGAGGCCCAACCTGGGCGCCAGGGTGATGAAGAACTGTGCGCCGTTGGTGTCCGGGCCCGCGTTCGCCATCGAGAGCACACCGGGTTTGTCGTGTCGAAGGCGGCGGCTGAACTCGTCTGCGAAGACGTAGCCGGGGCCGCCCGAACCGTTGCCGCGGTTGCAGCCGCCCTGGATCATGAAGCCCGGAATGACGCGGTGAAAGGTCAAGCCGTCGTAGTACGGGACGCCATTCACCTCGTTATCATTGACGTCGTAGTAGCTGCACGTTCCCTCGGCGAGCGCGACGAAATTGGCGACCGTCCGCGGCGCTTCTTGCCCGTGAAGCTGGCACCAGATGACGCCGAAATTCGTTTCGATGCTGGCGCGGACGTCTTTGACCCCGCGAAGAGGGCTGATTCGGCGGACTTCGTGACGAGGCATGGCGGCTCCTGCGATGGGGTGTCGGGAGCGCTCATGCTGCACGGCGAACGCCGGTTCGTCAGCCCTTCGCGAGAACGGTCGGCGGGACCACAAAGAGCTCGGTTTCGGTCTGGGCGTCCTTTTGGCCCATCCAGCGCGAGACCATAAACCAGGTCAACGGCCCGACGCCCCCGGCGACAAACAGGACGACGCCGATGCCGCGCATCCAGGTCAGCGATTGGAAGACCGTGCCTTCGATGTAGGCGGCCGAACGAGCCGTCGCGTAGTCCTCGGTCATGACGGTCGCGAGTTGGTGGAGGCCGACCGGGAAGAGATCGAGCACCACCATCAGCATCAGGCCGATGTTCAGAGACCAGAACGCGCGTTTGAGGAGGCGACCGTTCCAAAGGCGGGGCGAGAGGTTCCAGCGCGCGCAAAAGAGCATCGAGGCGATCGCGAGGTTGCCGTACACGCCCATCAGCGCAGCGTGGCCGTGGTTCACGGTGAGATACGTGCCGTGCTGGTAGTAGTTGACGATCGGCAGGTTGATGATGAAGCCCATCACGCCGGCGCCGAAGAAGTTCCAGAAGTTGACGCCGACGAGGAACAAGAACGCGTCGCCGAGACCGAAAGTGAGCGCTTCACCGTCCATCCCGCGGGCCTTCGCATCGGCCTGGGCGCGAGCGATCGTGTGCTGGGGCAGGTGCCGGAACCGCCACGCCTCGACCGTGAGCAAGATGAGCGGCGCGACCTGGAGGCTGGAGAGGACGCCGCCGAGCGCGACGGTCTCGATGGACTTGGCGTTCCAGTAGAAGTTGTGCGCGATGCCGATGAGGCCGGAACCGAGAAAGAGAATCGCCGCCAGGTACACGACCCGCGACGCGACCGCGTGGCTGACAAAGCCCATCAGGTACAGGAAATAGGCGACGATGATCGTGGTGAAGAGCTCGAAGAAGGCCTCGACCCACATGTGAATCGTGCACCACCGCCAGAAGTCGGCGATGACGAAGTTGGTGTCGGGCTCGGCGACGAAGCTGGCGGAGAACATGAAGATCATTCCGCCGATGCTGTAGACCATCCAGTTGGGGAGCGACCACGATTGTTTTCGGCGGAGCACGGGCCAGACGCCGCGGCTGACGACCACGAGCCAGACCACGAACGAGGCGTACAGCACGATGTGGTAGAGCCGGCCGATCTGCATGAATTCCCAGCCCTGCAGGCCAAGCCAACGCGTCGTTTCCGGGTCGCCGAATGCGCCCGCGATACCGGCCGGAATGCCGAGCAGGGTTCCAGCGGCGACGACGGCGAGCATCACGAACAGGCCGTTGACCCAGGCGAGCTGACCGCGGGGTTCGGGCCGGCAGATGAGCGGCAGCACCCAGATGGTCGCGGCGAACCAGCAAACGGCGATCCAGAGAACGGACAGCTGGGAATGCCAGGCTCGGGTGACGGTCACCGGCAGCGTGGCGAACAGCTCACCGAGCGCGCCCGAGAGCCCCACGAAATCGGCGATCGCCAGCAATCCGGCGCCGACCTGGATGGCGAAGAGGATCGCTGCGACCGCAAAATACTTGTACGTCGCGCGTTGGGTTGCCGTGGGCTTGAAGGCGTCGACGTGTTTGTCCGTGGCCAGGGGCGGGAGCTTGGAGCGCTGTTGCTCGAGAACGGCCTCGCGATCGAGCTTGCCGTACGCATAGAACAGCCCGCCGATCGAGAAGATGACGAAGAGCACGCCGATGACGCTCCAGAGCACGATCGCACCGTGCGGCTGGTTGCCCGCGGATGGATCGTACGGCCAGTTGTGGGTGTAGGAATACTCATAGCCGGGCCGTTGGGCCGCGCACAGCCACGCGCCCCAGAAGAAGAACGCGGCAAGTTGCCGGGCGCGAACGGGGTCTGAGACGTAGTTCGCGGGCTTGAACGCTTCGCCACGCGCAGGTCCGGTGCCGGGGCCGAATTTATCGCGGTAGTACGCGGCGACATCGCGCCAAGCCACGACCTGGGCGGGAGTTAAGACGACGGCTCCAGCGGCCACGGACGACGATGCGGACGGCGTCGTCGACGCGTAATAAGCGGGATCGTGACGGTTTGTCTTGAGCTGCTGGCGGACGACTTCGGCGACCACGCCTTTGCGGACCTTCGGGTCGCGGACGCGGTCGACCCAATCGGCATCGACTGTGCGATTCATGGACCGGCTGGCAACCGCAAGCGCTTCGGCTGTGAAATCGGGGCCCCGCATGGCGCCGTCGCCGAGGAAGCTGCCGTATTCCATCAACCCGCGGGACAGAAACACCTGTTGTCCGGCGGTGATGTCGGTTCCGGCGATGATTGTCTCGCCCTTTTCGTCGACGAAATCGCAGATCGGGGGCGCGAACGTGTACGTCTTGTAGCCGATGTACCCGACGACGATGACGCTGACGACGAAGATGAAGAAGAAGACCTTCCACCAGCGGCGGCGTTTGTCGATCCAGTTGATGAAATCCATCGATTCCTCGTGCTTGGTGGGTCGGAACGTGTCCGCGACCTACCCGGGTTTGCCGTCGGCGCGGGGCAGCAGGAGCATCGGCGCGTGTTCGATCGCGAACAGCAACCAGCCGAGCGCCCACATCGCGCCGGACGTCGCCCACGCGGTCGCGGGACTGGAGACAGCCGGCGCGACGAGCCGCACGAGCGCGCTGCCGATGACCAGGATGTAGACCGCGGTGGTCAGATGGCTTGCAACGAGCGGGCGACCGGAATGGCCTCGCGAAGCGCGCGTTGCGATGGCCACCAACATGCCGCCGATAGCGCCAGCAGTGAGCGCGTGCAACGCGGTTTTCAATGGCCAGGGCGCACCGAGCATCGAACCGCCGACCAGCACCATCCCGACAGGAACGAACCACCAGGCGGCGTGTAAGACGGCGACGATCGGCCACTTGAAGGCCGCACGCGTACCCCAGCGCCGGGACCGCCACGCCATCGCGAGCCCCACGGCAACGACCGCGACCCCGGCGAAAGCACCGGGGACGAAAACGGCGAGGCCACCCGCGCCAGCAACCAGCGCAACGGCCCATTTATCGAGCCGCGGGTCTCGGACGACGCGTTGCCAGTCGCCGCCTGCACGCATGATGGCGTTGGACGTGAAGCCGGGCACCACGCGCCCGCCGATGAGCGCCACCAGCGTCACGATGACCCACGTTGCGCCGTGCAATCCGATGGTTGCGTACCCGAGGTGCCACACCACGTTGAAGGCGGCGAGCGCGAGCACCAGCGCGGCGACCTGGTAATTGCGGACGTTGCGCGACCTGTGCAGGCGCCGAAAGACGACGGCGGCCATCACGGGCAAGAAGGCGATGTCGAGAGCGGGCGCCACGCCTGACCACATCGCGACGCGGCCAGCGACCCAAAGAGCGAACAGTGCGAGCGCGGCGATGCCCTTGAAGTGGCTGCTGCGGGTCCAGTTCGGCACCGCTGCGCTGAGAAAGCCACCGATTCCGGCGGCCGCGAACCCGTAGAGCATCTCGTGGGCGTGCCAGGACGAATCCCATGCAGCGTAACCGTGCAGCGACAACAGCCACGCCACGATGGACAGCGCGCCGTAAACGCCGGTCGCCAGGAAGAACAGGCGATGACCGGACGCGAGCCAAGCGGCGCGCTTGGTCCGTTGACGACGAATGGATGCGGGAGCTGCGATATGAGCCATGAAATCCTCGGGTCGTGCCGGTAAGTAAGGCACGACCGATGGCTTTCAAAGGTCCGGGGCTGCAACGTGGAACCCACCGTCCGCAGCGTGAATTCGAACGTCAATTCTCTGAAACTTGGGACTTTTTAGTTCCTCATCGCGTATGCGGTGGGCGCCGACGAGACCCGATGGGCAGCGCCGCGCTTGAGACGATCTGCGAGTCGTTCGCCTGCGCGCAAGGCCATCGACATGATGGTGACCTGCGGGTTGACGCCAAGCGAGCTTGGCACCGCGCTGCCGTCGACGACGTACAAGTTCGACGTGCCGAACACGCGATGGTCCGGGTCGATCACGCCGTCAGCGGCGTCCCCAGCCACCCGGCACGTTCCCAACGGGTGGGCGCCCAGCAGCTTCCAGTCGCCTTTTCCGAGCGGCGCCGACGTCAACGCGCGGGCCTCGTCGACGGTCCGGACGATCGGTATAGGAGCCAGCCCGGTCATCACTTCTTTGGCGCCGCCTCGCAGCAGCATCTCCGCGAGAATGGCCGACCCCTTCAGCAACCTGTGATGGCTGCGGTCCGACAACGAATAGGTCACCAGCCGACGTCCGCCCGGCCCCCGTCGGACACGTCCGTTGCCCTCGTCGCGAATCATGAATCCAAACTGGACCACCTGGTTGTGGCGGTCCATCCAGCGCGTCAGCTCGTGACCGATTAACGGCATCGCCGTGACCAGGAACGGCGGCGGCAGGTACACGCCCTCGAAGACGATGCCCTCGCCGACGCCGTGCACGCCGTATCCCTGCGGGACTGCCTGCCAAGGGGCCGCTTGCTTGTCGGTCATGCCCATCATGCCCATGCCCGGGTGGACCGACAGGTTGCGGCCGAGCCACGGCGAACGAATCCCGCTGTCCGCCAGGAGCAACGGGCTCAACAACGTGCCGCAGCTGACCACGACCGCATCGGCGCGGATTCGAAGGGTCTTTTCCACGCCGAATCGATCGGGTCCACGCGCTTCGATGCCGACGGCGTGCCTTCCCCGCATCAAGACGCGACGCACAGGGAGGCCGCAAAAAACGCTGGCGCCAGCACGGATGGCGCGCGGCACCCAGGACACGTTGCTCGAACGTTTTGCGGCGGTAGGACAGCCGAAGATGCACGCGCCCTGCCCGTCGCAACCGGGCGCATTGCGAGGCAGCGG
>CAZLMW010000008.1:20939-44851 GCA_964560875.1 uncultured Enterobacteriaceae bacterium
ACGAGTTTGCCCATCGGGATCGAAATCGGCGGGTTGCCGACCGTGAACGTCATGCCCGATTCGCGATACAGGCTGCTCATGCGCTCGGTGGGACCGCCCGAGAAGTCGCGGCGGGTGTGATACCGGCCCTCTTCGACCAGCGCGACGGCGACGCCGCGTTCGGCCAACGACGCTGCAACGGCTCCGCCACCCGCGCCGGTCCCGATCACGACGACTTCGGCTTCGATCGTCGTGTAGCCGGCGAGCTCCTCGGCGTTCGTGACCGCTTCGAGATACCGGGGTGGCGGTTCACTCACCCGATTGGTCATCGCGGGATAGGAGATGGCTTTGAGGTAGTCGGGCCGGCCAAAATGACCCGCGCGAATCGGCATGAGGGTGAAATCGACCAGGGCGCGCAGCACGGAGCCATCACCGGGACGCAACCAATCGCGCAGACATCGCGCGACGGCGCCCCGATCGGCCGCGGCCAACGGCTTTCCGGTCCGAGCCGCGACGGCAGCAGCCACCGAAGCCAGGGCAGCTCGCCAGCCCGCGAGCGCTTCGGGGGGAAACTGCGCCAGCTGACTGCACGCTCGCGCGATCGACTCATCGTCAACAGCGGGTACGTGAACCCCGGCGACGATCGCGGCATCACCCAGCGCCCGCATCCACGAGGCCTCGCGCGCTGTCACCACATCGGAACCATCGACGGCGTGCATTCGCAGCTTTCGCGTCGTCTCGCTCGGTTGAACCGACGCAATGAACGACACCAGGTCGTTGAGATCGAAGCGCATCGTGCCGCGCGCAACCACGCCGTCGGGGCCAACCAACTCGGTCGCCATCACCGTCATCGATGAGACGGGCGCGAGCCAATTGAGGTCTTTTCGCCCATTGAGCCGGTAGGAGCGTCCGTCGGTGCCGTCAAAGCGGATTTCGTAGGCGAGGTAGCGGCCGAGCAGCGGCGCGAACGTCAGAGTTCCCGCAACAGCGGCGCGGTCCGCCCAGGGCGCTGCGTTGACGATGCCGGTGAGGCGCGCTTCACCCTTGCCGAGCAACCACCTAAGCGATCCCGCCTCGACGCGAAGGTCGAAGTCCACCAAGTGATAGACGCCCGACGCGTCGCGAACATCGCCGCGCATGGTTTCGAAGAAGACGATGCCCATTTTCAGCTCCGGGAAATGGATCGGCGCCGGCCGGTCAGGCCGCGACCGGATAGCGGCGGTCAGCGACCCGGGTCAGGATTTCGAGAGCAGCGAGGTTTTCGGTGCGGCAGACGAAGCCGTCTTCGCCGGTCGGATTGGCGCGCAACTCGCAGCTCGACAGCTTGCTGTTGAGGCAGTAGGCCATGGATTTGTCGGGGTTCTCGTAACCGAGGCAGACGACCTCACCGGGACGTGCGCGCATCTCGATCGACGCTTCGCCGTCTCGCCCTCGCAGGCGAAGGCGCCAAGCCATGTCGCCCACTTGTGCATCCTGCGCCCATAAATCGACCAACCGGTCAAAACGCAGCTCGCGGTCGCCGCGGCGCACGACGAGCGCCGAAAGGTGTGGTGTGGTCCTGCCAGCGAGCTTGATCCGGCCGGAGAAACCTTCCGCGACACACACGGGCTGGCCAGCCGCATCGGCGAACGTGACGTGTCCCCATGCGTAGGCGAAAGCGTGTTCGCGCCCCCAGTTGTGGCCTTGCATCCCGAGCCAGCCGTCGAGCTCGATGGTCTCGTCGCTGATCACGAGCGTTCCGGCGACAAGCAAGACAGGCGCCGGCGTTACCAGCTTGTTGCGCGGAAAGAAGCCGTCGATCATCCGGCGTGTCGGGAACAGATGAAGCGGTTGGCCGAGCAGACCATCGGCAGGTCGCCAGGACAGATCCCACTTCAGCGTCGTGTCGTCGCCTGCGAGCTCTCCGGAGCATCCGCCCGCGCCGACAGACCGACCGGCCGATGCGACGCCGAAGTCGAAGCGACAGGCGCCGATCTCGACAGTTGGGTCACGGGTTCCAAATCGCGCGTCGACGAAATCGACGGTTGTCTTCAACGCGCGGGGGCGCTCGCCCTCTTTGAACACGGCGCACCAAGCCTCCGCGACAGCGGTCCCGTCGAGGCGGTGCAGAATCGTGGCCTTGAGCCAAACTGCGCGGCCGTCGGTCGGATGGTTCGCGCGGACAAACCAGCTCTCGTAATGCCCGTTCGGGGTAGGCTGGTAGCGTCGCGCATTGTCGTGAACAACCACAGCTAAAGCCTCTTGGTGTTGATGAGCTGACCCGCGAGATTCGCCAGCAGCTTGCCGGCGTGAATGACCCGCTCACGGGGCGCGGAGCGAGCGACGGTGAGCGCGAATTGGCGCATGGCTTCCCGCTGATAAGAGTCGTAGGGGAACCACCACGGGCGCTTGAAATTCAACCCGGCGGCGGCACGGTCCACGACGTGCGGCCGCGTGAACGCCAACAAGCCTTCGCGCCCGTGGCTGCTGCCGAAGCCGGATTCGCCGCGGCCGCCCCATGGAAGCGCTGGTCGGGCGTAAAGCGTCGCAGCGACGTCGTTGATTGCGACAGCACCCACGTCGAGTCGGGCCGCGATCCGGTCAGCAGCGTCGACGTCGCCCGAGATGATCGAAGCGGTCAGCCCGAACCGGGTGTCGTTGTGGAGCGATATCGCGTGGTCGTCGTCCCGAAACGTGGACACGGCGATAACCGGGCCGAACGTCTCTTCACGCCAAACCAGCGACTCGCGCAGACCGGGGCCACGGATTACTGTCGGCGCCAGCTTGTCGCGGCCGATGTAGCGCCCTCCACAAGCGATGGTCAGCCCCCGCTCGCGAGCGTCGGCGATGTGCCGATCGTATATTTGGCGCTGCCGAGCCGACGTGATCCGGCCGAGATCGGCGTCTTCGTCCAGCTCACCGATGCGATCGACAAGCCGGCTGATGACCCGGTCGGCGACCGATTCGTGGACGAGCAGGCGTTCGACCGACGCGCAAACCTGGCCACCGTTGAAGAGGCCACCCCAGGTCGCGGCCGCGGCAGCGAAATCAAGGTCTGCATCGTCGCGCACGATCATCGCGTCGATGCCGCCCAGCTCGAGGCACACAGGGATCGGATGACGCGCGGCGGCGGCCATGACCCGGCGTCCGGTGGCGACGGACCCTGTGAAGAAGACCTTGTCGGGGCGCGCGTCGATGAGCTCAGCGCCCACCTTTCCATCGCCCTGGACAATCTCGACCAGTCCGTCCGGCACACCAGCCAATGTGAGCAACTCGCCGATCGCCGCGCCGATACGAGGCGTCACCTCGCTGGGTTTGAGGACGACCGCATTGCCGGCAGCGAGGGCCGCGACGGTCTGCGTAAATGGGATGGCCAGCGGGACGTTCCAGGGCGCGATGATCAGCACAACGCCGAGCGGGCGCGGGGTCACCGTAGCGACGCGAAACGGCAGCCATGCGTCGATCTCAGTGCGACCAGCGAGGTGCCGTTCGCCGACGCGGCACAGGTGTTCGACGAACGCGATACACGCGCCGACTTCGTGCGAGATCGCCTCGACCTCTGGCTTGCCGTTTTCCTCGCGGACCAGCGCCGCGATGGGTTCCATCCGGTCGGCCAGGACAGCGCGAAGCCGATCGAGGATGGCAAGTCGATCGGACACAGACCGACGCGCCCACTCGGCCTGTCGGCTTCGAGTTCCGCGGTACAGGACCTCCGCCGACGTGCTGTCTCCGAGCAGCCAGGACGCTTCGGCCGGAGCAGCGTCGTTGTTGTCGGGCTCGGACACCACGGGGACTGCGGCGACGGCGGCACGCCTTGTTGTTGACGCGCTCGTTTCGGCGGTTGCTTCCCGCCGCGCGATACGACCGCTCGAGGAGCGCTTCTTCTTGGTTTTCTTTCGCGGCCGTCGGGCCTTGGTCTTCGTCGTTACGGCAGTCATCGCGCACCTCCGTGCAGCACTTTGGGATTGGCGGTGGCCCAGCGAACCAGCGTGGGCGCGTATTCGGTGAAGCGGGGACAACGGATCGAAGTCCGCGCCAGCAGCTCCGCGGCGTTGCCGACGTCCAGGTCCGGTCCCGATTCGATGTACGGCAGCAGCTGCGGCGGAATCCGCGTCGCACGGCGCATCGCCCCGAAGCGCGACAGACCTTTCACCGCAGCCATTGGCACCCGACCGCGCGGCGCGGTCCGACGCAGAGCCGCTGCCATGGCACCCAGCACCTCACCGGTCGTCGGCGGGGTGGGGTCAGCCAAGTGGAAGGTGCGCCCAACAGCGCGTGGATCACGACTCAGCGCCCCCATCGCCGCGACCACATAGTCGACCGGCACGACGTTGATGTGCGAGACACCCGAACCCATGTTCGGCACCGGTATCCATGCGGGAAGGCGGGTCAGCAGGGCGAGCACGTGGTAGGGGCCATCGACCTTCGCGATCTCTCCGGTGCGCGAATCTCCCACCACGATCGACGGCCGCAGGATGACGGTCGGGATCGAGCCCTGGCGCCGCACAACTTCCTGCTCGGCGCGAAACTTCGTCGCTTCGTAGTGATTGTTGAAGCGCTGGCCCCGATCGAGGTCCGCTTCACGCACGAGCCCTGTCTGCGCGCCAGCGACGTAGCACGTCGACACGTAATACAAGGCGTCGATGCCGACGAGCATCTCGCAGAAGTCCAAGACGTGCCGGGTGCCGTCGACGTTGACCTTCCACGCGAACGCCAAGGGTACCGCGAGGTCGTACACAGCGGCGAGATGCCAAACCCGCGTGACTTCACGCCGCAGGACGTCCATCGCGGAAGCGTCGATGCCCAAATCGGGCCGCACGATGTCGCCCACCACGATCTGCCAGCGGCCCTGCATCGCCGGAAACCGCTCGCAAAGCGCCTCACACTTCCGCTTGGCCGCGAACGCAAAGCGCTCCTCGACCAGGAAGAAGTAGCGTCCCCCGCCGGCGTCGTGCGCCCACAAGTTCTCGACCAACCGACCCGCAATGAATCCGGGAAAGCCGGTCAAGAACACCCCGCCGCTCGGCTCAGAACCGGGGGCAGGAGCTGCACTGCTCGTGTTGGTCATACCACTTTCTCCTCGTCGTTCTTCGTCGGACGACGCTTCGCAATCTCGACCGCACGTTGACCGAACGCGGCCAGCGCGCTGCTGGCTCCATCGCCGTCGCCTTTGCGGATCGCGTCCAATGCTGCGTGGTGATGGCATGTGTCGAAGCCGTCGTACAAATCTCCGAACACTGTTTGGTTCGCGTCGTACACCTTGCGGACTGCGGACACGATGAGCTCGAGGACCTGGTTGCCGGTCGCGTCGACAAGGCGCTCAAAGAAAGCCCAATCAGCGGCCTGGAGCGCGTCGCGGTCATCGCTCATGGCAGCCGCTGCATCGAGAGCATCGAGCAAAGCCTGGAGGTCGACGAGGTCCGCGTCCGTTGCCGTCGTCGCCGCGGTTCGGCCCGTCCAGGCGACAAGCATGACCCGCATCTCCAACAGGTCGACAAGCACCTTCGGTTCAACATTGCTACCGGTTCCGAGCAAGTAGGGGAGCAACGTCAACCCGGCCGACGCAATGGCGTCCCGCACGCGGGTCGCGCCGCCTTGTTTCACCTCGACAAAACCCTGCGCTTCCAGTCGCTGCAGAGCTTCACGGACGCTCGACCGGTTGACGCCGAGCCGCGCTGCAAGGTTGCGCTCCGAAGGCAGCGAGTCGCCGGACTGAAGGCTTCCGTCGATGATCGCGGCCCGGATTCGAGCGGCCACCTTCTCAACAAGCGTCGTGCGTACGATCGGTTCAAGATTCATCGTCACGGGCTTCTCCGTACATCCCATCCGCTGGCCGGGTGGTATGACCAATAATGCGTGCAGGACTATTCTGTCAACCGGAAAGATCGTTTGCGGCGATGACACGTCGAAGAATTCAGGCCCGGGAATGTCGTCCTGCCCCGAGCGGTTTGGCGCAAGGGGTCGGACGACAGGGCACGGAGACAGCGATGAAAGCGGCAACTGGCTCAGAGACAAATGGTTCAGAGACAAATGGTTCAGAGACAATGCGGCGCTCCACCGCACAGAAAGGCGCCTCGCACAACGTGGCCAGCGCGCCCGCGCCGTGGTTCAGCGGCGGCACGATGGCGTTCGTTGCGGTGACCACGTTTGCGATCGCGTCGATCGCGTTCATCGGCGTCGGCTTCGCGGGTGACGTGGACGTCGAAGAAGACATCGCGGAGCTCGCGGACGACGGGCCCATCGCGTCCGAAGACGAGGTCGCGCACACCTACGCGCCAACAGAGAGCGAAGACGAAAAGGCGCCATGCGGACCCGGCGAGTACGATGCGGATGTCGACTGTGGCTCAGAGAGCAGCGATCCGAAGCTCGTCATCGCGTTGCCAACCAACTTGCCCAAGCTGGCCGACCTCACGCCCAAAGCGCCCGCCAAACCAGCGTTGACCAACTACGAGCGGGCGCGTCGCTTCGCAGATCGGACAATTTCGATGTTCGAGGCAGCCACCAAGCGAGTCGAATCCGCCAAATCGTTGCAGCAGGCGCAGGCAGAGCTCAAACGGACCCAGCGCAGCGTCAACGAAGAGCAACGCAAGTGGAAGAAACTCGAAGCGAACCTGACGGAAGAGGAGAAGCATCGGCTTGAAACGTACGCGAAACGCCGCCTGGAAGGTCTCCCGGCCCGCGTGATCGCCGCGCTGCAGCGTCACCGTCGCCCGACGCCCAAACACCGATCGCCGCACCGAACCCGACTGCTGAATCCGTCCGTAGCGCCTCATCAAAACGCCGTGGATATCATCGAATAGCGCTGCTCTATCTATCCAGATGACCAGTATATATTTGGCTAGTCGATGGCGATTGGCACGAACTCTTCAACCCCATAGCGGCGCGCGTAGTCCTCGCTGATCCCGCCACAGCGCTTGAGCGCGGCACAATCTCGACAAGCGGGCGGGTAGACGGCCAAGGCCGCTTCGATGTGGCGGATCGGGAACACGTCGACGCCGTGGATATCTTCGAGATAGTGGGTCTCTCCAAACCCCGAACGGCTCAGGTTGGTCGCCTCTCCATCGCGCAGAATGCAGTTGGGGAACGACTCGAACAGCATCGTGATTCCGCGGCGACGGGCTTCTGCGCGGGCGGCTTCGACCTGAGGCATGACATCGCTGTACCGCAGGGCGATCGCGTGCCAATCCCCGCCCTTGCCGCCGGTGTAGGGGAACACGATCTTGAGCTGGGTTTCACTGCCGAACCGATCGCCGCAGTAGCCGACGTACGCGACAAGATCGGCGACATTCAGCTTGCAGACGACCGCGTTGAGCATCATTTCGCAGCCGCCGGCCACGAGGTGATCGATTCCCGTGACGGTTTGCAGGTGGCCGTGCTCGGAGTTGCCGGAGATTTCAGCGCTGATAGCGGGCAGATGGCTGTGCAGGCTCACGATCGCTCGCTCGAGGCCGGCGTCGAGGGCGCGCTCTGCAAACGCCGGATCAGAGAAACTGCGGCCGTGGGTGTTGATGTCCCAGGCGATCGACCGCTCCCCGAGGCGCTTCACGACGTCCCAGAAAGCGGGATGAATCGTCGGTTCACCGCCAGTGACCACGACGCGGCGAAATCCCAGCGCAGCCAGGTGGTCCACGCGGCGGAGCAGATCGGCGTCATCGATGCGGAACGCCTCGGGTCGCCCCGAGTTGCTGCACATCGGGCAGGCGTTGTTGCAAAGCTCGCCAAGACGGAACAGAGCCACGCTCGCGGAGGTCACTGGCAGCCGCTCACGGCGGCGCTTGCGCATCAGGCGGGTGGCGGGCACGGTCGTCATGCCGGCAGTTTCCCATATCGCCGCACCGGTCCCCAAATCTGCGGGACAACCGACGGGAATCATGTCTTTTGCGGCCACCGCCTGGGCGGCGAACGATGACCAAATCCAGCAAGGGTCGCGACAACCGCAACCGACGTAAGGGACAGCGTGGCGTGCCCAGAGCTGTCGAAAAACGGCGCGCTGGCAAACCGGTTGTCGAGCTCGACATGGGCGCGGCCCAACAGACATGGCTGCTCGATGTGCTGGCATGGATCAACGAATCCCGTGTCGCGCCAAGGATCGATACGCGAGGCCAACGCGCCGCCCTGCCCCCGGTGATTCTCCCCTCGAACGCCGGCTCGGATGTCGTGGCGTATGAGACTGCCGATGCGATCCGCCGGTTGAAGAGCCGTCACCGTGCTTTCTCCCAGATCGCTGGCCGCTACTCGCCGCTGGTGATCGGAGCCCGCGACGCCGGTGTCGGGCTGCGCATCGTGATCTACGATCTGCTCAACGACGAACCGGACGAAGGCCTCGACCGCATCTCGTCGCAGCTTGCGGACTACCTCGAGGGGACCGTCACGTTGCACGGCGCGGCGACCGCGCGGACCCAGGCGGCCGGATTCCAAGGTGAGATTCCCGAGTCGGTGCGTTCCCGCAACCCTGTGGCATGGGCGCTCGGCGGTTTCGCGGCGCCGGCACAAGACGATCACGACGAAGACGAAGAAGACGAAGACGAAGAACATCACGTGGACAACTCGGAATGACGGACGCGGCGAGCTGGCGACAGCGCCGTGTGGCCGTGATTGGCTGTGGCGGACTCGGCGTCCCTGGTGCGTGGACGCTCGTTTGCGCGGGCGTCGAACGGCTGCGATTGATCGACACCGATGTTGTCGAGGTCAGCAACCTGCATCGCCAGGTCCTGTACAACGAAGATGACGCTGGAGCGATCAAGACCGAACGCCTGGCCGCGCAACTGAAGTCTCTCGCGGCCCGCCTCGGACAGAATCTTGAGGTGGAAACGCGCGAGGCGAGAATGACCGCTCGCGACGCTGAGATGTTGCTGCACGGCTGCGATGTGGCGTTCGAGGGCACAGACGACGCTGTGTCGAAGTTCGTCGTCAACGACTGGGCCATCGCCGATCGCGCCGGAGCGAATACACGCATCGCAGCCATCGGGGCAGCCATTGGGCGACGCGGCCAGTGGATGGTCGTGAAGCCTGGCGGTGCCTGCTATCGGTGCCTGTTCGAAGAAGCGCCGCCAGCCGACATGCTCGCGACGTGCCAAGTCGCCGGTGTGATTGGTCCAGTGGTAGGACAAGTTGGGGCGATGTGTGCTCGGTCACTCGTTTCTGCGCTGAAGTGCGAGGCTGATCCTGGCCAATCCGCGTTGATTCGACGCGTGGTCGGCGGGTTCAAGACTACAGCCGTTGACGTCGCTGAAGATTGTCGCTGCGCACGTGGATGGCGCGCATGTGGCTGAACACGGCCGACGATAGTTGATTTGTCTGCCGGCCTTGGCGATAAGGCGTTGCAGATGCCGACAAGGAGACAAAATGGCTGTTCGCGTTAAGATTCCGACCCCGCTGCGCAAGTTTACGGGCGGCGCTGACATCGTTGAGCTCGACGGCGCCAACGTGGGCGACGTTCTCAAGTCGCTCGATGCCGCGCATCCGGGTTTGATGGAGAAGATCTGCGACAAGAACGGCAAGGTCCGCCGCTTCATCAACGTATATGCGGGCGATGACGATATTCGCTTCCTCGACGGGCTCGAAACGTCCGTCGCCGACGGCGCCGAGATCAGCATCATCCCGGCGATCGCTGGCGGCTAGCGGGCCGCGTCAAGCACCACGGCGAACGCTGCAATGCGCACTCCTACCGAGCTCCTTGCTCGCTTCAATCGACAGCTACTGGTCGATGGCGTCGACCTGGCGCGTCAGGTCGATCTGCAAAAATGGGGCGTCGTGGCTGCTACCGACGGTTTCGCCGTCGCCGCCCTCATCGCCGACGCCTGTAGTCGCTACCTCGTGGGTGCGGGCGTGGGCCGCCTCTGCGCCAATTACGATGACGCCGCCACCATCGAGCTCGACAGCCAATTGCAGGTGGTCGAGGACGCTGCGCTGGTCGAGCCGCCAGTCGTACACCTCTATATCGCCGCACGCGCGTACGGGGCGAGCGCCGACGTCGTCGCCACCGAGGACGCCACGGGTTGGGCTGTCGGAAAGTCGCGAAACGCCCGTGTGAGCACCATCGCTTTTGACTTCGAGCGACGCGCCGACGCTGGTGACGCACCCTTTGTTGGCGCCGCGATCGCAGACCTGGTCCTCAGCGACCTCCTGGGCCTCGAGCCAATCCCGGCCATCGCCCGTTTCGAGATGCACGGCGCCGCCGAGCCGAAACTTCACACCGAAGCAGGTCGCCCGATGGTCGCAGCGAGCGTCAAATCCCAGGGCAATTCATCGCGGTCCAGACCAGGCAACAAGCGTCTGAACTTCTCCTTGGCCAACTTCGCGCGCTATCCGGCCGCATATCACGCGGTTGTCGCAGACTGCCTGGCCAACTATCCGAACGAGGCGTGCGGCTTCGTCGTCCGGACCGCCGAGGGCGGGTTCGAAGCCGTCGTCTGCCGCAACCTCCAAGATCGCTATCACGAGCTCGATCCAACGACGTACCGTCGAACGGCACGCACCGCATTCAAGCTCAACGAGATGAAGATCGCGCGGGCCATCGAAGCCGGCCAGGAGCTCGTCTGCATCTATCACAGCCATTGTGACGCCGGCGCGTACTTCAGCGACGAAGATGTGGCCTGCGCGGTGATGGACGGCGAACCGCTCTACCCCGGCGTGGAATACCTCGTGGTCAGCGTGTTCGGCGGCAGTCTGCGCGGCGCAGAGTTGTACACATTCGACCCAAACAGCGGCGGCTTCAAACCGGCTGACGACGTCGTGAAGGAGCGCGCGGACCGGACCATCAAGCGCCTGAAGAAGACCTACAGCGAGGCGGTCCGAAAGAAATCCAGCGGCGCATGGACGTGGGATCTTGGCAGCGGAACGATGCGCTTTGACGCGGCGTGGAAAGCGCAGCTCGGCTACACCGACGAGGAAATCCGCGACGACCCACAGTCCTGGTTCGATCGCCTCTTCAAGGCGGACTCCACCCGGGTTCGAGAGGGCCTGCGGGCGCTCATCAAGGGCGACGCGCCGCTGTTCCAGGAAGAGCTCCGCGTGCAACACCGCGATGGCAGCTATCTCTGGGTACGCGTGACGGCAGCTGTGGAGCATCGTCCCAATGGCGACGCGCTCGTGACCGGCACCCAAGAAGACATCACGGCGGTCAAGCTCGCCGAGCTTCGCATGAGCTATGTCGAACAACACGACCGGCTGACCGGGCTGCTCAACGTCGACCCATTCGTCGTCCAGTTGCACGAGCGAATGCAAAACCAATCGCCCGGCGCGCTCGTGATTTGCGACCTCGAGGACTTTGCGGATGTGAACCGTCGATTCGAGCGGCTAACCGGTGACGACACCCTGATTTCAGTCGCCGGACTGCTCGAAGATCAGCTCGATCGCGACGCCTTGATCGGCCGACTGACCGGCGACGACTTTGCGTTCGTGGTTTCGCTGGACCAGGCCGAAGCGATCGCCAAAGCCGAGTCGATCCGCGATGAGCTGCTCGCGGAGACGTTTGTCGCCCGAAATGGTGAGACGTACGGCGTCAATCCAAAGCTAGCCGTCGGCATCCCGCCTGCCGATTGTCGACACGGCCGCGAATGGTTGGACCACGTGTTCCTGGCGCTGCGCGGCGATGCGCGCGATGGCGTGGTCGTCGTTCGCGCGACCGAAGAAGACAGCTAATAGAGCGATTCGCCTAGAACCAGTCCTCTTCGACGTCCATCAGCTTGAGGTCGCCTTTTTCCACGATCTTGCGCGCGAGCGTGACGTTGGGCAGCACCTCGGAGCAGAAGAAGCGAGCGCTGGCGATCTTGCCGTTGTAGTAGTCGCGATCTGCGGACGACGCGCCTTCGAGTTTGTCGAGCGCGACCGTCGCGTGCGCCAAGAGCAGCCAAGCGACGACCGTGTCGGCCAGGGCCAAAAGGATGCGGTTTCCGTGCAGACCGGCGTGGTAGATCGACTCGCCGAGTTTGCCCTGCATGGTCATCATAATCGCCTGGAAGTCGCCAAGGGCACGCCCGAGAGCGAGTCGTTCAGCAGCGAGTGCGTCACCGCCTTTATCGCCCTGAGCGAGCGCCGTCGCATCACCGAGCAGGGACATCAAGGTCTGGCCGCCGTCGCGCAGGATCTTGCGGAACAGCAGGTCGAGCGACTGGATGTGCGTCGTGCCTTCGTACAGGGCGTCGATACGTTGGTCGCGGAGGTATTGCTCCGCCGGGAAATCCATGCAGAAGCCGGATCCACCGAACACCTGCAGCGCCGTCGACATCATCTCGAAGCCGCGATCCGAGCAGTAGCCCTTCACGAGGGGCAGCAGCAGGTCGTTGGTCTTGTGCAGAGGGAGCGCTTCGGGGTTTTCGTAACCGCCGGCCAGCAGCACCTTGTCCTGGACGCTCGCCGTAAACAGGCAGAGCGCACGCATGCCTTCGGCGTGGGCCTTGAGCAGCATCAACATGCGCCGCACGTCGGGGTGTTCGATGATGCGCACGCGCGGGCTGGTCTTGTCGGCGGCGTTCTTGAGATCGGGGCCCTGGACGCGCTCTTTGGCGTAGGCCAGCGCGTTGAGGTAGGCGGTAGAGACCGTCGCCATGCTCTTGAAACCGACCGCCATCCGGGCGTACTCGATAACCATGAACATCTGCCGAATGCCCTGGTGCTTGTCACCGACGAGCAGTCCGCGGCACGGGCCCTTGTCGCCCATCGTCATCTCACACGTCGCCGACGCCTTGATGCCGAGCTTCTTTTCGACGTTGCTGGCGTAGATGCCGTTGCGCTCAGCCGGCTTGCCGTTTTCGTCCGGCCAGAACTTGGGGACGATGAACATCGACAGCCCCTTGGTTCCGGGAGGGCCGCCTTCGCGCCGCGCCAGCACGAGATGGACGATGTTCTCGGGGAAGTCGTAGTCGCCGTTGGTGATGAAACGCTTGGTGCCTTCGAGCTCCCAGATGTCGCCTTCGATGTGCCGGGCGCGCGCCTTGCCTGCGCCGACGTCACTGCCGGCGTCGGGCTCGGTCAGCATCATCGTGCCGCCCCAGTTGTTCTCGAGCGCGTGCGTTGTGAACCACTTCTTCTGTGACTCGGTGGCGACGCGATCGATGACGCGCGCGATGGTCGTTCCGAGCAGGTAGAAGACCGCGTTGCCGTTGCCGCCGGCGAGCAGCTCGAACCCGGCCCACGCGATGGTCGGAGTGGCGCCAACACCGCCCATATGCTCGGGCACCTCAAGGAATTGCCAGCCGCCTTCGTAGTACGCGCCGAGGGATTTGTTCAGGGACGGCGGCAGCGTCACGTTGCCATCCTCGTCGAGCTTGAGGCCGACCCGATCCGAGTCCATGTAGCTCGCGGCCCAGGGTCCCACGGCGAGTTTTTCGAGCTCCTCGAGCGCGCCGTCCATCGACTCGACGTCGACGCCAGCGAACGGCCCCTTGCCCAGGGCGCTGTCCTGGATGCGGAGGTACTCAAACAAGTTGAAGCGGATATCGCGGAGGTTGCTCTTGTAGTGGTCGACGATCATCGCTGCTCCTTTTCTTGCTTCGTGTGCTTGTTGCCAATCGCGCGTCATGACGCATCGCGTCAGGGGTCGCAGTCTAACGATTGCGTGCATTTCGGCAAGGGGCAACCTGCAACCGGTGCAGGTGACGTGGATTGCCTATCTTGGTAGCGTCTCGCGCAGTGGAGAGAGCCTATGTCCGACACCTCAACCGCCTCGGCGTCCGCCGCCGGAACCATGATTCCCGCCCCCAACCACGACGTCATCAACCAAGCGCGCCCGCTGGTCGACTTCAACCCGTATGACGGCGACAACGCCTTGCGCGACGCGATCGTGCGAGAGAACGCCGCGTGGGCCGAAGACGAGCTGAGTTCGCTTGGCGCGCACGTCGGAACGGAACGCTTCATCGAGCTGGGCGAGCTCGCCAACGTCCATCAGCCAAAGCTGCACGCGTTTGACCGCTACGGGCATCGCATCAATGAAGTGCGCTTTCATCCGGCGTACCACGAGCTCATGGCGACATCGATCCGCCATGGGCTGCACAGCCAGCCCTGGACAGACGACCGGCCCGGTTCATGGGTCGCCCGGCTCGCCAAATGCTACCTGGTGACGCAGGTCGAGCAAGGGCATGGGTGCCCGATCACGATGACTTTCGCCTCGATTCCGGCGCTGCGTTGGCAGCCGGAATTGCACGACCAATGGTTCGGCAAGATCACGTCCCGCGAATACGACCCCCGCAACGTGCCCGCCGACCAGAAGTCCGGCGTCACGGTCGGCATGTTCATGACCGAGAAACAGGGCGGCAGCGACGTGCGGGCGAACACGACCCGGGCGATCCGCGATGGAGACGGTTGGCGCCTGGTGGGGCACAAGTGGTTCTGCTCGGCGCCGATGTGCGACGTCTTCCTGACGCTGGCGCACACCGACAAGGGCCTTTCGTGCTTCCTGTTACCGCGCTGGCAACCCGACGGCACGCGCAACCGGTTCGCCATTCAGCGGCTCAAGGACAAGCTCGGCAACAAATCGAACGCGTCCAGCGAGATCGAATACAACGGCGCCTGGGCACAGCTTGTCGGCGAAGAAGGCCGGGGTGTGCGCACGATCATCGAAATGGTCGCCCACACGCGCCTCGACTGCGTGATGGGATCGGCGGCCGTGATGCGGGCCGCGGTCGCCCAGGCGTACTGGCACGCGGCGCACCGCAAGGCGTTTGGCAAGCGGCTCATCGAACAGCCGCTGATGCGCAACCTGCTGGCCGACCTCGCGCTGGAGGTTGAGGCATCCCTGGCCATCGCCCTGCGCCTGGGACGGGCCTACGACGAAGGGAAGAACGACGAGCACTCGGCCGCCCTTGCGCGAATCGCCACACCCGCCAGCAAGTACCACGTGTGCAAACGCGCGACGAACCTCGTCTACGAAGCGCTCGAGGTGCATGGCGGCAACGGTTTTGTGGAGGAGGCACCTATGGCGCGGCTCTTCCGCGAGGCGCCTCTGAACTCCGTTTGGGAGGGCAGTGGCAACGTGATGTGCCTCGATGTGCTGCGCGCGATGATGCGCGAGCCGGCAGCGGTGGAGGCGCTCGGTGTCGAAATGAATCGAACGATCGGTTCAGACAAAAGGTACGACAACTTCGTCACGAAGCTGTTCGCCGACCTGCGCGACGGGTCCAACATGGAGATGCGTGCCCGAGACCTGGTCGAGCGGATCGCCGTAGCGCTCCAGGCTTCGGTGCTGATGCAGGGCTCGTCTGAAGCGGTCGCCGATCTGTTCATCGCGAGCCGACTCGACGGCAATCATGGGCGCCACTACGGCACCCTGCCCGTCTCGAGCGGGATCGATGAAATCGTGGAGCGCGCCATGCCCGCCGCGGTGGCAGCGAGCTGAGAGCAGATCATGAGAATCGCCGTCAGCGCGGATATGCGCACTTCGTTGGTCGCTCACGTGCTGGACCAGCTAGCCAAGCGCAACCATGAAGCCGTCTTTTTCGGGCCCGACGAGCCCGGGGGCGAGACCGATTGGCCTGTGGTCACCGAGCAAGCTGCGCGCGCTGTCGCGAACGGTGACGCAGAAGAGGCGATCGTCATCTGCTGGACGGGGACCGGGGCGAGCATTTGCGCCAACAAGGTGGTCGGAGTCAGGGCCGCGCTGTGCGCCGACGCCGAGACAGCGCGCGGCGCTCGCAGGTGGAACCACGCCAACGCGTTGGCGCTGTCGATTCGCAAGACAACCAAGGCGCTGGCGACCGAGATTCTCGACGCTTGGTTCGATGAGCCGTTCACGACCGACGCGTGGAACGAGGCGCAAATCGCGTATGTGAACGCGATGGAGTCAGTGACGCGCGACCCATAGAGGTGTCGCTACTTGTTGACGGGCACCACGCGGATGTTGTCGACGAAGAGGCCCTTGCCCTTGTTGCCCAGCGACGAGCCGTACAGGCGCAGCTGCAGCGTCCACTTCTGGCCCTTGACCTTGGTCAGCGGCACCGTCACGTCCTTGTAGAGCTTCTTGCCGAGCGCGCAGGTGGTCGAACCGCACATGAACGGTTTCATCGTCCCGTAGTGCAAGTTCGTGCCGAAGCCACCACCAGTCTTCCGGATCCAGTAGTAAGGGTAATCCGACGCGTCCAGGTCGGTGTAGATGTCCATGAGCAGCGCGGCGTTCACCGGGATGTTGGTGGTGTCGATCGGCGGCGACTGGACGAATACAGCGTTGGTCGTGCGGCAGTACGTGCTGGTCCACGGGTGGCAGTAGTCGGTGCCGTCGTTGAGGTTGAGCGTGCAACCGTAGTCCTTGAGCTCGGGCACGACGGGGGTTTGGTCGACGTTCCACTTGACCGAGTACTGGGTGTTGGCCTTCGTCCATCCCTTGGGCCATGCCCCGCACGTGAAGTTCTGGCTCCAGATCGGCTTGGTGCACGCCGGACCACCCTTGCAGTCGCTGTCGTCGCAATCGACCTTGTCGTCGGCGTCGTTGTCCTTGCCGTCGGTGCAGATCTCCTGGCATTCCTTGGCGTCCTTGCACTCGGTGTCCTTGCAGTCGATCGCCCCGTCGCCGTCGTTGTCCTTGCCGTCGGTGCAGATTTCGGGCGTCTCCTGAAGCTTGCTCAGGCGGAAGTTGTCCATGAAGAATCCGGCGCCCTTATTGCCGAGCGTGTTGGCATAGAAGATGACGCGCAGGCGAATCTTGCCGCCGGCAGCCTTGTCGCTGATGAAGCCGTAGTCCTTGACCGGCACGTTTAGCTTGCTCTTTGGCACCTGGTGGAAGCCGAGGTACTGGCCAAACGTCGTACCATTTTCGCGGTAGAGGTAGATGGTCACCCGGTCGGTCGCAGAGTCGATGTCCATGTAGTAGTCGAAGCTGATCCGGACCTTGCCCTTGATCTTCTCGGCCGACATCCAGGGCGTCCACATCGTCGTGTTCACGGTGCGGCATCCGTTGCCCCAGCTGTGGCAGTAGTCCTTGCCGTTGTTCGCGTTGACGGTGCAGCCCCAGTCCTTGATGGCCGCGACCTTGGGCGTCTCATCGATGCCCCACTTCACGTTGGACTGGGAGTTGTTGAATGTCCATCCGGCGGTCTTGCCGCACTCGACGTTCACCTTCGCCGTGGTGCAATCATCCTTGGCTGGCACGCATTGGCCGGCCTTGCACGCGTCGCCGGTGGTGCACTTCTTGCCGTCCTCACACTTCGTGCCGTCCTTGCCCGCCGCGAATGTGCACGTGCCGGTCTTGGGATCGCAGGAATCGTTGGTGCATGTCTGGCCGTCGTCGCACGCCTTGCCGGTGCCGGGTTTGCAGGCGCCGTTCTTGCAGAAGTCGCCGGTCGTGCATTTGCCCACGTCACAGGTCGCCCCGTTGTTGGCTGAGAAGCCGCACTTGCCGGTGGTCGGGTTGCACATGTCCTTGGTGCAGGTGTTGCCGTCGTCGCACACGGTGACCTTGCCGCCGGCGCACTTGCCGTCCTTTTGACAGGTCGTGTTCGCGGTGCACTTGCTGTTGTCGTCGCACGGCGTGGGCTTGTCACCGGTCGCCGATGTGTGACGGCACTTGCCGGACTTGGGATCGCAGCTGTCCTTGGTGCAGATGTTCTTGTCATCGCAGTCCTTGGGCGCCGCGCCGCCGCACTTACCGGCCTTGCAGACGCCGTCGCCGGTGCACGGGTTGGCGTCGTCGCACTTGCCGTCCTTGCCCGCCCATGCGCACGCGCCGGTCTTGGCGTTGCACACATCGAGCGTGCAGACCTTCCCGTCGTCGCACTTGTCGTTCGTGCCGCCGCCGCAGACGCCTTTGACGCAGGTCTCACCGGTGGTGCAGGGGTTTGCATCGCTGCAGGCGCCGTCGAAAGCCGTGTTGGTGCAGCCCTTCTTCGCGTCGCACGAGGCCTTGGTGCACTTGTTGCCGTCGCCACAAGCCTTCTCGGGGTCGACCTTCTTGCCGGCTTTGCACGAACCATTGGCGCAGGCATCGCCGGCTGTGCATTTGTTCCCGTCGTCGCAGGCTCCCGCGGCTGCGGACCAACTGCAGCCGAGCTTCGGATCGCAAGCGTCCTTGGTGCATGGGTTGCCGTCATCGCAGTCGACCTTGGCGCCAGGCGCGCACTTACCGGCCTTGCAGGTGGACGCATCGAGGCACTTGGTCCCGTCGCCACACTTTGTCCCGTCCTTGACCGCGGCGTACTTGCAACCGCCGTTGGCGTCGCTACCGGATGCGCCACCCGCCGCGCAGGTGTCCACGGTGCACGGGTTGTTGTCGTCGCAGCCCTTGCCGGACCCGAGCTTGCACGTGCCGGCCGCGCACTTGCCCTTGAGGCATTTGTTGTCATCGGAGCAGGGCGCACCGTCGGCGTTCGTCGCTAGGCAGCCCTGTTTCGGGTCGCAGCTGTCCTTGGTGCAGGCTTTGCCATCGTCACAGAGTTGGGGCTTGCCGGGAGCACATTTGCCGGCTTTGCAGACGTCACCTGTTGTGCACTTGTTGCCGTCATCGCACTTGGCTGTGGCCGGCTTGTTGACGCACTTGCCGGTGTCTTTATCGCAGCTGTCGACCGTGCAGTGGTTCTTGTCGTCGCAGCCCTTCTTCGCGGTCGCCTGGCATTTTCCGTTCTTGCACGCGTCGCCGATGGTGCAGCCGTCGCCGTCGTCGCATTTATCCGTGCTGGCGAGGAACACACAATTGCCGGTCGCGGCGTCGCACTTGTCCTTGGTGCATTTGTTGCTGTCGTCGCACGTCGTGTGTTTGCCGCCATCACACTTGCCGGCCTTGCAGATGCCGCCGGTGAAGCACTTGTTCTTCGCGCCGCACTTGGTGCCATCTTTCGCTTTGCCCGCCTGGCAGCCGACCTTCTTATCGCAGCCATTCACGGTGCAGGGGTTGCCATCGTCGCAGTCGAGCTTCGCGCCGCTGGTGCATGAGCCAGCCTTGCAGGTGTCTTTGCCGGTGCACGCGTCGCCGTCACTACAGGTCGCGCCGTCCTTGAGCGGCATGATCTTGCACTGCCCAGCCAGGCAAACCGCGGTGTTGCACTGGCTGATCTTGACCAGCTTCAGACAGTCCAGGTTCACCTTGCACATCGGCTTGGGTCCCGCATCCACGGCGCCGCCGGCGTCCGGTGTGCCGGTGGCTGTATCGCCGCTCGTCGAACCGCTGTCCGCCTCGGTGGAGCCGGAGTCAGCCGTCTGACCCGCGTCGGGGGTCGTGCCAGCATCCGGCGTCGACGAACCGGTATCCGCGGTCCCGCCAGCGTCGGGCGTAACCGAGCCGGTGTCGGGATCGCCGCTGCCAACGTCCGGAGTCGCGGTCCCTGTGTCGGGGGCCGTTGCGCCAGCGTCCGGCGTGACCGTGCCGGCGTCTGGTGTCGAAGTACCCGTGTCGGGCGTCGTTGTTCCCGCATCGGGCGTCGTTGTTCCCGTATCAGGTTGGGCTGAACCGGTGTCAGGCGCCGCTGTGCCCGCGTCTGGGGTGGTCGAACCCGTATCGGGATCCGTCGCACCGGCATCCTTGGGCCCTGTGCTCGTGTCGTCACCGACGTTGCCCGTATCGACCTGGCCGCTGTCTCCGGCTGAATCCTCATCGGCCGAAGGCGGACCTTCCAACGTCTGGTCTTGGCCGCACGCCGCGGTCAACGACAGCAGGGCGAATGTGAAGCCAAGCGCGACCAGGCGGCCGCCAGCTATCTGGCTCTTCGTGGTGTGCACAAGCATCGTGGCTCCCGTTTCGGGCTCGCGGATACAGATTTCCTTTTGCCGCGCGCACGGCAGGCAGCATCCGGGCGACACAGGGCTCGGTCAAATTAGGTTGTGTGTCGAATTATGCGACGGTGGCTCGTGGCCCAATCGCGCGCTTTTTCAACGGGCGGACAATGTCGATTAACCGGCATCTTTCCATGTTGTTAGAAGCACTGGTATGATGGCATGATCATATTATCACTTGACCGAACAAGCGAGCAAGATCGCGGTTGGTCGCGGTGGCGCCAGCCGTCGTCAAATAGAAAAAACTGAACGGTGTTTGAATTTAGATGGCGTGTGCGTCTGGCCGAACCAAAGGGTCAAGCGTCCACTTCGCGAAACATGCGGATCAACTCGGTCTGCGAGTACCCGAGTGCGACCGCCATCTCTTTGACGCCGCCGTGCACTGCGAGCAGGTGGCAGAGCTGGACCGCGGTGTAGGACGGGCGCACCGGGGCGTTATTCGTGAGCTTGCGCAGCCCGCCCTGACTCCTGCCATGCAGGCTGTCTTTCACGTCGCGAATGAGCGACGCGGGCAGATCATCGACCTTGCAGCCGTCCGCGCCCATCGTGCGGCTGAGCGGTGTCAGGATCGTCTTCAGTTCCTCGAGGTTTCCCGGCCATGCGTAGTGCAGCAGCATCTCGGCCGCGTCGGCGTCGAGCGCGCTGCCCCAGGTCGAGGCGTAGCGGTTGTCACCAAGCGGGGCGACGACGTCCGCGAGAGCGACCACGTCCATCTTGCGCAAGGCCAGCGGCTGGAGCTCGATATGGTGCTCGCTGAGCAGCTCGGCGAGGCGCAGGTCGAATTGGCCGGCGTCGGCGAGCTCCATCAAAGAGCGCTCGGCAAGCGCGACGATCCGCACATCGTAGTCGTACATCCGGTCCGGATCGCCGAGCAGTCGACGGATGGCGATCTGCAGGCTCTCTGCCATCCGGTCGCAGCGGCCAAGGATGAGCGTGCCGCCACTTGACTGCTCGATCAGTCCATTGCCGTGGCGGCCACCGCCGAACAGCATGTCGAACGCCTCGTCTCCGGCCGAATCTTCCATGCGAACGGCGACTTTCGTACCGGTCCGACCACTTTGGCGATGGATCTCACGGGCCAGTTTGCCCTTGCCAGCACCGTCGGCGCCGGAGACGAGAATCGTCACACCGCTGCGCGCCAAGGTGGTGGTTTGTTCGCGCAGCTGCCGCGCCGCTTCCGAGGCGCCTGGAATGCCCGGAATCGACCCGATGAAGGCCGACGCGCGCCCGAGGTCGTGCTCGACCACCGCGACGGTGTTGCCGATCCGAAGAACTGCGCCATGTCGGAGCGGCTGGCGATGCACGCGCTTGCCACGGATCCAGGTACCGTTGGAGCTCTGCAGGTCCTCAACGGCGATGTCCTCGGATTGAATGTCGACGTGCAGCGTGGCGTGGCGTCGGGACAGGCGTTGATCGTCGATCGTTACCGCACGAGGGCCATTGCCCGCCGAGCGCCCGACACAGGTTTCGCCGCCGCCCAGCTCGACGACACGGCCGCAGGACAGCTTGTCCGGCGACGCAATCACATGAAGACGCCACTGCTTGGTGGCTTCGAAAGCGTCTCGCCCCAGCGTTGCACGAATCGTGTTGGTCATGGCTGCGGCAGAGGCTAGCAGACTGCGACGAAATGGGAACAACCGCTCAGCAGGCCCTCGATCGGGGCACGGATGAGACGCTGCGCGGCCCAGCGTTGTGGTCGAACTTGCAGTGCCCGTCATGGCGCGCGAAACCGTCCGGGTGTCGCAGGTGCGACAACGAAACACAACCAGTCCTGCTGCTCGGTGTTGGTCGCCTGCTGTGCACTGGCGATCGCGGGGGCTGCAGGCGGTCACCGGCGGGTTGGAACCGAAGCTCTGACGCCGAGCCAGCGACCTATTCGTATTTGGGGCGCAGCTTCTTGGGCAGCTGCAGCTTCACGTTGATGGAGATGGTCTTGCCTTTGACGAGCGTGATCGGGTCGCTGATCCACGGCAACCAACTGTCGTCCACGGCGTCGACGTAGAATTTCCAGTGGCCCGGGTGCAGGTCGGTCACGTAGCGGCCGTTCTCGTTGGGGTTGAACTCCTTGACGTCTTTGCGGTCGGTCGGCCGGTAGCCCTCTTCATGCAAGCGCTCGATGAGTTCGACCGCTGTAAACCGGAACTGCGACGCCATGTAGGACGGTCGTCCCTCGATCGCTTTACCCTGGCCGTTTAGCGCCATGCGAACGCGCGCCATGCCCTCGGTCGGCGGCTCGTTCCACATCCTGTCGAAGTAATCGATGTCGTCGAGGTGCGGCGGTGGCTGTTCCTTCTTCTTCTTCTTCTTGGCCTTGCGTGTGTGCGCGGTCTTGAAGGGTTTGGGCTTCTTCTCTTCGCACCCGACGAGCCCGGCGGCGAGCAGAGTGGCGGCGATAGCGATGGCAATGTGGCGGATCATGTCGCCATGTTTGGGCTCGGCTTGCGCGAGGTCAACCCAGGGGTCGGGATGCTCGCCGCCAGCCGCCAGCGATGGACTTTGAGATCCCTGGCGTGGTGGCAGACGTGGAGCTTGCGGTGCGCGAATCGTGTGGTCGCTGCTTTCATGGTCGCCTCCTCGGCGCCGGATGAGCGGCGCCCTCACCCCGAGAGGGCCGCCGATCAGCCGGCGTTGAGGAGGCTCGAGGAGCGAGGGGGTGCTCGGGTTCGCGTTCGGGTGCTGATGCCCGCGGGGCGCTCGTCGGCGGGCGTCAGCTCACGAAACTACGACACAAACAGTCACCCTTGACTGTTTTGCTGGAAGCTCCTAAACCGTCAACTCTGACTGTTCAGGCAAGACATGGCAACGGCACAACCACAACGCAAACGACAAGCTCGAGCCGAAGCGACGCGGACCCGGTTGTTGGATGCGACGCTCGCGGTTCTCACGGAGCGCGGCTACGCGGGTACAACAACGACAGCTGTTTGCCGGAGAGCGTCGTGTTCGCGCGGCCAGTTGCTGCATCACTTCCCGAGTCGAGAGAGCCTCCTCGTCGCCGCCTTGTTTCGGGTGCTATCCGACCGCGTGGAAGGGTTTGTCGGCGCGGTGCAGGGCCCGATGGCCCCGGAGACTTTCATTCGCACGCTGTGGGCGCAGTGGCAGGGCGACGCATACGTGGCGTGGCTGGAGTTGGCGGTTGCTTCGCGAACAAATCCCGCGTTGCGCGAACCGCTCCAGGACGCGATGCAGGGCTTTGACCGGCTCATCACGGACGCCTTCGACGCGCTCGTGCCGTCCACGACGCTGTCCGCGCCGCTGCGAGAACAGGCGCCATTGCTGCTGTTCGCGATGTTCAACGGCCTGGCGGTGGCGCGGATCTATGAGCCCGAAGGCCGATCCGAGCCTCGCATCGAGTCCATCTCCGCGGTGGTGAACGCTGTGATCCCAAATAACGTTGGCGTCAAGACCGCTTCGCACCCGCACAGGCAACGAAATGACTGAACTGCACTATCTCAGCATGGGCTATGGCCTTTTCGTCCTTCTCATCATTGGCGAGGCACTCTACGGCTGGGCCCGCCAACGACACGCTTACCGAATCGGTGAAGCGATCGTGAATGTGGGCCACGGCATGGTGTTCCAGGTCGCCGATCTGTTCACCAAAGCGCTGTTCATGGCGCCGTTTCTGTGGGTGTCGTCGCAAACGCCGACCAAAGCGCTCGCCGTCGATTCGTGGTGGGCGTGGATCGTCGGGCTGTTCGCCTACGACTTCTGCGGCTACTGGCGCCACCGGCACCATCACGAGATCAACTTCCTGTGGGCGGTGCACAAGTGCCACCACGCCGCGGAAGACTTCAACTTCGCTGCCGCGCTGCGACAAGCGTTGTTCGGCGGCGTCCTGGGCTGGCTCTGGTCGCTCCCCCTGGCGCTGATCATGCCGTTCGAGATGTTCGTCGGGCTGATCGTCTTCGACTACTTGTATCAATTCGTCCAACACACGCGGCATGTGCCCAAGCTCGGACCGATCGAATGGCTGTTCAACACGCCGTCGCACCATCGCGTGCACCACGGCACGGAAACGAAGTACCTGGATCGTAACTACGGCGGCATCTTGATCACCTGGGACCGTCTGTTCGGCACGTTCCAGGTCGAAGAAGAAGAACCAACCTACGGCGTTACCCGGCCTCTTGGCACGCTCAACGCCGTGTGGGCCAACCTCGTCCCGTGGCGCGATCTTTGGGCCGCTGCGAAAAGGACAAGCTCCCGCGGCGACGCATGGCGCTTGTGGGTGGTTGGACCGGACAAGACAGCGGATCTTGCCCCCGGCG
>CAZLMW010000008.1:44951-99882 GCA_964560875.1 uncultured Enterobacteriaceae bacterium
AGAGTTGGCCAACGGTGACATCCCGGCGCCTGTCGCGCGTTACGTCGTCGCCACGTTCACAGCCAACGTTGCGGTTCTCGTTGCCCTCATCTGGACAGCCGATGGGTTGGTCGCCCTCCGTACGGTGTTGGCGTTGCTAACCGTGGTTGGCGCGGTCATGCCGAGCGCCATTCTTGAGCGGAAGAGGTGGGCGTGGCCTCTCGAGGGGGCACGGATCGCGACCCTCGTCTTTGTCGCGGCCCTTCTCGAACCACCGGCCATCGCGGCGGCGACGGTAATGCTGAGCGCCGCTCTGGCTGTTGTCTTTGGAGCGGATGTCTGGCTGCGGCGGATGGTTCCAAACCACGCGCGACGAGACGCGGTGTAACGCGACGGCGATCGGCCCGTCGTCATGTCGATGCGCACATTTTGCCCGACCGCCGACCTGATCCAGGTCCGGTTTCGCACGTCAAATACGAGTGGCGCTGCCATGCTGACCGTTGCGATAGCGTTCGCGGTCTTCGGCGGATGTTCGCGAGAAGCGTCCAATGACGACGAGACCGACGCGGCTGCGGACATGGCGGAAGCAGACAGCTCCGGCGGCGACGCGGCGCAGTTGGACGTCGACAAACCGGAATGCACGGTGAGCGCCGACTGCATCGGCAAAGTCGACGCGCCGGCGTGTTTCGTGCCCTCCTGTCTGGCCGGCAAGAGCACATGCGGGTTGGCCGAGGTACCCGAGGGAACCGCGTGCGAGGACAACAACGCCTGTACCAGCGGTGCCAAGTGCGGAACGGCCAAGGACGGCAGCCACACCTGCATCGGTCAACACGGTTCGTGCGACGACGCAAACCCATGCACCGACGATAGCTGCGACAAGGCCAACGGCTGCTCGAACGCGCCAAATAAGGTTGCGTGCGACGACGGCAAAAAATGCACAACCGACGACGCGTGCGCGGACGGCAGCTGCAAGGGCGGTAAGAAGCTGCCTTGCGACGACAAAAACCCCTGCACGGACAACCTTTGTGCAGAGCCCAACGGATGCGCCAACCCGCCCAACGACGAGCTCTGCGACGACGGCAGCGCCTGCACGGAAAAAGACGCCTGCAAGTCCGGAAAATGTGCTGGCGGGGCGGCGCCGAGTTGCGACGACGATAACCCATGCACCGACGATGGATGCGATCCGAAGACCGGGTGCACACATCTGCCGCACACCAAGGAATGCGACGACAGCAACGCCTGCACGACGCAGGACACGTGCAAGTCGTCCAAATGCACCGGCGTCGCAATCACGTGCAACGACAACAACCCCTGCACGAACGATGACTGCGATGCGGGTGGCAAGACCTCGGCTGGCGTAGAGAACGGCTGCAAACACGCCGCGAACAACGCCCCCTGCGACGATGACAACCCATGCACGACCGGCGACGCATGCGCCAAATCCGCATGTAGCGGCGCAGGGGAGCTGACTTGCGACGACGGCAACGTATGCACCGACGATTCGTGCGATGCGCAGGCGAAATCGGCCAAGACCGCGTGCGTTCACCTGCCAAACAGCGCGACGTGCACGGACGGAAATTCCTGCACGACCGGCGATACGTGTGCAAAGGGGTCCAACGGTGTCGCCGTTTGCGTGCAGGGCAAGAACCAGTGCGACTGCACGTCCGACGCCGATTGCAAGAAGGTCGATGACGGCAACTCGTGCAACGGGACCGTGTTCTGCGACAAGGCCAAGGCGCCGTTCAAGTGTCGGATCAAGCCGGGCAGCACGGTGGTCTGCAAACCGTCATCCGTCGCATGTCGCGTCAATGTGTGCGACGCGAAGACCGGTGACTGTGGCCTGACCAACGGCCACGAGGGAAAGGGCTGCGAAGACGGCAACATCTGCACGCTCAAGGACACGTGCAAAGGCGGCGCTTGTCTGGGTGTGGCGGCCGACTGCGACGACAACAAGATCTGCACGATCGACAACTGCATCAAGGCGTCCGGCGGCAACAAGGGCGGCTGTGTTCACGGTGTGATCGACGGCGCGGCCTGCGACGACAAGGACAATTGTACGCAAGGCGACGCCTGCAAGGGCGGCTTCTGCATCCCGGGCAACAAGACAAGCTGCGACGACAACAAGGCGTGCACCAAGGACGCGTGCGACGCCAAGAGCGGCAAATGCAGCTACGTGGCCATCCAAGATGGATCGCCGTGTGACGACGACAGCAAGTGCACAAAATCGTCTAGCTGCAAAGCCGGGGCGTGCGTCGGCACGACGATTACCTGCGACGACGGCAATTCGTGCACCAAGGACCTCTGCACGCCCGCCACGGGATGCAACAACGCGCCGTTTCCCGGGCTCTGCAACGACGGCGACTCGTGCACGGCAATGGACATCTGCCAGGGCGGCAAGTGCGTCGGCGGCCAGGCCAAGAAGTGCGATGACGGTGACGCCTGTACGGCCGACGCCTGCTCCAAGGGCAAGTGCGTGTTCAAGGCCGGGCTGGGTCCATGCGATGACGGAATCGTCTGCACCGTCTCAGACACCTGCGCCAAGAATGCGGCCGGAATGGCGACATGTGCCGGCAAGCCCGAGAACAAGAAATGCGCGGACGCCAGCGCGTGCACGACCGACGCGTGCGACCCGCAGCTTGGCTGTCTTCACACCCCGTCGGGAGCGTGTTCGGGCTGCAAGGGAATCGCATGTTTGGCCTGTGCGAAGAAGAAGCCGTGCACCAAGAAGAACGTTGTACCGGGCACGTGCTGTGAGATCGCGGACCCGCTCATCTACCTCGGCAAGGGAAACGGCGATGAGGTCGTGGACGTCGAGGTCATCGGCGATCACGCCTACATGTGCGGCGGCTTCGGCATACGGATCTCCAACGTCAAGGACCCGGCCAAACCGTTTGGCGTCAATGGCGGCTTCGGATTCGGTCCGCAGCGCTGCCAGCGGACGGGCGCGGGAGCCAAGCTCGGAAACGGGACGCAGGTGATTTACATCAGCCACCATGGCGACGACTGGGTGAAGACTCCGTTTCTCGGCACGTACTACTTCACGAAGACCCAGCAGCTCAAAGAGATCACGACCGAGACCGACGACAAGCTGCTGTTCGAAGGGATGCGTTGGTACAAAGATCACCTGTACGTGATGGTCCACACCAACGGCGTCCGCGTGTATACGACCAACTCACTCGGCGTGCCCAAGTACAGCCATACCGTCGGCGGTTTTTCCAATGCCTGGAAGATGGAGATCATCGACAAATCCGGCTACGTGGCCGACGCGGAAGGCGGCGTGAGAGTCGTGGACCTCGGAACGCCGGCTAAACCGAAAATAATCCAATCGGTCAAGACAAGCGGGATGGCGCGTGACCTCGATGGCCACGACAAGCGTGTGTTTGTCGCCATGGGCGGGGCAGGAATCGGCGTCTACAAGCGCGACGTCGACGGCAAGCTGAAGTTCGAGTTCAACACGAGCCCGGACGGCAGCGCCCAGGCGGTGAGCTACGACAACGGCTTGTTGGCCGCGGCAAACTGGACCCACAGCGCCATGTACGACGCGGGCACGCTGCAGCTGCTGGCGACCGAGAAGGTGAAGAACTTCCCGGGCTTCGAGCAGGACTTCGGGATCTTCCTGCGCGACGGCGTCGCATACGTCGGCGAGTGGGAGGGTGTGCACACATTGAAGTACACGCCCGGACGCGTCGCGCCGGATATGTGGATCGGCGACGAGCTGCTGACGTTCGCAACAGGCAAGGGCCTGCAAAGCCGCGTGGTCATCGTGCGCAACCGGGGGCTGGTCGAGCTGCAGGTCAAAAACATCAAGGTGCCGGCCGGTCAGCCGTTCAAGGTCGACAAGAAGGCGTTCAAGGTGCCACCGGGCGGCGCCGCCTCATTCGAGGTCACGTTCACCGGCAAGGGCGCGCAGTACGACGTGCAGATCGCGCTGCAGATCTTCTCCAACGACCCGGATTCCTACCAGAACCCCTACCGCCTCTATTTGGTGGCAAAGAAGCAAAGTGGACAGGTCAACGTCGGCGACCCAGTGCCGTCCAAGATGGTGTTCCTCGGCCTCGACGGGACGAAGTACGACATGACGAAGCTCAAGGGCAAAGTCGTGGTCCTGGCGTACTTCGCGCTGTTCTGACCCATTTGCGGTCTGGAGTTGTCAGACCTCGAACATGCGGTGTGGAAGCCGTTCAAGAGCAAGGACGTGATGGTGCTCGGCGTGCATAGCGGCGAAAGCAAGAAGCTGCTCAATGACTTCGTGAAGCAGACTGGCGTGACGTATCCGATCGTCGGACAAAGCGGCTGGGTGAGCTTCAACTTCCCGCCGGGCACGGGATATCCGTATCCAAAGGACGTCGTGTTCGACAAGAAGGGCGTCGTGCGGTCGATCAAGTCGAGCTTCTCGACCGAAGAGATCAAGGCGTTGGTTCAGAAGCTTATGAACGAGAAGCCGTGAGCTTGGCCGCGGGCGCGGATGGGCGGATGGGCGGATGCGCGGATGCGCGGATGCGCGGATGCGCGGATGCGCGGATGCGCGGATGCGCGGGCTGACGTGAACAAACCCCGCCACACCCTCCGGGATCCTCCACGGGGATTCGTGTCACCCGTCGGACCCGTCGCTGGTTCCTCCCCCGGCACCGTCGGCGAGGCTCAAACACCCCGCGCGACGGCACCACCACCATGCAGCAAGGCGAACCGCCCCGCCGCGCGGACCTACCGCCGGTTTCGACACCGACGGCCCGCCCAACCAACCTGGTGATGCTTCCCCACGCTGTGCACCGCGCCGGTGAAGACCCCGACGCCGCAGCCGGGGCGCTGCCCTTGTTACAAGACCCGTGCCAACCGGCGCACCAAGCAAATTCAGTCACTTACACGCCATCCCATGCGCCGAATCCACGGCCTGGGACCTCGAGGCGCCACGAACGCTCCGCACACAGGCCTCGCCACCGCGCAGTCACGCGTTCACGAAACAGCCGCCCACGCCCATTGGGACCACGGTGGGACCCCAAACGATGCACACAAGCGCCGCTGTAGGCCCGGCAATGAGACTTTTCGCGGGACTCTGGGACTTGCGCCAGGCCAATCCGCCCTGCTCCCACGCCCCGGTCCTTACCGCCGCGCCTTGCTGAACTCCGCGGTGCCAGTCAGACCTGCCCTGCGGCAGGCTCGCGCGGCGTCGCCAACAGCAGTCGGTTCTTCGGCGTGATCTCGGCGGGAATCATCGCTGTGATTACGTCGAAGCCAGCAGCCTCCAACCGCACGACACGTTGCACATCGATCGCGAGTGGGGCGTGCATCCAGCCGCGCAGTGAGCCGCTATCGCACAGCTTGATGCTGTGACAGCACGGCAACACAGCGACGCGGCACCGTGCCGATATCGCTACGTCCAACACGCGGTCGGTCAACGGCCCGCAAGCATGAACGGAGACGACGATGTCACGGGACTCCGGCCGCGCGGACTGCAGGCTGCCGTCGACGTACGTGATGTCTTCAGCGAGTCGTGGCCAGCGGACAGCGAGCGCGTCGAGCACGCGTTGATGGGATAGCGGGCGGCGGCGATCGATGCACGTCGCGCCCGGACAGGACCCATCGAGCAGCAGCAACATCGCGGCGACGAGCCCATGCCCGGCCGCAAGATCATACACCCGGCCGCCTCGCATCCGCCTGCGCACGCGCCGCGCCACCTCCCACGCTTCGAAGAATTCCTTGCGCGGCAGGCAGCCGGCGTCGCAAACCGCGCGGGCGAGGCGATCTTTGAGCGATTCGGACGGAAACAGCTTCTTGCTGTGCGGTGTCAACGCCTTCTTGGACGAGAACTGACGAACGCGAGGGACGTTCGGTTTGCCGGGTGGGTCGGGCGCAACCATGGCGGGGAGTCTATCGGAGTTCGCGGGTGGCATCCGGGTGCATTCGCCCCGGCTCGGCGCGGGTGGAGAATGTCTTCATTGTTGCTGCCGGCGGGCTCCCCTACCCTCTGCCCGCCGTCGTGGAGGTGGTATGCGCAGGGCAACGACGATGTGGTGGACCGGTGCGGCCGTGTTCTTGGTTTACGGATGCGGTTCGGACACCGAAACGGGGCCTCAAACTCTCGCGCCCACGTGCGCCGTCGACGGCGATTGCGCCAACGGCTTGAAGTGCGCACCGGCGGGCCTGTGCGTTGCCAGGTCAGACGGCGGCTCAATCGACGGACGTACATTCACGACCTTCGGCGATGCGTCCTCGTCGTCGTCAAGCGGTGCATCGTCAAGCGGTGCATCGTCAAGCGGTGCATCGTCAAGCGGCGCAGATGCAGGCAGCACAGGGGCATCCGACACCGCCAAGAAAGGCTGCATTTCGAGCGGCGAATGCGATGATGGAGACCCCTGCACGGACGACTACTGTTCCAAGGGCGCGTGCGAGGCTTTGCCCAAAGCGGATTGCTGCAAGGTCGACGGCGACTGCGACGACAAGCTCGGCTGCACCGCGGACACCTGCACGGCGAGCGGCATGTGCAATCACACTCCCAACGGTCAGTCGTGTTTCATCGACGGCAAGTGCGTCAAGAAGGGCGAGTCCGGAACGAATCCCTGCGAGGTTTGTGAGCCAGCCAAGAGCGGCACCGCCTACACCGCTATCGTCGGCCCGTCATGTGACGACGGCAATCCATGCTCGACCGGTGACGTCTGCGTCGCGGGTGGCATGTGCGTGGGGCAGCCCAAGCAGGGTTGTTGCCTGTCCGACGTCGCTTGCGTGACCGGCAGCGCCTGCAAAACCGGCACCTGCAACAAGACCACCAACACCTGTAAAATCGTCACAAAACCCGGCTGCTGCACGGTCGACACCGAGTGCGCCGGCGCTGGCGAAGCGTGCTCGAAGACGTTCTGCGACCCGGCAACGAACACCTGTAATAGCTCCGCGCTGCCCGACGGGTCCAGCTGCGACGACGGCAACGGCTGCACCCTTAAGGACGCGTGTAAGGGCGGGACCTGCCAGGGCGGGACGACCGGCTGCAACGACGGCAATCCGTGCACCAAGGACGCATGTGTCGCAGGCAAATGCCAACACACGCCAACCGCGAACTGCTGCGCGAAAGGAGCGTGCTGCAACATCGGGCCGGGCACGACGAAGGCCAAGGGGGACAAATGCGGGTCGACCGTCCGCAAGATCGAATACTCATGCCTCGGTCAGGTCGCGCGTCGTCGATATGCGTTCGACGGCTGCGACGGCGTGGCGACGACTTGCATGGCAAACAAGACCCTGCACTACGCCGCGTGGCAGACGATCAAGATCTGTGCGTCCGGCAGCAAATGCGTTTCCAAGGGGACGTCGTACAGCTGCCAGGGCGGCAGCGGCGGGGGCACCGCGGATCTTCAATCGAGCTCGCTGAAGACGTCGAAAACGCTCTACAAACCCGGCGAAAAGGCGCTGATCCTGTCGGCGGTTCGCAACGGCGGAAAGGGCCATGCAGGTCCGTTCACGGTCGAGTACCGGCTGTCCACAAACACGCTGTTGAGCACCGGCGACAAGCTGATCAGCACGGTCAAGAAGACGTCGCTGCCATCCCTGAAGACCATCAGCGCGAACGCCTACGTCACCATTCCCGCGACGACCAAACCCGGCACCTACTACTTGTTTGTGTGGATCGATCGCACCAACCAGGTGAAAGAGACAACGACCAGCAACAACCGCCGCTATGTGAAGGTCACAATCAGCGGCAGCACAACGAAGGGCATCGACCTCGCCCCGCAGAGCTTCAAGACCACCAAGACGAGCTACAAGGCGGGCGAGACGGTCGTCTTCACTGGGTTGATTCGCAACCTCGGCACCCTGAGCTCGGGGACGTTCACGGCCGAGTACCGACTCTCCACAAACACCGCCATCACGACAGCCGATCCGCTGCTCCGAGTTGTCACGAAGCCATCGCTGGGTGCCAGTGTCTCCACGAGCGCGACGACAATCGCCAAGATCCCGAGCAATGCGAAGAGCGGCACGTACTACGTTGCGCTCTGGGCAGACCGCACGAACAAGGTGAAGGAGACCAACGAGTCCAACAACATCGCGATGTACAAGGTCACGATTGACGGCTCGTCGAGCACCACCCCGGACCTCACTCCGTACTCGTTCAAGTCGACCAAGACCTTTTACAAATCCGGCGAGACGGTCGTGTTCACCGGTGGGATCCGCAATCTCGGCAAGACAACCGCGCCCCCGTACGTGGTCGACTATCGCCTGTCTACGAACAGCTCGGTCAGCACCCTCGATCCCGTATTGCGAACCGTGTCCAAACCCGCGCTGGCGGCCGGGGGAAGCACGAGCGCGCTGACAACGGGCAAGATTCCGCCCACCACGAAGCCGGGAACCTACTACCTGGGCATCTGGGTCGACCGAACCAACAAGGTCAAAGAGGGCAACGAGTCCAACAACATCGCGGTGTTCAAGATCACGGTCGGCAGTAACACGTCGCTGAAGTCGGACCTGGTCGGCACGTCGCTCAAGACGAGCAAGACGAGCTACAAGGCGGGCGAAACCGCAGTTATTTACGGCAGCGTGCGCAACCAGGGTCTCGTCGCCGCCGGCTCGTTCACCGTCGAATATCGGCTGAGCAAGACGTCGATCATCACGACGCTCGATCCGCTGCTCGCGACGGTCAAGAAGACCGGCCTGAGTCCCAATAGCCAAACCTCGGCGACCGCGGTGGCCAAGATCCCGGCCAACATATCGGCAGGGACCTGGTACATCGGGATGTGGATCGACCGCACCAACAAGGTCAGCGAGTCGTCGACCATCAACAACAAACGGGTCTACAAGATTACGATCGGGTCGGGCTCGACGATTCTGCCGGACCTCGTCCCCATCTCGTTCAAGCCAACCAAGACCGTGTATTCGCCCGGCAGCCAGATCGTTTTCACCGGCAGCATTCGCAACATGGGCAAGACGGTCGCGGCGCCCTTCAGCGTCGAGTACCGGTTGAGCAAGACGAGCCTGCTGTTGACGTTCGACCCGTTGCTCAAGACGCTCAGCAAAGGCGCACTCGCCGGTGGCATGACCACTTCGGCGCTGACTTTTGGCGTGATCCCAAAGACCACCAAGCCCGGCACGTATTACGTCGGCATCTGGCTCGATCGGCTCAACAAGGTCAAGGAAGGCAACGAGAGCAACAACAAGGCGGTGCACAAGATCACCGTGTCGGGCGCCGCGATCAAATAGCGGGGATCGACCCCACCCTCGGCCTCTCGTTTTCGCCCTGCTACAATCGACACCGCGGCAAGGCTGCCGCGATTGAGGACAACGAGATGGAAAGCTCTTGCACGGCGATGATGGTTGCGTCGGTTGACCCTTTGATCACGCTCGCCCTGGTCGGTTTGGGCCTGATGGCTTTGCGTTGGCGGCGCGTACAACGAGGCGCATGAGCGAACCGCCGTCAGGTCACGGCTTGATCGTAGCGATGCGTGCCGAGCGCTAGCTTCTCGAGCTCGACCCGACCCTGCTTCCGGCTCGAACCGCCGAGCACCGCGTCGATGTAGTCGGGCTCGTGGATGCTCGCTACGTCGAATTCGAGCCCCGTGACCACGTCGAGCGGGAATCCCAAGACGGTTGGCGCGTCGTCGGCTCCTTCGGGATCTTGCTCGAGCGTCAACTCGAATCGTCCGTTGTCGAACGGGTCACCGGGCGCCATCTCGACGATGCAGATGCGCTCGCGCAGGCCGGCCCGTTCCCGGTCGAGGGCGCGATGGATGCACAGCGGGTTGTTGCCAGCCTTGCCGAGGGTCACGTGGCTCGTCCAGGTGCATCCAGCCAAGCATGTGTCGGCGTAGTAGCAGCTTTGGCAAAAGCCCCAGAGATCGTCGCGCGTGCGGTTGTTGAGATGGGCGATGCCGTCGGATTGCAGGGCTTCGGCGAGACGCGTGTCGCGGAAGGTC
The DNA here is from genome assembly GCA_964560875.1 of uncultured Enterobacteriaceae bacterium. Taxonomy (GTDB): domain Bacteria; phylum Myxococcota_A; class UBA9042; order UBA9042; family UBA9042; genus CAZLMW01. The sequence goes on from CAZLMW010000008.1 coordinate 54,821, forward strand.
CCGCTGCCATAGTGGTGGTGCGTCAGCGACGGGCAGCTCTTGATCTTGCCGTCCGCCTCGAGGCCGATGCTCCACTTTCCCGCCGAACAGCCCTGCCAATGTGCACCGCGGTCGCCGCCGTGACGGAGAGCCGATTCGTACGGGCCGAAATAGCCGATGTTGTTGCCGGGAAAGAGCCAGACGTCGCCGGGCACAAGCAACTCGCGCTTGATCCAGACGAGCAGCGGAAAGAGCTCGAGCAACTCATAGGGCTGCAGCAGCAGGTTGGGGCGGTCAGCGCTGTGGCCCATCGGCACGGTGAGCTGGATTTGCCAGGCCTCGCTCCCCATGTCGACCAGCAGACGCGCGATCGCGGCGAGCTCCGGCATGGACAAGCGGTTGATCTGGGAGTTGGTGGCGAGGCGGATGGGTGACTGGGCCACCTTTCGTGCCGCGGCGACGGCGTTGCGCCACGAACCCTGGACGCCGCGCTGAGCGTCGTGGGTGCGCTCAAGGCCGTCGATCGAAATCGAAATCGTGGAAACACCGGCCATGACAGCGCGCGCGATGCGTTCATCGTCGAGGTTCATGGCGCCGGTCGTGATGCCGCACCGCATTCCTCTGCGCGTGATGTCGGCGGCGATGACGTCCCAATCGTCGCGGAGGTAGGCCTCGCCACCGATCAGCGTGACCTCGCGAATGCCAACCTCGTCCAGCTGCGCGACGACATCGAGGCACTCGGCGGTCGTGAGCTCGTCGGGTCGCGCAGGTCCGGCGCGGCTGCCGCAGTGTTTGCAGCCGAGGTCGCACGCCAACGTGATTTCCCACACAGCATAAAGCGGATGCGGGTTGTCCCAATCGATGGCGGTCGGCCGACGAGCGATGACGCGGGGCTCGTTGCCTTCCGATGCGGCGCCAATCGGCGGCGAAACGCGCCGGTATTTCTCGCTGACCATGCCGTCGCCGGGGCGCAGGTATTCGGACTACTAAGGATTTGGGGGAATGCCGTATTCCGGGGCTGGCGGCGGGTCATCGGCGGCGTCGTCGTCCGAGCCGGCGTCGTCGCTCTTCTGCTTGATGTCGACAGGCAGGCCATACAGCGGCGCGACGGGGATGTCCTTCTTCTTCGCGTCCGTGTTGTTGGCCGATTGGGTGTCGTTGGCCGATTGGGTGTCGTTGGCCGATTGGGTGTCGTTGGCGTTGCTGCCCGCGTCTTCGACCGAACCCGTATCGTGGCTCGTATCTTCGAGCGGCGGGCCGCCGTAGAGCGCGACGACGGGGGCGTCTTCTTTGACGTGGGTGTCGACGGCGCCGGCGTCAATCGTCGTGGTGACATCGGACGCACTGCCAGCGTCGGTTGCTCCAGCGTCGGTCGCGCTGCCTGTGTCTTTGTCGCTGCCCGCATCCGCGGCCACGTCAACCGGCACACCATAGACCGGAGTCGCGGGTGGTCCTTCAGGTGTCGAGCACCCCGTGATACCGGCGAGCGCGGTCGCAAGGACACCGCCGGCAATGCCCGCGTGATTGCGCAGAATCGCGAAAACGTTATCGCCCTGCGCAGCGACACGCAGTCCGACTTTGCAGAACGGGCAAACGGTGTCGTCGACCGACTCAGCGACGTAGATATGGGTGCGGCAAGCTGGACATTCGACCAGCCCCGCCCGCGAGATGCGGATTGGTGCCATGATTGCCTCGCGCGACCCAGGGACTGGTCGCCGATTGGTGGAGGCCGGGCGGTTGCCAGCCTCGAACACAGTTGTATCTCAACCCGGCCAAAAGCAAACACGCCGCCGACCACAAAAGCAATGTAACGACGATCATCGCAATGCGGCAGCACCCGCGGAGCCTCGCGCCCCGGCAACTCCGATCGAACCTGAGCCCATGACGCCGCGATGGCGTGGGGGAACGTGGTTGCGCTACACTTGCGCGATTCTCCCCTCCTGGAGGTAGCGATGGTTTCGATTCACCGCGCGGTGCGCCCGTGCGGGCGACGCCGAGAAGAAACGACCGTTCAGGCGGGATCGTGGACCCTCGCTCTGTGCCTCGCGGCGCTGCTCGCGGCACCCGGCTGCGGCGGTGACGATGAGGTCGTTGCTGGCCCTACGATCGACGGCACAGCCACGACACCGGACACGAAGCTCGACACCAACATCGCAAGTGACACGTCGACCGGAACCGACACGGCCAGTCTCGAGGACACGAAGGGTGCGGTCGATGTCGAGTCCCCGCTCCCCGACACGGGCAGCGACGACGCAACAACGCTCGACGACGCTGCGGTCGGGGCAGACACGGATGACCCGAACGCAGGAGATGACGCGGAACACGCGGCCGATACAGAAGACAGCGCTATTGGTCCGCTCCCCGACGTCTTTCTGCCGCCTTCCGACGCGGGTTCAAGCAGCGGCGGCGATCCAGATACGGTGGTCGCGACGCCCGACTCGGGTTCGTCCGGCGGGGGAACGGACAGCGGGACTTCCAGCGGATCGAGCGGTGGAAATGATGTCGGCTCTTCCAGCGGCGCAGCAGACGCCGGGTCGACGTCGGGTAGCAGCAGCGGCAATGACGCCGGCTCGTCGAGCGGTTCGGGCACCGATGCCGGCTCGTCCAGCGGCTCGGGGACCGATGCTGGGTCAACGTCTGGCTCCGGTGGCGGCACCGATGCAGGGTCGTCCAGCGGCGTGGACGCCGGGCCGAAAGACTGCGGCAAGTGTGACGACGGCAAGACGTGCACGGACGATTCCTGCAACACCACGACCGGCAAGTGCGAATACGCCTCGGCCCAGGACGGCAAGCCCTGCGACGACGGGAAGAAATGCACCTTGACCGACGCATGTAGCGCCGGCACGTGTGTCGGAAAACTGAAGGACTGCAGCGACAAACTCGACTGCACAACGGACAGCTGTGACGCCGCTTCCGGCACCTGCAAACACGCCGCACTTCCCGATGGCGACGCGTGCGACGACGGCGACAAATGCACCGAAAACGACGCCTGCGGATCCGGAAAATGTGCGGGCAAGGGCAAGGTCTGCGACGACGGAGAGGTGTGCACGGACGACGCCTGCGACGGGAAAAAAGGGGCGTGCTCAGCCAAGCCCGTTGCCGGTCCCAAGACCTGCGACGACGGCGACAAATGCACCGACAAAGATGCGTGCAAGGCGGGCAAATGCGCTGGCCTGAAGCTCGACTGCAACGACAATAACCCGTGCACTGATGACGGCTGCGACGCGAAGTCGGGCTGCACCAAGAAAGCGAACTCGGCGACTTGCGACGACGGTAGCAAGTGCACGACCGGGGACACGTGCCAGGGCGGGCTTTGCGTCGCCGTGAAGCTGGCGTGCGATGATAAGAACATCTGCACCGACGACGCCTGCGATCCGGCCGCTGGGTGCACGACGACCAACAACGACAAGATCTGCCACGACGGTGACAAGTGCAGCAAGAAGACGTGCAAGGCAGGCAAGTGCGACGGTGTGAAGGTCGGCTGCGACGACGGCAACGTGTGCACGCACGACAGCTGCGATTCGGCCAAAGGCTGCGTGCACAAGAACAACGCCAACACCTGCGATGACGGCACCAAGTGCACCAGCAAGGACGGCTGCAAAGACGGCAAATGCGAAGGCGCGAAGGTCGACTGTGACGACAAGAACGTCTGCACGACCGACAGTTGCGACGCCAAGACGGGCTGCAGCAACGTCAACAACTCGGCGGACTGCGACGACGGCAACAAGTGCACGAACAAGGAGGTGTGCTCCGCCGGCACGTGCAAAGGCGCCGCCATCGCGTGCAAGGACGCCAACGTCTGCACCGACGATTCATGCGACGCCAAGACCGGCTGCGTCTACCAGGCCAACACCGCCAAATGCGACGACTCCAACCCGTGCACGGCCGGCGATGTGTGCAAATCGAAGACGTGTGCGGGGGCCGGTATCGACTGCGGTGACAAGAACGACTGCACGCTGGACTCGTGTTCGGCGGTCCCCGGCCCCGGCGGCAAGGGCAAGGTCGCCAAGTGCGTTCACAAACTCGGCCCGGACGGCGGCAAATGCACCGACGGCAACCTCTGCACCAAAGCGGACGCTTGCAAGGCAGGAAAGTGCGCTGCGACCGTGGTGACGTGCGACGACGGCAATCCATGCACCGCTGACACCTGTAGCGCCAACACCGGCAAGTGCTTGTTCGCGGCCGTCCCCAACGGCACGAGCTGCGGCGACGGTTTGGCTTGCGTCAAGGGCAAATGCAGCAAGACGTCTTCGGGCGCGACCGTGGTGGCCGGTGTGGGTCACTCGTGTCTGCTGACCACCAAGGGCGACGTGCAGTGCTGGGGACGCGGCGTGTTCGGCGTTATCGGCGACGGCAAGAAGAAAGACACGAGCAAACCGGTCGCGGTCAAGACAGCCGGCAAAGTTATCGCGCTGGCCGCTGGCGACTACCACAACTGCGCGGTCATCGAAGGCGGCAAGGTCCAGTGCTGGGGTCGCGGCACCTACGGGCAGCTTGGCTACGGCAGCAAGTCGGACCGCACCTCGCCCGCCACCGTCAGCAAGGTAGCGGACGCGGTTTCGGTCGCAGCCGGCTCCAACCACACGTGCGTCGTGCATAAATCCGGCAACGTGAGCTGCTTTGGCTACAACGCCAATTACCAAGTCGGCGACGGCACGAAGTCGTGGCGGTACAGCCCCGTTCAAGTCGCGGGCCTCAGCGGCGTCGTGTCGCTGTCAGCCGGCATTCGCCACACCTGCGCGTTGAAGCGAGATGGCTACGTTTGGTGCTGGGGAACGAGCCTGGGCGGCGTGCTCGGCAACCCGCGGCGCTCGGTCAGCACCCGGCCATTCATCGCCGCCAACCTCGCCGGCCAGGCCGGAGTCGGCGCCGGTTCGGAACACCAATGCGCGGTTTCGCGGGATGGTGTCGGCCGCTGTTGGGGCATGAACAACTACGGCCAGTTGGGCACCGGCAACAAGTCGGGACGGCCCACGGCGACCGCGGTGGCTGGGTTGGGCAAGATCGTCCAGATTACGGGCGGACGCTTCCACGGATGCGCGCTCACAACCGGAGGCGGCGTCGCTTGCTGGGGACGCAATACGCGCGGGCAATTGGGCGACGGATCCAAGGCCGAGCGCCTCAAACCTGTGGTGGTCAAGGGGCTTTACGGCATCGTCTCGGTCGCAGCCGGCTACGAGCATACGTGCGCCGCACGTGCTGACGGATCGGTGATTTGCTGGGGACGCGGCGACGCGGGTCGACTAGGCAACGGCGCCATGAAGGACTCCCTGGTACCGGTCGCCATCTTCGGAGCGCAGGGCCCCGCCACACCGGCCAAGTCGTGCAAAATCGCCAAGGATTGCGCCGCTTCAGGCGAAAACTGCCTCGCCGCCGTGTGCCTGGGCGGCAAATGCGTCTACAAGCCGGCGACGGACGGGTCGCCATGCAACGACGGCAACGCGTGCACAGCCTCCGATGTGTGCAAAGCGGGGTCGTGCAACGGCGCGCCGGTCAGCTGCAACGACGGCAACTCCTGCACGAGCGACTTCTGCGCGCCGGCTGGCGGACAGTGTCTCTCGGCGCCGGTTGCGGGCAGCGCCTCGTGCGGCAAGGGGATGCTCTGCAGCGGGGCCGTTTGCGCCAAAGAACGGAAGGTCTGGGCAACTGCGATCGTCGCGGGTCATGCGCACACGTGCGCCCTGCGCCCGGACAAGACCGTCAGTTGTTGGGGACACAACGCGTTTGGACAGCTCGGCGTGGGCAACAACGGCTCGCGCAGCTCACCGGGAAAAGTTAGCAACCTAACGAATGTCAAGACCGTGAGCGCGGGAAACTACCACACCTGCGCCGTGGATTTCAGCGGCGCCGCCTGGTGTTGGGGTCGTGGCTCGTACGGACAGCTCGGAACGGGCAAGACGGCGAGCAAGAACACGCCGCAGAAAGTGCCGGGAATCTCGGACGCCATCGCCGTGTCGACGGGCGACGAACACACGTGTTTGCTGCGAAAAACAGGGCAGATCGCGTGTTTCGGTCACAACGCGTGGGGCCAGTTGGGCGACGGCACAAAGGACAACCTCACCATCGCGCTGACCAACAAGGACATCGACAAAGTCGTGCAGGTCTCCGCCGGACACTCGCACACCTGCGCGCTTCGCACGGACGGCGGCTTGTGGTGCTGGGGCACGTCAAACTACGGGGGCCTCGGCATCTCGGGGCTGAATGCGACGTACAAGCCGCGCCCGGTCACGGGGCTGACCGCCATGGCGATGGTCGAAGCCGGCTATCACATGACCTGCGCGGTACGCCTCAGCGGGCAGTCCTACTGCTGGGGGCTCGCGAACTATGGGCAAACCGGTTACGGCGGCAAGTCGTCGGGGGCGTTCCACCGTCAAATCAAGGGTGTCAGCGACGTGAAGGCCCTCTCGACGCGGCGCTTCCATGCCTGCGGCATCGGGCCGGATAGCAAGCTCTGGTGTTGGGGTCTGGGCAACCGCGGGCAGCTTGGCCAGGGCAACCTGTCGACCAAATACAGCCCGGTTCGCGTCCCGGGGATGGACCACGTCGTCTCGGTCGCGGCCGGCGGAGAGCACACGTGCGCGCTCTCCCAATCGGGAGTCGTCCATTGCTGGGGATGGGACAACAGCGGCGCGCTCGGCCTCGCCGACAACGTCCTCAAAGACAGTCGCTGGCCGGCATGGGTGTGGGGCACCGAGCCCGCACCGTACGGGTCCAAATTATGCTCGACGGCAGCGCAGTGTGCCGATGACGGTAACGCCTGCACGGTCGCGCAATGCCAGGCCGGCAAGTGCCAGCATGTGGCGGGTGGCAACGGTCTGCTCTGCAGCGATGGAGCAGCTTGTACGACAGGTGATAGCTGCGCGGCCGGCAAGTGCATCGGCACACCGCGCACGTGCGGCGACGGCAAGAATCCATGCGCGGACGGGCGCTGCGCGGTCGTAGTCGGCGCCTGTATGGATGTTAGCAAGCCCTTCGGCAGCAAGTGCGGCGACGGCAAGGTATGCAGCGCGACGGGATGCAGCGGCAACGCGGCCGGGTGGGCGTCTGCGGTCGTCGCGGCCGGCAACCACAGCTGCGCTCTGCGCCAGGACAACACAGTCGCCTGTTGGGGCCACGGTGGACGCGGCCAGCTCGGTAACGGCAGCAAAGCCGATCGCACTTCACCGGTGGCGGTCTCCGGGCTGAAGTCGGTCCAACACCTGTCGGCCTACGGCAACCACACCTGCGCCGCGACCAAGGACGGCAAGGTCGTCTGCTGGGGTCAGGGCGGCAGCGGCCAGCTTGGTCACGGCAAGAACTCCGACAGCACGACGCCCGTGGCAGTGGCCGGTCTCAAAGACATCGTCAGCGTCGCAACCGGTAGCGCTCACACGTGCGCTGTCGACAAGAACGGCAAGGCGTGGTGCTGGGGGTACGGCGCGTACGGCGGACTCGGCAACGGCGCCAACAAGAACGCGAACAAGCCGGTGCAGGTCATCAACGCAGGCGGCTTCGTCGAGCTCGCTGCGGGCGCGCACCACACCTGCGGCTTCAGCAAAGACGGCTACGCGCGCTGCTGGGGAAGCAACCAACACAAGCAGCTTGGCGGCTACCCGTATGCGCAGCTCTGGTCGCCCTTGATCACCCCGGGGCTGCGGCGTGTGCGGTCGATCACGGCCGGTCACTACTTCAACTGCTACGTCAGCGGCAACGGCGGCGCGAAGTGCTGGGGGTACGGTGCCCACGGCCAACTCGGCTACGGCGGCACCGCGACAACTTCGGGCAAGCAGACGGTCAAGACCCTGACCGACGTCATGCGTATCGACGGCGGCCTCTACCACACATGCGCCATCGACGGTTCGGCCGGCTGGTGCTGGGGTTATGGCGCGCTTGGGCAGCTCGGCAACGGCAGCAAGACCAGCCAAAAGACGCCGGTGAAGGTCAAGATCAGCGGCGCGCTCGTCGACATCTCAGCCGGCTACTACCACAGCTGCGCGGTTGACCAGGTCGGCCGCGTCTACTGCTGGGGCGAAAACAAGTACGGCCAGCGCGGCATCGGCCTCAAGTCCGGCTCTTCACCCAACATCGGCAAGCCCGTGGTCGGCTCCGATCCGTTCCCGGTGCCCGCCGGGGCCTGCAAAGCCGACGTCGATTGTGGCGATGACGGCAGCGCGTGCACAGTCGCCAAGTGCGACACCAAGTCCGGCAAATGCACCCACGTCAGCGGCATCGAAGGCCTCGGTTGCGACGATGGCAACGCCTGCACCAGCAACGACGCGTGCGCCAAGGGCAAGTGTGTCGGCGCCGCCAAGTCCTGCGCGGACGGCAACGGCTGCGACCTCGATTTCTGCAACCCGCACAACGGTCAGTGCGTGCATACGCCGTACAACGGCAAGATCTGCGGCACCGGAAAGGTCTGCGTGTCGGGCTGGTGCGTTGGCCAGGTCTCCGGCTGGGCCAAGTCGGTCGCCCCCGGTCGCGACCATACCTGCGTGCTGCGCTCCAACGGGGCGGTCGTCTGCTTCGGCGACGGCAAGTACGGCCAGCTGGGCAACGGCTCAAACTCGGCGCGTTCGCTGCCATCGGGCGTGAAGAACCTCACCGGTGTCGAACAGCTTGCGTCCGGCGCCTACTTCACCTGCGCCCGCCGCAAGGACGGAACCGTCGTCTGCTGGGGCAAGGGCGACATCGGCTCGACGGGCAACGGCAAGAAAGGCAACCACAACACGTTCAAGGCGGTCAAAGGCATCAGCAAAGCACGCTATATCGCGACGGGCAGCAACCACGCCTGCGCGATCGACGACAAGGGTGCGCTGTGGTGTTGGGGACACAACTCGGCCGGACAGCTGGGCTTGCTCCACAACAAGGAGCAGTTGGTTGCCGCGAAGGTCGGTATCGGGCCGGTTACCGCGGTCTCGGCAGGCGGCTCCATGACATGCGCCATGACGACCGACGGCTACACATGGTGTTGGGGCAAGGGCGACAACGGCGAGCTCGGCAACGGCCGGGTTACCAATTACTGGGCACCGTTCCTCGTGCACAGTCCGCTGCGGACGAGCGGCCTCACATCCGGAACCCTGCACACCTGCCGACTCGACCCCACTGGCGCCGCCAAATGCTGGGGCTACGGCGCCCACGGCCAGCTCGGTGACGGCAAGAAGAAATCCAGCTGGTTCGAGGTGGTTGCAGCAGGTCTTAAGGATCCTGACAAACTGAGCGGCGGGCTTTACCACACCTGCGCTGCGAGCAAATCTGGTGCCTGGTGTTGGGGGTATGGCGCGACCGGACAGCTCGGCGACGGCACAACGCAGAGCCGCACCAAGCCCGTCGCGGTCAAGGGCCTCGGCTCGGTGCGCGAGATCAAGGCCGGCGGCTACCACTCGTGCGCGGTCGTGCAAGACGGATCGGTGTGGTGTTGGGGACGCGGGCACAGCGGGCAGCTTGGAACCGGCAGCACAAGCTCTCAAAACTGGCCCAGCGCGCCTGTCTACGGCTCGATCGCGTCGCCTTTCGCCGGCACGGGATGCGCGGACGAGGCCGACTGCGCCGACGACGGCAATCCGTGCACGGTTGCCGCCTGCGTCAATGGCGCTTGCCAGCACAAGGCCGCCGCAAATGGCCTGGGTTGCGACGATGGCGACGCGTGCTCATCTGGCGACAAGTGCGCGGCCGGCTCATGCGCAGGCACCGCTAAGAAATGCGACGACAAGAATCCCTGCACGGTTGACTACTGCGACAGGGCGAGCGGCAGTTGTGTGTTCGCGCCGACCCCGGCTGGCGGCGCATGCGGCAAGGGCAAGACCTGCGTCAAAGGCACCTGCCAGGCGAACGTGACCGGTTGGGCGACCGGCGTCGCTACCGGTCGCGACCACAGCTGCTTGCTGCAGTCCACGGGAGCCGTTTCCTGTGTCGGCAAGTCCAACTTCGGTCAGCTCGGCTACGGCGGCAACGCCGACCGCGGCGTCGTTGTGAAGGTGAGCGGCATCACAGACGCGATCGCCATCGATTCGCTCGACGATTTCTCCTGCGCGGTCCTCAAGAGCGGCAAGGTCAGGTGCTGGGGGCGCGGCGACTACGGCATGATGGGCAACGGTGCGAAGAAACACGCGATGAAATCCACCGAAGTCTCCGGGCTCAAGGACATCGTCGATGTCGCGACCGGCAGCTACCACGCCTGCGCATTGGACACGAGCGGGCGCGTTTGGTGCTGGGGACACGGCAATCAGGGCCAGCTCGGCCAGGGCAACAACAAGGAGCAGCTCAAGCCCGTTCACGTCGCCAAGCTCAGCGGTCCGGCCCGCGCGATCGGGGCAGGAACACGCCACACCTGCGCGGCGCTCGTCGACGGAACAGTGCAATGCTGGGGCCAGGGCAACTTTGGCCAGCTGGGCATCGGCAAGACCGGCAACCGCAACGTTCCGGTCAAGGCGCTCGGCGTCACCGACGCGATCGACATCGACGCAGGCTGGGACCACACCTGCGCGGTCGACTCCAAGGGCTCCGGTTGGTGCTGGGGGCGGGGCACGCATGGCCAGCTCGGCAACGGCAAGACGGCGCAGCAGAACAAGGCAGTCCAGGTCTTCGGCGCATCAAAGCTGACTCGCGTTTCCCTCGGCGCCTACCACACCTGCTTCCTTGGCGACTCGGGCGCGATCAGCTGCGCGGGCTACAACGCTTTCGGCCAACTCGGCGACGGCAGCAAAGACGCGTCGACGGTTGCGGGCGTGCCGAAGAACCTCGCTGGGGCGATCTCAGTTGGCGCCGGCGTCTACCACACATGTGCCGTCGTCGGGGACGGCAGCGCGCGATGTTTCGGTCGCAACAACAGCGGCCAGCTCGGCAACGTGACCAAGACCGACAGCCGCCTTCCCGTGCACGTGTACCTGTCGAACAAGGCTCCGTTTGGCGGGTCTTCGTGCAAGATCGCGGCTGACTGCGCCGAGGACGGGCTCGCCTGTACGCAAGCCACCTGTGACAAGGGCACGTGCAAACACGCCAACATCGCCGACGGCATCGGTTGCACGAGCGCGACCGCCTGTGCCGCTGCGGGTCAATGCAAAGCTGGCGTGTGCGTCGCGACTTCGGTCAAGACATGCGCCGACAAGGACAAGTGCACCGCCGACGCGTGCGCCGCCGCCACCGGCTTGTGCGTCAACGGCAAGATCACGGGCTGCAAATAGCAGCAACCGGACTTGAAGCGTTGCGCGGCGGAGCTACAGCAGAAAGTCGAATGCGCTCGCGAGCGGGCGCGCCAGGTGCATCTTCCACCAATCTTCGCTGGAAGCGTCGCGCACGAGGTTGTCTCGGTTGACCTCGCCGGACTTCAGAACCGTCCATGCGTGGTTCATTCGCGCGCCGATGCTGGCTCTCATTTCGGCTGCCAGCGCCTTGTTGCCATGGCAAATGACCAGCAACTCCGAGTTGAGATTCGCCGAGCGCGGGTCGACGTTGTAGGTGCCGATGGCGATCGTATCGTCGTCGATCACGGCTCGCTTGGCGTGCAGACCCCACCGGTTCTTGACCTTGATCGGAGGCGGCAACGCGCACAAAGATGCGTTTGGCGGATTTCGAGGACACGCCATGGTATCGCCGGATCGGCGGGCCGCTTCGCTTCGAGGAGCACACGGGCGCATTCGAGGTCATCGCGAGACACCGCGACTCGCGTGACAGCTCGTTGGATTTGCCGATCGCCGCTGAGGGCCCGTTGGTGAATCGCGTCCAGGGCGTCGCTCAGCGCGTAGGCGTGCGCGATGGCGGCGGCGACAACGGCGTCCTGAAAACGGGTGGGTTGGGCGACAAACCAAGCTTGTGCGCGGCGCGTGTCCGGGTCGGGCAGCCCAGCCAGGAGCAACGAGATGGCGGCGGTCGGGTTGTCATCGGGGGCATCCGCGAGGCGCGCATAGGCACCCAGCGCCACAGCGACATCAAACGGCTGGCCCGTCTGCGCGTGCTCGGCGATCAGCTCTACGACCCAGGTTGGGCCGCAGTCATGCACGAATTTGGGTGCCTCGATACGGTGTGCGGCGATGGCGCCACTTGTTTGCGCGCGGTCAACGTCGTAGGCGACGACACCCTTGCCGGCCTCGTGGACGACCAGCACACCGCGCCCATCGGGCTGAACAACGGTTGTTGCAGTGCCGGGGGCCGACTCGATGTAGACGGTCGAGGAGTCGTGCGGAGCTGGCGCCCAGGGGACGGAGCCAGCGGTGCTTACATCGAGGTCGCCGCCCGAGCGTGCGCGAATGGCGAAGATGTGGTCGCGTGTCGATGCGCACGCCTGCACCAAAACCTCGCCGACGGCGATTGCCGGCCGGGATCCAGGCGGATACAGCAGGTCGTCAAAGCCGAGCTCAGACGAGTCGCCAACGTCGTTGTCATCGAAGCTCCGGCTGGTCCGACGTCGTGTTGCCGGCAACAACACCGGTTGACCGCATCTTCGCGGCGTTGCACGTAGAGCGTGGTTTGCACCGCGAGAAGCAAGAGCTTGCGTTCGTCCGATGGGACAAGACCGGCGCGATACTGGCGGTCGATCTCAGCGAGGACATGTTCGCGCACGCGCTGGAAGCGTTTATCGAGCGCCGCCCGGCAGGTGTTGACGAGGCGCGCGGTGAGCTTGGAGTCGTCGACGGGGACGCCGTCGTTGGCGAGAGATTGACGTGCGAGATCGAACACGGTGGCGCCGGAGGCGACGGCGGCGCGAAGGCTCTCGACGTTGTCCAGAAAGCGCGTCGAGCACCACGCGCGCCGCTTCTTGCAGGCCGAGACGAACGCGAGGCGAGTCGGTCGGGGCGATCGGGGCGAGCGCGATAAATGCGTCGAGAAGCGTCACGTGAGCCGGGTCGATTGGGGGTGACCTGTGCGTGGCAGCAAGTTGCCAGTTCTGGGTTGCCCAGTTGGGCCGCGCAGGATCAAAGAAAAATGTGAACGAGCGGCAGACGAAGCGAACCAACCAGAGATCAGGAACCTAACGATCGCCCAGATACACTCAAATCGTACTTACTTGTAGAACATCACCCATGACGTCATATCGATGCGTGCGCCGAAGCCGCCGCCGTTGCCCGGCTCACTCTTGTAGTCTTTGCCGTTGTACAAGCCCTTGTAGGTGATCGTAACCGTCTCTCCCGGTTGAACGTGGTCGCTGATGTCCCACGACTCGACGCGAACGTCCTTGCCCGGGCACCAACCCCCCCGGCCGAGGTACCAGGTGCCGAATTGGTTGGGCACAGTTCCCTGGTCGACCTGCTGCGCGCATCCGTACAGGGTTCCGGCGACGGGGTGCTTCTTGACGTACTCCTTCTTGCCCTTCTTCGACTCGACGACGAAATGATGGGTGTGGTTGCAGAACTCGGCGCAGCCGGCCTTGTCGCCGAACCCGTGGCCCGAGACGTCAACGGCGAGCTCGACCTTGTTGGATGACGCCGGAACGGTCACCTGCATCGGTTTGTACTTGGTGTTGTAGCCGGGGTTGAAGCCACCGCCGCCAAACAGACTCACGATGCCGGTCGGCTTGGGGACCGACTTGTTGAGGTACCGAAATTTGAGCGTGACGATGTACGGGTAGCTGCCCTTGTAGTTCAGGCGCACTTTGCCGCCGTTGCCAAACCAATAGCGTGCGCGCGGGCTGTCCGTCGTCCAGCGCCCCTCGCGGCGATAGCTGGTGATCCAGCGCTGCACGTAGTGGCCCTTGCAACCGCACTTTCCGTAGCCGGTCTCGCCCTTCTGAGCGGCTTTGTAGCCCTTGCAGACGCCGTCTTTGCCGCAGTCTCCGTTCGTCTTGCAGGCCTTGCAGAAGTGGTTCTTCTTGTTGAACTGACACCAGCCCATGCGCTCGGTGACGTTGCCCTTGATCCAGCGGCAGATCCGTTGCCTCTTCTGAGTTTCCCCTCGCGGGTCGATGCAATCGCAGGCCTTGCTGTCGGCGGCGATCGCTTTGGACGCTGTGCGAGCGGGTTTGTAGCCCTTGCAGGTTGCGCCAACACCATGCTTGGCCTCGCAGGTGCAGTGGTCCTTGCACGCGGTGCTCGTCGCCTTGCCCGCGAGGTGGCAGACGCCCATCGTCTCTTTCTGCTCTTTGACCTCGTTGGCCTTCACCTGGCACGCCGCAGGTTCGTCCTTGTCGCCCGCAGCCGTCGCCGGTCGGCCCAACACGCGCAGGTGGGCGTGGTAGTCCCATTCGAAGCAGTTCTGTTGGTCGTGGCCGATGCAGTCGTGAGTCAGGTCGACCTCGAGCGAATCGTAGCCCTCGAGCTCCTTGGCGGCGGGTAGTTCGAAGTCGAACGTTTGCCCGCTGACCGTCTTCTGGTCGTACACGGTGACGATCTTCATGGCCTTGGTTTCGGGATGATTCTTCGCGCGGTTGTATTCAAAGTTGTAGTACCGCGCCTCGAACGGCAGGTGCTGCATGAGCCATTTGGGGTTCTGCACGAAGCGAAGCAGTCCGATCTGGCGGATCAGCTGGAAGCGGTCGATCGCGAAATAGGCAGGCCGTCGTTTGCGTGTGTATTCGCCCAACCACCCGCCGATGCCGTTGGGTGGCTGAACATCCTGGTTGGTCCACGGCACGGGCTGGGTCGCAAAGTGCAAGCGAGCCCGCCACTGCAAGCGCTTGAGCGCCGGCATCGTCTTGAGCACCGACTCGAACTTGCCGAGCATCGTGTCCATGTACTTCTTGGTGTTGTCTTTGCCGTTGCTGTCTTTGTACGCGATGAAGAAGTAGTGGGCGTTGTCCGGCGAGAAGTTCATGAACTGCTTGACATCATTGGCGTTGACGGAATTCCAGTTGTTCGTGAGGTAGTTGGCATTGTTCGGGAACACGCCCTGCCCCACGAAAAGGAAGATGTAGCTGTGGTTGCCGTCGTAGTGCTTGGCGAATGACCACGGGCCGCGGCGCGTCGGAATCGTGAAGTCACCCGCGAGCTTCTTCCAGGTGGTGCCGGTCTTGCCGTTATCGAAGTCGCGTACGGGCTTCTTGGGCGGGTCGACGGCTGACACCATGCATTGAACGAGCTCATCGCAGTCGACGACGGTGGTCAGGCACTTGATGGCGGGCGCGGCGCTGGCTTTTTCGTTGCAGAGTTGCTCGCAGAGCGCAGTTGGAATGACCGGCGCGCAGACCTTGAACGTGCCGCAGCCCTCTTTGCAGTCGAACGCAGGACCGGCGTCGGTCTTCTTCGTGGCGTCGCCCTGCCCGGCCTTGGCGGTGTCTTGCCCGCCGCCTGTATCGACGGTGTTGCCGGCGTCTGCCGTGTCATCGACCACAGCCGTGTCTTCATCGGACGTCGTGTCGTCTTCGCCGCCACAACCAGCTGCCAGCGCGAGGGTCAGGAGCGCAGCCGCGCAACCAAAGTGGGTCCGGGCGATGGGTGAACAGCGTCGCATCGAGCCTCCCAAAGAGGGCGCAAGGCTACCAGAACTCGATCGGGTCCGGGCGGGCCCGAAAGGTCACCTGCCAGCGAGCTCGTAGGTGCGGTCCATGCGCGCGGCTATAGCGGGGTCGTGGCTGACGACAACGAGCGCGGCGCCGTGGGCAACGGCCTCTTCGAGCACGTCGAGGACATCAGCGGTGGTTGCGCCGTCGAGGTTGCCGGTCGGTTCGTCCGCGAACAGGACACGAGGTTGGTTGACGACGGCGCGCGCGATTCCGACGCGCTGCTTTTCGCCGCCGCTGAGCTGGTCGGGGCGATGATCGAGCCGGCCCCCGAGCCCAACACGTCTCAGCACGTCCTTGGCGCGATGAAGGGCAGCGTCGCGATCGCCGTGCAGGGTCCAATGCGGCAACGCGACGTTATCAGTCACGGATAGCCACGGAACAATTCGAAACGCTTGATAAACCAAACCGATCGATGCCAGGCGCGATTCGGTGCGAGCCCGTGGGACGATTTGCCCGACATCGGTCCCGTCAAACGCGTACCGACCATCGAAAGCATCGTCGAGCATGGCGAGGATGTGCAGCAACGTGGTCTTGCCCGACCCGCTGGGTCCGGTGATGGCGACACGTTCCCCGGCTGCGACGTCGAGATCGACCCCTTCGAGCACGCGGATCCTGGACGACTCATCGCCAAACGAACGGGAGACGCCGCGCAACTCAAGCAACATCGCCACTCCCCCGCAAGACCGCGACGATATTGGTGCGCGCTACCATCAGCGCAGGTATGGCCCCCGCCACAGAGCCAACGACGAGCAGCACGGCGGCCGGGCCAACAACGCGCGGGGCCGTGACGAGCGGACGGACGACGAAACCATCGAATCGATAGATCGGCCAGTGCGCGAGCATTTCGCACAGGAACAACCCTGTGATCACGCCGAACATGACGCCGATCGCCGTCAACATAACTGCGCGAAAGAGGCTGGCTGCGGCGACGGTGGACGGTGCCAATCCAAGTGAGAGCAGGACGGCCATGTGGCTGCGTTCGTTGTTGGCCTGCACCAGGAGTACGGTCAAGACAGGAACCAGCACGGCGAAGGCGAACAGCAGCCCGATGAGCGCGGTGATGCGTGCGTTGCCCCTGATGGCGTTGTGGGCCATGGCATGCGCTTTCCACCACGGCTTGACGACAGCGCCGGGGACGGTAGCGGCAACGGGGGACAGCGCCCGTGAGGTCTGGTCCATAGCGCACAGGTAGACGGCGAATCGGTTCGCGGCGTCGGGCCGATCCACGACGTCACCGAGCACGTCGATGGGCATGTAGACGTCGAGATCCGCCTGCCAGATGCCACCGCCACGCAGGATTCCGACGACGGTATACGGCCGGTTGGAGAGGGCCACGTCGCCGAGGTCATCCCACGGCAGCAGGACCCGCAACCGGTCGCCGACACGCTTGCCAAGGCGCAGGTGCTGCCGATACCCGAGCAAGATGGCTCGGTCTTCGCCGCGCTTGGGGCACCGACCTTTGTCCACACGCGCGCAGAGACGGCTGCTGGCTGCCTCGCTCTCTGCCGAGAATCCGACGACGCGAACGGGAGACCATGCGCCGGAATCGCGGACAAACCCGGCGTGCACCAGGCGCACTGAGACGCCTTCAACGCCATCGATCGCGGCGATTTTTGTGACCGTCGCGGCGACGTTTTCGAACGGCTCGGCGCCATCGGGTTGCACGAGAATGTGGCCGTGTTCGCGCAGGAGGACCTGGCGCCGGATCTCATCTCCAAACCCGTCCAACAGCGCGACGGCGGGGATCTGCAGGCCCGCCCCGATTGCGACGGCGGCCACCATCAATGCGGAGATGAGCGGACGATGCCGCAGCGATCGAATGGCGAGGTGAAAGGCTATTTGCGGCGCGAAACGCGACATCCGATACACCCGCTACGCCAACGCAATTTCGAAGCCGGTCGTGGCGTCGCTGAAGTTCGGCTCCGGTGCATCGGACGCGGTCACGGCGAACAGTCGAAACGGCAGCCGTTGCACCATGAGGCCGCCGAGCGCTTCGTTGAGGCGAGCGCCGCGCTCCATGTAGACCATGATGAAGTGGTAGCCGGCCCGGGAGTTGTCGGACATGACGCGACGTAAGAGGGCGCGCAGGACGTCGGGGTCGTTGGACGGCACGGCGAGATTGGCCAGGTAGAGGTAGTTGAAGCACGCACCGGGCGCGGGCAATGACGGCTGGCCAAGCGGCCATGCAGCGGCGTTGTAGGCCCAGCGAAAAGCGCGCATCGAGCCTCGATAAGCGCGCACGCGGTATTGCTTGACCGGCGCTGCGTCCCACGCGGTGCACACGCCAACGATCGCGCCGCTGCCGTCATGGGCGACGTAGGTGTTCTCGGCCGAAAAACCGGGCCAGTTGGCGAGTCTGTGCGGCAGCTCGCGGTCGAATCGATAGCCGAATGGACGATCGCGGTGGGCGTCATTGAGGAACGCCGTTACATCCGAAATGGCCAACTGGTCCGCGGTCACAACGGCGACCCCGGAGACTGCGGGCGGCTTGCGAAAGAACTGCACCTGCACAGCGTCGTAATCGCGTAGTGGGTGGTAGATGGGCTGACCAGACCGCTTCTTGCTGCGACGGGTGAGCGCGGCGAGTGCCTGTTCATTGGACGCGAGGATCCCCGTGTAGAAGCCGGCGGTGTCGTGAGGTTTCGCGGATGTCGCCAGCGTCTCGCCGTACAGTCGAGCCAGGGCGCCGCGTGCGTTGGGGCGGGCGCGCAGGTCCCCGAGATACGTCACAGTAGCAGGCTGCCCATTGTGCCAGCCGGCCCGGTAGATGAACGTGCCCATAGCGTTGATCGAGCCGTTATCGTCGTACACCCAGCACTCGGTCGTCGCGTCCTGTTGGTCGTACAGCGCGAAGAAGTCGGGGCTTCGTTCGGTCGACAGCACGAGCGAGCCGCGCATCGGGACGTCCGAAAAGAGGCTCAGCAGCTGTTCGTTGTCAGCCGGTACCGCGAGCCGCATACGCGCGCCATCGACGGCAGGATCGGGGAAGCTCCGGTCGTCGTGGTTCACATCATCCCCCAGGAGGCGGCGATCAGCACGCAAAGCCATAGCCAGAGCGGCAGGTTGAACGCGGCCGTGACGCGATTGACGAGTCGAAAACGAGGGCTCTCAGCGTCGGCGAACCACAGCCCATCATCACCGGTAGTTTGGCCCCTAACGATCTTGTTGAAAGCGGCCGCATACCCCGCTTCAAGGGCCAGGCTGAAGTTTAAAACGCCGATGGCGACGGTCGAAATCGAGGCCCAGGGAGTGACGAACCAGGGCGCTGTGTTTTCGCTGGGCAGTGCGACCACCATGGCGATGACAAGCGCCAAGCTGAAGATGGCGTGACCGACGCCGTAGCGCGGTTTCCAGTTCTTGGGCCCGTAGAGCATGTACAGCTCGATGACGCCGCGAAGCCACATGTTGGCGGCAAAAACGCGAAGGACGGTGCGCTGGGGTTGTGGAACCCGAGCGTCGGCGGCCAGCAGCGGGCACACGAAGAACCAATACAGCACCGCAAAGGCCAGCCACCACGCTTTGGGCATCGACATGGCGCCGCCGATCGCCCCAGCCGCCTGGCGCCGCTTGAACCACGCGACGAGACACAGTGTTAGTCCCGTCGACAACGCCAAGCCCCACCTGGACAGAGGCGCCAGCGGCGCAACGTCGCCAATCGCAAGCATCGTCACGCGTTCAGATCCAAAAAGTCATTTCACGGGTCATCGGTTTGGGTCGAGCCCCCTCGCCGCCGGATTCAGCCCATTCGCGCAACGATTCGATGAAAACATGCAACGCGTCGGCTGCGGTCGAGGAGAAATCCGCCTGGCCATAGTGATTCAACGCCCGGCGCTGGATGGCCATGATGTCGACGTCTTGCTCGATAACTTTTCGGGTGTACCAGGGCAGAAAGAACGGCGCGAGGCGACCCAACGCCCCATATTTGTAGCTGATCAGCGTGTAGACTTGCGTGTGGCTGTCGTCGATCGGCGTGCACGTGCTGGTGATGACGAAGCCGCGCTCCGCCTCGCCGTAGATGTAGTCGACGCGGGTCGTGTTCGGCATGAAGAAGTGGTCGGTATGGACCATCGGCAGGCCCTTCGGATTGAACAGCCGGTCGGTGAAGCCGATGGAATCATCGTCGAGGTGGTACGTGACAAGCACCTCTTCGGTGCGGCGTTCGACGGTTGTGCGCACCGGGATGCCACGCCGCTCGCGGAACCAGCCGCGGTGGACGAACACCGTGTGCGGTACATCCATGAAGTTCTCGACCAGGTTGGTCACGTCGTTTTCGAAGCGGGTGGCCATGTAGTACGTGCGCCAGCCCTCGACGCCGCGGAACGGCATCGCAAACGGCGGTCTGTCAGGTGCCACGTCGCCGCCCATCCAGACCCAGACGAGGCCGTCGGACTCTTGCACCGGGAATGCCTCGGTGGATCGCTGACGACGCGTGGTTCCATCCTCGCTCTCCGAAGGGATCCGCACGCAATTGCCGCGCGTATCAAACGTCCAACCGTGGTACGGACACGCGATTGTGGTGCCGTTGCAAGTGCCCTCGCTGAGCAGCGCGTTTCGGTGCGGACAGCGGTCGAGCAACGTCGCGACGGAGCCGTCAGCGAGCCGCCACAAGACGAGCATCTCGCCGAGGATGATCCGACTGATCGGCTTGTTGCGGCGCAGCTCGCTGGACTGAGCGGCGGCGTACCAGGCGTTCTTCAATAACCCGCAACGGTTGCGCATCGTGGTCACGTCGGCCGACCCGTCTGAGCGAAAGTTATCTGCCAATCGGGGCGTCGGTCGAGGCGCCGTGGCTTGATGTCCCCTGCCGTCATGCCCTCGGCCTCCAAGCGTGCCTGGAACAGAGCCCAGCCGTCGTTGACGCGCTCAGCCACCAGCGGCTGCAGCTGGCCGAGATCGCGGCAGTATCCGTAGTGAAATAGCCGACAGAGGCGCGCTTCAAGTGCCTCGGCTGCGGCGTTCAGTGTCGTGTCGTCGGAGTTGCTCTCCACAAACATCCTGTAGCGATCCGCGGTGCCTCCGTCGGGTGCCACCAAAATGAACGCGACGTCCAGCCCCGTCTCGGCCACCGCGGCGTCGATCGCGTCGGAGACCGCGATGGGATGCAGCTTCTCCCCGCAGAGGTCGGACACACCTGCTCGTCGCCCGACGAAACGCACCCGTGGCGCGTTTTCGAACCGGGTGTGCGCCACCTCCACCACGTCGCCAAGCCGGTAGCGATACAGCCCGCCGGCCGTGGTCAACAGCACCTCGTAGCGAGCGCCGGGGACCAACTCGTGGGCCTGTGCCGGGCGCTCCGACGGCGCATCAAGCGGCTCGAACTCAAGGAAGTGGCCATTGATCGCGAGCACCGGCGCGTCATCATCACCGAGCGGAAACGACACAACCCCTTCGGTGGCCAGCAATCCCTTCGGCTGGATGGGCGTGCGCGGAAAGCGATGGCGAAGGGCGTCGACGAAGGCCGCGGACGCGCCGTGTGTCCAGCACGAGAGCAACGCGAGGTCCGGCCATAGCGCGTGACCGGTGACGTGACCGACCCGCTGCACGCGGTCGCTGAGCGGTGCGGCGATGGCGTCTGGAAGGGTGGAAACGATGGCGGTGAAGTCGTCTTCGATGTGGTCCAGCAGGCGCAGGATGAATGTGGGGCTCCACACCGAGATGAAGCCGAGGTCTGGCGTGTTGAGCAGCTGGGAGATCGTCTCCATGCGCCATTGCAGCATCGATGGAGCGCGGGCGACACCGGCGTCGACGGCGAGAGTCTGGCGGATCGCCCATCGCGCCAGTGGATGGAAATACGCCGTGTCGTCTTCTGCGCCGATCGGCGTGCCACCCGGGGTCGTTTCCGTGGCTCGTGCGACCGGCGACAACGACCAATAGCTGGGCCGCCCCCAGAGGCCGCGATGACGTCTCATCATGTCGAACAGCCACGGATCCGTTGCGGCGCTGAACTCCGCGCGCAAGTCAGCCGTGAACGGAATCAGGCGGCGGGCATCCGTCGAGCCGCTTGTCGGTTCAAAGCGCTCGATTCCGGCCGTGGTCAGCACGTTGCGTTCCCCGGCGACGGCCCGTGAAAGCCACGGCGCTACGTCACTTGGCGCGACGACCGGGACCGAATCCTGGAACGCAAGGACGAGGTCGTAACCCCGCTCGAGCACCACGCCGAAACCGTGTTCGCGGCCGTAGGCGGTGTCGACGTTGGCGCGGAGAATCGCTTCGACGCGGGCGCGTTGAGCCGCCTTGGGATCCCGAGCAGCGCGCCGAAAGCGCCGCCAACCGCGCGCGAGACCGACGGCGTGAGCGGCCTGGGCGATCGCGATAACGGGGCGGGTTGGAACGTTCACGGCAGCAAGCTCTGCGGGTTGGGCGCCGGTTGGCCGGCATCGCGGGCAAACGCAGCGCGAACCGGTCGGCGCAGCTCTTTCGGTGACGGTTCGGTCGCCGGCTGGGGGCCTCTCCAGAAGCGGATGAACGTGCCGATGTAGCTCGGGTTGTCACGCGTCGGATCGCCCAACTGTGGCAGATGAATCCACGGCACAGCTGGGTGTTGATGGTGGGCCAGGTGCCAGTTGAAATTGAGCAGCCATAGGCTCCAGATCTTCGGCGCGGCGAGGTTGTAGGCGCCGTTCATGACGTGCCGCGGCGCGAACGCGTGGGTGATGTAGTTCTGCGACGACCAGAGGACGCCAAGCATCCCATAGAGCAGCAACCAGGTTGTCCAATGCACCCCGACGACCAAAATCAGCAGGAGATGGACGCCGACCACGATGGCCGCTTCGGTGCGGACCCGTCGCACGAAACGAGTTGGCACGCTATTGACCATGGCTGACACGGCAGGCGCGTCCTGGATGAGTCTGCTTCGTAGGGCGGCTGGCCAGATGAGCACGAGCAACGTCGCGATCGGCAAACTGAGCCAGAACAACCCGGTGTAGACGAGGTAGAACTGGATGCGTTTTCGCCACTTGCCCTGGCCCGGATAGTACGAATCGAACATCTCGGCGTCGGTCCGGTTGCGGCGGTGATGGCCGGTGTGAGTCGCACGCAAGAACGAAAACGGGCCTGGAAAAAGCGCGGACAAGGCGGCGCCGAGCAGGTCGTTGACGCGATTGTTGGGGTGCAGGCAGCGGTGCATACCCTCGTGCATCAGCGAATACAGCGGCAATCCGATGAGCGCGAAGAGAGCCCCCAAGGCGATTTTGGCGGGCCAACTGGAGGCAGAATCTGCGAGCAAAAGCAGAGTCGGCTGGACGATGAGAATCGCTGCGGCCAGGACCATGTTGATGGTGGTGGGCGGCGGGACATCGCGGAGTTTGAGGCCGCGCGGCAGCGTTGTTCGCTCGTTGTAGACGCCACCGTCATCGGCAGAGGTATGCCGCTGAGCGCCGTCGCGTTGTGGCTCGCTCGGGTGCGTCATCTCGCTGGGACCCCCGGTTGCCGGGCCCGAAACACCAGCGGATAGACGATCGCCGCGACCACCCAGCCACCGAGAACGTCGAGCACGAAGTGTTGTTTGACGGTCATTGTCGACAGGCAAATCGCGAGGCCCCAGAGGCCCCAAAGCACACCAAATTTGCGCGGCAGCAACACGAGGGCCACGACGGTTGTGGATGCGACGTGAATGCTGGGGAAGGTGTTGCCCGGCCCGTCCTGGCCGAAAACCCAGCTGTAGAGGTCGCGCCACTGCGGGGCAATGGCGGCGAGGTCGGGCCGAGGGAAGTGGGCTGTGAAGAAGTAGAAGCCCGCATAGCAGATGAAGTTGGCAGCGAGGGCCGCGAACAGCAGGTGCACGAAATCGCGCGAACTGACAACGGCGGCCGCGACGACGAGCATCACGTAGTAGCTCTGGTAGATGACCATCGTCGACGGCCAGAAAGGGATCGCCCGATCGAGGTCTGTCATCAGGTCAAAGCGGGGTTGTAGCGTCGCGTTGAGGTATTGGTACATCTGCAACGTGGTGCCGAGGACGAACAGCGCGGTCACGACGCGGCCATACCAATGCTGGTTGAACGCGAGAAGGCGGGCGTGAACCCCATCAAGTCGCTGCTGAACCGTGAGCGGCGGGCTCATGGGGCTCCCGAAGGCTTGACGCCGGGTGTCATGCGACCAGGTGACTTGCGGACAGCCACAAGGCGACGGGTGAAGGCGCGAGCGAACCCGGCGAAGATATCCCACCAGCGAAGCTCGGCAACGCAGACCAGCTCGTCGCCGTTGACATGGCCGGGGTGGATGCGCGCGAAGTAGGCGATGTCCGGATCTTCGAGATCACTTTCGCGGATGACGATGTGACCGCTCTTGACCTGGTCGGCGCTCTGTTCGAGATGGGCGACACCCGCGGCGGCGTCATAGTCGGCCCCAAACAGGTTGCGGCCCAATTCGGTGCGCATCTTGGCGACAGGTTGGGGGACTTCGAGGTCGACGCGGGGCCAGCTGCGCGGGAAATAGCGCGTCATCAGCAGATAGGTCTTGTAGCCCTTGGTTGTGAGCAGCCAATAGAGCTTGCCGGGTCGTCGCAATCGGGCGCCGAGCAAGAACCGCAAAAACCCGACCTTCAGGGCCTTTTGGCGTCGATATGGGGGCGCAACGACGGTGTCGCCGGAGAAGAGGACGCGCACGCGGCGGTCGTCCGATGTCACGGTGAAGACATGCAACGTCGAGAAGCCTTCGATCGGTCCGATTCCGTTGACGCGCATCACGATGGCGTAGTCTTTCGCGTCGAGATCGCGGAAGAACCGTGCCGGGTCGGTGCGCTCGTAGAAAGCGGCGAAGAGCTCGTACATGCGCTGACGGCTCGCTTCGGAGAGCAGGCGCACGGGCACAAGGATCGGCAGGAGCTTGCCGGTAGCAGGTTCGTCATGACCACCGGTTGCAGGTTCGCGCCCGGTACGCCAGCGCAACAAAGCGGGCAGGAGCACCAGGTCGCCCCAGAGCGCGGCAACGGCCGTGACGGTCAACAGGATCGCGAGCACACGGTTGGGGACGAACGTGCTCGTCGACAGCACACCAAAGCCAGCCATCAACACGATTGACGTCCAAACGATGCCGGGCCCGGCTGCTCGGATCGCGCCATGGATGGGGTCGGCCTCACCGCGCTTGGCGTGGATTTGCGCGAGCGTGTGAATCGTATCGTCGACGGCGAGACCGAAGGCCACGGACAGCGCGAGGGCGGAGGTATAGCGGACGTCGATGCCGGCGTATCCCATCACGCCCAACACGGCGACAAGCGGCAGCAGGTTGGCGAGCAGCGCGAAACCGGCCCAGGTGAACGACCGAAACGCCAACAGCATCGTGAGCAGAACGAGGGCCAGGCCGACGACGAAGCTCCACCGGAAATGGTCCACGATGCGCATGTTGATGACCTGGCCGAGATACCCCTGGCCATTGAGCAACCCCGATGGGGCGGGCTCGCCCATTTCGTCGCGGTAGGCGCCGCGAATTCGACCGAACAGTGCCATCGCCTCGGACGTGTCGAGGTTGGCGATCCGGCAGCGAATTCGCATCGCGTGGCTGTCGCCGTCGACCCAGTTTGAGAGGTCGTCGCCAGCAAGCAGCAGAGCGGCCGGCATCATGGCGAGCACGTCGTCGCGGGGAACGTCTCGCAGCAGAGGTTGCAGCGAGCGGAGGACATCGACCGGTGACGTCACGGTCAGGACCTCGTCAAACGTGCGCAACCGTTGCGTCAGGCGTTCGATTCGCGCCATTCGATCAGCGCTGTACGCGGCGATAGCAGGCGAGTCGGCCGGCTTGGTGAGCACGAGGTCGAGCGGGATGACGCCCCCCAGTCGTTCGGCGATGAAGCGGTTCGTTTCGCGCACCGGGTGATCGGCATCCAGGTCCGCCAACAGCGGCGAATTGACGCGCAACATCGTGGCCCCGAAGCCAAGGCTGATTGCGAGGACCGCGCTGATGGCCAGCGCCTGTCCGGGCCGATGTGCTGTCCAACTGTCGATGCGCGCGAGGAGTCGATCGAGCCAGTCCGGCGCGGAAGATGGGCGGTCTGGGGGCGTTTCAACGCTGGCGCTGTCACGCGTTTGCGACCGGTGCGGCAAGACCGCGAAAAGGGCCGGGGCGAGCAACATCGACGCCGCAAACCCCGCGTGAACGCCAACTGCGACGCCCAGCCCGAAATCGCCGATGAGCGGGATCCTCGTAAGCCAAAGTCCCGCGAACACGGCTGCGGTCGTTGCGCTGGTGAGCAAGCAGGCCGAAAAGAGCGCCTCGAGCGATAGGACCGCCGCCTCCTTCCGCGCAACGCCCGACCGGACGAGTGCGCGCCATTTCGCGGCGATGTGGATGCTGTCGGTCGTGCTCACAAGGAGCACGAGAATGGCCAAACCCGGCGCGAGGATGTTGGCGTCGATGTGGAGCAACGCCATGACGCCAAACGTCCATACCAGGGCGATGATGGCGACGATGAGCGGCACGACGACGGCGCTGAAGCTGCGCAGGCCAACGAGCAGGACGATGGCGATCAGCAGGGCGGCGGGAGGGACAAGGCGCTTGGATTCCGAACCGATATGGCGGGCAAAAAGCACACGGTGGATCGGGTAGCCGGCGAGACGGACCCGAAACCCAGCGGCTTCAAGCGCCGGGCGTTCTTTGGCCAACGACGCTTCGATGCGACGGCGAGAGGCGGAGTCGAGATAGCGGGGTCCCAAGCGTGCCGCCACAACCCATACGTTGCGGTCAGCAGATAAGACCCGGTTGCGAAACAACGGCGTCGCAAAGCGCTCCAGGGCGAGGTTCAAGCGTGCGCTGGCGCTGTTTTTCGCGTTTCGTTCACCGGTCTTGGAAGCAGCGAGATCCGCCTCGCGCATCGCGGGTTGAAGGCCAACAAAGCCATTGTCATCGCGGATCGCGATGGGGACATTGGCGGGTGTGATGACCTGGTCGATGCCCTCGATCGCCGCAAGTCGCTTGCCGAGGTCCGATACCGCGCGCATCGCAGCAACTGTCGGCGCCTCGTCACGCTCGAGCAGCACCAGCGCGGTGTCGTCATCGCGGCCGAAAAGCTCCCGGTATCGTTCGAAAGCGGCGCCTTCAGGGGTGTCCGGCGAGAAGAAGTCTTCAACCTCGTAGTGGATGCCCAGGCCCGTGGCCGACCAGCCCAGCGCCACCGTAATCGACGCACCAAGAAGCAACGCCGCCCACGGACGCCTGGCCAAGTCGTTGCCGAGGGTCACAGCGCCCTCCGCCGCCACCAGAACACGGCAGCGACCACGCCAAACGCTGCGAAGAACGGCCAGCGCGGCCATCCGGGTCCATCTGCGGATCGCGGCATGCCCGCGGTCGCAACGTCGACAACGTCGCGTCCTTTGCCTTCGACGACGACGACACGGGATCCAGACCGGAATGGCCCAAAGCTTTCAATCCTGCCGTCCGGCCACCTGACGCGGAGGTCATCCACGCCGGTCGCGTCACCGAGCCCGATGGTCTGCTGCAAGGAGAACTGGCTCGCATACGAGTGCCCTGCCCCGACGATGCGGTCGAGCCGACGACCGCCGACAACAGCCTGGACCTCGGCGCCGATCCCGTCGCGATTGCTCTTCACGCCGCGCACCCGAACAGCGATCCACGAGCGCACCGGGAGCTCGTTGATGTGCACGGCTGCCTTGGCGTTGTAGTTGTTGATGACGAAATCCACGTCGCCGTCGCCATCGAAGTCCGCCGCCGCCATGCCCCGAGCGTCTTCGATGCCGTCCATCCCAAGCGCCCCGCCGACTTCGATGAACGTGCCGTTGCCTCGATTGAGCAGCAGGTGATTTCGCTCGCGACCGTTCCAGGAGTTCTTCGCGACGAACGCGTCGGTGTAGATGCGGCCTTCGATGTGTTTGGTCTTGGACGCGACCGCGTCCCGTGCGAAATCCAGTCACAAGTCGTGCTTTTTCTCGCCGGTGATCCAGCCATTGACTGCGAAAACATCCAGGTTGCCGTCGTTGTCGACATCGACGAAGCCGCTGCCCCAATACCAGCCGCTCAGCCGCGTTCCGGATGCGTCGCTCACATCTTCGAATGTGCCGTCGCCGCGGTTGCGGAGCAGGTAGTTGCCGCTCAGCTCGTGCTGGCCGACCGCGTCCCAGCCTTCGCCGAGGTGTTCACGCAAGTCGAGCAACAACGGTTGGATGGCCACGCGTCGGTCACTTTCGAGCAGGTTCATCACGTAGCTGCGGATGTTGAGATCCTGGGAAAACCAACGCTGGTTGGAGCGGATCGACGAAACGTAGATGTCGGGCCAGCCGTCGCCGTCGTAGTCGCCAAACGACGCCGCCATGCCGCCGCTGATGGCGAGCGTGCCAGCCTCTTTGGCGACGTCTTCGAACGTTCCGTCGCCGCGGTTGCGGAGCAGCACGTTGCGGCCGAAATCGTTGGCAAGGTAGAGGTCCTGGTCGCCGTCACGGTCGTAGTCGACGGCCGCGATGCCGAGCGTCAACCCCGCGTCGTCGGCGCCCGAACCCGTGGACATATCGCGCAAACGCAGGTCACCGCTGCCGACGTAGAGACGATTGGGCTGACCGTTGCGCGTGTAGTGGATCATCTGTGGAACGGTCTTGGACGTGTCCAGGAAGCGCCCCAGGTACAGGTCGAGTTTACCGTCGCCGTTGACGTCCACGGCTGCGGCCGATGACACCTGGTCGTCCTGGGCGAGCCCGGATTCGGCAGTAACATCGGTGAAGTGGCCCTTCCCGTCGTTTCGCCAAAGCTGGTTGCGCCCGTAGAACTGGCCGACGAACAGGTCGGCGTCACCGTCGTTATCGAAATCGGCGAAGAGGCCGAGGTTGGCGTGGCGAATCGAGCCGAGTCCGGCAGCGTCGGTGACGTCCGTGAACCGCCCTTTTCCGTTGTTTTGGTACAGCTTCGCCCGTTCCCCGCCAAAGAACATCACGTCGTCGTCGCCATCGCCGTCGTAGTCGGCGGCGCTCACCCCGCCGATGGAGTGCCGGCTGGTCTGAAACTGCAGGACCTGGGACGGCGGCAGAAATCGCGGATCGGACGCGCCGTAGAAGTCGACTCCGGTGGCGGTGGCGGCGTTGGCGAGGGCGACGGCTGGACCGGCTGATGTGCGGCCGTCCACGACATCGAGCTTGCTGATGAGCATGCCCTTTTTGCGTCGATCGAAGCGCGCCATGAAGCGACCTCGCCAGGTGACACGCTCACCGGCAGTTGGACCCGCCGCGCGCCGATCGCCGATGACCTCAAAGCGCACGACCGCGTCGGCACCCTTGCGATCGACGCGCTGCAACGTGACGAGCTTGAGAACCCAACGGTCGACCGACGCCAGCTCGGATCGCCACGCCCGGAACCACTCGATCGCCGCGGTATCCCCCTCGATCGACGCCTTGGGGCCGTTCCATCGCGCGAAACGCAGGCCGGGAGCCGCCATGGCAGGCCACACGCGCTCGGCGGTCGTGAGGGTGGTGAAGGACGCATCGAAGCACGATGAGGCGGCCACCGCGTCGTCTGCGGCGAGGGATTTGGCGAGCTTGTGCAGGGTCGCATTGATGCCGACGCCGGCTGCGTTGTACTTGCCGCGATCGACGCCAGGCCCCAGCTCGTAAGCTCGCGCCGCCTTCGAAGACACCAGCGCGGCGACGAGCACGGCGAGCAATACGAACCGTGCGGCCTGGGCGTGACGTGCGGGGCGACGCATGCGCATTCCATCGACCTGTGGCGCGGGTGAGAGGAGTTGTGCGAACGAACAGCATCGCATCGCGACGACGCGGCATCGTGACAGCGCGGCTGAGTTGTGACCATGGACCGCCAACATGAACGTCGTGAGCAGATCATGTCAAAGGCGTGTGAACAAACCATGCCGCCATGACCAAGCACCCCGACAATGGGAGCTTCCACAACGCTCCAACCTCAACGCCGCCGGCATCTTGGGCGTCGATCGGCCCCTCGGCTTTGTCTGGCGACGCGAATTGGGCGAGCATTGCGGCTCTGCGAAGCAACGCGAACACGGGATGGCGCCATGGCTGGCCGCGAGCTGCTGATCTTCATCAGCGACCTGCACCTGACGGAACACGCTCCACCGGTGGCGGTACCGCGCGACGCGCTCTTTGAGCGTTTCTGGTTCCGCATCGCCATGGCACGGGGTGAGCAGCCCGCACATTTGGTCCTGGTCGGCGATCTCTTCGATATCGTCCGGTCACCCACATGGTTCCTGACGCCCCATCGCCCCTACCACCTGCCGAACGACGACGTCTGTGCGATGATCGACCGCATCACGGACAACATCATCGCGACGGAAAAGCCGTTCTTCGACGCGGTGCGGGCGAGGGTCGAAGAAGGCGCACTGCGCGTGAGCTATATCCTCGGCAACCACGATCGGCTGCTCGCCTACGCGCCCAACTCGCGGCGCGCGATCTGGAAGGCGCTGACGGGAGAGGACAAGGCCGTCGAATTCCCCGAAACCATGGTCTTTCCCGAACACGACGTGCTCGCGTACCACGGCAACCAGGCCGATTTCGTCTGCAACGACGACGCTGGCGAAGGCAACCTCGGCGACGCGATCGGCAGCGAACTCATCGTGCGTTTCCCGATGGTGCTGCGTGAAAAAGTTGGGTTGCCGCTGCTCGACCTCGACGAGATCGACGACGTCCGCCCGATCTATGCGGTCCCGGCCTGGGTGCGTCACTTCGGCGCGAATCGCGGGATGATGAAGGCGGTGGCGACCACGTGGCGCGACCTCGTGGAAGAGTTCCTCGACAATCCGTTCGTCAAGGAGTGGATGCACGGCCACGGAGGACGCGGATTCAACCCGGCGCGGCAGCTCCACACGCTCTTGCAGCTTTCGACCGGGCGCATCATGCGACGCACCGGCGACCATCGACTGGCGCGGCTGTTCACCCACCTACAGACATTCTTCGACGGCAGGTTCGCGCAGCATGGCGCCGACTTGTTGTCCGAAGACCGATACAAAGGGCTGCGCTACGTCGTCAACGGGCACAGCCACTTCGCATCGATGGTTCCGCTGGGCCTGCTGGATGGAAGGCCAGCGTGCTATTTCAACACCGGGTCTTGGCGAACGGTCCACCAAATGGGGCGCTTGCTCCCTGGGCGGCCGGCCTTCTTGAAGTACGAGGCGATGAGCTACGTCGTGTTCTTTCCGGACCCCGACGCAATGGGCCGCGATTTCGAGTGGTGGAACGGCGTCCTGGTGCCGGTGACATACACGCACTCCAACGCTTCGTAAGGTTCCTAACGACTGGTGGCCGCAGTGAAGAAGCGCTCTCTCATCGCCCGATGGTTATGCCTCTTGGTGACCGCGTCATGTGCGAGCGGATGCGGCGCGACACCGGTCAAGGGCGACATCAATCGCGTCGTCGACGACTGGCACGATGCCGCCGCAAAGGCCGACGCCGCGCGCTATTTCGGACATATGGCTCCCGGCTCTGTCTTTATCGGTACGGACGCGACGGAGCGCTGGACCAAATCGGCGTTCGAAGCCTTCGCGCGGCCCTATTTCGCCAAGGGAAAGGCCTGGACGATGCTCCCGCAGAGCCGTCACGTTGCTCTCTCGCCCGATGGCGGGGTCGCATGGTTCGATGAGAAGTTGCGGCACACCAAGTATGGCGACGTTCGCGGCAGCGGCGTATTGCGGCGTGTCGGTGGGGCGTGGCGCATCGTCCACTACGTGTTGAGCTTTCCGGTGCCCAACGGGGTTTCCAAGCGCGTCATCGCCCTGATTCGGGAGCAAGACGCCAAGACCGCTCCCGCCACCAAGTAGTCCGGGTGCTTCACGGACGCTGCAGCCTCGACGGGCCTTTGTCACTGGCGCGTCCGGCGACGATGCACCCGCGCTTTTCCGGAACAACGGCGGTGACGTTGCGGTCGGGGCCAAGCCGCGTGAGTCGGTCGGACGGCTCACCGCTGCCGAGCACGAACAACCCTTCCATCGTCGCGGCGGCCACAGCGCCACGTGTTGCACGCAGACCACCCAGGTTGATGTGTTCGCCGCCGAGGTGAATCGGGTCGAAGAACGCGCCGCTCCGCTGGAGCCTGGTGACGCCGCCCTTGTAGGTCCCGATGTAGACGTCTTCGCCCGCGCCCGAAGGGTCCGTCGCAACCGCTGTCACCCAGTCGTCGCGCAGGTGTCCGGTCGCGACCGAAAAGCGCTGCGTGGAAATGGCGTTGGACGAGGCGCCGCTGTCCTTGGCGCCAGCCCAGCGATACACGCCCCAGCTGCTACCCAGCCAGAGCGCGCCCTTGCGTCCGACGGCGACGTCCCAAACCGCACGAACCGGGAGACCTTGCTTGATACCAAGCGCTCGGATCGAACGACCCTCGACGATTGCCGCGCCAACGGCTGTTCCCGCTACAACGCCGCCGTTGGGCAACGTCGCGACGCTGTGTATGTCGTCGGAGGGCATCCCGTCCCCGCGGCGATAGAGGCGGACGGCGCCGCCAGGCTCCTCGAGGCGCGCCAGTCCGCGGGCAGTCGCGAGCCACAGCGGGCTTCGGGCTCGGGCGCCCGACGACGTTCTGACGTGGGATGCCAGCCGATTCACTCGGCGGTCGACTCCGGGCAGCGCGAGCCGTTTCCACGCGCCTGCACGCCATGCATGAACGCCGTCCTGCAACGTCGCGGACAGCAGTTCGCCGCGCCACCGAATCAGCGACGTCACGTCGTGACCGACGGCAGGAGCGTCGGCACGCCCGCGGATTCGCGATGATGCTGGCGACGAGAGCTTGGCGCCCAGCGTCATCCAACGACCCGGACCGTCGATTGCCAAGCTCCCGGTGGACTGGTTCAGGGCGCGATCGATAGCGAACACTTCGACATGCAGCGGCCACGTTACGTCGTGTTCCGGGTGCCAGCGGGCGACGAAGCGACCAAGGCGCAATGCGGTCAAGGGTACGACCTGGCCATCTGGGAAGCGGACCTCGACACCACGAGCATCGACGCCGCGCAGCTGTTGGGCGCGAACAACGTAGACGCCTGGTAAGCGACGGTGGGGCTTGAGGCGCACGCGGACCACGGGCGCTGTGGTGTCGACGCGGAAAGTCAGCGCGGTCTTCTCGACCCGGCCGTCGCTGTGTTCGACGCGGACATCGATGGCATAGGTGCCTTCCGGAACGCCTTTATCGACCAGGAATCGGCCGACCCAGGCGGCGGGCCCCTGCTCGGAGGCCGGCTCCCATCGCGCGGCGATCCTCTCGCCCCACGGCATGGTCAGCGTCACGGATCGCGCGTCGCGTGGCGCCGGAACGCGCACTTCGGGGTCACCGGGTTGGATACGATTCGGACTGACACTGGGACCGCCGTCCAGCGATTCGAGGTCGCCACCACTGACGCGGGGACCATCATCATCATTATCTTGGATCTTATCATCCGGCTTTCGCTTGATTTTATGCTGTTTGTAAGCTTCCTCACTTTCGAGAACGAGTAGCGCAGTG
This sequence comes from uncultured Enterobacteriaceae bacterium, assembly GCA_964560875.1. Classification (GTDB taxonomy): domain Bacteria; phylum Myxococcota_A; class UBA9042; order UBA9042; family UBA9042; genus CAZLMW01. Next base: position 87,597 of record CAZLMW010000008.1, read on the forward strand.
AGCTCGCTCAACACATCGAAGTCGACGCTGGCGGCGACGATCTTCGCGGCGATTTCTGGCGTTCGCTTATAGGCCCGAAGCGCGTCGATGAGAGCGGCTCCAAACTGGTTGCGGAGGCCGAACGCTGGCTCGGGATCGGCAAACTCGATGTTTCGCACGATGGTCTTGCGCCCTGCCGGTGGCTGGCCTTGCCGCGACGGTGGCATGGCGAAGCCCGTGACGACGATGCTCTCGGGCACCTCCGCGTCGGCTGGGACGCGCACCCAGATGCGGCGGTACTCGCCTTCAAAGACGGTGCCGAGGCTCTCGGGATAGACGGCGGCAGAACCGGCGGCGACCTTCACATCGAGCAATCGCGGTGCGCCAGCGGCACGACTGAGGAACCGACCAACCGCGATCACGTCCGCCGGGCCGCTCGGGTTGAAGAATCGTCCGCCCGTCGCCGCAGAGAACGCGCGCATGGCGTCGGAGTCGACCGATTTGCCGACGCCGACCGTGTGGACGGCGACCGGTCCCACCGCTTTCTTGAGAGCAGCAACCAGACCGGCGCGATCCACTGTTCCCCAGGTGGCAATTCCGTCGCCGATGTACACAAGTTGCGCCTTTTCGCGCGCATCTTTCAGCGCGTGTGCGGCGCACGAAAAGGCTCGTTCGAGGTCACTGGCGCCGTCGGCTTCACGGCCCGTCAACCAGGCGCGAATGGAGGCCGGGAGGCTCGCAGCAACGTCTGTCCAGCCGCCCGAAAAGCGCCTGCAGGTGATGTCTGCTGCGACTACGGCCACGCGATCGGTCGACGCCAGGCCGCTGACGATGGTCGACACGATGCTGGCCTGCAGGTTCGTGGACTCGAGCGCGCTCCGCGACCGATCAACGAGCACCAGCACGTCACGTGAACGCGGCTTGGGAACGTCGGCCATCGCGGCGCCACCAGGGTGGTCCCCAGTCGGGTTCCGGTTGGATTCCAACGCCTCGACGGGCCCGGTTCCGCCACGCTTGGGAAGCCAATTCGGTCCGAGATCGACCGCGAGGAATCGCTCTCCGTCCCGGCGGCGCTGAACGAAGACAGCGTCATTGTCCAGCGGCTGGTCCCGTGGCACGTCGGCTGTGAACGTCGCCCCCGGCTTGAACTGGGCTTCGTCCACGACAGAGTTTCCATCGACGACCAGCTTGAATCGGCCGATCGCGGTCGCGCCGTCGACACCTGCCGTGCTGTAGCGCAAGGCGTGTCCGTGGGCTGTTCGCCGCAGCGGGGCCGTGAAGCGAAGCACGACGCGCTTGGTGCCGCGCGCCGGGATGGGGAAGACGCGCAATTCCAGCGTCCCGGCGCCCTGCCAGCGCAAGATCGCTGGGTCGCGCATCGAGTCGACGATCTTTCGGTAGATACGCTCTGCTTTGCGCTTTTCGACGATCGAGCCGCGCACCATCTTGCCGTTCACGTCCATCGACAGACCGGTCACGATCGCGCCGTTTGGGACTGGGAATACAAACGTGCCCTCGAGCTGCGAGTCGCCGGTGTTGGCGAAAGTATGGTCGACAGCGACATGGGCCCAGCCAGCGCTGGTGCTGACGCGCGCCACGACACGGGTCAGCGCTAAGTCCCGAGCGTCGTCGCCGTCACGTACACGCAGCGAGCCGATGCCGCCTGTGGCTTCATGTCCGGCAGACCACGCGAAATTGCGCATCTCGTCGGGAGTTGAAGCCGGCATACCCTTGGCTCCCGCCCCCACCGCCAACGATTCGGGGTCGACGCCGTGCACGTCGCCACCGGCAACGTCAGCGGATGTGGCGTCGTCCATGGCTTGCACGTCGTCGAAGCTGCCCTCGCAGCCTGCGATGGACGCAACGATTGCGGTGCCGCAGATGGCGGCCAATTGGCGAAGAGAAGAGACGCTGAAGGCGCGGGCGTGGTGAGCTCTCATCGGTGGCCTCCGTTCGTCGTGATGCGGGCAACCTCGACCGTCTGGCCAGGTTCGAAGAGTCGGTAGGGCAGGACTTTGCGCTGTTCGTCGGCGCGTCCCTCGTTGGTCACGATGATGACCTCTCCCCGCGCTTCACGGAGACCGCGGCGACTGGTGCCGAAGTAGTTCACGGCGACCTTGTAGGTGCCGGATTGAGCGCGTCCGATCGTGAACATCTCCGGGCCGTAACCGGTGGTGACATCGCCGAATAGGGCGCCACCGTGCTTGCCGTGTTTGTGCCGATACCAGACGCGTTCGCCTGACGGCGTCGTGACCCACAGGTCGATGTCGGACCGATCGGTGTCCCAGCCGAGGTAGACCTTGATCGCGCTGCTGGTCCCGCCGGGAACGCGAAGTGCCGAGCGTTTCGCGCGCCAGGTTTGGGCGTCTTCGTCACGTGCGTTGGCGGACGCTGCGGCCTGACGTCGACCATAGAGTTGGGCGAGACGTTGCTTGGCAGGACCAAGGACCAGCCGCGGCGCCTTGTCGTCGGCAAGGATGCCTTCGAATAGCTTTCGGGCTTGCTCGTGGCGTCCGACCCGTTGCTGACAAACAGCCCACTCAAAGCGCAGACGCGCGTCGTCTTTGCGCAGCTCCACCGCCCGCCGCAAACGGGCACATGCAGCCTTGGTCTCTCCCGCCTGTTTCAGCGCAGACGCGAGCGCTCGATGCGCCGACGCGTCGTCTGGAAGCAGCTCAACGACCGCTGACCAGGTCCGTAGCGCGGCGTCTCGCTCACCCAGTTGTGCCTGAATGTCCCCCAGCATACGCACGACGAGCAGGTTGTAGGCGTCGCGCTGCCGCCATTGTCGCGCCTCTCGCAAGGCGGCCTGCAAGTCACCGGATTGCACAAGCGCCTGCACCAGCGCAAATCGCGCCTTGCGGTCACGGGGCTTGGATGCGACGTGGTCTCGCAGCTTCGAGATTGCGCGGGCCGCCGCAGCTGGATGACGAGCCGTGGGACGGTCGGCGACCTTGGTGATCCGCATCGCCTTGGGGGAGCCCGCAGCCATCGAAGGCGCCGCCGCAAGCCCGACTGTGGCCGCCGCGACGAGATAGATCCATCCACCGTGTGCGTTCATGGCACACCTCCACCGCGGCTTGATTGCAAAGACCCGATGGGGCGTTTCCACGCGCCGCCATCTGGGCATCAATGCCCGGGCAGACGAAGGTATTCCGCGGTGTCTATGAAGCGCGCCAGGCGCGGCTATTCGGTCTCGTTGTGCCGAAAGATCGCTGCCGTGCTGACGTAGTTGCAGTCCGACTTGGTCGCGTTGGGATCGCCGATTCCGACGAGCTGGAACGTCGAGTTGATACCATCGCAGTCGAGATCGGCGTTGGCCTCAGCTCGAAAACGCGCGTTGGCATAGGCGCCGGTGCTGTCGAAGCGATACTGGAAATAGTGCTCGTCGGTGATTTCGAACTTGAGCGCCGACCAGGTGGCGTTGCTCCACTGCAGCTGGCTGGAATCGCAGCGGTCATCGCCGTTGGCGTCGATCGCGCAGCAACTCGCGCCCGTAGGGGTCACGCCCACCTTCGCCGGGAACTGACAAGCTGCAGCCTGTCGCGTGTTGAAGACGGTTCGCGGGATGCTGTAGTAGGACGCCGCGCCCTTGCGGATCATGTCGAGCATTTCGACCGCTTCTGCCGCTTTGGCCGAACGCATGTACTTGGTGAACTGCGGCACCGCGACAACCGCCAAGATGGCGATAATGGCGACCACAATCATCAGTTCGATCAGTGTGAACCCGCGAGACTGCAACGCAACACTCCTTGCGACCGCGCCGATCCGGGGAGCACTCATCCGTTCGTACACGTTTCGCTGCGCTTGATCATGACATCGACGGCGCCGGACGCAAGGTCTCGTGATTCATCTTGTGTTGTTGCCGTGGGAAGCCGGGAGGCTGGATCGGCACGATGGTTGAATAGGTCGGTCGACCGCTGCACCATGCGCCCCCGTTCGGAGACCGCCATGCACCGCCCACACGCCTTGATCCTGGCCGCGATCACCCTGGTCGCCCTGCCCCTCGCCTTTCTTCCCACGGCAGCGAGCGCCGCAAAGCCCAAAGCCGGGGCCGCCGCGGACGTCCTCACGCCCGAAGACGTGGCCAAACTGCAGCGCGTTCGTGAAGCCCGCATCAGTCCCGACGGAAAACGCGTCGCGTGGGTCAAATCCGTGCCGCGGCCGCCCAAGGACAAGGGCGACGGGACACCCTGGAGCGAGCTGCACCTCGTCAATCGCAATGGCGTTGATCGCGCGCTGATCCGCGGCAAGCAGTCCCTACACCACATCCAATGGACGGCAAACGGAAGCGCGATCGCCTTCATCGCCAAGCGCGGCAAAGACAAGAAGCCCGCGTTGTGGATGCTGCCAGCGGACGGCGGCGAGGCATTCAAGGCCCTCTCGCACGACGGCGGAATCCGCGCCTACGCGCTGCACCCCGATGGCAAACAGGTCGTCTTTGTCGGTCGCGACAAGGCCGCCGAGGACGAGAAGAAGAACAAGGACCACGGCTTCACGCAGCGCGTAGTGGAGGAGCAGGACAAGCCCTGGCAGGTGTACATCCACGAGCTCAAGCCGCAGACCGGAGGTGACGGCGTGGCCGATCGCGTCAAGCAAGCGGAGCCGCCCAAAACGAAGAAAACAAAGAAAACAAAGAAAACAAAGAAGGCAAAGGCCGGCAAGAAGCGCACCAAGCCGTACGCGTTCAACCTCCCGGGGAGCGCATCGAGCATCGCGATTTCGCCCAACGGCAAACTCCTGGCAGTCGGCGTCGCGCCGTCGCCCCGCATCGATGACCACTACATGGAGCGCCGCCTGCACATCGTGAACCTCGCGTCGCGCAAAGTGGTCGGCAAGCTCAACCGCAAGGGCAAACTGGGCGGCTTCTGGTGGAGCCCCGACAGCAAACATCTCGCCGTGATCGGCGCAGAAGATGAGCACGATCCCCGTGCCGGCCGCCTGTGGCTCGTCAGCGCCAAGGGCAAGCTCGTCCGTGACCTGCTGCCAAACTACAACGAGCACGTCTTCAAAGCGGCCTGGCGCGACAACGGAACGCTGATCTACGTCGGTTCGCACAAGGAAGAGACCGAGCTCGACACGGTCACGACGGCTGGCGCGAAGGGCAAGCTCAAGTTCTCGGGCGGCATCATCAGGACCCTAACGATTTCCAAGGACGGTGCCTGGCTTGCTTCGATCGTCGATTCGCCTGCGCACCCGTCCGAGGTGTACGCGATCGACGGCAAGAGCGGCGGCGCCAAGCGGCTGACGGACTGCAACCCGTGGCTCGCCAAGAAGAAGCTGGCCGAGCAGAGCACCGTGCATTTCAAGGCGCGCGACGGGCTCGACATCGGTGGTGTGCTCATCAGGCCGCGCGGCTACAAGGCCGGCAAGAAGTACCCGCTGATCCTCGTCGTGCACGGTGGGCCAGAAGCGCACATCTCCAACGGCTGGCTCAGCTACTACAGCTACCCGGGCCAGGTCGCCGCGGCGCGCGGATTCGCTGTCTTCCACCCGAACTACCGCGGCAGTACGGGACGCGGTGTGAAATTCTCCAAGATGGGTCAGAACGACTACGCCGGCGGCGAGTTCAACGACCTCGTGGATGCCGCCAAGCACTTCATTGGGACCGGACTCGCCGACGGCAAACGCATCGGCGTCACCGGTGGCAGCTATGGCGGGTATGCATCGGCGTGGGCCGCGACAAAGCTGAGCAAGCACTTCGCTGCGTCGGTCATGTTCGTCGGTATCAGCGACCAGATCAGCAAGTTCGGGACGACCGACATCCCCAACGAGATGTACCTGGTGCACAGCCGGCGATGGCCTTGGAAGCACTGGGATTACATGCGGGAGCGCAGCCCCATCTACCACGTCGAGAAGGCGCGGACGCCGATCCTCATCCTGCACGGTGACCGTGACACGCGCGTCCATCCCAGCCAGTCGATGGAGCTGTTCCGCTACCTCAAGACGATCGGCAAGGTCCCCGTGCGATTGGTCCTCTACAAGGGCGAAGGGCACGGCAACCGTCGCGCGAGCACTCGCTACGACTACAACCTACGCATGCTCCGCTGGTTCGAGCACTACCTGCAGGGCAAGGGCGGCGCCAAGCCACCCGCGCGTCTCAACTACGGCCTCGCCGACGAAGACGGCAAGAAGCGCAAACACGGCAAGTAGGGCAAAGGGAAACGCGGCAAGTAACGTTGCTGAGCTCTAAGAGTGAGACGCGATCAGCGCGCTCAAGCCCTGGTCCACGACCGTGAACGCGCGAACTCCGACGGCCCGGAGATCACCGCGCGCACCGTTGGCGAACCAGTCGCGCAGCACGACGCGCATGATTCCTATGATGGCCCCGGCAGCGATGCGCGCTTCGACGCCAGGGAGCTGTTCGGAGAGCGCGGTGGCGATCGCGGCCTCCCACTTCACGTCGAGTGTCGCGTCGTAATCGCCGAGTCCGCGGGTCGCCTGGATGACCTGGTACTGGGCAAGTCGCTCGTCGCGCGTCGATTCGTAGTATGTGGCGATGTCGAGAAAAGCGCGGCGAATCGTCCGCAGCGGGGTCTCGCCGGGCAGCGGCGCGTGCAACGTGTCCTCAAAGGCCGTGAGGTGGTCGTTGGCGGCCGCGAAGAAGGCATCTTCCTTCGACTTGAAGTAGCGAAAGAACGTTGCGCGAGAAACCCCTGCTGCAGCGGCGATATCGTCGATGGTGGCGGCATCATAGCCGCTGGCGAGCACCTGTTGACGCGCTGCGGTTGCGAGGGCCGTACGTTTTTGGCGGCGGTTGTCTTCGCGCTTGCCCATCCAACGACCTTCCAGACCAGATCCTGTCGAAGGGTAGCCGTATCGATGGTCGCAGAACAGAGCGGTCGGTTCCGCCAAACGGTCGCCGACGCCCACTTGTGTCCGCGCATGGCGCGTCGGACCATCGCCGTGTGGACACGCCCGCGCCAACTCGGCCCCCGGTCGACATCGATGAATTGATGACCCGCGCGGTCGCCATTTCCGGCTGGCGCATCGCGGATGTCGCAGACTGGGTGCGGTCTGGATCGCGACGTGGGTCGGGTTTCGGCAAGGGCTGGGCCGGCAACGTCGTCGAAATGGCGCTCGGCGCGACGGCTGGCAGCCAACAGGGCCCCGATTTTCCGGAGCTCGGCGTCGAGGTGAAGACCATTCCGGTGCGCGAAGACGGCAAGCCGCTCGAGTCGACGTGGGTAACGACCGTCGAGCTGCTTCATGCCAACGCGCTCACGTGGCAGACGAGTCACGTTCGGGCGAAGTTGGCGTGCGTGCTCTGGATTCCGTTGCTGGCCGCGGCCGGCCAACCGCTCGAAGACAGGCGCGTCGGTGGACCGCTGCTTTGGCGTCCTGACGAGGAACAAGAAGCCGCGCTTCGCGCAGACTGGGAAGACCTGATGGAGCTCGTCGTGCTCGGGAGGTCCGATGAGATCTCGGCGCGTATGGGCAATGTCCTGCAGATGCGTCCCAAGGGCGCACGGGCAACTTCGCGGGTGATCGGCGTGGACGCTGACGGCGAACTGGCGCCGGTCGCGCCGCGTGGCTTCTACCTGCGGCCTGGTTTTACCCGTCAAATTCTCGACCGAGGATTCGGCATCGCGTAGTTCACCGGTTATGCCACCGGGAATGTCGCGCCGAGGACGCGTGCTTTGGCTTTGCGGCGAGGCGACCGCTACGATCGACCTGTCCAGCGAGCCCACGGTTCGCACAAGCCCCCGGCAAACGCGGAAGCAACCCAGCATGCACGCCCACTCCGTGTCGCCCCCAACCGCCGAGATGTCGGCCCTCGTTCAGCAGCTATTGCTGGCGCAGGGCGGCGCGTACGCCAGCGTTGTCGACGAGCGTGTCTGGAAGCAGATCGCCGTGCTCATGCAGGTACCCGAAGAGAGCCGCTACGACAGAACGGTGCCGGCAGGCAGCTACCTCATCGTGCCGTGGGACATCGCGAGCCGCGAGGCGCTCGAGGCCTACATCTTCAAGCTGTGGCAGACCGGTGTGCGCCCCGATTTCGTCGTGATCGTTACGTCTGCCATCGGACTCCACGACACGGACACGGACGCCCTGAGCGCACGGTTTGACTGCGCGGTTGCGGCCGTCGACATCCGCGCCGGCCTGGTGCGCGGGCATCGTCGCCTCAGCTTGCCGTTGGACATCATCTTCGACCCCGACACGGGCAACGCGCTCAAGTGGGTCAATCCGCTCCAACACATGAGCCGCCTGGCCGATCCGCGCGACCCCCGCGTGTTCTTCGAACGCCTTCGCCGTGCCTCGCCGCGGGCCTGGGTCACGATGGGCCTGATCGCCTTCAATGTGCTGGTCTTCATCGCGATGAAGCTGACGGAGCCGCGCAACTTCTTTGGTCAATTCGACCCGCGCTATCTCGTCGAAATGGGCGCAAATGTGGGCGCTCTGACCGTCGGAAACGGCGAGACGTGGCGGCTCATGACCTGCACATTCTTGCACGCCGACATCATCCACATCGGATTCAACGTCTACGCGCTCAAGGTGCTGGGCGACACGGCAGAGAGGTTGTTCGGCTCGACGATCTTTGTCGCGATCTACCTTCTCGCCGCACTTGGTGGCTCCGTAGCGTCGCTCGGGTTCACCCTGGCCGCCAACCCCAACCTGCCCAGCGTCGGCGCGTCCGGAGCGGTATTCGGCATCATCGGTGCGCTCCTCGGTTTCGCGTTGTCACGCCGTGGATCCGTGCCTCCGCAGGTCTTTCGCGGGCTGACTCGCAGCGCGATCATGCTGATCGTCATCAACGTGGGCATCGGGTTCGCGATCACAATCATCGACAACGCGGCGCACATCGGCGGGCTCGTGGTCGGACTCGGCGCGGGGTTGGCTCTTTCGAGGGATTTGCCGCCGGCCGTCCAGCCATCAGCGCAGACACGCGGTGCACGGATCGCCGCGATCGTGCTGGCTTTGATCGTGGGCTATTGGATGGCCGCCGCTGGGGTCGAGACGATGCCGATGCGAATGGGCATGTAGCCGCCCGACGACTACCCGCCGATGGCGCTCATGGCCTCTCGGGTGCGGTGAGTCATCGCGAAACGATGCCCGTCGACCTTGCCGCCCAGAGCCGCCTGAATGCGTCCGCTGATGTGCTCGTCCGTGTCACCGTTGCGCATCATGTCGCGGAGGGAGAGCACGCCTCCGGTGGACAAGCACTCGCGCAGCGTGCCGGTAGAGGACAAGCGAACGCGATTGCAGCTGCGGCAGAAGTTGTGGCTGAGCGCGCTGATGAACCCGACTTTGACGCCCGTGTAGCGGCCATCGCTGCTGTCCGCGAGGACGTAAGTAGCGGGTCCGCCGCCGACGACGCCGCGCTCACCAACCGGACGCAGGTGCCAGGCATCGCCGAGTCGCGCGCGGATTTCCGGCGCGCCCACAAAGCTGTCCGGGCCCCAGTAGTCGTCCAGCCCGATCGGCATGTATTCGATGAACCGCAGGACAAGATCATTTTCCGCGCAGTAGCGCAGCAGGTCGCTGACTTCGTGGTCGTTGACGCCGCGCAACACCACGGCGTTGATCTTCGTGGACTCAAAACCCGCCGCGCGCGCTGCCTCGAGTCCGTCGATAACCTTGTCGAGCCGCCCCTGGCGCGTGATTCGAGCGAACGTCTTGTCGTCGAGTGAATCGAGGCTGACGTTGATCCGACGCAGCCCGGCTTTGCGCAGATCGCCGGCGAGCCGGTCCAGCAGGTGCCCATTGGTGGTCATCGCGAGGTCTCGGACGCCATCGATGGACGCGATCTGCTGCACCAAGTCGACGATGCCGCGACGAACCATCGGTTCTCCGCCCGTCATGCGGACATGCGAAATACCCAGCCCGACGAAAATGCGCACAGCGCGCGTAATCTCCTCGAAGCCAAGCAGCTCCCTGCGAGGCACGACCGGCGCGCCCTCGGCCGGCATGCAGTACGTGCAGCGGTAATTGCACCGATCCGTCACGCTGACGCGCAGGTACTTGACGACCCGTCGCTGCAAGTCGACGAGCGAGAACGGATTGGCGCGCTTGGCGGCTGCGGTGTGGTCGAAATTCACGGACTACCCAGCGCTGCGGATTTCAGCGGTTGCGCCGTGGTAGGCGAGTTCTTTGACGACGTTCTGCGCAGCGTGCTCTTCGTGGTAGCGGGCGACGACCTCCTGGCCACCGTTGATGACACGTGTCACGACCGCCTCGAACGCGTGATGATCGAGCTCGCGGTTGTGCTTGTGAACGACACGGCCGAGGTGCTCGTGGCGCTCGACGGGCGCTTGGGTCAGGACGACTTCGTACACGGGGCTTCCTGGACTGGATCCGATCCGGGCGGGCGCCTTGTCGGCGACGCAATGCGTTGTCAGGGTCAGGCGTGGACGAAGCGGTGAACAGGCCCACGCAAGTATCTCTGCCGAGAGTCTGTGCCGAATACGCCCGCTGTCAACGGTGGCGTGCCGAGCAAACGTCAACGCGACAGCGGCATGACTTGGCCGACGGACGCCACGATCGGCTCTTTTTGGCCGATTCCCGGGACCGAAACGAGCACGCGCGTACCGCGAACCTTGCGGACGGTGCCCCGGTACATCATGCCGACCCAAGGCACCAACACCTTCTGCCGGCGGCGAATGGTCGGAATCAGGGGCAGCGGTCGCAGCTTCGTTTGCGGGACGTTCGCCACGCGGCCGGCGAAACGGCGGACCAGCCAGGATTCGCCCGATTTGTTAATCAGCATCACAAGGTAGTCGCGTCCGTCGATGTCGGCGATCGCGTGATTGCCTCGATAGAATCCGTCTTTTTGGCGGGTGACGAGACGGGCATCGACGGTCGCGGCGACCTTTTCCTCGGACCACGAGTCCGGCAAATCGGTGTAGCGAAGCTTGACCTTGCGTCCCTCGAAACCGGTGATGATCGCGTGCTTGAGCGTCGATGCCCATTCGGCGAGCACCATGTCGCCCTTGCGTAGCTTCTTCACGTCGGTACCGGCCGGGATCACGAACAGGCCGGACACGTCGAAGGTTCCGCCGCCGAGTTCGCGAATGGTCACCCGGTCTTTGCGGACCGCGGCCACGTCGTAGGCGTAGAGCTGGTAGACGGCATTGGCGTCGGTGTACGTGCGGTTACGGCCACGCGTCATGACGTACACGCGATCCCCGGCAACGACGTCGGCGAGCTGACTGGGCAATCCCCAACCGTTGGCGCGGTGGTCGGTCTCCTTTTTCCAGGCGGCCGTGCCGGCATCGGCGCCCTCGGCCTTGTCGTCTGGCTTCGCTTGGCTCGGCGCGGCGGTGACTTTTGCGGCGGGCTGCTCAGCGGGCGGGGCGGTCTTGGGCGCGCCGGTGGTTCCGTCGGCCACGCTCATCTGCTTGGGAGGCGGCTGCTCCTTATCACAGCCGACCACGGTGGTGATCAGCAGCGACACAGCGGCGCGAATGGCCCAGGCACGAACGGAGCGGTACACGGCGGTATCCAGCGGCATCAGAAGCGATCGAACAACCATCCCTTCTTGTCCTTGGCAACGATCGGGTTGAGCTGCTGTCCCGTGCGAGTCGTCACAACCAGTCGCGTGGTTCCCGGGCGCGGGCCGTCGCTTTGCTCGATCTCAAAGCCGTCCGCAGCGGCTTCCGCGTAGCGATCGAGGTGGCGCCAAAAACGGGTTGGGTGCTTCTTGGCGCTCTTGCTCATGGATGCTTGCAGTCGAGGCGTCGCGAAGCGCTTCAGTCCCGGCAGGTTGTGGTTCGCGGCGACGTTGACGATCCGACGCAACAGCGCTTCGGGTGTGCGGCGGCTGCGGTGGACAACCTGGGCCGACAGCTCGACATCTCGCGTCGGGTCGGCTTCCGGCGGCGGCGGCTCGTCGCCTTCAGTCGGCTCCTCGAACGCCGGGTCTTTGCCGCGTTGCTGCCCCTCTAATGGCCGGTTGTCTTCCGGCGGAGGCTCGCGGACAGCCTTTTCATCAGCGGCGGGCTCTTCGGTGGGTGGCGTGTCCCGGGGCGGCGGGTTTTCGAGCTTGTACAGCGGCGCCTTGTAGGTCTTCGGATCAACGAGAACCGTGCGCTTCTTCGTCGGCTTCAGGCAGCGTCCCGGCCCGGTCCCGCAATCCAACGGCTCGTTGCAGGCGACCATGGCGACCATCACGACGGGCACGGCAAGGGCCTTCGCGACTCGAGCAAATGTGGGACTGGCCGACAGCATGGAGTTCCTCGCGTCCGGGCCGATTGACACCCGTCGCCGGATGCTACGTCGCCACCGGCGAGATGCAAACCGTCCGCAAATGCAGCCAGGTTCGATCGGAGTTCGCGGGGCGCGAGGGTCCGCGGGTGCTGCCGCACTG
>CAZLMW010000009.1:0-98414 GCA_964560875.1 uncultured Enterobacteriaceae bacterium
CCCATGGCCGGTCGTCTTCACGCAGGATGCGGTCGAAGGTGTTGTGGCACTCGTTGTCGACTGCCCACCTGCGGCGGATGATGGTCGCCCACTGCGCTCCGTTCATGGCGTCCGCCGCGAGGCACGACACGTAGAAGCGGTCCTCGCGCGTGGTCTTCTCGGTGGTCTTGTCGAGCGTCTCGCTTTGGACCCGGATGCCGGTCTGCAGGCCCGGGTATTCGACGTAGTCGGCGCCGAAGCCGAACCGCTGCTGGCGGCGGCCGACAAGGTCGCGGCCATGCTCACGGGCCTGATTCGTAAGCACAGCGGCACCCGTGAGGGTGTGAGTTCGGGTTCGGCTCGGGTTCGGGTGGCCCGGACCGGCCTATCGCTCAGTCAGCGACTTCCAATCGGGCCGGCGAAACGAGCACGATCAGGCAGTAGGTGTCAGCGCCGTCGCGTACAGAGTCTTGAGCTCTTGCCCTGCCTCGCGAATGGATGCGAGTCGGACGATCGGTCGATGTCCCGCCCAGCGTGCGACGCGCTCGTCGACGCGTACGTGGCTGCCCGGTCCCACATTCAGCAAGCCGATCAGGTCCAGCTGCGGCGTATCGCCGAAGTCGATCGGATCGTCGGCACGCTGGCCCAGGACCGCGGCGCGGATCTCCAGGTGCGGCTCTGGAATGCGTTCGAGCGCGGAATTCATCTGCGCGAGGACGTCGAGCAGGTGGTTGATCGCGCCGCGCTCATCGCCTTCACACGGCATTCGGACTTCGATGTGTGGACCGTTTGGTCCTGCGACGTGGGCGCCGAGGTCTTGCAACTCCGTCAGAGTCCCGGCCATGACGTGGCGAACGATCTCCTCGATCGCGCGTGGCCCATAGATCGTACCGCTGTCGAATACCTGCCGCACCTCGACAAACGCCCGCAGAGACGGAAGCCCCTGGGATTGCGGTGCCGCGGCGATGTCGGTTCCGCGCATCGGCGCCGCGCGGAGATGTTCGGGCGTGTGCCGTCGTAGCACCTTCGCCCCGGCAGGCCGTACACGGGTTCGAGCCCGACGTGCCTCGGACCGCAGGCGCTCGCGGTATGCGGCTCGGATCCCACGCAGCTCTTCGCGCGCGGCTCGTGTCGACTCGTGGCGGAGCTCCGGCGCCTTTTCCAAGAGGCGTTGGACCCACTTCTGCAGGCCTTCGGGGACGGCATGCTGGCCGAGTCTTTCGTGCAGGCCAGGAGGCACGGCGAGCATCTGCTGGTGGCACAGATCGATCGGCGACTCACCGACAAATGGTGGCTCGCCCGTCAGTAGCTCATAGGTCACGCAGCCCACGAGGTAGAGATCGGTCTTGTGGTCCACCGACTTGCCGCGGACCTGCTCGGGGCTCATGAACGCGGGCGTTCCGAGCACAACGAAATCATCACCCTGTTCCACGTCACCGGGCGCTTGCGCGATGCCGAAGTCGACCAGTTTGCAGCGCCCAGCTCCGCCGTCGACCATGACGACGTTCTCTGGTTTGACGTCGCAGTGGACGATGCCCGCATCGTGGCAAGCCGCGAGCGCCGCTAGCAAACCGTCGAGCACTTCGAGCCCGAGCTGAATCTCGACGCCGCCGTCAGCGGCGACAACGCGCTCACGAACGCTCTCGCCGGGAACGAACTCCATGTCGATGATGAGCATCCCGTCGCGCGTCGGCCCGAACCTGTGGAGCATTGCGACGGATGGATGGTTCACGTTTCGCATCATGCGCGCTTCGGTGAAGAAGCGACGAGCGCTTGCCGCATGGCTGGCGTAGCGCGCGTTGAGTACCTTGAGCGCCACTTCGCGATCGGTGATGCGGTCCCACGCCCGAAATACCGATCCCATGCCGCCGACGCCAATCAGGTCGAGCAGCTCGTAGCGGTCATCGAGAACGTCACCGGGAGCGCCTTCGAACGGTTCGACGACCTCGAGCTTGCCGCCGCAATCGGGACATTGCCGTCGCTGACCGCCGAAATGACTGGCGCATGTTCGGCAGAACAGCAAGTCGCGCTGAATCTCGTCCGTTTGCATGCCCGAATCCGTGCGGGGAAGGGCGCCGTCGTGCGTTTATCGGCCTTCCGCATCGAACGTAGTTCCACGTGGTGTGTTGGCAAAAAAATCGTGGCCTGCTGGCAAAATCCGAACGCGTAGGCTAAGCAGCGCCGCATGCGCATCTTGGTGACCAACGACGACGGCATCACCGCCCCGGGCATCGAACTGCTGGCCCGGCTGGCGTCTGCTCGCGGCGAAGTCTGGGTTGTGGCGCCCGATGCCGAACGCAGCGGCGTCTCCCACGCCATTACGCTGTACCGCCCGCTGCGCATCCACGAAGTCGCCAAGCACCGCTTCACCTGCGACGGCACCCCGACCGATTGCGTGTACCTCGCCATCAACCAGATGGGCCTCCGCCCGGATCTGGTCCTTTCCGGCATCAACGCGGGCCCCAATCTCGCCCACGATGTTCTCTATTCAGGGACCGTATCGGCGGCGCTCGAAGCCGCCCACTGGGGGGTTCCGTCGGTCGCGCTCTCCCATTGCGCCGGCGACACGCGCCTGCTCGCCCGTTTGCCAAACGTGGTCGACAAGATCCTCGACACCGTCGTTCCGATCGCCCGGAAGACGCGGCGCGCCATCAACGTCAATCTGCCCAGCGCCGCCAAGCTCCCGTACGCCGGCATTCGCGCGGCCCGCCTGGGGCACCGCGTGTATTCCAACGAGGTCCACGAGCGCACCGATCCCCGCGGCCGTCGCTACTACTGGATCGGCGGCGCCAAGGTGCAGATGAACGACATCCCGGGCAGCGACTGCAACGCGGTTCGCGACAACTTCGTAAGCGTGACCCCACTCGGCGACGACTTGACGCTCTACAAAGAGCTGCCCGAGACCGGCGCCATGCTCGATTCCATCTCCGACATGCCGCTTGGCATCGACGCACCCCAAGCCGATAGCGATGGCGCCCCGGCACTGCCCGGCATCCCCTTTGAGTAACCGGCGGAGACTTCCATGAACATCGACAAGGCCCACGCACTCATTCGCGACGTCCCCGATTTCCCGAAGCCGGGGATCGTGTTCAAGGACATCGCGCCGCTTCTTCAAGACGCAACGGCCTGGAAGCTGGTGACCGAGGCCATGGCCGAAGCGATCGCCGCATGGCGCCCCGACGTCCTGGTCGGCATCGAGTCGCGCGGCTTCTTGTTCGCAGCCCCGATCGCCTACCAGCTGGGAACGGGCCTTGGCCTTGTCCGCAAGCCCGGGAAGCTGCCGTTCAACGTACTTCGGCAGGAGTACAGCCTCGAATACGGCACCGACGCGATCGAGATGCATACCGACGCGGTTCGAAGGGGCCAGCGGGTCGTTGTGGTCGACGACGTCCTGGCCACCGGCGGCACGGCGGCAGCTTGCGGAGATCTCGTCGCCCAGGCCGGCGGTGATGTCGTCGGATACGCGTTCATGATCGAGCTCGGTTTTCTCAACGGCCGCGCGAAGCTCCCAACCGACGCGCCCACGTTTTCGCTTTTCGATTACTGAAAGCGCCAAGTTGCGGGCATCTGCTAGAATCCCGCCTCCTTCGAGCCGTCTACTCATCGGCATGGCCGCATGATTCGTTTCGCATCGATTCAGCTCGTTTTCGTCCTCCTCGCCATCGGCGCCGGTTGTGGGGAGACGTCCGACGATTCCGGATCCGCCGGCGGCGGCGCAGCCAGCGACATATTCGCGCTGCCCGAGACCATGTTCGGCGACAGCGGGCCCACCTTTGGCAAGGACGTCGGCGCGAAGGACACAGCTGAGCTCTGTGACTTTCCGGCCACGCCCGAGCCCGGCGATCCGGGTTCGGTGTGCGACAAGCCGACCGATTGCGATTCGGGCTATTGCATCAAGACAGCGGCCGGAAAGATCTGCACCCGCACGTGTGTCGATTGTTGTCCCGATGGGTTCGCCTGCGAGCAGCTCGAAGGGACCGACACCGTCTTCCTGTGCCTTGCGACGCAACAGGCGCTCTGTCGTCCCTGTGTGACCGACAAGGAGTGTGCCGAGCTCTCCAAGGACTCGATCTGCGTCAACTACGGCGCTGGCGGGAGCTTCTGCGGCGGAGGATGCGCCACCGACGATGACTGCCCCGCCGCGTATAGCTGCCAAGATGCCACTGGCGAGAAAGGAAGCGCCAAGCAGTGTGTCCTCAAGACCGGTGAGTGCGCGTGTTCGCCCGCCGCTTCCCAGGACGGCGCCGCCACCACCTGTTGGATCAAAACCGACTCGGGCACGTGCACCGGACAGCGCAAATGCGGCGCGAAGGGACTTTCGGCCTGCGATGCGCCGACGCCGGTCACCGAAGCGTGCGACAAGCTCGACAACGACTGCGACGGCGAGACGGACGAGGGCTTCAGCGGTCTGGAGACCTGCAACGGCATCGATGATGACTGCGATGGCGAGATCGACGAAGAGGGCGCGAGCGGCTGCAAGACGCTGTACATCGACAAGGACAAGGACGGGTTTGGCGACGAGGCCCTCGCCGACAAGAAACGCTGCCTCTGCGCGCCCGATGCGGACCACACCGCGCTCAAGACCGGCGACTGCGATGACGGCGACGCAAAGCTGTTCCCCGGGGCGCCTGAGAGCTGCAACGACCTCGACGACGACTGCGACGGCAAGACCGACACCGCTTGCGACGAGGACCACGACGGTTTCTGTGCTGCGAAGGCGACCGTGGTCGGGCTGCCCAAGGCGTGTACCAAGGGCAAGAACGACTGCGACGACGCGGACCCGGCCATCCACCCCAAGGCGACCGAGTCTTGCAACAAGATCGACGACAACTGCGACGGAACAACCGACGAAAAGGATGCGACCGGTTGCAAGGCCTTCTTCGAAGACGCCGATAAGGACGGTTTCGGGGCTGGAACTGCCAGCTGCCTGTGTTCGGCGACCGGCTTGTTCACGTCTGCGACCGCGACCGACTGCAAGGACAAGGACGCAGCGGTCAATCCGTCCAAGATCGAGATCTGCAACAACGGCAAGGACGACGATTGCGACGGCACCGTGAACGAGGAGGGGGCCAAGGGTTGCACCGACTACTACGAAGACAAGGACGGCGACGGCTTCGGCGGCGGCAAGGCGCGATGCTTGTGTGGGCCATCCGCGACCCACACCGTGCTCAAGGGCAAGGACTGTGACGACGCCAGCAAGAAGGTCAGCCCCGCCGCGACCGAGCTGTGCAACGGCAAAGACGACGACTGCAACGGCAAGACCGATGAGCAGGACGCGTTTGGCTGCTCCAAGCACTACTTCGACGGCGACGGCGACGGGTTCGGTGACGTCAAGAAGCTGCTCTGCCTGTGCGCGCCGTCAGGTTCCTACAAGACGCTCACCGCTGGCGACTGCAACGATCTCAAGGCCGCCATCAAGCCCGGCGCCAAGGAGCTGTGCAACGCGATCGATGATGACTGTGACGGCAAGACCGATGAAGACGGGGCGACCGGCTGCAAGCCGCATTTCGTCGACGGTGACGGCGACGGATTCGGCGATCCCGCGTCTGAGAAGTGCCTCTGCAAGGCGACTGGCGCTCACAAGGCGCTCACGGGCAAGGACTGCGACGACAAGAAGAAGGGCGTCCACCCGGCCGCGAAAGAGGCGTGCAACAAGCTCGATGACGACTGCGACGGGAGCACCGACGAAGCGTCAGCCGCAGGTTGTAAGCCGTTTTTCCAAGACGGTGATGGCGACGGATTTGGCGACGTGAAGATCGCCAAGTGCTTGTGCCAGGCCACGGCGCCGTACACCGCCAAGCAGCCCGGCGACTGCAACGACAAGGCCAAGCCGGTCAATCCCAAGGCGACCGAGAAGTGCGACGGCATCGACAACAACTGCAACGGCGCCACGGACGAGCAGGGCGCTGTCGGGTGCCAGAAGTACTACGCCGATCACGACAAGGACAACGTGGGCGACGCGACCCTGGCTCCTCGCTGTCTGTGCAAACCCGGCAACCCGCACGCCGCGCTCAAGGCCGGCGACTGCAACGACAAGGACAAGACCATTTGGCCGCTCGCTCCCGAGCTTTGCGACAAGAAGGACAACGACTGCGACGGCGTGACCGACGAGCCGGGCGCCAAGGACTGCACGACGTTTTATTTCGACGGCGATGGCGACGGATGGGGGCTCAAGTCCGCGAAACAATGCGCCTGTCAGCCGATCGGGCCGTACAAGGCCAAGCAGCAACACGACTGCAACGACAGCGACAAGTCCATCAACCCAGGCGAGTCCGAGCAGTGCGACAGCAAGGACAACGACTGCGACGGCAAGACCGACGACAACGTGGGCAACACGGCGTTCTACACCGACAAGGACAACGACGGTTGGGGCGTCGGTGCGGCCAAGAAGATGTGCAAGCCGCAGGGCGTGTTCAGGGCGACCAAGAGCGGCGACTGCGACGACAACGACAGCCAGCGTTTCCCGAACAACCCCGAGATCTGCGACGACAAGGACAACGACTGCAACAAGCTCGTCGACGACGGCGGCGTGGCCAAGAAGGTCTACTACAAGGACGGCGACGGCGATGGTTTCGGCGTCACCGGCCTCAGCAAGAAGCTGTGTTTGCCCGACGCGCCCTACACAGCGACCAAGGGCGGAGACTGTGCAGACAACGACAAGACCGTGCATCCGGCGGCGCAAGAGATCCTCTGCAACAAGAAGGACGACGACTGCAAGGGCGGCGACAAGTGCGTGACGTGCACGGGTACCTGCGCTGGCAAGTGCGGCAAGAACACGCCGGCTGGAGTCGAGTACAAGCAGACCTGTCTCATCGTGCTCGGCATCACGGTCTGTTACCCGCCCGTCGCCTTCAACTGCTACTGCGATAAGCTGTGCGCGCCCAACGGCGACTGCTGCAAGAGCTACACGACGTGCTGCAAGTAGCGGGATTCTGAGCGGTCCTGTCGGTTCCTCGAGCCGCCGCCATGCCCCCCCCAAAAACGATCGACTGCTCCCCCGCAAAATCGATCGACTGCGCCGTTGACACCCCGTTGGCGGTATGTCTAACTCCCCGAGCCTTTGTATGACGCCCAGCGGTGGGCTCGTCGAAACAGCGCGCCGGGACATCCGTACCCCGGGGCGTTGGACCCTCAGTGGGGTCATTCGACACCACCGGGCACAGCTCGAGACGCCATGAGTCAGTTCGAGGTCATTCGCGATATCGGCGAGTCCCTCAAGGAGCTCCTCAAGGACTCCTTTAAAGCGAACGGCTTCACCACGGTGAGCGTCGGTAGCGAGCGTCCAAAGAAAGACAACATCAAGAACCTGCCGACGGTGAACCTGTTTCTGTATCACGTCGGCTTCGCCCAGAATTACCGCGAGCGCACCGATGCGCTGGTTTCGACCCACACCAAGCAGGGCAACATCGTCGAGTTCTTTCGCGACGGCCCGGTCTACTTGAACTGCTACTTCGCGGTTTCGGTGTGGGGCAACAGCCCGAGCGAGGAGAACCTGCTCCTCGGCCTCGTGGTGAAGTCCTTTCTGGAAAACACGATTGTCGAGGGCCAGGCGCTTAAGGGCGACAGCTGGTACCCCGACGACAAGATCAACGTCCATCCGAACTTGCAGGCCGATCAAAACGACCTGATGAGCTTTTGGCGGTCGATGAACGAGGAAGTGCGGCCCACGTTGTTTTACTTCGTGCGGTTTCGCGTCGAATCGGACCGGAGGACGTCACCAGTCCGCCGCGTCGTGGCCAAGGAGATCGCGCTCAACCGATAGGTTCGGAAGGGCGCCCTGCGAGGCCGCCGCGGTCGGTATTGTCAGCGTCCGCGGTCGAAATCAAAACGCCTTCGGAGTTTCCGAAGCGAGTTACAACCAGCCCCGCCCGACGAGGAATACTCGGGCAGCCGATAACGGTGCATGGGGCGCAACCTGGAGTGAGAGGCAACTATGGCGACTTCTTATCTGTCTCCCGGTGTCTACGTCGAGGAAGTCGACCGCGGCACCAAGCCCCTTGAAATGGTCGGCACCAGCACGGTGGCGTTCCTTGGCGAGTGCGCGGTCGGTCCTGTCAACGAGCCGATTCTTTGCACCAACTGGTCGCAGTTCACAAAGCACTTCGGTGACTTCCAGAACAGCGAGTATCTCGCGCATGCGGTCTACGGTTTCTTCAACAACGGCGGTGGCCGTTGCTTCGTGCTCAACGTCGGCAACTGGGACGAGATTTCCAAAGGCGGCGGCAAGGGCAAGGACAAGGACGCCGCTCCGAAGTTCGCCAGCAAAGCTGCGCTGTACATCGGCAGTGACAACGGCCCCGGTACGCGTACCGGTCTCAAGGCCCTTGAGGACGTCGACGAGGTCAACGTCGTGGCCGCGCCCGGCCAGACCGACCCGGTGATCCAAGACGCGGTTCTGACGCACTGCGAGAGCATGCGCTACCGCTTCGCGATCATGGACAGCCCCGAGGTCATCGAGAAGGGTGGCGTCGACAAGCTGCCCAAGCCGCGCGACAGCAAGTACGGCGCGTACTACTTCCCGTGGGTTGAGGTTTACGATCCCTTCAAGGGCAACATCTTCATGCCGCCCAGTGGCTACATGGCCGGCATCTACGCCCGCAGCGACGCTGAGCGTGGTGTCCACAAGGCTCCGGCGAACGAAATCGTCCGCGGCGCCATCGGCCTGCGCTACAACATCACCCGCGGCGAGCAGGACCTGCTCAACCCGAAGGGAATCAACTGCATCCGTGAGTTCCCCAACCGCGGCATCCGTGTTTGGGGTGCGCGCACCGTTTCGTCCGACGCCTCCTGGCGTTACGTCAACGTGCGTCGTCTCTTCAACATGGTCGAGCAGAGCATCGAACTCGGCACCCAGTGGGTCGTCTTCGAGCCGAACGATCATCGCCTTTGGAAGCGCGTCACGCGTGACATCGGCGCGTTCCTGCTCCGCTTGTGGCGTCAGGGCGCTCTCTTCGGCAAGAGCCCGGAAGAGGCGTTCTACGTCAAGTGCGACGAAGAGACGAACCCGCCCGAGGTGATCGACGCTGGTCAGATGATCTGCGAGATCGGCATGTGCCCCGTGAAGCCCGCAGAATTTGTGATCTTCCGCATCGGTCAGATGCCCGCCGGCGGCGACGTCAGCGAGTAAGCGACATGACATTGCGGGGCGGTCGGATCGTTTGCATCCGGCCGCCCCGCTTGTCGTTTGGGGCCCGATCGTACAAAACCTCGTCCCTGGGCGCTGGCCTGATGCCGCGCTGAATTGGCGGAGACACAATGGCTTTTAAGACCGAATTCGAGTTCACCCTGCCGCGCGGCGTCATCGACAAGGATGGCAACGTGCACCAGAAGGGCGTCATGCGCCTGGCCACGGCCAAAGATGAGATCTTGCCGCTGCAGGATTATCGCGTGCAGAACAACCGCGCGTATCTCGTCATCATCCTGCTGTCTCGTGTCATCACGAAGCTCGGCAGCCTGTCATCGATCAACCCGTCGGTTATCGAAGGCATGTTTTCGACCGACCTGGCGTACCTGCAGGACTTCTACCGTCGCATCAACGAAGAAGGCACGGCGATGATGTCCGTGTCGTGCCCCGAATGCGGCCATAAGCACGAAGTCGACACCGGAGCCGGCTCGGGGGAATCGTAAGCTACCCCCTGGATCGCCTCTACCAGGAGGTAGCGTATATCGCCTACCACTTCCATTGGTCGCTCGACGAGGTCCTCGAAATGGAGCACAAAGAGCGCCAGACCTGGGTCAAGGAAATCTCCGAGATCAACAAGGAGATCAACAAGTCCCGCAAGTAGCGGGTCCCGGGTCGTGCAGGGGTCGAGAGGCCGTCTCCCTGTACACCGAATATCGACAGACGCTCCTTAAGAAGGGCGTTGTCGATCCCTTGACCATCCGACAACGATATCGGTCTGAGTGTTTCGGGCCGCAAGCGCGTCGGACACTTGGAGCGAGCCATGGTCGACATCCGACCGCCCGGCGTCTACGTCGAGCGCACCCAGGCCGCCAACCCTTCACTTCAGCTGCTCCCCAGCGGTGTTCCGTGCTTCCTGGGGCTGACCGAACGCGGGCCGACCAACGAGCCGGTGATGGTTCGCAGCCTGCGCGAATTCCACGACACCTTCGGATCGCTGGACGTTGGCAACTACACCGAACCCGCGGTCGAGGGCTTCTTCCTCAACGGCGGCAAGGAATGCTACGTCCTGCGCATCTGCCACCTGTTTGAGCGCGGCCGCAAAGAGATCGCGACGAAGGCATCGGTGCGCCTGCGCGACAAGAACAAGGCCAATACATTAACAGTGTCGGCCCGCGCAGAAGGCATGTGGGGCAACGGCATCAAGATTACGGTCAGCTACCCGCCGCCCAAGGTCTCCACCTTCATCACCGTCGACGCCAAAGAGGGCGATACCTCGGTGATGGTCAAGAGCACCTACGGCTTCGCGCGCGGATCGCTCGTGAAGATCGACGACGATGTGCGCGCTCCGTCCTACCGCATTCTGACTCGCGTCGACGGCCGAACGCTCCAGTGGGACCATCGCGAACCGCTCGAGCGCGAGTTCAAATCGATGGCGCCGACGATGATCGAGCCGGTGGGGTTCGATCTCATCGCCGAGACGCACAACGAGCGCGAGGTCTTTCGCGGCCTGAACCTGCAGCGCAACTCGCCGTGGTTCGCCGAACGCGTCATCAACGGCAACAGCAAGCTGCTCGAAGTGACCAACCTCGACTCGGCGTCGTCGATGCCCGAGAACCTGCCGGTCGCGGTCGAAAAGAACCTGCTGGAGGGCGGCACCGACGGTCTCTATACGGTCACGGCCGAAGATTTCCTCGGCGCCGACCTCGGACCCGGTAACCGCTACGGTTTGGCTGGAATCGCCGAGCTCGACGCGATGGACCTGCTCGTGGCGCCCGACCTGGTCTGGTGTCTGCAGAACTCGTCGGGCTTCAAGTCGGTCAAGGACATGGAGATCGTCCAACAGGCGATCGTTACCCAGTGCGAAGACCAGAAGAACCGATTCGCGATCCTCGATTTCCCGCCCGATCAGAAGCCGCGCGGCGCGATGCAGTGGCGGCGACTCTTCAACTCATCCTTCGCCGCCTTCTACTACCCGTACGTGATCCCGGTGGGTTCGCACGATCGCAAGCCGATGCCTTCCAGCGGCCATGTAGCGGGTGTTTATGCCCGTTGTGACCACGATATGGGCGTTTATCGGGCTCCAGCCAATGAAATCCTCGAAGGCGTCGTCGATTTGGAACTGTTCTTGCAACAGGGTGATATCGCGATGCTGAACGCGGAGGGCGTCAATTGCAGCCAGGTATTTGCCAACCGAGGAATCCGGATTTGGGGCGGTCGAACCGCTTCGGGCGAACCGTTGCTGCGACACGTCAACGTGCGTCGGACCATCGCGGCCATCACGCGAGCGCTCAACAACGGGCTGCAATGGGTGATGTTCGAGAACAACAACGAGGACCTGTGGAGCGTGATTTCGCGGGACGTATCATTTTTCCTGGACGACTTGTGGCGCGGTGGATACCTGCGCGGCGACTCCCAGGACGAAGCGTTCTACGTACGCTGCAACGGGCAGATAAATGGCGTCGCGGAAAGGGATGGCGGGCGGCTGAACGTCGAAGTTTGGCTGGCTCCATTTCGACCCGCGGAGTTCATCGGCGTTCGCATCACGCAAGAAGTGAACGTCCTCGCGCGTAACGAAGACTGAATTCGGCGGTCCCCGGGACCGTACGGAGGAACGAGATGAGAGCAGTACGGAAACAGCGCAGGGGAAGCCGAACGGTCGCCGCAGAGGCGTCTCGAACTGTCGGAACGCTGCACTTCTTGGCCGCGGGTCAGGAGATCATCACGCCCGAGCCCGACGCCGACATTGAAGACGTCGGTCCGGCAGCGATGTCCGAGCCGCAAGCTCAAGGCGCGGCATCGGCATCACCGTCTGCCGTCCAGGCGTCCGGATCTGTGCAAGCCGGGGGCATCACGGCCTCTGGTTCGGCCAAACTGGGTCCCAGCGGCGCCTCGGCCAGCGGTTCGGTGAGCTTGGGCGGCGGCGGCGGCGGCTCGCTCGGCAACAACTTCAAGAGCGGTAGCACGCCGCGCGACGGCGATCCCGACGTCAGTTACGCGTTCAAGGTCACGATCGACGGCAAGCACTCCGGTATGTTCAACGAGGCCGGTGGGCTGTCGTGGAAAGCCGAGTCGATTCCGATTCGCTCGGGCGGCAACAATGAGCACGGC
This sequence comes from uncultured Enterobacteriaceae bacterium, assembly GCA_964560875.1. Lineage (GTDB taxonomy): Bacteria > Myxococcota_A > UBA9042 > UBA9042 > UBA9042 > CAZLMW01. The sequence goes on from CAZLMW010000009.1 coordinate 12,212, forward strand.
TTCCACATGCGCGGGCCCGGCAAGTTCGAGCCACTGACGCTCAAGCGCGGCTTCTTCGCGGCCAACGACGACTTCTTCAACATGCTGAAGAACTCGCTGTCGGCCAAGCCGAACAAGGGCAAGCCTGGGTTCAGCCGCGTCAACGTTACGGTCGCGATTCTCAACCGCAAGTACGAGACGATCGGCGAGTACACGCTGAAGAACGCATTCATCATCGAATACACCGGCTTGCAGCTCAACGCGGGCGGCAGTCAGGTCGGCTTCGAGCAGATTCGCATGGCCTACGACTACTTCGAATACAAGGGCAAAGGGAAATGATCGCGCGCCACGCGCACCACGTTTTCTTCAACCTACACGGCACCTGAGGCGACGGCGAAATGAGTAACCAGACCCCAAACAACGACGTCCTGACGCTGCATTCCAGCATCGGTGATCGCTGGCAGGGAAACGACAGCGTCGGTACCTCTGTCGGCTCGCGTCACGACCGTGTCGGACTCGTCGACCGAACCCTCGACCGCTTGCCCGGCCTCGCGTCGCTGCAGGGAAGCTTCGGCATCGACGCTTGGGATCTGGCGACCATCCTCGCCGTAGACAGCCGCTTTATGGCAGCCGGTGGCCTGCCGGTGCGCGCGATGAGCGTGGCTGAACTTGCCGATATCGTTCAGATCATTCTCGAAGAAGAGGAAGACCTCAGCGCCGAGTGGGCCGAATACGAGCGGCTCGGCAAATCGAGCCCCGCGAAAACGCAGCGCAAGGTCACAAAACGAGTCAAGAAGCCCGCCCCGGGCATGGCCGCGCGAGTCGCCGCCGTCCGCCGTGCAGTTGCGCAGGCGCGCAAGGCCGCCGCAACACGACGTCAGCAGACCCGCAACGCACGTATCGCGCAAGCGCGGGCGCACGTTGAGACACTGCGTCAGCAGGGGGCCGATCCGATCGCGCTCGCCGCGGCCGTGATCGACCTTACCCGCGCCGAGTCCGGCTCGCTTGAATCCGTGACCGGGGACTCCGTGTCCGGTGCCCCGGGCGTTGTGGAGACTGCAGACCCCGGTTTGCCCACGCTTCGGTCGATGCTGAGCGTGGCCCGCCGCGATCCTGCGGCGATTGGAATCGGCCAACGCATGGCCGAGACACGAGCAGGGAGCGTCGCCGAGCTCCAGCCGTCCGTTGCCGCCGGCGCCATTCGCTGGCAGCAGGCGGGCACCCGCGCGCTCCGCATGGCCGATACGGCTGCCGAATTGGCCATGCTGCAGCCCGCTGCAGACGCCGTGTGGCAGAGCGCGCCTGCCGAGCACGCAGCGGCCGCGACCGCCGCCCCGTCGCTGTTCGCGCCACGTCAGATTTCCGCACATGCACACCAGCGCACCGGGGCGACGGCCCAGATGGGGTCGGTTGCCCCCGCCGCGCAATGGCGGGCCGAGTTTGCCCCGGCCACACCGGCGACCGCCCAGGAAGCGGCGGCGCTCGTGCAGGCGCAGCGCCTCGGTCAAGTTCGTGCGAACGCGGCCCAATCCACGCACTACATCCCGTCGCTTTCTTCCACGCCCGCAGCACAAACGTTCGCAACGCAGCGGAGCGCGGGTCTGCCGGCCCCGGCTGCGTCGGGGACGTCTGTCCGACCGATGACACCAGCGCTCCAGGCGGCTTCGACCCTGACGTCGCGGCAGTTGACCGCTCGCATTGGCGCGCTGCGTGCCATCGCGCCGCGGTACATCGATGCGCCCCCGACCGCCGGCTCACCGACCTTCGCCACCGCGGCACCAAAGGCGGCCGGTCCACAAACTGCGCAGTTCACCTCAACGGTTGGAACTGCTGGGCGCTGGATCGGTGGCGCTGCGGGTCCGTCGATCGATCCGTTCAGCGAGCTCTTCAGCGCGGTGCAGGCGCCACTGACCACCGGCACCGAGCGTTGGCTTGCCGCGACCGACGTCGGCACGCCCACCGACGTGCGTGAGGGCTACTTCGCTCACGACCTGGGTGGGGGCGAAGCGCTGCAGCTTGGCGCCCCCGAGGTTTTTGATGCCGCCGACGTCCGCGCCGCTCAGCCCGGTGCGAACGCACGTGCGATCGCCAAGCGCGCGATCGCACGATCGTCCACATCTCCGGCTTGGCTGACTCCCGCAGCCACGCCGCAGGTCATCGCCGCCGTGCAGGCCGCGCAGGCCCAGACCGCCGCTCGATCTGAGGCGCTTGCCGCACCCGTTGCGCAGAAAGCTCATCCCTCGATCGTCGGTGCTCCGCAGTTCGTCCAGCAGCTCGCGGCCGCAAACCGTGACGTCGCTTCGCCCGTTGCCGCTCAGCGTGCGCCGACCGCGCTATCTAGCACGGCTCTGCCGGCTGGCGGCATGGCGACCGAAGCCGTATCGCTGGCGCGATCGGTCAGCCAGCGCTTGATGCGCGGCGTCGAGCCGACGCGGGTGGCGACAGAACAGGGGCCCACATGGCGCCCGATGCAGCAGTGGCGGGCTCTGACAGCGGCGCCGTCCGCTGCCCAGGCCGGACAGTCCGCCGATTCTTCGGTCGCTGGTGCGCATCGCTTCATGCAGCAGGTTGCGGGAACCGGCGTAGGCATGTTCGCTCGCGGCGACGTTTCCGCGTCCGAATCGCCGTGGCTCGCTGCCGCGATGGTCGCCGACACGGAAGGTGGCACGAGTTTCATCACACCCTCCCGAGTTGCTGAGCTGCGCGGCGCGATCGCGCAGATGCAGGGCGCGGGCGAGTGGCTACTCCCCGGCGACGCCGGCTTCGACACGTGGCGCGAAATGGCCGCAGCGCAGCAGGCGGATCGCGTGAGTACGCCGGCGCGGGCGGCAGCGCGTCGAGCTGCTCTGTCGCACGCTCCAGTCGGTGTCGGTCAAACGGCACGCTCTCCTTCTTCGTCGGCCACCGATGCGTTGACTCCGCGCGCTGCAGCGTCGGTCGCGCCCGCGGCGAGCGCCGCGATCGAACGGTTCCTCTCCACACAGACTCGGCTCTCCGGCAAAGCGCTTGGATCGTTCGAGATGGGCGCCGCCGCGACAGCGTTCAGCACGATGTCGTTGGCGACGGCAGATGATTCGGTCCTGGGACTCTCGCCGGCCGACGCGTCCGACGCGATGACGCCTTGGCTCGTGGCGCGTGCGGTGGCCGATTTGCCGGCCACACAGGCTCGCCAATTCCGGTTTGCGGACGATGCGTCCATCGACATGCTGGCCCTGCGCCCCGACGCCGACACAGCGTTGGACGGGGCGGATACTCCTGTCGGCGAGATCCGATCGGCTTCACTGGCGGCGCGCCGGACACCGGCAACGGTCGCGCGTACAAGCGCAGCCGCGGCTGCGACAACCACCGCGTGGGTCACCGGGCAGCGTGCGCGCCTTGAGCGCGTCCTGCGACAGCCCGCCCTTCGGGACGCCGTCAAACGCATCGGCGGTGGCGCCTTGGACACCGCAACACCGGCCGGTCTGAACGCTGCTCTGGCGCTGTTTGGCGAGGCTGACCACGGTGCGTCGGACGCCGAGTTGGGCGATCGCTTCGTGAAACGGTTCTTCGGTCGCGTGGCGAAACCGTCGCGCCGAGCTCGCGTGGCGACGCCCGAAATGACGAGTCTTCGCCCAACCGCGATAACCAAGGCGCTGAGCGCTGCCGGAACCGACGGCGCGACAACGGCCGCACCCGCCGGTGATCGCGCGATCGTCTTCGAAGGACTCAGCGGGCTGGCTGCGTTGGATATGCTCAACCGCGGCGAGAGCACGGAAGCGCTGATAAAAGCGCTCGGAGGCACCGAGCAGACGCTCGTGCAAGCAGGCTCTGAAGCGGCGGATGCTGCGCCGAGTGCACCCGCAAGCGCCAAGGCCGCGAAGAAAGTCGGTCGTCCCGCCACAGGCGTCAGCACGCACCGGTTCACGCCGGTCGCCCTGAAGGCCGGTCGCAGCTTGCTGGGCCGTGGCCGCAGGTCTCGATCTCTGCTGACGCGCTCACCCCAATCGGCGCGCGGCTTCCGACAGCGCGCCGGCTACGGTGCCGCGAGTCTGGGCGGCGGCGGATTGGTCGGGCTGCAGCCTGGTGACGCTGGTCCGAGCTTTCACGGCGGATACACAGACGCGCGGACATCTCGTCGCGCTGAGCGCCTGAGCACGGCAGTTATGTCACGGCGTGGCACGCGTCCGGGGCAGCTGGGCAGAAGCCTCGCGTCAAGCGATGCGCCTGCGCACGTTCGATCGTCTCGGCAGGCGGGCAGTCTGCCGCGTGATTTCGCCTTCGATAGCGAGCGCGCGCTCGTCGACAACAAGGCGGCGGAGCCTCGGGTTATTGAACGCACACGCGTCGTGCACGTGCAGTCGCCCAACACCATGCGCTACGACCCGCGCAAGCCGGCATCACAAGGCACGCGCGCTGCGGTTCAGTCCGCTGCTTCGAGCTCGTTTGGCGCGGCTGCTCCGAAGTCGTCCGCAGCCGCATCGATGGCGCGCGTGTTGTCCGTGACGGCAGCGCCGACAGCCAACATCCTGCCTCTGGTTGCACCGGCCGCCCGTGCAGTCGCGTCGGCAGCGGCTGCCAAGGGCTTGTCCGAAGGTGTCCAGATGGCCACCAGCGGTGCAAACCCGTCGATGATCGCGCCGATGTCCGGTCACGACATCCAGGGACAGACCTCGGGCGGCCCCGGCCAGGGCTCGACCGAAAAAGAGCGCGCCGAGTCCGGTGGCACACCGGCGCAAGAACTTGACCAACTGGCGATGAAGATCGCCCGCTCAGTGATGGTCCGCATTAAGCGCGAGCGAGAGCGGAGAGGTATCTATGGCTGATAGCAAAGCAAAGCTCATTGTCCACGATGAGGACAAGGGCGGGCTTGAAAAGAAAGAAATCGAGTTCAGTTACAATCCTGAGTCGATTCGCGTCACCAAGACGGTGAAGCACAAGGAACAGCGCCAAGCCGGCCAGAACGCGCCCAAGAAGCAGTTCACGGGCGGTGACTCGACCAAGATCGAGTTCGGCGAGATCATCTTCGACACGTTTGAGTCGCGCGTGAGCGTGTACACCAAGCATGTCCGCGCGCTCGAGTGCTTCATCACGGCGGCGGAGAAGACGCACAAGCCGCCGCGCGTGATGTTCAAGTGGGGCAACGCGGTCTATGAGCAGACGCTCAACAACAAGCCGCGTTGGTTCCACGTGTCGGCGTTCGACGTGAACTACATCATGTTCCTGCCGGACGGAACGCCGGTGCGCGCCAAGGTCAAACTGACCCTGTCCGAGTACGCCGAGAAAGAGCCGCGTGGTTCACCGGACACCGCCCACGTGCACATGGTGTCGCGTGGAGACAGCCTGCAGTCCATCGCGTTCTCCGAATACGATGATCCGTCCGAGTGGCGACGTATCGCCGACGCCAATGGCATCGACGACCCGATGGCGCTCGAGGCTGGCCGAAAACTCCTGATTCCGCCGATCTTGAAGTAGCGCTTGACGCGGCTTGAGCGGTTCAACGGGAGAGACTGATGCCTTCAGAACTTGCAGCAACTATCACCGTCAAACTTGACGGTGCGACCGAGATCTCCGGCGACGACGGGGAAAAGGTCGAAACCAGAACCGGTGAGGGAATCCTCTCCGTCAGCGTCGACTTGCGCCTGGACAGCCCGGATATGTTCAGCGTCGAGTACGACATGATGGACGAAGCGACCCTGCGCTTGGTCGACACGTTCAAGGCCGGCGCGAAGGTCGAGATCTCGCTCGGCCTCGAATCCGACGAGATGTTGTGCGTCGGCGAAGTCCACTACATCGAGCCGTCGTTTGACGTCGATGTGGGCTACCGAACCACGATCTCGGGCTACCACAAGCTGCACCGCCTGACCCGCGGTCAGCGAAGCACGACGTGGGGCAAGGGCCTCGAGGACGACAAGCCGCCAACAGACGCGGCCAAGGACGTGCTCAACAAGTCCAAGGCTGACGTCGGCAGCGGCGAAGACGGATTGAGCCTCGACAAGGCGGACACCGCCGAGGTCAAGCACCGCTACATCCCGCAGCTCAACGCAAGTGACTTCGAGTTCTTGACCGCCATCGGCGCGGAGCTCGAATTCAAGGCTGATTCCGGCGCGGTTGACGGAAAAGTGAGCTTCAGCAAGCCCGATCCGGCGTCCGAACCCGTGTTGACTCTGCAACGCGAGCGCGACGGCAAGGGTGGCGACGACAAGAGCCTCATCATGAGCGCCAACTTCCGGCTGTCGACCGTCCAGCAGTACGCCAAGGTCGAAGTTCGCAGCTGGGATCCGTGGACCAAGAAGAACATCGTGGGCGTTTGCGAGTCGAGCAAGTACGACTTCGGCGGCACGAAAGGCAAGGACGAGACCGGTAAGGCGCTCTACGGTTCGGCCAGCGCTGGCCGCAAGTACACGGTGGTTGATCAACCGGTCAACACGAAGGAAGAGGCCGATGCTCTCGCGCAAGCGGTCTTCGACCAGTACTCGATGGACTTTGTGACCGGCGAGGTCGCGATCGAAGGCAACCCGAAAGTGGTGCCTGGCAAGACCATCAAGTTCGAGGGCTTCGGCAAGGTGTTCAGCGGCAAGTACCTGATCACATCGGCGACGCACACGTTCCGGCCCGAGGAAGGCTACCGGACCGTTATCGGATTTTCGCGCAACGCGCACACCGTCTAGATCGCCCGCGACGTCGATTCGGCGTCGATCCTGATCCCGCGAATCCTCTCGGCGCGATTGTCTGCGTCGGGGGAGATGTATGGCTGAACGAACGAATACGCGGCTTTTCGGCGGTTTTTGCTGCGATTCGCGACGGCCGCGATAACGCCACTATGTATACCGTTCGTTCAATACCGGAATTCGGCCTGTTCATGCGTTGACACTCAGCCGTGCGGCGGGGTATTTCCCCGATCTCGATCTCACGTTTTGTACCTCTCGCGGGCCCCTTGCCCGAGATCTCTGGTGGCGCTGCATGTCGTTTGGCGAACTCAGCGAAGAAGAAGTGCTCATGGAGCTGCAGGACGTCTTGACGATGTGCGCTGCTGGTCGCACCGACGGCCATACGTGTCCGTTCGACCCGGACGTCAAGCTCGACTGCGACTACGACGCGGGTTGGGTAAAAGTGCGCTGCGTGGGCTGCCGATGTGGCCGCGGCGGTATCAAGTTCGAGGGTCTCGCCGGCTGATAGCGGTGGCGGAAGGTGTCGATGATCAAGAGCTTTCTCGGAAAAGGCATTAAGTTCCCCCTGCAGGTCAATTCGACCGGTGGGCTCGCCAGTTCCGAGGGCCCTGATAACATCGAAGAGAGCATTCGTTGCATCGTCGGAACCGCCGTAGGCGAGCGCGTCATGCGCCCCAAGTTCGGCTGCCGGATCCACGAGTATGTCTTTCACCCCAACTCGGCGACGACCGCGGGCATGGTCCAGTACTACGTCCATGAGGCCCTTGAGAAGTGGGAGCCCCGCATCGAGAACCTGCAAGTAACCGCCGCCCCTGATGACGACCGGGCGAGCGTCATGCTCGTCAACATCAGCTACCGCGTGCGCTCCACAAACCAGGACAAGAACATGGTCTACCCGTTCTACCTGCGACGCGAGCAAGACCTCTAACCGATTCCGCCGCGTTGGCGCGGCTCGGACCAATACGACCTTGGACCGAGCCGGCGAGCCCACCCTGCACGACCCGCATTTCGACGCGCCCGAGAAGAGCACCCGATGATTCCGACTCCCAATCTCGACGACCGCAAGTTCGAGGACATTGTCCAAGAGGCGATTCGACTCATCCCGCAGTACTGCCCTGACTGGACCAACCACAACCGGGCCGATCCTGGCATTACGCTCATCGAGCTGTTCGCCTGGATGACGGAGATGACGCTGTACCGGCTCAACCGTGTGCCGGAGAAGAACTATCTCGCGTTCCTCGAGCTGATGGGGATCAACCTGTCGCCTCCTCAGCCGGCCCGCGCGCTGCTGCAGTTCGCCATCAACCCGAAAGCCGACAAGGTGACGATTCCCAAGGGTTGTCGCGTGGGCACCGCGCCCGGTCAGGACGGCAGGTTTCAGACGTTCGAGATCGAAAAGGACGCGATCATCACAGCAAACCAGCTCGTCAAATGCATGAGCCAGCACCACGAGGTGTTTCGGGACAACAGCGAGTTCTTGGCCGTCAACGGCACCGGTGTTCCGCTCTGGGCAGGTGTGCGGGCAGTCGAACGCTTCTTGTATGTGGGTGACACGCGCCTTGCGACGTTCTCCGAATCCAGTCTGCTGACGATTCGCTCGACATCTTCCGCCGAAGTGCCCCACCCGCTCGTCAAGATCCTTGAGTGGGAGTACCACGACGGTGAGCGGTGGCGTCAGCTGATGAGCCCGGCGATGGAGACTGCGCCCAACGAGATCGCGCTGATCGGGCCGGTGGAGATGGTCGAGTCCGAGGTCAATGACCAGGCGGGTTTCTGGGTGCGTGGCCGGCTGGCAGAGGTGCCGCAGACCCCCGACGAGACGGTTTGCGACACGCTTTCGATGCGCCTTGAGTTGATCGGTGAGGGCGAGTTCCCCGAAGCCGCGTTCGCCTCGATGGAAGGGGAGATGTTCCTCAAGCTCGACATGGAGCGGAATTTCATGCCGTTCGGTCGCGAGCCCAAGGCGGACTGCGCGCTTTGCCTCAAGAGCGACGACATCTTCGCGCACGACGCCGACCTGCGCATCGACATCGAGCTGGCCGAATCGTCCGCGGCCCCCAAGCCGCAGCCGTCCGAGAACCTGGTCGTCGACTGGGAGTACTACAACGGCAAGCGCTGGAAGCTCATCGGCCGCAACGGCGTGGGCGAGTACGATGAAAAGGACGGCGGTCACGGCTTCAACGACGACACAGCGTGCTTGACCGAGAGCGGCTCCATCTCGTTCAAGCGACCCAAGGATCTGCGGCAGGCGACCGTCAACGGCATCGATGGCCTCTGGATTCGCGCGCGGATCCACCGCGGAGATTTCGGCGTTCCCGGTACGTACGAGCTCGAAAACGATCGTTGGGTCTGGCAGGACACGCGTCCGTTGCGTCCGCCGACACTCAAGACGCTCGCGCTGCGCTACGTCGAGGACCACCAGCCTTTCGAAAAGGTCCTTGCGTACAACGATTTCGTGCACACCGACCACACCAACTTCGCGAAGGAAGAGCTCAAGCCGTTTCAGCCGTTCACCCCGGTCGCCGAGGAGAGCCCGACGCTGTACATGGGGTTCCGCGAGCCCTTCCCCAACGCCAACAACGGCGTCTTCTTCGACCTCGTCGAACATGAGGGCCCGGGCCGCCGTCTGCGCGCCGATCGCGGCGACACGTCCAAGAGCCTGGAAGCTGCCAAGACTGAGCAGGTCATCGCGTGGGAGTACTGGGGCGGGCGCGAGTGGAAATCGCTCGTCGTCCAGGACCGCACGCACGGGTTCGTCCAGAGCGGCTTCATCGAGTTTGTCGGGCCGAAAGATCACCGCTCGAACAAGCGCTACGGCGAGAACCTCTACTGGATTCGCGCGCGGCTCGAGCACGGGGGCTACGACGAGCCGCCGATCTTGCGGACTGTGCTGCTCAACTGCGCGCACGCGGACAATCTGCAGACCCATCGGGACACGATCCTGGGCACCTCGCAGGGCACGCCCAACCAGGCGTTCCGGTTCCCGCGCGGCCCGGTCCTCGCCGGCCAACAGATCTGGATTCGTGAACGCGAACGACCGCCGGGCAACGAGCTCGACGAGATTGTGGCGCTCGAGGGCGAAGACGCGGTGCGCGAAGACCCCGACGGCGGCTACCTGGTGCGCTGGCACGAGGTCGAGAGCCTGTACGAGAGCAAGCCCAACTCGCGGCACTACGTCAAAGACATCGTCAAGGACACGATCGTCTTCGGCGACGGAATCCGCGGGGCGATCCCGGCGAAGGGCGACCGCAACGTCATTTGCGGCGGCTACCAGGTCGGCGGCGGTGACGACGGCAATGTGCCGCCCAACAGCATCAACGTGCTGCTGCACTCGGTGTCGTACGTCGAGTCGGTCACCAACCTCTACGCGGCCGCCGGTGGCAGCAACCTCGAGTCGGTCGAAGAGGCCAAGCTGCGCGGACCTCACTCGCTCAAGGCGAAGGGGCGTGCGGTTACCGCGGAAGACTTCGAATGGCTCTCCAGAGAGGCCAGTAACTCGGTCGCGCGTGTCTGTGCGTTGCCCACAACCGCCCGCGAAGGCGAGGTAACCGTGGTCATCGTGCCCAAGGTCGCCGAGTCCCACCCCGACTTCCTCGACAAGCCAATCGCCTCGACCGAGCTGCTCCGTAAGGTGCGCAACTACCTGGCAGATCGGAAGCTGCTGACGACGGTGCTCAACGTCGAGCGCCCCGTGTTTCGCGAGCTGTCGATCGTCGTCGAGATCATCTTGCTGCAGGCCACGGCAGCCGAGCAGGTCAAGCGCGAGATTGAGAATCGCGTCCGCATGTTCATGCATCCGCTCAAGGGCGGAAAGCGTGGCGACGGCTGGCCGTTTGGACGTTCGGTGTACCGCGTCGACCTGTATCACGTGGTGGAGGACGTCGCCGGCGTCGATTTCGTTGACCGGATCCGCATCATCGACGAATCCACAAAGCTTGAGATCGACCAGCTCAAGCTCCAAGCCGGTCAGCTTGTCCACTGCCTGAACGTCGACATTGTCGAGAAGGCTCACGACCGCATGGTGTAGCGCCGCGGTTTTCGCGGCATGAACCGAGCGACGAAGAGGTAGACGAAGATGGCGATTGGCACTTCAGGAGGACGCGGTCTGCGGCGTGGTCGACGCGCGCGCAAGCTCGTGGTGCCCGATGTGTCGGGACTGTCGATCGATAACGCGCAGATCGTGCTTCAGCAAGCCGGTTTCAAGCGTGGTATTCCGCGCTTCGTGCGCGACTACGAAGCCGACGGGACCGTGGTCTCCCAAGCGCCGTTGCGCGGGCAACTCGTCGATTCGGATTCGCCGATTCAACTGAATGTCGCCAAGCAGAGCTGGCTGAGGTTTCTGCCGCAGATCTTCCAGGACACGAGCGCGGACCCCGAAGCGCTGCTGCTCAACCTGCTGTACATCTTTCAGCAGATCCACGGATCGGTGACGACCAAGATCGACAACATCGCGTCCCTGATGCGGCCGCTGGAAGCTCCGCCCGAGTTTCTGCCCTGGCTGGCGTCGTGGATCGCGCTTCAACTCGAGAGCGACTGGCCCGAAGAGAAGAAGCGCAAGTGGCTGCGGCACGCGCCCGCCCTGTACAACATCCGCGGCACACGACGCGCGCTTGAGCTGCTGCTCGAGATCTACACCGGAGTGCGGCCGAGCATCATTGAAAACGACTGGCCCGATGAGGCTTTTCGGGTCGAGGTGAACTCGGTCATCGGTGAGTCGAGCACGATCCTGCCGCCGATGAACCTGAACAACTGCTTCATCGTCGAGCTGCCCATGGCGCCTGCCGAGGTCACCGACGAGCAGCTGGTCCGCATTCATCGCGTGATCCAGGCCGAAAAGCCGGCGCACACCAGCTACTTCCTACGATTCAAGGCACCCGACGACGCGGTCGACTGGGGCGCATTCTGGGTCGTGGGCGAAGACACGATGATGGGCGAGGACGACCTCGAGATCGATTGACGGCGCTCAACCGCGGGCCACGAGTTGGCGCTGCGGACGACGCCGGGACAGAGAACACAAGCACGGTCAACGGAGAGACAGACCATGGCCAACGACATCCAGATGGGCACCTTCAAGCGCCTCAACTTCTTTCGCGGCTTCCGCACGACGGAGCGCGATTGGAACGAAGGCGAGGGCTACCACGTCGAAAAGCGCAAGCTTCACAACCGCATGTTCCACGGGCCGGGTGTCATCCCGCACGCGTTGGGCGGATTTCGGGTGACCGGTCGCGGTCGCGGCGAGCTCGCGGTCGAGATCAGCAATGGCTACGCGATCGACGGGCAGGGCGCTGACATCTTCCTGTGGGAAACGCAGATCAAGCAGCTCAACCCCAACGACTTCAAGTTGCCGACTACGGTTTACCTGATCGCGCGCTACGTCGAGGAGTTCACAGACCTCGTCAAGTACAAGGAGAACCCCGATCTGAAAGGCCACCGACGAATCGCCGAGGGCAGCCGGATCGAGTGGAGCGTGACCGAGCCCGACCTGCGCTCCGAGGTTGAGCTTTGCCGGATCAACGTGACCAAGGGCGTCAAGAAGGTCACCGACCCGAAAGACCAGTTGGCGCCTGGCGAAAACGAAATCGACACGCGCTACGTGCCGATCGCCGGTTGTGTCGGCAGCACGATCGATCCGAAGACGCTGTGGGAGCTGCTGGAGATGGTCCGCCGCTCCAAGCTCGTCTACCAGTTCATGTTTCACACGATGAAGATCCTGCCGGCATCGGACGTGCTGCACTCGTTCATCACGCTCGAGATGCTGCTGCACAGTCAGCTGGTCGATCTGCGCAACTTCTTCAAGCTCTACCTCATCATCTTGGGCCACCAGTGGACGATGATTGAGGAAATTGAGGCGAACGTGCCGCAGATCAGCAGCCAGCGGCAGTTCAACAACTTCAAGAAGATCGTCCAGATCTCGATGGAGAAGTACGAGGAGGGCGAGTTCTCCGTCGCGTTCCTCAACAACCTCAAGGACTACCAGACCGAGTGCTACCGCTTCATCGAAGAGGTGCTCGACAAGGAGTTCAAGGTCGAGAAGAAGGTCGAGGTCCAGTCCACCGACACCAACCTCGTCATCGAGAACATCAAGGTTCGCAGCAAGCCGTTCGAGGCGGCCATCAACATCGAGGGCATCGACATGACCCTCATCGACCAGATCGACCCGCTCGATCCGGACAGCGAAAAGGCCCACACGTTCAAGATCACCGGCGAGCGCGACCGTTACCGCACCCGTCAGAAGCTCAAGTATCCCGACGGTGTGGTGGTCGAGGACACCGGCGTCGCCTACGAAGGCGGCCAGATGGAATTCGAGGTCCACAACGTGACGCCCGGCAGCGATGTCTACCTGGTGTGGCGTATGGATTACGTGCACGGCGACTGGGAAGCGGAGATCGAAGCCAATGATCGCCGCGTGCCCAACTGCGTGTGCGCGGGTAGCGACCGCAAGTTCCGTTGGCGAAACTGGGTCTACGTGATCCCGGCCGAGCACGTCCGCGAGGTTTCACTGCGGCTGCGGTTCAAGCCGATCACCGCCGACCGCGACATCAACGTCTTCAAAATGTGGGCGTATCAGCCGACGACGGCCGCGGCGAAGAAACGCAAGCCTCGTTCGCGTTCGCGCAAGTCCTAGCCGTTCGGGTTCGCGCACGTCCCAGGTCGACCGAAAAGGCGGAAAGCTTGCCCGGGTACGCGGGGTTGTGCGAGCCTGTATGGCGACCGGAGGCACGATCGGCTAGATGAGCAACCTCGTCCTGGATTTCTTCAAGAACCTCGCCAAGCAGCGGGTGGACTACGCGCAGGCGGGCGCCAAGGCCAAGGTCATGAGCGGCCAGGCCCGGGTCAAGAGCAAGGCCGCTTCGAAGTTCAACAAGGCTGTCGACGCGCCCGGCAAAGCGCTCAAGAAAGGCGCAAAAGGCGCAAAGAACAGGGCCAAAGGTGGCGCCAAGAAGGCCAAGGGTGGCAAGGCCCCCAAGGCGGCGGCACCCAAGGGCGGCAAGAAGAAACAAGCCCAGGCAAAGGGGGACGGTGTGGGTTGGTTCTCCAAGAAAAAGCAGGCTGCCGAGCCTGAATACGAAGACGACGGATTCGAGCCGCAAGAGGCGACTGTCGCGATCGACATCAGTCAGATCAACGCAGGCACATTCCAGCCGGTCGTCGGCTGGGTGGTGGTGCTCAATGGCGAGCTGCGCGGGCGCGATTTCCGCCTGGTGGACGGCAAGAACACGATGGGCACGGCCGCGGATTGCGACGTCGTGCTCACCGATCCCTACCTGAGCTCCCACCACACCGTGATTCGTCACGAAAATGGCGAGTTCACGCTCGTTGACCTCGACTCGACCAACGGCACGTACGTCAATGAACGGCGTTGTTCGCGCGAAGATCTCATCGACAACGACAAGATCCGCCTCGGCCGCACCGAGCTGAAGTTCAAGTCGCTCGAATAGAACAAGGCGCCGGCCGTCTCGCCTGACGCGCTCTACCCAACCAACGTTTGTGACCCATTCGCGATCGGCGCACACGTGCGTCTCGCGCCCGCCGCAAGCGTGTCCCTGCACGTCTTCAATCCCGCCGCGCAGGGTGCTATACCTCGCCTCGTTCGGTCATCTTGTAATCGCCCGAGGGAGTCTGATGCGATCCTCTTTCCGTGCCCCTGTCGCCTTGCTGCCAACCGGCGTCGCCCGGCTGGTGGCGTTGGTCGTGATGTTGCTGCTCGCCCTGCCAGCCATGGCAAGCGAGCGTGTCGTTATCGACCACATCTCGTTCGACGAAAAGACGATGGAGTTGACGCTCCATGCCGACGTGCTCGATGCGCGCGGCGTGCCCGTGACCAAGCTCAAAGAGAAGGACATCGAGATCCTGGCCGATGGGCAGGCGTTCGACATCGTCGACGGCTCGATGGAGATTGAGACGGCGAAGGAGGCGGGCGAGCCCATCGCCGTGCTGCTGCTCCTCAACGCGTCGGCCAGCTACTTCATCCAAAGCGAGACGGAGCAGCACTCCACGTTCCAGGTGCAACGTGAAGGCGCGATTAGCTTCATCAAGCAGCTCGGAGGCGCCGACAAAGTCGCCGTCTATGCCTACCGCGAAGACATGCCGTTCGAGCAGATCTACGGGTTCGCCAGCGGGTTCAAACAGGCGGTCGAGGCGATCGAGAACTACAAGCCGCCGGACGATCTTGATGACGCGACCATCTTGGGCAGCAAGAAGCGCGCCCGAAAGATGCAGCCGCGGCTGACCAGCGCCATCAAGAAAGCGATGGATTATGTCGTGCAGAACCTCGACACCATCGAGGCCGCGCGGCGCCGCATCCTGGTCGTGATGTCCGACGGCAAGGCGCGGACCACGCGCAAGGCCAAGATCATCAAGAAGTACGAGGACCTCAACGAAGTCAACGCCGAGTACAAGATCCGCATCAACGCGCTCGCTTACTCGCCCGATGATCAGCAGTTCATGTCGACGCTGCAGACGCTCGCCAACGGCTCAGGCGGACTCTACACGCGCATCGATCACAAGGACTTCGCGCGCATCCCGTCGTTCTGGGACGCCCTCGCGGCGCGGATCAAGAAGCAATACATCATCAAGGTTCAGCTCGCGTCGCTCCCCGACTGGGGCGAGCAGATCAAGGGCAAGGAAGAGCAGAACCTGAACGTAACGCTGAAGGTCACGGGCAAGGACGATTCGGTCAACGAGGCGCAGTTTCCGGACGTGCGGATGCCCAAGCGCGGCATCGACTGGATGAGCATCCTCAAGTGGGTTGGCATCGTCCTGGGCAGCGTGCTCGGCATCTTCCTGCTGATCATGGTCATCAAGGGCATCGCGGGTCGAGGCGGTGACGAAGAAGTCATCGTCGAACGCCAGGAATACGACGGGCCCGACCGCGGCAAGTTGCACGTGCGCGCTGGACCGCTGGCCGGTGACACGTTCCCGTTGATCGACGACGTCACGACGATCGGCTCGATGAAGGGCAATACCATTGTGATTATGGATGGTTCGGTCAGTCGCCGCCATGCTGCGATCAAGATCGACCAGATGCGCTACGAGATCGCCGATATGAACTCGACCAACGGCGTGCTCGTCAACGGCGCGCGGATTCACAAGGTGTTTCTGCGCGACGGCGACAAGATCGCGATCGGCACGACCGAGATGGAGTTCCGCCTCAAGTAGCGCGCACGACCGATCCTTCAGCCAATCGGCGGCAGCGAGCGGGCAAAGATGTCCGCTCGTTGCAGTTCTGACACCGTGCCACAGTCGATCCACAGGCCTTCCGCGCGATTCCAGGCGATACGCTCGCCGTTTCTCAGGGCCGGCTGGATGCCGTGCGTCACCAGGCCGCTGACCTTGGCGTTGGGAAGGATCCCAAGCAGTCGGCTGCTGTACACGGCGACTCCCGAGTAGATGGCGCGGAACCCGTTGTTGGGCATCACGAGCTCGTCGAAGGTCGCTGGGGGACGTGCCGTGATGCCGGTCATGGAGCCGTCCTCGCGGCACTCGAGGGTGTGAATCTCGGGGCGTCGGCGATCGATGTGAACGACCATTGTGGCGATGTCTTCCGGGTTGTGAGCAGACGCGACGCTGGCGAGCTCGAAGGTGTGCCACGCGTCGCCGTTGACCAGCATGAACGCGTCACCGCCGCCCAGCAGCCAACTCTCGGCGTTTTTCAGCCCGCCGCCCGTGCCCAGCGGCTCGCCTGCGTTGGCGTCGCGCTCGTCAAACCAGGTGACCTTCGCGCCAAAGCGGCTGCCGTCGCCGATGTAAGCGACAATGGGCTCGGGGCGGTAGAAGACGTTGACGCCGATCTCGTCGATTCCGGCCGCCACAAGCTGACGAATCGCGCGCTCGACAAGCGGCATGTCTCCGACGCGGACGAGGGGTTTGGGGACGAAATCCGTCAACGGCCGGAGCCGGGTTCCCAGACCTGCAGCGAGGACGAAAGCGCGCATGACGACTCCTGCGATTCGAGGCTGAACAGCAAGCTACCGCGGGCCGCTGGCAGCGCAATTTCCGTGGCGACAATCGCGGGACGGAACTTGGCTCTGCGCAGGCGTTGGGCGTGTTGACATGGCAGGGCCCGTGGGCTATGTCCCCTCGACTCTTGCACGGCGGGCCCGTGCGTCGTTTACCGCCCGATTCCCGGGCCCTTCTTCGGCACCATCCGAGAAGCTTTGCAACCGAGGTGCAGATGGCCACGGAAGGCTTGGCTTTCTCCCCACAGGCGAAGGACCACATCCGCGAGTTGCTCGGGCGTTACCGCGACCGGCGCGCGGCGCTGATTCCTGCATTGTGGGTTGCTCAGCGTGAGTTTGGCTGGGTCAGCCGCGAGGCGATGCAGCTGGTTGCGGCCGAATTGGACATCCCGGAGGCGTGGGTCTACTCGACCGCGACCTTCTACACGATGTTCAACAAGCGCCCGATCGGGAAGAACCACATCCAGGTCTGCACCAACATCGCCTGTTACCTGCGCGGTGCAGACGACCTGATGGACGTGGTCAAGCAAGAGCTTGGCATCGGCCACGGCGAGACGACCGAAGACGGCCAGTTCCACTGTGAGTCGGTTCAATGCCTCGCCGCCTGTGGCTATGCCCCGGCGATGCAAATCGGCCAGGAAGACCACTTCAACGTGACGCCGGACCAGCTCCGCACCCTGATCCGCGAGATCCGGGGCGCGTCGCCGAGTGCGCCACCGCCCATGCCGGCCGGGGGAAGCGCTGATGCATAGCACCCCATACGTCGGCAAACCCCACGCCAAAGAGCATCGTGTCTTGCTGCGTGGGCACATGGGCGTCGACTTCACCGATATCGACAACTACATCAAGCACGGCGGCTTCTCCGTGTGGAAAAAGGTCGTCGAAAACGGCCCCCAGTGGGTCATCGATGAGGTCAAGAAGGTCAACCTGCGCGGCCGTGGCGGCGCCGGATTCCCGGCGGGGATCAAGTGGAGCTTCCTGCCGAAGAACGACCGCGATCGCATCCTCGTCATCAACTCCGACGAAGGTGAGCCCGGCACGTTCAAGGATCGCTACCTGCTCGAAGACGACCCGTTCCGGTTGCTCGAGGGTTGCTTGATCACGTGTTACGCCATCAACGCGCACACCTGTTACAACTACCTGCGCGGCGAGTTCCACAAGGGCCTGGCGGTCTGCGACAGCGCCGTCCAACAGATGTACGAGCGCGGCTGGCTGGGAAAGAACATCCAGGGCTCGGGCTTCGACCTCGATATCTACAATCACCCCGGCGCAGGCGCGTACATCTGCGGCGAAGAAACCGCGCTGATCGAATCGCTCGAAGGCAAACCCGGACAGCCGCGCCTCAAGCCCCCGTTTCCCGCGAACATCGGCGTCTTCGGCCTGCCGACCATCGTCAACAACACCGAGACCATCGCCAACGTGCCGATCGTCTGTGAAGTGGAAGCCGACGAGTTCAATGGCTGGGGTTGCTCGGAACGCGATGAGTGGGGTCGCAAGGCTCAGGGCGGCACAAAGCTGCTCGGGATCGCCGGCCACGTGAACAACCCCGGCATGTTCGAAGTTCCGCTCGGCATCACGCTGCGCGAATGCATTGACGATCTCGCCGGTGGCATGCTCGGTGACGCCGAACCGCTCTGTGTCATTCCCGGCGGCGCTTCGTGCCCGCTGATTCTGCCCAAGGACTTCGATGTCCCGATGGATTTCGACTCGCCCAAGAAGGTGGGATCGATGTTCGGCACGGCCGGAATCATGGTTATGGACGTCGACACGGACATCCTCGAAGTGATGTACCGCACCGCAGTCTTCTTCCAGCATGAGAGCTGTGGCCAGTGCACGCCTTGCCGCCAGGGCACCGGCTGGATCCTGGCGCTGATCAAGAAGATGCGGTCCGGCAAGGCATCCGATGGCGACATCGACAACCTGTACAGCGCGGCATTGAACATTGAAGGCAACACGATCTGCGCCTTTGGCGACGCTGCTGCATGGCCCGTCAAGAGCTGGATCGAGAACTTCGGCGACGAGATCCGAGCGGAGGCGCGTCGCCGCGCCGAGAACCCGCCCGCCGTCGTTGACTACGGACACCACTGAGACCGCTTTTGCGGTGGATTGACACTTTATGACGGTCGAGCAAGTCATCTTCTACGTTGTGGGCGCAGGCGCGGTACTCGCGTCCGCTGCCGTAGTGACGCCACCGATGGGTCGCAACCCGATCCATTCGGCGATTGCGCTGATCGTGAGCTTCTTCTTCCTCGCCGGCTGTTACGCGCTGCTCAACGCCCACCTGCTCTCGGCGCTGCAGATCATCGTGTATGCGGGCGCCATCATGGTGCTGTTCACGTTCGTCATCATGCTGCTCAACCTCGGCGACGACGAGCTCGGCGAACCGCAGGTAAAGGTCAGCAAGGTCATCGGTTTCGTTGGCGTGTTGTTCGTTCTTGGCAAAATGCTCGCCGCTATCTCCGCCGTTGGACACGCCGGTATCGCGACCGCGCAGGCCGTCAACAAGGCTGGCGACGCCGTCGGCCCGATGCGGTACGGCGCCAACCTGTTCGCTTCGACGAACGACGGATTCGGCTCTGTGAGCGAAGTCGGCCGCATGATGTACACGTCGTTCATGGTGCCATTCGAGCTGGTCTCCGTGCTGCTGCTCGTTGCTGCCGTGGGCGCCGTCGTTGTGGCCAAGCGCAATCTGCAGACATCCGGCGGGCCGGAGGACGCGTAAATGACGACGATCCCCCTCACGCATGTCCTGACGCTCGCGGCGATGCTCTTCGGCATCGGGCTGTTCGGTGTCATCACCCGGCGCAACGTGCTGATCGTGCTGATGAGCGTTGAAATCATGCTCAATGCCGTCAACCTCACGCTCGTCGGCTTCGCTCGCTACAACGCGATGCTCGAAGGCCACGTGCTCGCGTTTTTCATTATCGCAATCGCCGCCGCCGAAGCTGCGGTTGGACTGGCGATGGTCTTGGCGTTCTTCCGGCTACGCCGAACCGTCAATATCGACGAACTCAGGTTGTTGAAGCGGTAGGCAACTACCGCGGATCGGAGCAACGACGTGCAAGGCAACCCCGGCGCCATCCTGCCTATCATCATCGGCTTGCCGCTGATCGGTGGGCTGATCAACGGCCTCTTCGGCTGGAAGATGTCGCGTCAGCAGGTGTACCTGGTCGGTACCGGCGTGATCCTCACGGCGTTCTTCTTGAGCGTAATGGTGTTCGTGCGGCTCGCGAGCGCGTCTGGCGCCGATGCGGATGCGTCTTTCACGTACCATATGTGGGACTGGATCGTTGCCGGTGACTACAAATTCGAATTCGCGCTGATGGCCGACCATTTGTCGGCTGTGTTGCTGCTCGTGGTCACCGGCATCGGGACGCTGATCCACCTGTACTCGACCAGCTACATGGACCATGACCCGGGTTACGCGCGCTATTTCGCGTACCTGAACCTGTTCGTGTTCTCGATGCTGACCCTCGTGCTCGGCAAGAACCTCGCGATGATGTTCATCGGTTGGGAAGGTGTCGGGGCGTGTTCGTACCTGCTCATCGGGTTCTGGTTTACCGACATGCAGAAGGCCGAAGCTGGCCAGAAGGCGTTTGTCGTCAACCGCATCGGTGATTTCGGCTTTGTGATCGGTTTGTTCCTGCTCATGGCGTTCATCGGCACTGTCGACTATGCCGAGCTCAAGACGGCGCTGTCCGACGGCCAGGCGCTGCTCGATAACCCGGCAACGGTCACCGCAATTTGTCTGCTGCTCTTCGTCGGCGCGTGCGGCAAGTCGGCCCAGATTCCCCTGTACGTCTGGCTGCCCGACGCGATGGCCGGCCCGACCCCGGTTTCGGCGCTGATTCACGCCGCCACGATGGTCACCGCCGGCGTCTACATGGTCGCCCGCCTGTCCTTCCTCTTCGCGCTGTCCCCGACCGCCAGCACTGTCGTCATGATTGTCGGCGCAATCACCGCTTTCGGCGCGGCCACAATCGGCTTGGTGCAACGCGACATCAAGGGCGTACTCGCGTATTCGACTGTAAGTCAGCTCGGCTACATGTTTATCGGCGTAGGCGCCGGCGCCTATGCAGCGGGTATCTTCCACCTCTTCACGCACGCGTTCTTCAAGGCGTGCCTGTTCCTTGGTGCCGGCGCGGTCATTCACGCGCTGCATCACGAGCAGGACATCTTCAACATGGGCGGCCTCAAGAAGAAGCTGCCGATCGTTCGGTGGACGTTCCTCATCAGTTGTACGGCGATCGCCGGGGTTCCGCTCACGAGTGGCTTCTTCAGCAAGGACGCGATCCTTGCCGAGACGTTGATGGGAGAGGCCAAAGCCGAGGAGCTCGCCAACTACTACGAGCGCGGTTTCCGTCGCCAGGCGCGAATTCAGCTGACGAACGAAGCTCGCGCGAAGAAGAAGCTGCCGGGTGCCGCAATCACCCCCGAGACCCTGACTGCACGTGCTGACCAGCTCCGCGCTGGATTCATCGCGAGCGTCAAGAGCCTCCGTGTTTGGCACAAGGTCGCCTTTGCGTTGGGACTGCTCGGTGCGTTCCTTACCGCGTTCTATATGTTCCGGTTGTATTTCATCACGTTCCACGGCGAATACCGCGGCGATCCACATGTCTTGGAACATGCGCACGACGCCGATTGGAAGATGGCCACCGCGCTTATCGTCTTGGCCTTCTTCGCGGCCGTGGCGGGGCTGACCGGTCTGCCGTACGGGCATAATGCGCATAACCTCTTCTTCCACTGGCTGGAGCCGTCATTGGCGCGCGGCGAACACTTCGTCGACATCCACATGACCGGTGCCCTCGAATGGGGACTGCAGGGCCTGTCAGCCGCCGTCGGTGGCGCAGGCATCTTCCTCGCCTGGAAGCTGTACAAGGACGGCCCCAGCGAGCAGTCGGACGCGCTGAAGGCCCGCTTCGAGGGCATTCACAACGCGCTCACCAACAAGTACTGGGTCGACGAGCTCTATCACGCAGTCATCGTGACGCCGTTGCGCGGCATCTCGCAGGTGCTCTTCGCCCTCGTCGACCGCCTGACCATCGATATGACCATGGTTCGCGGCCCCGGCTACTTGCTGTTGGGGCTTGGTGAGATCGGTCGTCGGGTTCAGACCGGTGAAGTGCAGACCTATCTCGTCGCCTTGGTTGTCGGCCTCGCCGGCCTCGCCTGGTACCTCGTCTAGCTCAACGGACCAAAGGACGCATCGCCCGTGGACACCAACGCCTACCTGCAGATTCAGTCGATCGCGGATTTCCCGCTGCTGACCGGTATTTGCCTGCTTCCGGCGCTGTTCGCGGTGCTGGTTGCGTTTCTGCCTGGGGACCAACCGCGCACCGCCCGCGCGATGGGCTTTGTCGGCTCGGTCATCACATTCGTCGTTTCGTGTGGCGTTTTCGGTTGGTGGGACAGCGGGCTGGCTGGCTACCAGTTGGTGGACGACTACAGCTGGATCGACTCGCTCGGCGCCCGTTGGACGCTTGGTATCGACGGTCTCGCGTTGCCCTTGGTGCTGCTGACGACGTTCCTGACGCCCCTGACGTTCATAGGTTCGTGGTCCGCTATCGAAAAGCGCGTCAAGGAATTCACCATCGCGCTCCTCGTGCTCGAGACAGGAATGCTCGGCTCACTGATGGCGGTCGACATGCTGGTCTTCTACGTCTTCTGGGAGGTGATGCTCGTACCGATGTACCTGATCATCGGTATCTGGGGCGGCAAGGATCGCATCTACGCGACCATCAAGTTCTTCATCTACACGATGGCCGGTTCGCTGTTCATGCTGATCGCCATTGTCTACCTGTACCTCAAGGCCGGTGGCTCGTTCGCCCTGCCGCAATTGGTCGACTTGAGCCTCACAAACGACGAGCAGTTCTGGCTGTTCACGGCGTTTGCGGTGGCGTTCCTCATCAAGGTTCCGGTGTTCCCGTTTCACACATGGCTGCCGGACGCCCACACCGAGGCGCCAACGCCGGGGTCGGTCATCCTGGCTGGCGTGCTGCTGAAGTTGGGCACCTACGGCCTTCTTCGCTTCGCCATCCCGCTGTTCCCATCGGCCATGGGCAGCTACTCCGGCCTCTTCCTGGTGCTGGCCGTCGTTGGCATCGTGTTCGGCGCGCTGATGGCGTACGTGCAGAAGGACGTCAAACGCCTCGTCGCCTACTCATCCGTGAGTCACCTTGGGTTTGTGATGTTGGGCATCGCGATCTTCAACGAAGAAGCCATCGCGGGCGCCGTGTTGCAGATGGTCAATCACGGAATCTCGACCGGTGCGTTGTTCATGCTTGTCGGGTTCCTCTATGAGCGCCGCCACACACGCGAAATCTCGGAGTTCGGAGGAATCGCCAAGCGCATGCCCGTGTTCGCTGCGGCGTTTATCCTCGTGACCATGTCGTCGATCGCGTTGCCCCTGACCAACGGCTTCGTCGGCGAATTCCTGATCTTCGCCGGAACGTTCAAGGAAGCCGCTCAGAGCCGGATCGGCGGCGGCGCCTTCTCCTTGTTCAGCCCGTCGTCGTGGATCGCGTATTTCGGCTGGTGGCGGAACCTGACGATGACGTTTGGCGTCATCGCGGTGAGCGGCATCATCCTCGGCGCCATCTACATGCTATCGGTGGTTCGCCGCGTGTTCTTCGGCGAGATCACCAACGCCAAGAACGAGACGCTTACCGATTTGACGGTCCGCGAGAAGCTCCTCATGGGCGCCATGTCCGTGATGATCATCTGGATCGGCGTGGTTCCGGGACCGTTCCTGGGGCTGAGCAAAGCCACGCTGCAGGAGATGGTCCGCGCAAACCGCCCCGCCATCCTGCAGGTGCGCGCGCCGGCCGATTATCGCCGTGAGCAGGCGCAGAAGCTGGCCAAGCTTGCGCCGGCACAGAAGGTCCTGGCCGCAAACGTCAACAACAAAGCGGGGGCGCGGACGCAGCCCTAGGGCCGCATCTACCGCGACGGTGCACGAAGATGCTTCATGACCTCGCCATGACCGGGCCGATGCTGCTCATCCTCCTGGGTGCGCTGTTTACGCTGCTGGTGGACCCGTTCCTGTCGAACAGCCCCAACGCCTCAGACAACCGGTTTTGGGGGCACCTCGGCGCAGCCGTGAGCTTCCTGGCGTTGCTCGCAGGGGCTGGGCTCTGGGTAACGGGCCCGCACGAGATGCAAACCGTGGGGTTCGCATACCACTTGTCGGCCACGCCCTACACGCTGTTCTTCACGATGCTCATCGCCGTTTGCGCGATGCTGACCCACCTGTCGAGCCCTCGCTACGTTGAAGAGCAGGGCATGAGTCACGGCGAGTACTACGCGCTGCTACACTTCGCGGTGTTCGGCATGATGACGCTGGTCTCGGCCGAGAGCATGCTGACGCTGTTCATCGGACTTGAGACGATGTCGCTGGCCGTCTACGTTCTCGCGGCGTTCAAGCGCACGTCGCAGGCGTCGGTCGAAGCGGGCATGAAGTACTTCATCATGGGCGCGGTTGCCTCGGCATTTCTGCTGTACGGCATCGCATTCATATTTGGTCTGTGCGGTGGCACCAGCTTCGTCGAGATCGAGCGTGGCCTCGCGTCTGGGGTCGGCGAGCAGCGTCTGTACCTGTCGCTGGCAGTCGTCTTCGTGCTCGGCGCGTTCCTGTTCAAAGTCGCCGCGGTGCCGTTCCACATGTGGACGCCCGACGCGTACGAAGGGGCCCCCACACCTGTCGCGGGTTTCATGGCGTCCGGCGTGAAAGTCGCCGCTTTCGGAGCCTTTCTGAAGGTTCTGTTTGCCGCGCTGTCCGGCCCAGCGATGGACAGCCTCGCGATTCCGATTCCGGAAGTGCTCGCGGTCGTCGCCGTGGTGACCATGACCGTCGGCAACTTGCTCGCGTTGCCGCAACGAAACGTCAAGCGCGTCCTCGCATACTCGGCGGTCGCACACGCCGGTTATCTCCTGCTCGGTTGCGTTGCATACGTGAATGACCCGCAACTTGGGGCGAACTACACGCTCCCGGGCGGCAATGTGCCTTTCTACTTGATCGGCTACGCGTTCGCTTCCCTGGCTGCATTCGGCGCCCTCGCGACCGTCGGGGCGAAGGGCGAAGAGCTGACGCGCGAGGCGCAGCTCGCCGGACTCGGACGACGCTACCCACTCGCCGGAGCGGTGCTGGCGCTGGCGATGATTTCGCTGGCCGGCGTGCCTCCGACCCTCGGCTTCTTCGGCAAGCTGCAAATGATTCGGGAGATCCTGTCGGTCGAGGACGCGAAGTACCTGCCGTACGTGATCGTGATGATCCTGAACTCGATCGTCAGCGCGTACTACTACCTGCGCGTGACCGTGTACGTGTACATGAGCCCGGAAGGTGCCCTGGAACGCGAGTACGTGCGCGAGACGAGCCTGACGTGGTCGATGGGGATCTCGGCGCTGGCGCTGCTGGTGATTGGGATGCTGCCCGGCAAGTTCATCGAGATGAGCGATGTTGCGGCACACACAGTCCGCACCCGGCACGCAACGACGCACCTCGCCGAGCACATGGGTAAGCCGATCGGGCCGGACGGCGGTGTACCTGCCGCGCCTACCGATCCCACGGCGCGGCCCGGCAAGGTGAAGCCCGGCGGCGCTGCCGGACAGCGCGCGCCTCGATAGCGGACACCCTGGTTTCGTGCGCGGCCGGACACTGGCCTTGCTGACTCTGCGCTTGTACGCGCACCGCGCCGGACGCACCTCGCGCTATTTTTTGGGGACCTCCGCCCCCGATCCGGCGGCCGCCAAGCGCATTTCTCCGCGCCGACGCATAGCTCGCCGTAGGCGTCCTGCCCGGACACGTGACCTCCCCACACCACCGGTGGAGCAGGCACAGCGACCCACTCCGCGGACCAGGCCCGGCTGCTTGAGTGCAGCCAAGGCCGCCGCCCTGCCAACCCGTGGTGCGTTCCCGCCGCGCGTCGCGAACGCGAGCATCGGTTGCTTCCGATACCTGTAGCCAATAGATGCAACGAGCGTGCCAACACTGAACTGAATGATTTCAGCAGCTTCCGCATGACCCCACCAGTCCCACTCAAGTCTCGAGACCGGTCCCGAGACTCCAAACCGGCACACTGCGTCGCTGCTACCGCCGACGAAGTCTCACTTCGGCCAGATTTCAGTCGCGGTCGCACGAACGGGCGCAGACAATCGCCAGGTTCCTGATCGCCGACGCACGTCTACACGTACGCGAGGTCCCGAACGTCGCCGACGAGCGGTGCTTCTTGCCGGTGGTTGTGCGGCGCGGCGTTCGACTACTTGAACTCGATCTTGTCGACCAGGATTGCGCTGTCGTAGATCGAATCGCCTACGTCCGTGGTGAACAGGCGCAACGTTACGTTGCCCTTGCCAGCGAATTGCTTCACGTCGGCCTCGGCGAGGACCCACGGCGTCATGAACACGCCGTTCTTGTCGAATCCAACGTCAGCGGGCGTCAAACCCTTGAATTGGCCACCGCAATTACCGGGCTTGCCATAGCAGCCCTTCGCGCAGAGATCGTCGACTTTTACGTGCACCACGGTCTTCTTGGTCGATTTGGCCTCGAGCCGCGCGGTGAACATGTCCTGGAATTTGCTGCCGCAGTACTCCTTGAATTCTTCGCTGTAGTACTTCCACCAAAACGACATCTTCGATTTGCCGGGCTGGATGCAGAACTTCTGTTTCAGTTCACCGGTCTGCGTCGTGTAACCCAAGCCCGTGGACACGATGCTCATGAACTTGCCGCCGACGGGCACTGTCCCGCCCAACTTCGGGATCACGCGGCCGTCACCGCCCTTGAGCCAGCCGTTGGTGTTTCCGGTCTCGAAGCTCTGGTTGATGATGTCGGAGTAAGCGGCGTCGAGGTTTTGAGCGCCCACAAGGCTGAAGAACGTTCCCGGATGAGCCGCATCCTCGATCTTGACGTGAGCGACACCCGACAGCTGTTTCTGTCCGATGATGTTGCTGAAGAACGTCGTGCCCCACTTGGACGCGAAGGTGTGGCTCACATAGCCGTTGTATCCGACGACCGCGTACGCACCTGCGGCGAACAACTCGCTGGCCAACGAGCCGGAGAACAACGATCGGCACGCACCCACGTACACGAGGCTACGCGGGAATCGGCGGGTGGCGTGCCGGCGGACGAACGAAGCGGTGATGCCGTAGACGCCGTCTGCTCCAAGCACGACCCGACCGTTGCGAACATCCGCCGTCAGGTGATCAACGCAGACGCCGCTGCCGCCCGCCTTGTTGATGAAGCAATCGAGCTCGGGGCTGCACGCTTTCTTCTCGCTGCAGGTCGCCTTGGTCTTGCTGCTCTTGTAGTAGGAGCACGAGATCTTGTGTCCGGTCCAGATGACTTCTTCGCTGCCGCGCTCGGCCCATCCGTACTTGGCCCGTACGTCCTTGGGCATGTCCGCGAAGTAGGCGTCGCCGTGTGTGGCGGTCGCGATAACCCCGTAGTTGTACAAGTGCCGGTAGTGGTTGAGTCCACCCGCAGTGCCGTTGAGCACGTTGCCGCCCTCTACTGTGTACGCCGGGCACGCGTTCTTCTGCATCTGCCCGAACGCTGCTGTGACTTCGTTGTCGGTCAGTTCCTTGTTGAAGGGATTGAGGAGCAGCGCGCGCTTGGAATCGACTCGGTTGGCGGTGATGCCAGCATTGAACGCCGGGATGTCGTTGACGCTGTCGTACCGCGGATGCCCGCCACGGGTTCCGGACGGGTTGAGGTTCAAGACGCCAAGCGTGCCGTCGTTGAAGCGCACCCATACGCCGTTTCCGTCGTTGCTGGCAGTCCCGAAATGAGAGATGAGACCGCTGCCCTTGAGCGACCCGACCGCCGCATCGCGGCCCTTCTTTCCGCCTCCGGCAGACTTCCAAGCGCCCTTGGCTGCGGTGAGCGCTGCGACGTTCTTTGAGCACGAACCCGGTTCCACGTCGTCCACGACGTCGATGTCAGCGACATCGGTGAACGCGGTGTACTGCTTCGCGCCGATTTGGTGTTGGACGGCGGCGCGCAGCAGGATTTGGCCCGGCCCCTTCTCATTGACAGTGAAACGGGCGGTGTACAGGCCGTCACCTTTGATCTCGTCGCCTGAGCTGCTGGTCTTGCCGTCATCTCTCAGCGTGCCGAAGGTCGTAAGTTTGTTGCCGTTCTTGTCCACTCGGAAGACCTGCAACGACGACTTGTTGAAGTTGCTGAGCTTGCCGAGATTGACGATCGCGTGGATGACGGTGGCTCGCTTCGATTTGACGACGCGCGGCCGTGCTCGGAGCCGATCTGGGAAGTGAAAAACCGGGTTGTACGTCACGACGATGCGGTCGATGGCGACTTGTGACCCTTTCTTGGCGGTGACGGTGATGACGTTGTCGCCGGGCGTCAGGCTGACCTTACCGGTCTGGAAGAATGGCGAACCAAACGCTTGGCCGCCGGCGCCGTTGCTGTGTGCCCAACGAATCTCGTCGGCGTCGCCAAAAACTACGCCCGCGACATCCGTCGTTCCGCCGCTGACGACCGCGTGCCCGCGACCGCTCGGTCCAACAATGCG
Source organism: uncultured Enterobacteriaceae bacterium (assembly GCA_964560875.1). GTDB lineage: Bacteria > Myxococcota_A > UBA9042 > UBA9042 > UBA9042 > CAZLMW01. The sequence continues at coordinate 40,322 of CAZLMW010000009.1, forward strand.
GATGCGCAGTTCCTTGCTCGGGTAGCCGCCGTGTGTCGCGCCGCCGCTGCTGCCGCCAGATGTTCCACCGCTGGTGCCGCCGGATGTTCCACCACTGGTTCCGCCGGACGTTCCACCGCTGGTTCCGCCGGACGTGCCGCCGCTGGTTCCGCCGGACGTGCCGCCACTGGTTCCGCCGGACGTTCCATCGCTCGTGCCGCCAGATGTGCCGCCCGACGTTCCTGCGCCGTCAGCTCCTGTTCCGCCACCGTCCACACCGCCGCCGTTTGGGGGCAAGGTGAACCCGCTGTTGTTCGGCTGCCGGCTGGTTCCGCAGGCCGCAAGCGCTAGGGCTGAAAGCGCGACAATGAAGCGCGCTGGGGTCGCGGCCATGGGGGCCGTGCCGCGTCGAATCGAGAGCATCTGCCGTTCCGTCCTGATGAGGGCTGCCGTTTGGCTGCCGTCGGCGCTTCAAAACCGCGTGACTGCGGGGCCTTCGGGGGCGCGGAGAGTAGCTTTGCCCCCCGGCTGGGTCAAACACATTTTACCGGCTGCGACGGCGATTGCGGGAGGGTTTGTGAACCTTCAGACTGCCTACAATCCCGCGAGCTTCTCGAGTTGCCAGTGCTGCCACCTTGCCTCCAATCCAACACCGCCCTCGTCCCCGGGACCGAACCGATGGCGGTCGCGGCCGGAAACGAGGGCGTGCTCATCCTTCATGGGTTCACGGGATCGCCTTGGGAGGTCCGTCCGGTCGCTGAGCGGCTGGCGTCGACCGGGCGATCGATCGCCATGCCGGTGCTTGCGGGCCACGGCACGAATGTCGCCGACCTCGACCAGACGACGTGGCACGACTGGCTCGCGTCCGCGATTGCGGCCCGGGCTTGGTTGGACCGTCGCTGCGACACGATCCACGTTGTCGGATTGTCGATGGGAGGTCTTCTCGCCGTCCTCGTAGCGAACGATTTTGGTGCGGCTCGCTTGGGTTCCCTCACCTTGCTCGCGCCAGCGTTCACTCTCGGCACTGTCCCGACGGCGGCGATCAAGACGTTTCACACGATTGGATGGCCCAAGGTGCTCGGCAAGGATGCGCCGGTTCTGGCGCGGAACGAACGTCCACCCGCCTATTGGCAGGTGCCGGTTGCCGCAACCAACTCCCTACTCGACCTCATCTCGATGGTCCGCGGATCGCGCCTGGCGGTCTCGGCACCTACGCTCGTTGTGCAGGGAACTGCCGATGCAACGATTCCGCATCGAGCTGCGCGGCGGATCGCAAAACGGCTGGTCCCGCATGCTCGATTTGAGCAAATCCCACGAGCAGGGCACCTGTTGCCTCGCGTCAAGCAGGCGCCGGCGGTGCTCGAAACAATCGCGCTATTTGTGAGGAGTCCGCGCTCGTAGGCGCCCGTGTCAGCTGGCGAGTTCGGCAAGCTCTTCTGGGCTATCGAAGCGGATGTGCATGTGGTCACGATGGCCGCGCGAATGCCGGATCAGCGTCTTGCGCGCACCCTTTGCACACGGGTATTGGAACATCGTCTTCAGACGCTTCGGATCGGCACCTGCACGTGTCAGTGCATACCGGTGCAGACGCCGCTGGATGTTCGGGGACATGTAGACCGCGGCCATCTGTCCGCTGCGCTCGAGCCGATCGATGAAGAACCAAAGCCGCGCATAGTCGATCTGATCGAGCCGGGGAACGCCCCATGCCTTGCGCGCCGGTTCGCGCGTGAAATAGCCGATGTCGATATCGCGTCCGGCGCGGTGACTCCGGTGTGGGCGAAGACGTCCGCCGCCAAGGCGAGACAAGGACCCGACGATCGCGGGGTGTCGATCCGGCCAGAGCCGATGCATGGCTCGGAACGAGTCGTTAAGCAGCGCGATCACGTAGGGGCGGCCCCACGTCGTTCGTTTTCGACGAGCACGCACGCCAGGGCCGGTCCTGAGGCGGACTGCGCGGGCGAATCCCGATGCCGGACGGTACCGAACCGGAACGATAACAAGCTCACCTTCGGCCATATCGATGCCTTCGGGGTCCCACTCAATGTCGTTGGCACGTGCAACGGCCAAAGGAGACGTTGAGTACCGATACGCGACGGTCCGCAGCGTGTCGCCTGGCTTGACCGTGTAGTTGCGCAGAAAGACTGCGCGGCGGCTCTTGATCGGCTTGCCCTTGCGGTTGACGACGAGAACGCGGTCAACGTCCGCCGGCGGTGAGTAGCCACGTCGAACCTTGATGTATTTGCTATCTGCCGTCTTCGCGAGCGCCTGTGGTGACGTCGTAGCGTTGCTCACACCGCTGGCCGCAGCAGATTTCTTGCTGGCTGCAAATGCCGTGGTAGAGACGGCCACGATGCAGCAGAAAACGGTCGCTCGGACGATCATGGATCGCTGTGCCCGGCGTTCTGCCGAAATCGGGGTGGTCTTGCGCAAAAGCAAATGAATTCCCTGTGTTATGTCGTCCGACAAGAAACGCCGTCGCGCGAGAGGAACGCTGCTATACCACCGGTCTGCGCTTTGATGGAAGGAAGATCAAGAGTTGGCGCCGGATCCATGGCGTCTCGGTGCTGCGTTTGGACCGCGCCGATCCGCTAAGCGCACAGGATCACACCGATCCACTTGCATCGCGAATTCGGCACAACGCAGCACCAGCCACGATCGCCGCCGTCTCCGCACGAAGGACATTCGGACCGAGCGAAACCCGGGTGCCGCCAACCGCATCGAGACGCTCCCTTTCGTCGCCTGACAGCCCACCTTCGGGCCCGATAACGACGCACGTTCCCGCCTCCTGTTCCGCGGCCCATGAGCCAATGGCGCAGCCGCCCCCCTCGTCAGCGATCGCGACCGCTCCGAGCTTGAGATCGACGAATTGGTCGAGCGTCATCGGCGCGTCGACGCGAGGCAGAGATATCCGGCCGCACTGCTCAAAGGCCTCGATGGCCTTGTGCCGCCACTTGGCGACCCGCGCAGCGACCTTGGCTGACTTGAGGCGCACGACTCCGTGTTGCAGCTGCAATGGGACGATGCGGTCGACGCCGATCTCCACGCATTTTTCGAGCAGAAACTCCCACCTGTCGCCTTTGAGCAGGCCGGCCGCCACGACCACGGGTCTGACGTTGCTGCAAGACCGTGTGCGGCTACGAATCACGAGGAACTTGCCTGTCCATTCGCAGCGCGCCCGACCGCCCTCTCCGTCCGCGATCGTCAACTTTTCACCCCCTCGAATTCGCCGGACATAGCGGAGCCGATGCACGGCTTCCGCAGGTGGCGAAAAGGGCTCGTCGGGCCAGGGGCCGGCCACATACAGCTGCTTCACTTGGGCGCCCGAACGCGCAGTCCGACCCACTCGGCCAGGCGAAATCGCTCTTCGACCTCGAAACCGTCCGGCAAAAATGCCGACTCGAATCGAGTCTGCTCCTCGGCGAGAACTCCCGACAGGAGCAGCGTCCCACCGGGCGCGACGCGGCCGACGATGCCATCACGCAGCTTGATCAAGATCGACGAGATGATGTTGGCCGCGACCAGCTCGAACCGCTCCTTCGTCGCGGCTTCCGGCGTTTCGCTGACGTGCAGTGTCACGCGGTTGCCGTGCTCGTTGAGCGCCAGGTTGCCATGCGCCGACGCGATCGCATCCGCGTCGTTGTCCACCCCCACAGCGCTCGCGGCGCCCAGCGTGACCCCGGCGAGAGCGACCAGGCCGGTTCCTGTCCCGACATCGAGCAGTCGCAAGGACTTCGGGGTGGAATGCGCGACGACGAAAGCTTCGACCATCTGGCACATCAGCCGTGTCGTCTCATGGGTGCCGGTGCCAAATGCTTGCCCAGGGTCAATGCGGACGACGTGCCGGTCGGATGCTGTCTCGCCGTCATCGGGTTGCCACCAGGCGGGCACGACGCGCAGTCGCTCACCGATCTCGACCGGCTCATAGTGGGCTTTCCACGCTGCGTTCCAGTCTTGGTCGACGATCGCCTCGGCCTCGACGTCAGCGGCAAGCCGGTGGCGCTTCAGAATGTGCCCAAGTCCGACTACCGCTGTCTCTTTATCGGCGGTGGGGACGAACAAGGTAAGGCGGGCTGAGTCGGCGGGCAGGTCGACGTCGCGTAGGGTGCCGGCGTCTTCGGTCAGGATTCCGTTCGGCGCGAAATCGGCGGCCTCACCGGTGATGATTTCAGCGAGCGCTTCAGGCACAACAGCCCGCACGGCAAAAGTCTCGTCGTTCACCTGGCTCGTGCCGCTCAAGCCAAGGGCTCCAGCGCGATCATCAGCTCGCCTGTCTCGACGGCGGCTCCGGCCGACACGTGTACGTCGGTGACACGACCCGCAGCTTTAGCCTTGACGTCGTTTTCCATCTTCATCGCTTCGAGAACGGCGACGACATCACCCGCGGCGACCTCATCGCCGACAGCGACCTCAACTTTGACGACGCGACCAGGCATCGACGCGACGATCTTGCCGCCAACACCGCCATCGGCGTCGTCGCCACCGCGCAGCCAGAATTCGCGCTCGTCCAGGATCGCGAAACCACCTTGGCGCGGGCCTTCGACGATCCAGCGCTTGTCGTGACTTGTGAACGACCGGAATCGGCGGGACTCAGAATCGGCGCGCACAGCGAGAGATCCGTCGGGCAGGGCGTCTACGCGGACGGTGAACTCGTTGTCTCCAACGCGAATGATCGCCTCATCGCCGCGATCGGACGCCACGATCACCTCGACGCGCTCGTCGCCACGTTCTGCCAGGTACGTAATGGTCATCTGTGCTCTCCTATCCGCGCACGATGCCGAGGCGTGACGCCTGCGACCACGTGGACTCGCCGGCACCGTTCGTGGGACGACCGGCTGTGGCCTTGCGGTGCTCCAACAACACAGCGACCGCGAGGGCGAGGTCGTCGTCAATGACCTCATCGGTGAACTCGCCCAAGCGCGCGATGATGCCGGTGTCATAGCGACCAGCGACGAAATCCTCCGCTTCAAGCAGCCACAGCAAGTACGGCACGTTGTGGGCGATGCCGCCGATCTCGGTGGCTTCCAGCGTTGCCTTCATACGCTCGATGCAGCGGCCGCGATCTTCAGCCCACGTACTGATTTTGGCGATCATGGGATCATAAAACCGCGGGATCTCGCTGCCTTCAACGACCCCGTCGTCCACCCGGATGCCGGGTCCGTACGGGGGACGGTAGACCGAAAGCGTGCCGGGTGACGGCATGAAGTTGCGGCTCGGATCTTCGGCGTACACGCGGCACTCGATCGCGTGGCCGCGTTGCTGGATACCGTCCTGGGACACGCTCATCGGCTCGCCCATCGCGATGCGCAGCATTTCGACCACGAGGTCCACGCCGGTCACCATTTCCGTCACCGGATGCTCGACCTGCAAACGCGTGTTCATCTCGAGGAAGTAGAAGTCCTCGTTGGCGTCGACCAGGAATTCGATCGTGCCCGCCCCGATGTAGTCGACTGCTTCCGCGGCCTTGACGGCGACCGCGCCCATGGCCTGACGCGTGGCATCGGAGAGGTGGGGCGCCGGCGATTCCTCGATGACCTTCTGGTTGCGTCGCTGCACCGAACACTCGCGATCGAATACGTGAATCGTGTTGCCGTGCCCGTCGGCGAGTACCTGCACTTCGATGTGGCGGGGTTTGACGATCGCCTTCTCGATGTACACCGCATCGTCGCCGAAGTAGGCGCGTGCTTCCCGCTGAGCGGCTTCGAACGCTGGACCGACCTCGGATAGCTCGTCGACCAGCCGCATTCCCTTGCCGCCGCCACCTGCAGCAGCCTTGAGCATGACCGGGAGTCCGAAGTCACGCGCGAACGCTTCAGCTTCAGCCGGACCAGCGATCGGACCATCAGAGCCGGGGACCACGGGAACTCCCGCTGCACGCATCGTGTCACGAGCGAGCGTCTTGATGCCCATCTGGCGCATCGCGTACGCCTTGGGACCGGCGAACAGGATCCCCGCTTCGTCACAGGCCTCGCGGAAACCGGCGTTTTCGGACAGAAAGCCGTAGCCAGGGTGGATCAGCGTGGCTCCCGTCTTGGCGGCGGCGGCCAGGATTCTGTCACCCAGCAGGTAGGACTCGGCCGAGGGAGGGGGCCCAACACGAACCGCTTCATCGGCCATCCAGACGTGCGCAGACCGCGCGTCCGCGTCCGAATAGACGGCGACCGTCGGCAGTCCCATTTCGCGACATGCGCGGATGACGCGGCACGCGATCTCGCCGCGATTGGCGATCAGCACCTTGTGCCCGGCGGTTAGCAGACTGGACGATTGAGCGGACATGGGCGGGCCTGTGGATGGGGCGGCGGCGCGGTATCGTGCGCAGGGGCCAAACCGGTGTCAATGTCGCTGTAACGCGTCCGTTTTTGCACGTAAACGCCGTTGCGGCTCATAGGTTGCTTGAACTCCGTCGATCGCGGCCCTACCTTGCGCCGCCTTCGCGCCGTGGCCGACCTGCGCCGCGCACCCCGTTCGGAGCGATCGATGCCGTTCACTGCCCCATCTTTGCCACTCGCGCTGGCGCCGTTCGCCCAGGCCACCGCCGAAGCCGATACCGGTGGCCTGCTGGTGGTCGCGATCTTCATCGCCATCGTCGCCGTCGTTGCGGTCGTCATGACCCGCAAGCCGCGTCGGCCAACCGATCCGAAACAGCTCGATGCCAAGCGCGCTGCGCCAGAAGTCACCCCGCGCGACCAGGAAAAGGAAGCGCGCCGTACGGCCAAAGCCCTGCGACGTGCCGCGAAAGGGGCGATTCGGGTCAAGAAGGGTGGCGTTGCAGAACACGTCGATGCGATCGACTTCGAGGCCGAGCCCGAAGAGCTCAAGCCCGATCCCGAGGAAGAGGTCAAAGCCCCTCAAGAAGCGGTCCCCGACAAGGCCGCACTCGACCGCGAGAAAGTGCGTGGCGGCCTCGCCAAGACGAAACAAGAAGGCTTCGTCGCACGACTCGGCAAGCTCTTCGCGGGCAAGCAGATCGACGCCGACCTGCTCGACGAGATCGAAGAAGTGCTCTACCGCGCCGATCTCGGTGTTCAGGCAACCACCGCGTTGCTCGACGCGCTGAAATCGGCCCTCAGCAAGAAAGAGCTGCAGGACGCCGACCGGATTTGGTCGACTCTGCACGCGAAGAGCCTGGCGATGCTGACCCAGGTCGACATCAGCGAACTCAACCTGCCGGCGAGCCGCGAACCCGCGGTCTTGATGGTGGTTGGCGTCAATGGCTCCGGAAAGACAACGACAATCGGCAAGTTGGCGCATCGATACGCCGGCATGGGGCGCAAGGTCATCGTCGCAGCCGGAGATACGTTCCGCGCCGCCGCCGTCGATCAGCTCGAAGTCTGGTGCGAGCGCGCGGGTGTCCCGATCTACCGGGGCAAGGAGAAGCAGGACCCCGCGAGCGTGTGCTACGGCGCCATCGAACGCGCCAAAGCCGAGGGATTCGATCTCGTCATCTGCGACACGGCCGGGCGTCTGCACACAAATGCGAACCTGATGGCGGAGCTCCAAAAGGTCGGCCGCGTGGTCGGAAAGGCCCACGGCGGCGCCCCCGACGAGGTGCTGCTCGTGCTCGATGCAACAATGGGCCAAAACGCGGTGCAGCAAGCCAAGCAGTTCCGCGAAGCCATCGAAGTGACGTCTATCGCGCTCACCAAACTCGATGGAACAGCGAAAGGTGGCGTTGTGTTCTCGATCGCGGAGACTCTGAAGCTGCCGGTGAAGCTCATCGGCGTTGGCGAGAAGATGGAAGACCTGCGAGACTTCAACGCCGAGCTGTTTGTCGATGCGCTCTTTGACCGGGGCAATGGAGCCGCGTCCTGATCGTTTCTGACCGCGCACGCATTCGCCCAACGATTCGACACGTCGCTGTCGCCGCCGTCGCTGTGTTCGCGGCAAGCGCGGCGTTGCCCTCGGCTCTCCAAGCTGCAGAAAAGGGCACAATCCTTCGTTTTCTGAGTCCCGACGGCGCCGTCACGTTGACGGTGGAAGGCCAAAATCCGGTCACGATTCGCCGTGGTCGACACGTGACGTTCCGCGTCGACGCGCCGAAAGTGCGCTACATGGTTTCGGACGGCAACGACTGGCAATACACCGCTGAGGTCGGCTTGAAGCGCGTGCGGCGGCGCACCATCACCCTGGTCATCCCGGGCGCCCATGTGCAGGTCATCAACCGCACCGATGAGGACCGCGAAGTGCTGGCCGATGGACGGCGGATCGGCGTTCTCAAGCGCGGCAAGACGGCCACCTACGGCCCGATTTCAGCCGGAACAACTCTCCTCAAGACCATCGGTGTGCGCAGTCGCAACCACGTCGCGGCCCGCTTCCGAAGCCGACCTGGCGGTCTGCGGACCGTCGTTCTTCCCGCGATTCCGGCCGGGCTTTTCGTCGTCAACCCAATCTCCAACACCGTGCGCGTGCTCATCGATCACCGCGACTACGGGACCTTGACTGGCAAGGCGCCGCTCTTCGTCCTGGGGCTGGCGCCGGGCAATCACGCAGTGAAGCTCGTCGACACCGCAAGTGGACGCCCGTTCCGATTCGACGCGCGACTTGCAGCGCGGGGGGCGAGCGCTCCTGAGTCCGGGGCCATTCACCTGACGGTGATCAACGACACCGGTGAAAAACTCATGGCTCCGGCCGCGCTCGGCGGCTACATCGATCATCCACTCGCTCCCGATGAGCGACTCTCAGTGACGCTGCCCAAGAAAGCATTTCGCATTCGTCTGACCGGCGCCGAGAGCGGCCTCGACTACCATCGCGATGTCGATCCGACTCTGCGCACCCCCGATCTCTGGCGCATTGAGCGGCCCCGGGGCCAGCTGCACCTGACCAACGGCACGGGAGAGCGCGCGCGGGTTCACATCGACCGTCACGGCGCCATCGAGCTCGAGGCCGACGCCAAGGTCAGCATTCGGCGCGTTCCCGCCGGTCGTCTGCGTCTGCACGTGATGGCGCTCGAGTCCAAGCAGCAGTTCAAACGCGGCATCCAGCTGGCGCCGAACGGGCACGTATCCTGGACGGTTACAAGCGGTCGCAGCGAGCTCATGATCGTCAACAAGTGGGCCGAACCTGTTGAGCTTGCCATCGACGGGTCGCCGCGTGGTCGGGTCAGCCCCGGCGCGACTTTTCGTGTCACACGGATCCTGCCCGGACCGCACGATGTGGTTGCCCTGACGACCGTGAGCAAGGTGCGCGAGGTCATCGCTGTCCTGGTGGTCGACGGCAAGGTCACGCGCCTGCCGCTGCGGCCGCCCCACGCCTCTTTGCGGCTCGACAACCAGCTCGATAAGTCGCTCGTCGTCTTGGTCCGGGGCGTTGAAGTTGGACGTGCCGCTCCGGGCAAAGTCGCATCGTTCCCGGTGCGATCCGGACGCATGGCCGTCGAGGTTCGCGTCGTGGGCAGCACGGTTTCGACTACGTGGTTTGGGGTTGTCGCCCCGTCACAGCAGATCGAGCTTCCCAACCCGACCACCGGGAGCGCCCCAGTCGTCGTCGAGAATACGACCAACGCGCCCGTCGAGATTCGCGTCGATGCGCGTGCTCCCGTGACGATCGCCCCGGGCGCGAAACACGTCGCTGCGGGTCTCACCGCCGGAATCCATCTCGTCCAGGTCAAGGGACGCGGCTTCATGCAACGGCAGCGCGTTCGCGTCACCAAGGGCGAACCGCCGGTACACATCCGGCTGATGACCGACATCATCGCGGCCACGAAACGCCGTTAGCGCGTCGTTCGGGCTATTTGCCGCCGGCGGCCAGGAAGCGCTGCACCCCGATACCGAGCGACGCCATATTCGGCTTCATTCGCTCGACAAGGTAGGACTCGACGACCGGCACGATCTTGCGCGCAAGCAAGCGCGGCAGTCCGGGGATGCGCGACGGATCGACCTTCATCTCGCCGCTGATTGCGATGACCACATCGTCGCCTTGAGCGATGATCCGATTGGTGCCACCGCACGTGTACAGGCCATTGAATGCCGCCGCTTCGATGCGCCAATGGACCAGCGTTTCCGCGTCGACCCAGTCGGCGTGGTCGAGCCACTCGAGCATCTCGGGTTTGACGAACTTGCGAGCGAGCGCCGGCACTTCGCCCGCATCGGCCCGCCATCGGTTGAGGATCTTCGGACCGGTGTCGCGCGGTGTGCGCTCGAGTTCGTCGATTGACGAGACGTTGTCGAGAAACGGCACCAGCTCGATCATGCGATCGCGTATCAGCGGATAGACAACATCCAGGCTCGCGTTGCGGACGCGGCCTTCGGCGGAGAACTGCATCGCTAGTTGCCTTTGAAGACGGGCTTACGCTTCTCGACGAAAGCGGTCATGCCTTCGGTCTGGTCGTTGGTCTGGAAGCATCGCGCGAACGCCCGCGACTCCGCTTCGAGCGCGTATTCCAACGGCAGTTCCACGCCGCGGTTGATGATGCGCTTGGCTTCGGCAACGGCGAGGGGACCGCGACGCGCCATCTTTCCGGCGGTCTTGAGCGCTGCGACCATCAGCAGGTCCGGCTCGTGAACCTGGTAGACGAGCCCGATTCGATTGGCTTCTTCGGCCGGGAACACGTCACCGGTCATGACCCAGTGCTTGGCCGCGTTGCGTCCGATGAGGCGGGCGAGTCGCTGCGTGCCACCAAAGCCAGGGATGACGCCGAGCGTGACTTCGGGGAAGCCGAAGCGGGCCGTCTTGGACGCCAAGATGACGTCGCAGGCCAGCGCGAGCTCGCATCCACCGCCGAGGGCGAAACCGTTGACCGCCGCGATGATTGGTTTTTGGATACGCTCGATTCGCTTGAGCACGTCGTTGCCGAGCAACGAGAACTCCATCGCCGCATGGTAGTCCATGGACAGGAGCTCGCCGATGTCCGCACCGGCGACGAACGCGCGGTCACCCGAGCCCGTGAGCACGGTGACCAGGACGCTTTCGTCGTCCGCGATCTCGTCGAGCCGCTTTCCGAGCAGCCGCAGCGTATTGAGATTGAGCGCGTTGAGTTTGGTCGGCCGATTGATCGTCAGAGTGGCGACCGGGCCGTCCCGCGTCAGGACAACCGCATCTGCCGGCATTACCGACCGCCGCGCTTGCTGGCCTTGAGCGGGTTGAGGGACCGAGCTTCTTCGGTCTTCTCAATGCGCTTGTGAGTGGCGAAGTTGCACATGCCCAGGGCCCATTTGCGGCCCGGGTTCGCGTACGACTTGCAGTAGCTCGCGCCGCCGAGTCCTCGAACATGGCCGCAGCCGTCGCAATCGCCGACCGTGGGCTGGAACGTTCCACGCTCGATCAACGCAGCGAGCGCGGGCTCGGCGGGAAGGGTGTTGGGAGTGCTCATGTCCGTCTCCTGACCTCAAAGGGCGGCGGAAACTAACGGCGGGTATGGGCGATGTCAACGCAAAGTTGCGTCGCTTGGAGAGGCGCGCAGTGCCCTACTTCGGCGCTTTCTTGCAGAGACCGTTGTCGCACACCTCGCCGCCGCCGCAGGGATGGGATAAACACGCCTTGTACCCGTGGCAATGAAAAGCCGGTGGCGGCGCGCACACGTTTCCTTTGTCCGACGGCACGCAGAACGTGGCCTGGCCGCCGTAGGGGCAGTCGGTGGCCTCGCTCGATTTGCTGCAGTTGCCTTTCTGCGCGCAGAACTTCTTGCCGTTCTTGGTGACGCACCGCCCTGATGCACACTGCCAGTTTTCTTCGCAGGCGTCGCAGAAGCCCTTGCTGCCCGCCCCGCATGTAGGCAGCGACTTGGGCGGTCCACGTCCGGTCGACGAAATGACCTTGTAGCAGTAGCCCTTGCCGCCGTAGCTCACGCACGTCGTGCCCGTCGGGCATTGCCCCGCGCCCCCTTTGGCCTGACACGTGGTCGCACAATAGCGTTCGGCGTCGTCCTTGGACTGGAAACACACGGCGGCGGGGCTGCAATCGGCGGTTGTCTTGCAGGGGCTGCAGTGGGCACCATCGCCCTTGCAGGAGCCGTAGTCGGGGTGGCACGCGAACTCGTCCACCTTGGACCCGTACTGCCGACACGAATAGCCGGCCGGGCATTTTCCGTCGCCGACGTTGCACTTGAAGGTGCAGAAGCGAGCGCCTCCGTCTTTGGGCTGCACACACTCAGGGGCGTTTGGTCCGCATTGGCTCGATGACTGGCATGGATCGCACAACCGTGGCGGCGTGCACACGAGAACGTCGCCGAGCGGATTGCAGAACGTCCCATTGGTGCAATCGCTCTGGATTTTGCACCCCTGGCTGCAGATCCCAACTCCGGACCTGAGGTTTGTGATGTAGCAACTCAGCCCGTACTTGGCGCAGTCGTTGTTGCTCGCACACAGCTTGCCCAGCCCGCTATCGGAAGCCGTCGCACCGCCGTCTTTGTCGTCGCTGGGCCCGTCGACCGTTTCGTCGGAACAGCCCGCAAAGAGGCACGCGGCGGCGATCGCGAGCACCTTCAACAACGCTGGCGCATGGACTTTCACGGCGTGCTCCGTGGCGAGAAGAGGCGACGTCGGCTGAACAGTGGCCTTCAGCGAGTCGTTTGCCGGGCGCGGTATGTTGGGTTCACACTCGAGCCTCGCGCAGCATAACCAAGGCGCCCATCGGTGCGAAGTCAGCGCCACAGAGCGCCACATTCTCATCGATGCAAAACGCCGCATCGTTCGCCTCGCTCGGGACCTGAAATGGCATCGCTCTACCACTACATGGACTGTCCCTATTGTTTCCGCGTGCGCATGTACGCGCACGAGAGAAGCATCAAGTTCGAAAACGTCGTGGTGGAACGCGGGTCGCCGCCGCCAGAACTGCCCAGCCTCAATCCGCTCTTGCGGCTGCCGGTTTGGATCAACGACGAAAACAAGCCGATTTTTGGTTCCAACACCATCATCGACTACCTCGAACACAGCGATCCCGATGAACCGCTTGTGCCCACTGAGTCACTGCCGAGAGCCCGCGTGTGGATGGCCGATGAGCTCGCGCGTGACGGGTTGCTCGAGCCGCTCATCGCGCTGGATCGCGATCTCGGAGGTCGCGACCCGGACAACTGGAATCTGTCGCTCTACAAGAAGAAGACCGCGCGCATCCGGCGCACACTCAACGTCTTCGAAGCTCTTCTCGGTGGCCGAAAGTGGCTGATCGGGGACGATTTCACGTTGGCCGATCTGTCTCTCGCGTTGCCGCTTTCGATCCTGGAGCGATACGGCATCGACCTGGCGGACACACCGGCGCTGGCCGACCTCGCTGAAAGGCTTGCTGCGCGCGACTCGATGCGCCTTGCACGCATGCGAAACCCATGAATGACTTTGGCGCTTTCGTTGTCGTGTCAAAGCTGGTAGGACAGCGCCCCCTTCGACGCTGACGTCGCTTTGGAGTGCCTTGTCATGGTCATTCGAAACGCCCTGCGCACCAGCGCCTCGCACAAGTTCGGACATCGTTCGCGATCCCTTTGCCTCGCCATCATCGTGTGTGCGTCGCTGAGCCTCGTGGCCGCCTCCGTCACAGCGCAGGCGCCCGCAAAGAACCCGCCCGAGAACAAGGCCGCTGCTGCCGCCGAAAAGAAGGCCGCTCCGGCCCCTGCCAACGCTGCGCCCGCTGCCGCCACGACTGCGCCCGCGGCAAAGAAGGAAGCCCCGAAGGCCCCCGCCGCCAGCCCGGGTACCGCGAATCCGTCGGCAGCCAATCCGGCCGGCACCGCCCCGCCGGCCGATGGCGCCGCTCCTGGCACTGCGCCCGCGGAAGCTGTTGTCGCGCCACCCCCGCCCGCGCCTGGCTTTGTGGTCATCAACGTCGACATGGAGGGCCTCTCCGCTGTTGTCGGGGGCGAGGTTCACGGCCTGAAAATCGGCGCAAACCGCTTTGAGCTGCCGGCAGGCGACGCCGTGATCGAGGTCCAGGACAAGAAGGGCAAGTCGATCAAGAAGGAGACCGTGACCGTCAACAGCGGCAAGGACACGGATATCAAGATCGTGATGACCGGCAAGCTCGTCGTTCGCACCGCCGAAGGCATGACCGTCAAGCTCGACGGCAAAGCGGTCAAAGCTGAAAGCGGCGCCGCGAGCGCCACAGTCAAGGGCGGCAAGCACTCGGTCGTCGTGACGCAGCCCGGTCGCGTCGGCGTCAAGAGCAACATCGACGTCATCGCGGGACGCACACACACAATCAATCCATCGCTCGCCACCTTCTCACCCGGAAACGAAAACCTCGCGTGGGCCGGCGTGCTGGGAGGCGGCGCGCTGATCCTGGCTGCCGTGCTGATGGAGCGCTTCGCCGACGCGACGTCGTTTGGCGGCGACACCACGCGCTGGGTCATGGTCGGTGCGGGCGTTGCCGGATTCGCCAGCGGTACGATCATGATGAAGGACATCTACAAGAAGGAAGCGAACCCGCCGGTCAAGGACGGCAAGCTCCCGATGCAGGTCACGCGCGCCAAGTCAGCGACCGCGAACCTCGCCGCGCGCTAAGCGGCCCTGTTGGCCTCGCCATGCCGGTGCGCCTCCCCAAGATTCATGAAGTTGCGGACGGCTTATGGGTCGGTCCCGTTCCTGGTTCGCCCGAGTTGATTCGCAAGCTGCGGGTCGACCACGGCATCACCGGCCTCGTTTCCCTTCAAACAGACAAGGACCTGGAGACGTTGGGGCTTTCGTGGCCGCTGCTCTGGCGATTCCTGCTGACCAACCAAATCAACACCGCGCGTGTGCCGATCGTCGATTTCAACGATCGTTCGCTGCTCGATGGCCTCTCCGGCGCCGTGGACGCGGTCAACGACATGCGGCGCGGCGGGCATACGACCTACCTGCACTGCACAGCTGGCGTGAACCGTTCACCCACTGTCGCCATCGCCTGGCTGGTGCGCGACTGCGGCATGTCGCTCGACGACGCGTGGAACCAGGTCACCGAAAGACGTCCCTGCGACCCTCATCGCGCCGTCTTGCAGCGGTGGATCGACCGCGGCTGATGACGTGCTGTAGCGCGTTCAATCCCCCGCTTAACTGACAACAGCGTGCCTCCGCAGCGGGGCTCAGCTATGATGTGCGACCTGTACTCGCGACACGTCGCCGCGATCCCCCGCGGAGCGAAGATGTCAGACGTTCCCGTCACCGACCCGAACCGCGCCGAACCCAATCGGCAGGTCGAAGTCCAGCTCGGGCACCTGTGCAACAACCGCTGCGTGTTCTGCGTGTCCGGCCAGCTGAGTGAACTCGATCGCGCCCCGCAGCTTCCGCAAGACCCTATTCGCGCGCAGGTGCAGGCCGCGCGTGACGACGGCGCGACCAAGATCACGTTCCTTGGCGGGGAGCCCACGATTCAGCGGTCCTTCCTCGACCTGCTGCAGTTCGCCGTGGACTTGCAGTTCGACGAAATCGTCATCTTCACCAACGGTGTGATGACTCCGCGTGAGAGTTTCCGATCGCGAGCCCTACGCATCCTGGCCGGCCTCGGCGACGACGTCCGCGAGCGGGTGATTTGGCGGTTCTCGTTGCAAGGCGGCGACCGAGAGAGCCACGACGCGACGACCTGCAACCCCGGGGCCTGGGATCGGATCATCGAATCCATGGGCATCCTGGCCGGCGAGAACGCGCGCCTCTCGGGCAACATGTGCGTCGTTTCTGGCAACCACCTTGCCGTCGACGAGCTTGCGGATGTCGCCGCGAAGTTCGGCCTCGAGAACCTCCACCTCGACATGTTTCGGCCACGCGATTCCGGGGACCGAACCGAGGACTATCTGCGCGGCCTGATGTCGGTGCCGTACACCGAGATGGCGACCAGTTTTCGCAAGCTCGTGCAAGCCGTCGAACACAAGCTCGGCGCGGGTTTCGACCTGAATATCGGCAACCTTCCGTACTGCGTCGCGCCCGACATCGCTTGGCGCATCCATCATGACGGCCAGTTCACCGTCACGGTCGCCGCCAGTGGCAGCGGGCACACCCAAGACGGCTTCGACAAATACACCGACAAGCGCAGCGATAAGCACAAGACCGACGAGTGTGCGGCGTGTGTGTTCAACGATCGCTGTGGCGGCGTTTTCGATCTCTACGCAGACATCCATGGCCACGATGAACTGCGCCCCGTGTCCGGCGAGCAGCTGTGGCAGGTCGACGAGGCCGGCCATCACTTCGTGCTGCTTGCCGAGGACGCCGTGCGCACTTGGGCGGACGGCAACGAACGGCGGGTCGGGCGAATCGACGAGCGTGGCGGCGAGATCGACGTGTCCGTGACAACGCCGGCCGGTCCGTGGCGTCTCATCCTCAGGCGCTCAGCAAGGGCGACCAACCGACCTGGCTGGCATCGTCTCCGAGGTGGCCGCATTGAAGCCTCGGTCGTGGCGGGCGCACCAAGTGGCGATTCCGCCCACGCCGCGTTGCAGTCCGCCTGGAACCAGCTCGTCGCTGCCCTCGATCCAGCCGGAGAAGCAAGCATCGATGGACTGGCCGAGGCATGGAACATCGAGTCTGCGCGAATCGAAGGTGAGCGTGCGCGACTTGCTGGCATCAAGCGCCGCGCAGCCGCGATGATCGATCGACTCCGTGGGGAACGCCTCGCAGGGTTGCGTCTGGATTCCGTCTCTCGCGACCCGGATGTGCCGAGCATCGACCTGACCTATGTTGGTGCCGATGCGACCCTCGTCCTTTCCCTGGACCTGCACCCTCCCGCGCCGGCGACACGGCCCGCCCTGCGGCATCGAACCGAAGATCTCGGTCCCGAAACGCTGGCGCGATTCTCGGCTGAATTGGGGCGCGCTCTGAAGCCCCGGCGGTCGCGAGCACGCGCCTGAGCAAGAAGTCAGCCGGTCTGCGGCATCGACGCTTGCAGTCGACACGTAATCGCTACACACTCCGCGGCTCTGGACCCGATCGAGCGCTTTTCTTGCCGCGCTGCCCCGCTGGAATACAGTGTGTTCACAACGGGTTGTGGATCAGACTTGGGAGTCCGCCATGGGTGAGTTGCTGCTTATCGGAACAATCGCCTCGGGCGTCGGCCTCGCTTTCGTGACGTCCAAGATGGGCATCCGCTTCATCGTCGACACGATCCCGATGAAACAACCCAAGGGCTAGCCCGTTTTTGCACTGCGCACGGGTCCTGCAGCCAGGGCCGGATAACGCGAACTGAGCGCCCGTTTGGCGGGCGTTTTCTATTTGATCAGCTGGCGAAGCGGATCGGGCACGTCACACGTCCCGGCGGCGGGGTCGGCGTGGACGACGCGTCCAATACGGTCAAAGTTCGGCCGCCAGAAGTCGCGCTGGTAAGCAAACCAGATGAAGCCGGCCTTGCCCTTGACCGTGTTCATCGGAACCAGCCCGAAATAGCGCCCGTCCTTGCTGTTATCGCGGTTGTCGCCCATCACCAGGAGCGACTTCTCAGGCACACGAAACGCTGGAAAATCGGGGTTTTCGGCCTTGGCGTACACGCTCGCGTGCGAGGTGAACCGTCGCGGATCGATCTCGCGGGGCGGCCATCCGCTGTCGTTGAGCGGGCCGAGCCACATCACCAGGTCGGACTGCGGCCCGGGCACTCGATGTTGGCTGATGAACTCCGTTTCACCGATGCACTCGCGCGACTTGGCGCAGAAATAACCTTCGCGCTTCTGGGCGAAATCGGCGGCCTCGGCGCGGCTCGCAAACCGCCCCGGGAGCTCCTGGAGCTCGCCATCTTCCATCGTTGGCGCGGACAGGCACCACTTGCTGTCATCGGCGGTGCAGGTATCGATCGCGTCGACCGATTCGCCGCACTCTCCCTGCCGATCAACCACCGTGCGCAGGATCGGTTTTCCGTTGATGTGCAGGTGATTGTCGACCATCTGCACGAGATCTCCGGGCACAGCGACGACGCGCTTGATGAGGTCCTTGCCAGCTGAGTCCTTGTCGTCGTCGTAGGGGTATTCGAAGACGATGATCTCGCCACGCTTGGGCTCACGGAGTTCGAACAGCTTGATGCGGGTGAACGGGATCTTGATGCCGTAGATGAACTTGTTGACGAACAAATGGTCGTGCACGTGCAGCGTCGGAATCATCGATCCGGTGGGGATCTTGAACGCTTCGAACACAAATGCCCGGATGAGCAGCGCGAGGATCACCGCCCAGCCGATTGCCTCGACGTATTCGCGCAACGGACTCTTACGGAACGCGCCGAAATGGCGCTGCAAGGCATCATCCAGGGCGGTCGCGGCGTCCTCGAGCCGGTCGGGGTCGCGGAGGCGGGGCTTGGGCTCACACGCGACTTCCACGTCCGCTCGAAGCCTTTCGACCTTGGTGACCGCCTCTTCACCCACGCGCTGGCCGTGCTTGCGCAACAGGCGTTTGCTGTCTCGCAGCAACCATCCCGCCGCCTCATTGAGCCGCGCGAGGCGCTTTTTCCGGGCACGTGGATCGCCACCCGAACGCTCAGAACCACCGGAGCGACCGCCCTCTTTGCCGTTGCGTTTGCCGTTACGTGCCATCAGGCGGGCGAGTCCGAAAAGTGAAGCCCGCCCCACGCCCCGTTGAAGCGAGGCGCGGGGCAGTGGTTCGTGGGCTGGTGGCCCGACTGCGCTACTTGTCGGCGCGAACCATCACGTTGTCAATCGCCACGCCCTTGCCGGTATTCACCTTGCAGTCGCGCGAGTCGAAGGTGAACCGCACATAGACGCTATTGCCGCCAAAGCTGGTGACGTCAAACTTGTGCTTGGACCACGCTTTGAGCTTCGCCTTGCTGACCGTGAACGTCTTGCTCGTCGTGCCGAAAGTGCGGCGCACGTAGACCGTCATGCGGTCGTAGGTCGCGATCGCCTCGACATCGAGGAACGCGTCGAACGTGAGCCAGACCTTGCCGCCGGATTTGGCCGGCTTGCTGACGAAGAAGCTCTTGGACGTGGCGTTGCCGCTGACCTTGTTGGCGCCGGACGGGCAGGCGAAGTCCTTGCCGTTGTCGAACGTCAGCGCGCAGTCGGCCGAGACCGGCGTGATCGGGCCCTTGTCGATCGCCCAGTTGGCGCCGCTGGAGTTGCCCTTGCTGATCGTGAACGCCGACTTGTTGTTGCACGTGATCATTTCGCCATAGCTGGGGACCGGGGCGTTGTCGACACGCAGGTCATCGACGAACCAGCCGAGGTACTTGTTGTGCTTTTCGTCGATCGAGTCGAAGGACAGCTTGATACGCACGCGCTTACCGGCGAATGACGACAAGTCCAGCCACGACCAGCGCCAACCGTCCTGTTCGACCGTCGCGTTGTTCATCAGCAGGGTCTTGCTCGACACGAACGCCACGTCGGAAACCTCGACCTTGCGCTTGTCATAGGACGAGCTGAACTCGCCGTCGTACCAGGTCTTCATGAGCAGCGCGATCTTGCCGCCGCTTACCCCCGACAGGTCGATGACCGGTGAAAGCGCGTTGCCCTTCGTCGTGCCGCCGTCGTACGTGGCGCCGTTGTTGAAGTTGAGGCTCTTACCGGCGCCGTACGCGCCCGGTTTGCTCGGGGTGTTGTCGATGGCCCACACCGACTTGTTCTTGCCGTAAGCGGCGCTGAACTGCCAGCCGTTGACGTTGGACTGGAAGCCGTCAGTCCACCCGCCGCCATTGCCGACCGCGACGATCGGGCCGTTGTAGACGTTGATGTTGTCGACGAACCAGCCCGGACCCTCGTTGAAGTAGGTGTCAGCCGCGTCGAAGCTGAACCGCAGCTGGAACTTCTTGCCAGCGAGCGCCGAGATGTCGAACGCCTCGAGCCGCCACTGGTGCTTGTGCTTGCTGTGGTCGAGGTTGAAGGCCTTCGCGATGGTCTTGAAGCCGTCGGTCGACAGCTCAACGGTGCGCTTGTCGTACTTCGCCTGGTTTTCCTTCTTGTCGATGCCGTTGAAGCTGTGGAACGCCAGCGTGATTTTGCCCTTGACGGCCGACGCGTCGATCCAGAACCGCGACAATGCAGCGCCCTTCGGCTTGGCGGTGCCGACCTTGTAGTCGACGCCGTCGTTGAAGTTGAGCGAGCCGTTGCCGGTGAGCTTGCCGGGCGTGGTCGGTTTGTTGTCCGCCGCCCACTTGACCTTGGTGTTGTTACCGCTGAAGTGCCAGTCCTTGTCGGCGTAGTCGACGCCCTCGGTCATCGGAACCGTGCGCGATCCGCACAGCTTGGCGTTGATCTTGAACACGCAGCTGCCCGACTTGGAGTCGCACAGGTCCGACGTGCAGGGGTTTTCGTCGTTGCAGACGATCGCTTTGCCCTTGCAGGCGCCCTTGCCGTCGCAGCGGTCGCCCGAGGTGCACTTGTTGCTGTCGGAGCACGACTTGGTGTTCGGCGCGTTGATGTTCAGGCACTTCTTGAGCGCGTTGCTGCAGACATCGTTGGTGCAGGCGTTGCCATCGGCGCAGCTCCGGGTTTTGCCCGCGCTGCAGGCGCCCTTGCTGCAGAGATCCTTTTCGGTGCAGTAGACGCCGTCGTCGCACGGTTTCGCGTTGGCCTTGAAGCTGCAGCCGACCTTGTTGATGCACGAATCGTCGGTGCACGCGTTGGCGTCGTTGCACTTGAGCGGGTTGGCGCCCACGCACTTGCCCTTGCCGTCGCACTTGTCGGTCTGTGTGCATGAATCGCCGTCGCTGCACAGGTTGGTGTTGTTCTTGTAGCTGCACTTGTCGTTGGCGCAGGAGTCGGTCGTGCACGGGTTGCCGTCGTTGCAGTCCTTGCCGTCGCCCTTGCAGACGCCCTTCTGGCAGCGGTCCTTGCTGGTGCATCCGTTGCCGTCGTCGCACTTGGCGCCTTCGGGTGCCTTGGCGAACACGCAGCCCTTCTTCGGGTCACAGCTGTCTTTGGTGCACGCGTTGCCGTCATCGCACTTGAGCGCCTGGCTGCCGACGCATTTGCCCTTGCCGTCGCACTTATCGGTCTTGGTGCAGACGCTCCCGTCGCTGCACGCGGCGGTGTTGTTCTTGTACTGACAACCCTTCTTCTTGTCGCAAGAATCGTCGGTGCACGCTTTGCCGTCGTCGCAGTTGATGCCCTTGCCGGCGCACGTGCCGCCGCTGCAGTTGTCGGGCTTGGTGCACGCGTCCCCGTCGTCGCACGGGTTCTTGTTGGCGATCGCCACGCAGCCCTTCTTCTTGTCGCAGGAGTCGGTGGTGCACTTGTTGCCGTCATCGCACTTCTTGTCGCCCTCGCCGGGCTTGCAGTCTTCGTTGTGGCAGGTGTCGCCGATGGTGCATGGGTTGCCGTCGTCGCACTTGGAGCTGTTGGCCTTGGTCACGCAGCCTTTGAGCTTGTCGCAGGTGTCGGTGGTGCACTCGTTGCCGTCGTCGCACTTGAGCGCCTTGCCGGTGCAGTTGCCCTTGGCGCAGGCGTCGTCGAGCGTGCACAGGGAGCCGTCGTCGCACTGCTCTTTGTCCGGCTTGGCGGTCGACTTGCACGTGCCGGTCTTGGCGTCGCAGGCGTCATCGGTGCAGGCGTTGCTGTCGTCGCAGGTCTTGGGTTTGCCGCTGCCGCATTTGCCCTTGGCGCACTTGTCGCCCGCCGTACATGCGTTGCCGTCGTCGCAACTGGCCGTGTTGGGCGTGAATGCGCAGCCGCCGGTCTTTTCGTCGCACTTGTCGGTGGTGCAGGGGTTCTTGTCGTCGCACGGAATCGGCTTGCCAGCGGCGCACTTGCCGTCTTTGCAGGCGTCTTGTTCGGTGCACGCCGAGCCATCGTCGCAGCTCTCGGTGTTGTTCTTGTAGACGCACTTCTTGGTCTGACCGTCGCACGAATCGGTCGTGCACGGGTTCTTATCGTCGCATTCGACGCCCTTGCCGCCGCATTTGCCGCCCTTGCACGCGTCGCCGCTGGTGCACGGGTTGCCGTCGTCGCACTTGAGGGTGTCGTCGTTGGTGCTCACGCAGCCCTTTTCGCCGTTGCACTTGTCGACCGTGCAGGGGTTCTTGTCGTTGCACTTGAGCGCTTCACCCGCGCACTTTCCAGCGCTGCATTTGTCGGCTTTCGTGCAGGCATCACCGTCGTCACAAGCGGCGCCGGCGACCGGGGCATCAGCCACGCAGCCCTTCGCCGGGTCGCAGCTATCCTTGGTGCAGGGGTTCTTGTCGTCGCAGACTTCCGGCGCACCGGCCGCGCACTTGCGATCTTTGCAGACGTCGTCCTTCGTGCACTTGTCGCCGTCGTCGCACTTGGCGGTGTTGTCCTTGGTCACGCAGCCCGCCTTGGTATCGCAGGAATCGTCGGTGCAGGCGTTGCCGTCATCGCACTTGAGCGCCTCACCCGCGCACTTTCCAGCCGCGCATGCGTCTTTGTTCGTGCACGCGTCGTCATCGTCGCAAGCCGCCGTGTTGTCCTTGGTCACGCAGCCCTGGTTGGCGTCGCAGGTGTCGTCGGTGCACACGTTGTTGTCGTCGCACTTCTTCAGCTTGCCCGAGCACGCGCCCTTGGGATCGCATTCGTCTTTCTCGGTGCACTTGTCGCCGTCATCGCACGCCTGGCCACTACCGATCGGGGCCGACGAGCAGTTGCCGTCCTTGCACGAGTCGGTGGTGCATGGGTTGGCGTCGTCGCAATCCTTGGCGGAGCCGGCGCATTTGCCGCCCGCACACACGTCCTTGATCGTGCACTTGTCGCCATCGTTGCAGAGCGTTCCGTCGTCGAGCGGCGCCATGGAGCACGTCCCAGCAGCCTTGTCGCAGGTCGGTTTGGTGCAGGCAGTAGGCGTGCCGGGGCAATCTTCGTCGCGTTTGCATCCGCTGGCATCGCCGCCCGAGCTTGATGTTGCGTCGCCACCGCTCGAAGAGCCGCCCGATGAGGCCGCATCGCCGCCGCTGGAGCTCGCCGAAGCGTCGCCGCCCGATGATGTGCCAAACGTGGTGTCGCCACCGCTGGAGCTGCCCGCGTCGGGCGTCAAGCTGCCGGTGCCGCCGGGTGTCGTGCCGGAAGAACCGCAAGCGGAGAGGCCGAACGCCGCCATAAAGGCCGCGCACAAGATCAGTCTGCTGTTCATGTTGTTTCCCTGCACCGCTCGAACCGTCGTTTCGTCGACGTCGCCCGCGGTCGCGTGAGGCCCTGCGAATAGGCTCAGAGGCGGCGGAATAGCAAAGCCCTGCGGCCGGATCAAAGGAAGGGTGCAAGCCCCCCAGACGATCGAGGACTCGGCACCCCGCTCGTATCCCCTTGCAGCGGAAACGAAAGGCGAGCGGGCGCTGGTGTCAACGTGTCAGCGGCGCTTTACGGGGGCACGTCGTGGACGTCGGATACGCGCGGTGGCCCGACGGCGGCTGAATACAGCGTTGCGGCAGCGACGCTCGTGCTTGGCGCACCGGATGCGAATGTGCAGGTGGTTGTCGTGCCCGCCGCGATGTTGGATTTGGCCGACGCGCACGTGCTTGGGTCGCGGGTAGCTGAACGTTCGATGCAGCCGCGCTTTGCTCCAGCCGCGCTTCTTCGCTGTTCGGTAGAGGCCGGCCTGCAGCCCGCGGTCGAGAAAGAGAACGTGCACGTGTCCGCTGCGCAAGATGCAGTCGACAAAAGTGAGGTTGCGCGGCAGGTCGAGATCCTTGTTGCCGACCCGCCAAAGCCCTTTGAGCGGCCGGCCCGAACGCATGTAGAAGCCGACATCCGCTTCCCGACCGTTTTGGTGACCCGCGTGCGGCGGAAAACGGCCGCCCTTCTTGCGGGATAAATCACCGACAACCAACCGATGGGAACGCCGATGCATCTTGCGGACGTGGCGACTGCAGGCGTCGAGCATCGACACGAGCCGGTGTGTTCCCCAGGCGTTCTTGGGAAAGCGCAGCTTGATGAACTTGGTGTTGCGCAGGCGCGTGGGATTGATCAACTTACCGGCGGTTACCGACCCGACTGATTGCTGCTGCTGTGACGGCCTGCCGGACTTGCCCTTTCTGACCGCCTTCTTCGAGCCCGACTTGCGGCTAGCTGTTTTCACCGCTCTTTTGGGCCCCTTCCGGCCCGTGGGCTTGGCGATGACAGCACCGGGCGCGGCGCAAACGCCCACCGCAACGGCGCAGGTCGTGGCGACGATCAAGCGAGAGATGGGGGGGAAGGCCACCACAGACATGCCTCCTGATACGGCGCGTACACTCAAACGGCAAGGCGGGCGGATCGATTCGCGCCGTTTGTGGCTGAAGTTGCGGTTGGGGCTGCACTTGCGACACCATGGCGGCGAACGCAGCGCTGTGGCGCGACGGAGGAAACCATGAGTCGTCCCGTGAAGATCGATCTCGGCGGCACCCCGTTCACGCTGCGAACCGATGAGAGCGAAGAGCACGTCCGGGCCTGCGCGGCCATGGTCAATGAACGGCTCGCTGGTCTCCGCTCGCGCGGTGCCCCAGATGCGACCATCGGCCTGCTGACCGCCATGACCATCGCCGACGACATGCTCAAAGAGCGCGCGCAGTACAAGGCGGCGATGCAGGGCGCCCGTGATCACCTCGAGAAGCTCCGAAAAGCCGCATCCTAGCCGCAACGGCCCGCTTGCGGCTCACGAGCCGGCCAAACCATGTCATCCAATCCTCACCTCGCCGACTTCGGCCTGTCGGCTGTTGTGGCAGCAAACGTCGACCTGCCTCGTCCCATCGGCAAGCCCGCGTGGCGCGCCCTCGTCCGCCGCCGCAATCGCGCTCGTGATCGCAACGTCGCGACCCGGCACGGCGCGGCCGCTGCGGAAATGCTCGGAAACCTCGCTGCATACCTGGACGCACGCGTTGTCGCCCTCTACAGCCCGCTCGGGACCGAGGTCGACACACGCCCGCTCGCCAACGCCTTGCTCGTGCAAGGTCGGGCGCTCGTCTACCCGCGGCTGCAGCGCGACGGCGTGACGATCGACATGTGTCAGTGCGACGGTCCGGCGAACCTGGCAGCGCGTCCCCGGAGCCGGCTGCTCGAACCCGTTGGCGCGGTCGTGCAACCAGACGCCATCGACTTGGTCATCGTGCCGGCCATGGCCGTGACGCCTCAACTCGCGCGACTCGGGCGCGGCGGTGGCAGCTACGACCGCTATCTTTCTGCCGTTTCCGAGTCCGTCCCCGTTGTGGCTCTCGTCGCCGCCGACTGCGTGATCCCGTGGGGTCCGATGGAAAAGCACGACGCCGTTGTCGACGCGGTCATGACCGAAAACGGCCTCTTCGTCGCCGCGCCGCGGGACGTGTAATGGCCTTGCCCGACGCCCTGCGCCGTCATCGCCGGTTTGTCGTGTTCTGCCTCGTCGGCGGCAGCGGCGTCTTCGTCAACCTCGGTGTCTTCGCGTTTGTGTTGTGTCTGTGGCCAGGCGCCAACGATATCCGCAACGCGGGCGCCGGATCGGTTGCCGCGAATGTCGCCGTTCTCGCCGGATGGCTGATCAGCGTCGTGACCAACTTCGTGCTCAACGATCGCTTCACGTTCGACGACCAAATCGACCGCGACGCGAGCACCTGGCCCAAACGCTTGGCCCGCTACTACCTGAGCGCCGCTGTCACCTACGGACTGCAAGCGGCTGTGTTCAACGGGCTGCTCTACGCCGTCACCGACGGCTTTCTCGTCGGGGTATTGCAAGATTTGGTCAACAGCACGGGTGTTATCGGGGTCGTCTTTGCGTTCATCGCGACCTACTTGCGGACCTTCTGCAACCTTGCGGGCATCGCGCTCGGCACCATCGTCAACTACGCTCTGTCGCTGAAGTGGGTCTTCAAGTGAAAGCGGTTAAGGTCGTCGTCAAGAGCGCCGCCGCGTTGGTTGCAGTGGCCGTCATCATCGAGCTGGCGGCGCGGGTCTTTCTGCCTGGCTTGGCGTGGCTGGATGTCCTGGAGCCGACAGCTTGGGGGTATACGGCGCGACCGTCTTTTTCGGCGTCCTACACCGGCATGCCAGGCGCGGGCATGGACGCGCCGTTTTCGACCGCTGCTGATGGCTCGCGCGGTGCCATGACGATGCGGCAAGCAAGCCTCGTGGCCATCGGCAACTCCTACACGTTCGGCCTCGGCGTCACTGACGACGCGACCTGGCCTGCTCAACTCGCTGACGAGACAACTTGGACGGTCGCAAATATGGGGCTGCCCGGCCTCGACATGGCGATGGCCCTTGCGCGGCTACAGGCCATGGGTCTGCGAATGCGGGGCAAGACGGTGGTGTGGGTCGTGGCCTCCGATGACACGCGGCGCACGCCCGCGGAAGGATGGTTGGCGGTCCGCAAAGGGGCTGCACGATGGTTGCGTTCGCTGGCGTGGATGCGCGTGCAGGCGTTGCCCAAGGGGGCCGAGCTATCCGGGGACCCGGCTGCCCGATTGTCCGTCGAAGACTTGCTCGCGGCCGGCGTTCAGCTCGCCGAACACAACCTCTTTCGACTCGTCGTCGTGCGCCTGAGCCGGTGGCGGTCCAAACCTGTCCCGGGGCTGCTCCTGGTAGACGTTTCCGACGTGTTCACCCGGCTCCAAAGCGACCCTTCGACGCTCGCGGAGGACGGGATTCAGCTCAACCGAGCGGGCAACAGGCGCGTCGCTGCTGCCATCGCGAGCAAGCTCGCTACCATGCAAGGGAAGAGGTAGCACACGACCAACTGCGCGATCGGGCGATTCAAGCGCCGGCGATCGACGGCATCTTCCGATCGACTCGGACCGGTTTGCGACGCCGACGCTTGCCGTACCACGCGAGCCCGCCCAGCAGCAGTAATGGCACCCCAAGTCCGCCCGCCAACCACCAGTTGAAGCGGTCGTCGACGAGCTCGACATAGAAATCGAGGCTCGCGATCTTGTTGCCGCCGACGATGGCGACGAGTTTGTACGTGCCGGTCGCCGGAAGCGTTTCGCGGGTGCTGTAGACGGCCTCTTCATCGACCATCTTTCGTTCGAACGCCGCCACCAGCTCATCGCCGTCGCGGATCTCGAAGCGAGCTGGGCCGATGTATGCCTGGTCGGCCTTGATGTCGTAGAGGTAGCAGAAGATCTTCACGTCGTTGGGTGTGTCCGAACGCCGCCGCTGGTAGCCTTGGAAGTTGAATACGGTGGCGCCGAATTCCCATGGCCCGTGGATCTCGATGTATTCCTCGGTTGGGACTTGCGGGTAGTTGTCGTAGTAGCCGTAGTGCGGCAGGCCTTTGTTGTGATGGGCCGAAGCGAGTTGGGGCAGCAAGAGACCGCATAAAACCGCGACTACAGCGAAGATAGGCGTCGATCGTGCCCGGGAAAACAGGCTTTTTTGCGGGTCCAACTTACGAGGAAACCAGCGATTCGGGCCCATGGCGGCTCCACGTTGCGGAGGCGCGTGTGCGGGGACAGCGACGCACCGATCCGGCGTTGGGGAAAACACCCCACCGCAATCTGGGATTGTTGGGTCGTGATTCAACGCGGCGCCGCTGAAGCGCCATGAATTCAGCTGATCTTGGCACCCGCGGGCGCGACATCGCCGACCGATAGCGGCACCAGGGCCCCGTCGGGTCGTTCAGCCAGCAGCATCATGCCCTCGCTGAGAAGGCCCATGATCTTGCGCGGCGGGAGGTTGGCGAGCACCACGATTCGCTTCCCGACCAGCTCTTCGGGCTTGAGGTGCTCTTTGACGCCGGCAAGAACCTGGCGCTTACCCAGGTCGCCCACATCGACGGAGAGCTTCAGTAGCTTCTTGCTCTTCGGGATGTCTTCGGCGGATTCGACGATCCCGACACGCAGATCCATCGCCATGAACTGCCCAAAGTCGATGGTGCCGTCTGGGTTGTCAGGCTTGGCGTTCTTGTCGGCCTTCTTCTTGCCCTTGCCTTTCTTCGCGTCCGCGTCGTC
This sequence comes from uncultured Enterobacteriaceae bacterium, assembly GCA_964560875.1. Taxonomy (GTDB): domain Bacteria; phylum Myxococcota_A; class UBA9042; order UBA9042; family UBA9042; genus CAZLMW01. The sequence continues at coordinate 67,961 of CAZLMW010000009.1, forward strand.
GGCTCCGGGGAGCTTGTACCGCGGAAACAGCGCCTGGCCTCGCTCGAGTTCGGCGCCGGCCACAAGATCGCCCCATCGGAGCTCCGCCAATGGCTGCACGCCGTCGCTCCAGCCGACACGGCGCAGGATCTCGTCGCACTTCTCGGGCATCGCTGGCCAGAGCATATTTGCCGCGAATCGAATCCCCTCGAGGACGTGGTAGACGCACACCGCGGCCGCGTCCTTGTCGGTCTTGACGAGCTTGAACGGCTGGTCGGACGCGAGGACCTGGTTGAGCCGTTGCACGAGCAACATCACGTTGGCCAAGGTGACGTGGAGCTTCATCGACGCCAACGTTTCCGTGAGCGGGCTGGCCTGCGGGGTGTTGGCGATCTTGGCGGCCGCTTCATCTCCGGTCAGCAGGTACTCGGCGAGGGCGCGCGCCGATTGCACGATGTCGCTCGGTTCTCGGTCTGGAGAGGGCGCCGGAACCTTGCCGTCCCAGTTCTTGCCGACGATCGCCGCCGTACGCTGGACGAGGTTACCCAGGTCGTTGGCGAGGTCGCTGTTGTTGCGCGAAACCAGCGCGTGCTCGCTGAAGTTGGCGTCCTGGCCCACCGCCATCTCGCGCAGCAGGAAGTAGCGCATCACCTCGGTTCCGTAGCGATCCTTGAGGCTCAGCGGGTCCACGACGTTGCCCAATGACTTGCTCATCTTCGTGTCGTCTAGCAACCACCAGCCCGTCGTCACGTAGTTGGCCGGCACCGGCAGCTCGAGCGCCATGAGCATCGCAGGCCAATAGACCGCGTGCGTTGTGAGAATGTCCTTGCCCAGGAAGTGATGAACATTGGACCACCAGGTCGCGAACGTGTCGTCACCGTCTTTGGGCACCGCTGAGTTCAGGTCGCTGCCGTCGAGCACGGCGTCGTTGTCGTCGGCAGCACCGAGCCCGCCGATCGCCGTCACATAATTAAGCAGCGCGTCAAACCACACGTAGCACACGAAATCGCTGTCAAAAGGCAGCTCGATGCCCCACGCGAGGCGTTTCTTTGGCCGGCTGATGCACAGGTCGCGCAGCTCTTCACGCAAAAACCCGAGCACCTCGTTGCCACGGTTTGACGGCAGGATCCGCATCGTGCCCGTACGAACGGCATCGGCGATGCGGTCGCGGTACAAGCTCATCTTGAAAAAGTAGGCTTTCTCGGAGAGGCGCACGACCGCCTGGCCCGTATCGGGACATTTGCCGTCGATGAGGTCCTTGTCCGTCCAATACCGCTCGGCCGCCGGCGAATACCAGCCTTCGAATTCGCTCTCGTAGATCAGGCCCTTGTCCCACAGCTTCTGAAGCGCCCGCTGCACGACTGCCTTATGGCGTGGCTCGGTGGTGCGGATGAACTGATCAGGTTCGCAGTGGATCGATGGCAGCAGGTTCTTGAAGGCGACGTGCACCTCGTCGACATGCTTTTGGGGCGTAATGCTGCGTTTTTCAGCCGCTTCCTGGACTTTTTGCCCATGCTCGTCGGTGCCGGTGACGAAGTAGGTCGTCGCGCCCAGAAGCTGCTGATACCGGCGCGCCGTGTCGGCGAGGATCGTGCAGTAGGCGTGGCCGATATGTGGCTTGTCGTTGACGTAGTAGATCGGCGTCGTGACGTAGTAGCGCGCGGTCATGGGGACGCTCCCGGCAGCAAGGGCCCGGCAGCATCAAGGCGAACGCCCGACAGGTCAACACGTCCGCCCGTTCGTGAGCACCAGACTCTAGTCGTCGAGGCTGCAGATCCCTTCACGAACCGCATAGCGGGTAAGTCCGGCGACGCTGTGGATGCCGAGCTTTTCGCTGATGTGGCGGCGGTGAGTTTCGACGGTCTTCACAGAGATGAAGAGCTGCGCCGCGATCTTGCGTGTCGTGTTCCCTTCCGCGACGAGCTGGAGAACTTCGGTCTGGCGGGCAGTCAGGCGCAGCTCCGGCCGGCGCCGCCGCTCACGTTCGAGGTCGGAATCGAAACGGTCAGGCACGAATTGTTCGCCCGCGACAGCTGCCCGTATCGCGGAGACGAGGTCTGCCACGGATGACCCCGCGGTCACGATCCCGCGCACACCAGCGTCGTACGCGTCCGCCATGCGCTTGCTGTCGTAAGCCTCGAACAGCAATACGGTCGCGGTCTCACCGCCGCGACGGGCGATCGTGCGCGCCAACTGGACCCCATTACGTCGTTTCAGGCTCTGTTCAGCCACGAGGACGTCGGGACGTTCGTAGTCGACCAGGTCGTCAGCTTCGGTGCCATTAAGCGCCACGCCGACGCACGCGACCCCAGGTTGGCCGTCCAAAGCGGCGCCGAGCAGCTCCGCGCGAAGACGCGAAGCTGCGGCCACGACAACCCGTAAGGCGTCGCCTTTCTCTGAGCGCTCGTTGGTTCCCATCGGTTTACTCATATTGCCGCGCGGACCGTCGCCTTGGAAGGACGAAAATCGTCGGCTGTTCGGCTGGGCGGCGCGCCATGCCGCGCGGTTGCTTTCTTGGGGAGACAGCGCGTGGGGCGAAACATCGCAGCTTGACCGGCGGATCGAAATCCGGGTCGTCACTGAATTTGGCACGGAAATCATGGTTATTGTTCCTACAAATCTCAGGGCAGGCAGCATCCGGCAGGACCGGTACGACCAGAACATGCAAGTACCGCACCGTATCCCTGTGACGTCTCAGTGAATGTTCGCAGTCACATGAAAATAAAGAGATAATCTGGGTGTGGCGAGACGGCTGTGTAGCAACAGTCCGCGGCTATGAAGTGTCTCACCTGTCTCTCGAAATAAGCAGATGTGTCTCACGACGGGTGTGATCTTTTACCCGGTCAGCTGTCGCTGTCCGGGCCGATCACACCCGGGGGCGTTGTTTCGTTTCTCCGTGGTGCAAGCACCACTGCGCGCCAGGACAGCCTTCGGCATGTCCGCTTGCCCAGACCCCTGATGGCGGTCGTGACCGGGTAATGAATCACGCCCCTCACGACGCGCTCGTCAGGCGTACAGACGCCGCGACGAAATACAGTTTGATCGCGTCACCGGAATTCGTAGCGTGGCTTCTGAGAGGGCAAGTCGGTTTCCGTGCCTACCATGCAAGCGTGCTTTACGGAGCATGCGAACGTGATCGGCCGGCCTTGCGGCGACGCAGTGGCCACGGCACTGACCTGTGAGGCCCCGTGTCCCATACAACTCGAATACCGCGCTCAAGCCCACTAGTGGCAGCGGCGATTTGCGCTGGATTAGCGTGCAGCCAAGGCTGTTCGGACGCCGACCCCTACGACAAACCGCTCGCGTTGTCTGCGCCTGTGCCGGTTGCGAGCGGCGTCATCTTTCACGACAGCGCCGCCGAGCGCCTCGTCACCGTTCGGCCGGCGGACAATGATCGCATCGGATCGATCGCGTACGACGGATCGCCCAAGACCCAATCGGCAACACCGGATGGCAAGCGCCTCGTCCTGCATGACGTCCAAGGGCGCACGCTCGCGATTGCCTCGCCAGCTGACGAAAAGGCGACGACTTATGACTTGCCGGCCGAGTTCAGCGCCAATGTCGTCGCTCCGGACAGCCAGGCCGCGGTCGTCTATCACGGCGGCTCGACGTCCGCCGCATCACTGGTCAACACCGCTGAAGTCGGCCTTGTGGATTTCCTCACCGCTCCCGGCGAAACAAATCCGCGGGTGGCCACCATCACCGGACTGGCCCGGGCGCCGATTCGAGCGCACGTTTCAGCCGAGGTCGAGGCCGCCGATGGCAAGCATCGGGTCGTCTGGATCGATGCGCAGTCCATGATTGGGGTCGCGGACTTCGCGCCCGGCGGAAAGGTCCGAACGCTCGTGATTCCCCTGGTCGCCGTCGACTCGAAGGCGTTGATCACCCCCCGGGCGACCGTCGCTCGTGGCGGCGGCGGCAAACTCGAACTCTATGTCATCGCACAAGGTAGCAACGACGTTCTCCACATCACCATGGACCTCGGCCAAGCCAAACTCGGCGCGTCGCTGGACCAGATCGCCAGCGGCGCGGACCCCGTAAGTCTGCATGTGTTCGAAGCCAAGGCCGGTCGGCGGGTCTTGACGGCAAATCACACCAGTCGCGACGTCGCTATCCTCGACCCTACGACCGGCACGGGAACTGTCGTCCACCTCGGCACGCCCACTACGAAGATCGTGCCGTTCGAAAACGCCAAGGGCGAACCGATGGCGCTTCTCTGGCGGTCTGGGCTGACCGACTTTCACCTCGTCGACCTCGACCGGGTGGCCAAGAAGAAGGGCAAGGCCATCAGTCGAATCCACGTCGACCAGCCGATCCGAAATGTCGTCGCTGCGGGCGCTAGCTTCATCTTGCAGCACGATTCGGCGGACCGCGGTCTGTCGCTGTACAACACGGAAACCGGCAAACAGACGGTCTTTGGCGGTACTGGCACGCTCAGTCACGTGTTGAAGGTTGGTGACGCTGTATTCGCGCTCGGTCGTGCGGGGGGCGATTCCCGTATTTCGCGCATCTCGCTCAACGATCTGCATCCGACGTCGATCGCGCTGAAGAACCGCACAACGACGTCGCTGGTGCCCTTCGGTGAGGCGGGGGTTGCGGCCGCCGGGCCTGGTTTGGGCGGCTGGTGGCTCGCGCTTTTTGCGAGCGGAACGCTCAAGGCGAAGGACGGCGCGTGGCTCGAAGGCTTCGTTCTTGAAGGGGTGCTGCAATGAGCCGCCTCCAACATAGCGCGAGGCCACAGCTCCGATCGCCCTGGCTCGTCGCGGCGGTCTGCATCGCTGGGGCGGCGGGGTGTGGCTCTGAAGGTTCAGCCGGTGGTCCGGCCGCCGGTTTTGCCCAGGAACAAGCGTCGCAGGACGCGGGCGCCGTGGGCGATACCGGCGCTGGTGGCTCGGCCAGCTCCAGCGGTGGTTCGAGCAGCAGTTCAGGCGGCTCCTGGGGAGGCTGGAAACCCGATGCCGGTCCGCTCGACGCCGGCAAAGACGCGTACGTGCCCAAGGAAGTCGAGAAAGACGATCCATTCGGTGCGCCAGAAGGAACCGACAACTTCGTCTACATCCCGGTCTCTGGCGCGGACACCGTGGTCAAGGTGAGCGGCACGACGCTCAAAGTCAGCCTCGTCGAAGTCGGTGACAAGCCGGCGGTCATCCGGGCTATCCCCAACCAAGATGGTGTCGCCGTGCTCAACGCGGGCAGCGCAGACGTGTCGGTGCTGCGCTCCACAGAGACGAGCGATACCGTCGAGTCGGTGCCGATCCTCGCCAACTGCAATCAGCTGGATATCTCACCGACAGGGGGCCACGCGGTCGCCTGGTACGACCATGGCAAGGCTCAAAAGGGCGATCCCACCGGTAGCTTCCAGGCCGTCTCGGTCATCTCGCTTGAGTCCGGCAAGCAGGCGTCCGTGATGGTTTCGGTCGGCTTTCGGCCGCGTGACGTGCAGTTCGACATCGGCGGCAACAAGGCGTTCATCATCACCAACGACGGCATCTCCGCTATCGAGCTCGCCAAGGCCAAGGCCGGGGCAGTGGCTGTTCCGATCAAGGTCAGCAACCATCCGGTGGTCAACCCGGCGACCGTGGAAGTGCACGTCGATCCGTCTGGTGTTTGGTCGGTCGCTCGTTTGCCCGGGTCCGTCACCCTCAGTGTCTTGAACATGGCCTCCAAGGCGATCTTGGACGTCACGCTGCCCAGTCAGCCGACCGACTTGGACCTGGCCCCGGATGGCTCGGGCGCCTTGCTTGTCATGCCGGCCACAAAACATGTGGGTTGGGTGGATCTGCCCGGCGCGGCCACGGACACACTCGCCGTCAAAATCGCGACGATTCACTGGCTTCAGGCGGGACTCGCCCGAATCACCGACGACGGCAAAACGGCGGTGCTGTACACGTCCGTCCCGGGGGTCGAAAACGCGGCCACGCTCGATCTGCAGAGCGGTGTCGTCAAACCGGTGAAGCTGCGAAAGACCGTCGATTACGTGGTGCTTCCCGCCGGCTCTCGCAAGGCGATCCTCGTGCACAAACCCGCGGCCGGACCCAGCTACAACGACGACAAGGTCGAGGCATTCGTCGACGACGCGGAGGGCTACACGGTGTTCGACCTCGATAGCGGCTACACCAAGTTGTTCGTTACACCCAACGCGATCGGCTCGATCGCGACGAGCGAAAAACCGAGCAAGGCGATGATGCTCCTGGCCGACCCGAAAGGGGCCAAGCACACCGTTGACGTCGTCGAACTCGACACGTTCTTGAGCCAGTCCATCGTGCTCGGAAGCGCGCCTGAGTTTGGCCGCGTGCTCTCCAAGGCGGGCGTTGTGGCCGTGACCCAGCAACACCCGTCTGGCCGTATCTCCTTTATCGATTTGCAGACCAACAAGGCCAAGACCGTGACCGGTTTTGAGCTCAACGGACTCGTCAAATGAACGCGCACATAACGAATAAAAAGACCTGCCCCGCTGGGAATAAATCGGACTTCACGGCGCGGTCGGTAACCTCGCTCTCTGCATGGTCACGCGTCTTCTGCGTCGTCGCTGGGCTGGTTGTTTCGGCGCCCGTCACCGCGACCGCGTGGGAGGCCGCTTTCGACGCGGGTTCGACGACCCAGAACATGGTCACGGACTCCACGCGCTTTTTCTCGTCCGACAACCGCATGAACGGCCGGTCGCTGCGGCTCGGCATTACCGCCAAGGAGCACGTTTTCGTCGAATTCGACTGGCTCGCGACAGAATCGGACCGCGCGCGGCAGTCGACGGGCGCCGGGGGGTACACGGCCAAGCTGATCGACGACGCGTTCACGCTTGCTGCTCGCTACCGTATGCCCGTGGCGTCATGGGTCGAACCGTTCGCGCGGGCAGGCGCCGGCGCTACCCGCCACGAGGTGTCGCTGACCGGTGTCGGTGCCGGCTACGAGGCGACGAACTACACGCCCCATGTGCTGGTTGGAGTTGGAGCGGATCTCATCGTCTCGCGGAAGTCCCTTTGGCGTCGACGTCCCGATCCGAAGCCCAGGTTTACGTTCGGATTCACCATTGAGGTTGGTTGGCAGCACACATTTGGCAGTGATTTGAACCTGGAGCGCACCGCTGCGCTCGATCCGCCGATCACCACCGACGACATGAAACTCGGCACGCTCACGATGAGCGCGTTTACCACTCGGATCGCCCTATGCGTGCGCCTGTGAACCTCGGGGAGAACCCCGTGTTGTCGCCCACATTCTTCGTGCGTCTTTTCGTCGCGACCGTTTGCGTCGTGGCCGCGGCGGCGTGCGCGGAGGGAAAGGGAGATGGCGACAATGGCACTGGCGGCGGCGGGTGGCACGGCTGGGATGGCTCCGGTGGCGGTGGGGCCGTTGACGCAGCGAGCTCCTCAGGCGGTGGCTCGAGCAGCGGAGGCCCGATTGAGCGCGAGGAGGATCTTCAGCTTGGTGCCCCCGAGGCCTCGAAGAACTACGTCTTCATTCCCGCGAAAGGACGCGACCACGTCGTCAAGGTGAGCGGTAAGACGCTTGCCGTAACGCTGATCGAGGTTGGCGACCGGCCGACCGTCCTTGCCGCCGTACCGGGAGCCGATGCGGCGCTGGTTCTCAACAGCGGCAGTGACGATGTGTCGCTGATTCGCGCCTCGGAGACCAAGGACGAGGTCGTCTCGTTGCCGATGCTGGCCAACTGCAACGCGGTCGCGATCAGCCCGGACGGCGGCCGCGCGGTCGCCTGGTACGACCACACCCGCGCGAAAAAAGAAGACCCGACCGGCTCTTTTCAGGCGGTGACGGTCCTCGATCTCGGCGTCAAGGCGGCGTCGTTTGATGTAAGCACGGGATTTCGACCGCGCACCGTCACGTTCAGCGCGGACGGAGAGCGCGCATTTGTCGTCACGGACGACGGGGTTAGCGTCCTCGATTTCGGCGCCCTCAAAGCGGGCGATGTGGTTGTGCCCGTGCCGCTGACCAACGATCCGCTCGACAAGGGCAAAGGTCGGGAAGTGCAGATCACGCCAGACGGCAAATGGGCGGTCGTTCGGCAGGCGGACATGAAAGGAGTTCGGGCGGTCCACCTCGCGTCCAAGACGATCGCCTCGCTCAGCCTGGACACCGTGCCAACCGACATCGACGTGCTGCCCGATTCCACCGGCGCCGTCGCCGTCATGCACTCCGGTGGCGAAGTCGCGAAGATCGCCCTGCCGTCTGCCGCGACGAAGACCCTGGCCGCCCAGACCACCAAGCTTGGCAAACTCGTCGCCGGGCTCGCCCACATCACCGCCGACGGTAAGACGGCCTTCCTCTATACCTCCGTCAAAGGCCACGAACGCGTCGGGGCGCTCGATATCGCCACCATGAAGCTGTCCGTGTTCACGGTGCGCAAGAGCGTGCTGGGTGTGCACATCCCGGCCGGGTCACGGCGCGCTCTTGTCGTCCACAAGCCGGGTGACGGACCCAATCACAGCGACTCGACCGAGGCTTTCGTTGACGATGCGTGGGGCTATTCCTATGTCGATCTCGACACCGGTTTCACCAAGCTGGAGCTCACCGCGGCGCAGCCCGGCGGGTACGCGGTCGTCGACTCGCCAGCGCGGGTGTACATGCTCCTCGCCGACCCGAAGCAGGTGGCGCACAAGGTTCATCGGGCCGATCTGACGACCTTTGTGGGCAAGGATATCGCGTTGGGCAGTTGGCCCACGTTCGCGCGCTACCTGCCAGCGGCCAAAGCAGTCGCAGTCGCGCAGGCGCACCCGTCTGGACGCATGACCTTCGTCGATGTCGGAAGCGATGCCGCCAAGACCATCACCGGCTATGAGTTGAACGCGCGGGTGAAGTAGGCCACCCGCGCGTCATTGCCAGCGCCAGTCAATCACCGTCGACGGGCGAATTCAGCCAGCGCACACCGCTGAAAGACACCGAGGCCTGCAATCCGAGGCCCTGGACGCGCAGCTCGGCGAGGCGCCCGAACGTGGCAAGCGCCCGGACTACGACCACCTGACCGGCCGGGATCGAGCCGGCGGACACCAACAACTCGGCGCGTCGGCCGGCCCATGCGTAATCCAAGGTGCAGAACGTGTAGGCATTGTCACGTGCTTGGGCGAGCAAACGCACATGTACAGCCGCGAAATCGGACTCTGCGAAGGCGACCGTTGCTTCGCCGATCTCGCCTGGGGGGGTGCCGGTGACCACCAAGCGCATCGTCTTGGCCATCGAGAAGGTCGCCACGACTTCGGAGAGTCCCATGTCCTCGATCACGGGGAATTCGAGGCGATCGGCCGCATCATCGAGTTGCGCAGCGAGACCGCGGGAAAACGCCTCGTCGAAGCGGTCGACCCCCGCACCCAATCGCATGATCAGGTCGCTGAGCGGCAGAATCGAATCACCGGAGCAATCGGGTCGGTCTGTCGGTGACACAGTGTGCTCCAGGTTCGTCTTCGGCTTCCTGCGCCCCTTTCCCGCTTTGACGTGACTCTGCCACACCTGCAGCGTCGAATGACCAAATGACTTGAACCTCGAACGGGATGCCACCGTGCTTTGACGAGAAGACCGGGCTAGTATCCGCCGCCCGACGCCGATCGGGAACCTCGCGCAACACGGGAGAGCGCCATGACAGGCATCACCAACGGCGAAAAATACGACGCGCACGCTATCGAGAAACGATGGCAGGACCACTGGCGCGAGAACAACACATTCAAAGTCGAGCTCGACCTGGATAAGCCCAAGCGCTACGTGCTCGATATGTTCCCGTACCCAAGCGGCGCCGGCCTGCACGTCGGACACCCGGAGGGATACACGGCGACCGACATCTATTGCCGATACCTGCGCGCTCGCGGCTACAACGTGTTGCATCCGATGGGGTGGGACGCGTTTGGCCTGCCCGCTGAGCAGTATGCGATCAAGACAGGCACGCACCCGAGTGTCACGACAGCCGCCAACATTGCCACATTTGAGAAGCAAATCCGCGCACTTGGCATGTGCTACGATTGGGACCGGCAGGTCGATACAACCGATCCGGCGTACTACAAGTGGACGCAATGGATCTTCCTCAAGCTGTTTGAGCGCGGGCTGGCGTACCAAGCCGAGATCGCAGTCAACTGGTGCCCGGCGCTCGGCACAGTGCTGGCAAACGAAGAGGTGATCGACGGCAAGAGCGAAGTCGGCGGTCACCCCGTCGTTCGTAAGCCCATGCGCCAGTGGATGCTGCGAATCACCGCGTATGCCGAGAGGCTGCTGCGCGGCGTGGACGGGCTGAATTGGGCTGAAGGCATCAAGGCCATGCAGCGCAATTGGATCGGAAGGTCGGAAGGTGCCGAGGTGGATTTCAAGCTCGATGGCGGCGACGACGTCCTGCGGGTCTACACAACGCGGCCCGACACGCTGTTCGGCGCGACGTACATGGTTGTTGCGCCCGAGCATGAGCTCCTGGCAGAGATGACGACCGATCCCCGAAGGGAAGCTGTCGAGCTGTATGTGGCCGAAGCCGCGCGCAAATCTGAGCGCGATCGAACCGACGACCGCAAGGCGAAGACCGGTGTGTTCACCGGGGCGTACGCAATCAACCCGGTCAACGACGCGAAGATCCCAATCTGGTGCGCAGACTACGTGCTCGGTGGCTATGGGACCGGCGCGATCATGGCTGTGCCGGCCCACGACGAGCGCGACTGGGCTTTCGCCAAGCAGTACGAGTTGCCGATCGTCGAAGTGGTGACGGAGTTTGGCACAGAAAGCGAGGGCGAACCCGAGACGTGTTTTTCTGGAGCCGGATTCGCGGTGCGCAGCGGCCGGTTCAGCGGCCAAGACACGGCGACGTTCAAGAAGAACATCGTCACGTGGCTGCAGGAGCGCGAGATCGGCGAAGGGAAAGTGAACTACAAACTGCGCGACTGGGTGTTCTCCAGGCAGCGGTATTGGGGCGAGCCGATCCCGATTTACTACCCGTGCTATCCGGCAGAAGGCGCCGACCGGACGTTTTTCGACCCGAGCCGTGGCGCTCCCGTCACGATCGATTACAGCAGCCCGATCGCGTGTGACCCCACCGAGTTGCCGCTGACGCTGCCCGAGACACCCGACTACAAACCGACCGGCGATGGCGAACCGCCCCTGGCGCGCTGCATCGAGTGGCGCTTCTTTCGACGCGACGGCCAATGGTATGCACGTGAGACCAACACCATGCCGCAGTGGGCTGGCTCATGTTGGTACTACCTGCGCTACGCCGATCCGCACAACGATGACGCGATTTGCTCCGAAGATGCGGTCAACTACTGGCTGCCTGCCGACCTCTATGTTGGCGGAGCCGAGCACGCGGTGTTGCACCTCTTGTACGCGCGGTTTTGGCACAAGGTGCTGTTCGATATCGGCGTCGTACCGACCGAGGAGCCGTTTCCGCGCCTCGTCAACCAAGGGATGATCCTTGGCGAAGACGGGGAGAAGATGAGCAAAAGCCGCGGCAACGTGGTCAATCCCGACGACATGCTCGAGCAGTTTGGGACCGACGCGTTCCGGCTCTACATCATGTTCATGGGGCCGCTCGAGAAGGTGAAGCCCTGGCAGACGTCGGGAATGCAGGGGACGCGGCGCTTCCTGTATCGGACGTGGAGCCTGTTCGAGAAGCCGCTCAGCGACGATTCGCCGCCTGCGGAAGTCGAAGCGTTGGTGCACCGGCTTGTGAAGAAAGTCGGCGAGGACACCGAGGCGCTGGCGTTCAACACCGCGATCGCGGCGTTGATGGAAGCGCTCAATGCGCTGTTGAAGCACGACGTGTTGTGGCGAACGGTCGCGGAATCGGTCGTGCGGCTGCTGGCGCCGTATGCGCCACACCTCGCTGAGGAACTCTGGAAGCGGCTTGGACATGCGCCATCGGTCGCGAATGCGCCGTGGCCGAGCTACGACCCGGCCAAGTGTCTCGACGCGACCGTGGTTCTGCCCGTGATGGTCAACGGCAAAGTGCGTGCCAAGCTCAACGTGGCGGCCGATGCGGACAAAGCCAGGCTGGAGGAACTCGCGCTCGGCAACGATCGCATCCGGAAGTGGACCGCCGGCAAGACCGTACGCAAAGTCATCGTCGTGCCTGGCCGGATGGTCTCCATCGTTGCGAAGTAGGACCGTCCAGAACACGGAGTTCAGGACACAGGGGAGTTCAGGACACAGAGCTGGTAAAAAGGCGTCTAATTATATTGAGTTGTTGTCATTCGCTGCGACCTTAGACTCCAAAAAAGGCCGGTTCACGCCGAGATCCGCCACGGCTTGACGTGGTCGCCGCCTCTCGGCTGCGCGCATTGCAGCTCCCCAGCCCTCCGGCGTCACCCACGGTCGGTTTCGTCGCTCAACCGGCCAAAATTCCGACCAAAACGACCGCGCGGCCGCGTCAAACCCCATACGGGTCCACCGCGGCCGCCGAGCGGGCCGATGAAATGCCAATACCGTGTGTCCGAACAGCTGGGTAGCTACCCCTGAGCCATCGCGGTCCTACTCCCGCCGCGGCGGATCCGACCCGGTTCCGTAGATGCCGTTGGTCTTCCGCCGCCGCCACTCGTCGCGTTCGCGTTTGTTCATGCGCCCATATCGCGTGCCGTGTGCTCCTCCCATGCGCTGCCAACGCGGGAACGTCCATGCGGGGAACTCGCACGCTTCGCCTTCCACATGGGCCCGGGCAGCTGCCGTGTACCGCGCGACGATTTCGTCGTAGGCCGCACGAAAAGACTCGGGCATCTTCCGCCCCCCGCCGTCGTGTGGCTCTCGGCGTCCTTGAGGCTCGTCGACCGTCGTCCGCCAATCGCCGCGCTTGAGCCGTCGAGCCGCGTCGGGCCCCGGATCCGGCGCCTCCGAACGCGCGACACATGCATCCATCGCGCACTGGAGTTCGGCGCGTCGCTGCTCCGCGCTCTCCCATTTCGCTCCCGGCAGCGGCGTCAGTTGGATGCTGACCGCGTCGCGTTTCTCGCGCGTTCCCCACATCCCCGTTTGCGCTTTCGCCCCAGCGATTAGCTCCGCCGTCGATGATATGCCTGGCCAATCTTCGGCCCGACTCACCAACCCTTCCTTCGCGCCGTGAGCCAGCACATAGGCCAGCACCTGCACTTGCGCGTGCTGCTCTGCCTCCACGGGCACGAGGTCATATCGGCGATGCCACATCGTCCCCGACCGCGCGCGGATCTTGTTGATCCGCCGCGTGAGGTTGGCTTTGACGTATTGCATGAACCCGGCCACCTGTTCGGGGTTGCGGCCTGTCACCACCATGTGAAAGTGGTTGCTGAGGAACGCCACGCCATGAATCGCCATGTCATAGACACGCTGGCCACGGGCGACCACGCCGACGATTGTCTCATTGACCTGCGGGCTGTCGGGCAGCATGAACAGGCGCCCCTCGAGCGTTCTGCTCGTGAGCGCCAGGACGGTATCGGGCTCAAACCATCGTGGACGACTCGCCATGTATAGTTATCGGCGATTCTCGAATTCCTTTACGAAACGGGCGACTGAAAGCCTGCGATCCATCCCGTCCGCAGCTCGCGTGCGTCCATGCGTTGAAACTCAAATGCGGGCCTCCGCTCGGTCCTGGACTAGCTCTGGCCTCGCGTTCGGCCGTCGACAACTCTGCCGTCAACCACCATCTCCGTGACGCGAATCGCGGCCCGACTCGAACGACCGGCGCCGTGCCTGACCGCGACGCATCCTTGCACCACGTCGACGCCCAACTCGAACGAGGGGCGGCGTGACCGCAGCGAACCATCCCTGGACCGTGTCGACGCCCAACCCGAGAGCAGGTAGTTTGTCCCCATGTTTCGCCACGCCGTCCTCAACCGCGCCGTTCTACCGCTGATCTTGGCCCTCGTTGCAGCTTCGGCCATCGTGTCATGCGCGCGCGACGACGAGGCAGCCGACAGCGACGCGGCGACCGAAACTGACATCCAAGGCACATCTGACGACACCGCTGCCGGTTCCGACCAGCCGTCATCGCCGGTCGCGGGCTCCATCAAGGTTCTGACTTACAATGTCCATGGTCTGCCGCCCATCATCTCCGGCGACGACACCACCGGGCGCTACAAGCTGATCGGCCCCAAGCTCAACGCTTACGATCTGATCGGCGTGCAGGAAGACTGGATCGACGACAATCACAAGCTGTTGAAGAAGACCGTCAAGCTTGCGCACGTTCTCCGCTTCGACGCCAAACTCCAGACGCCAGAGGGAGAGCTCGACAAGGTCTACGGCTCGGGTCTGTCACTCTTCAGCGGCTACAAGTTCGTCCTGTCTGCGCCTGAGCATTACGGCAACTGCAATGGACTGGCCGGAGGCGCGAGCGATTGTTTCGCGTCGAAGGGATTTCAATTCGCTCGCATGTCTGTCGGTGCGAAAACGATCGACATCTACAACACGCACCTTGAGGCGGGTGGCGGCAAGGACGACGAAGCGGTCCGAGCCAAGCAGGTCGACCAGCTCCTCGCCGCGGTCAAGAAGCACAGCACCGGCCGCGCCGCGATCTTGATGGGCGACTTCAACCTCAAACGCAAAGACCCGCCGGATGCACCCTTGCTCGACAAGATCGAGGCGGTCTTCAACGACAGCTGCGCGGCGGTGAAATGCGCGGCTGCCGAGCATATCGACAGGGTCTTTTTCAAGAGCGGCACCGACGTCCAACTCACCGTCACGTCATGGAAAAACGAGAGCAAATCGTTCCGGGACGACGACGGCCACGATCTCAGCGACCACCCGCCCATCCACGCGATCGTCAACTGGAAAATCAAATAGTCTCCTGCGTCCGGCAGGTTCCCCGGCACACTGCGAATTCACTCCCGGCGCTGGGTACCCAATTCGTGTGCGAGCAGCCGGAAGTCGCTGTCCCTGGGCACGAAACGAGTGGATGGCCGCAGCGATTCTGTGTCGATCAGGTCGGTCATCGGCATGGTCGCGCGCTCAAGTTGCCCCTTCACCGTGACCATCAGACCCGATTTGCCGGTCCCGTCGATCACGTCGAAGGCCGCGCGTCCCAGCTGGGTGCCAAGCACGACATCGAACGCGTGGGGCGCCGCTGATCGGGCCTCATATCCAAGCCGCACATCCCGCACGCGGAAGTCACCGCCGTCTCGATTGAGCCGCTCATCGACCCGCCGCGCGACGTACGGGGCGAAGCGAAAAGCGCCGAGGCACATGATCCCCGACTCGTCGCTGGCGAGGTCGGCGACAAGGCGGTCCGGCAGCAAATCGACAAGCCCCTCGGCAAGGACGACCACCGCATAGGGTTTGCCGCGCGCGTTTCGCTGCTCGATGACGGAGGCGATGTGTTCGACGAGCCCATCCACATGGAGCGCTGGACGGTCACCAGTGTCGTCGAGGAGAGCGCCGTGAACGTCTTCAGCCGCGACGACGAGGTGAGCTTCGCCAGCGATCGCCGCACCGTAGGCGAGCCAACCGGCCCTTCTGCCCTGGCACTCGACGATGAAGGTTGTCCTCGTCGCGACAGCATCGGCTCGCAGGTCGAGCAGCTCTTTGGCGAGAATATCGACGGCCGTGAAGAACCCGAACGTGAAGTCGATGCCGCGGTAGTCGTTGTCGATCGTCTTGGGCACATGAACGACCCGCACGCCGATCGCCCCGCGTCGACGCTGGTATTCGTGCAACAGGTAGGCGGTGCGCAGTGTGCCGTCACCCCCGATCGTCACCAGCGCTTCGGCGCCCAACTCCGCGATTCGTCGACATACAAGCGCCAGGCTCGCGCACTTTTCGTCATCATCGAGGTCTGGGCCCGTCGTGACCACCCCGCCAGGGGCGCTCCGGGACGTGCCGATTACCACTCCACGACGGTTTCGAAGCCCCCGGAGCAGCCACGGGGCCAGCTCGATGTAGTGAACATTCTCGCGCAGCGGCTCGCCCGGCTTCAGTTGCAGCAAGTCCGCGAACCCATGCCGAATCCCGACAACGCGCCATCCCGCCCTCGAAAACGCCGACGCGCAGGCATTGATCACCGCGTTGGCGCCCGGCGCGGGACCGCCCGCGAACACGAGGGCAACAGTCTTGGATTTCGAGGTTGGGCCGCGCTCTCGGCTCCCTTCAGACGCGGATGTCGTCGCCGTCACCGTTGGCCTCCACACGCGCTGCATGGCGCGGGCGGCGGATTAGCACGATGGCAATGGCGAGGCCAAGCAGCCACAGGATCCCGAGCGGCGCGGCCGGAGTGGGCGCGGCCGAACAGTCGGTGTCGAGCGGCTTCACGGGGTCTTCGTAGTCGTCGTATTTCGGCACCGCGTCGGGCTGGGCAAGCGACAATCCGGTCTCGATATCAGGCTTCTTGATGACCACTGGCTTGGGCTTCCAAATCCCCATCACCTCGCCGATCGGCTTGACGTCCGCGCCGGTTTTGACGAGGTAATCCATCTGCTGAATGAACGCGCCCGGTGTCACGAACGACGCGCTCGGAGGGACCTTTGCCGCCCGGTGATACAGCAAAATCAGCCACTTGCCCTCGACGGCTGCCTTGGTGACCCAGCTGGCGAACTCGGTCAACGGCATCGTGTGGTGAACCACGATCGTATACAGCTCGTGGGTCTTGTAGGGCTTGTCGTTGAGCCCGCCCTTGACCGTCCGCGAGTACTTGTAGTGCTTCTTGAGAAGCGGCAGCGTCGCCTCGTCATAAGACCCATATGGCGGCGCCGTACCGACGACTTCGATGTCGAACATCTCCTCGATCCGCTTCTTCGAGTCGCCAAGGTTCTTGTCCAAAGCGTCCTTTGACAGCGTCTTGAGGTCGGTGTGATCCCAGGTGTGCGAGCCGATCTCGTGCTTATTCTTGAGCAGCTCGATGATCTTCTTCTTGCCGATGTAGTCGGCCTGGAATCCCTCCTTATCGATGAAGTCAGCGACGATGAAGTGCGTGCCTCGCAGCCCGCGCTTGTCCATCTCCTTGATGAGCAAGTTGTACGCGCTGATCCAGCCGTCGTCGAACGAGATGCTGACCAGCGGAATCTTGCCCTTCGGCGGCAGCGTCACATCGCCGGGCTTGGCTTCGGACACGTTCCAGGCGTCGGTCTGCACAAAGCCCTTCTTGTCGAGCACCTGCATGACCCGCATGCCCTTTGCCCACGCCGGAACCGCGACGATGCCGCTCGCCGTGCCCCATTTGTCGGGTGAAGCTGGGACGGCCGTGACCTGCACGAAAGACTTTTTGTCCTGGTTTTCGAAACGAATCAGCATCCGCGTCGTCACGTCCGACTTGTAGCGATTGGCGACCTGCAGCGTCAGGCCCGCGGGCACGGCGACCGGCGACGACCACCACTTGGCATCCCCTTCGGTGCCGCTTTCGACGTCGATCCGCAGCGACTTCTTGCCATCGACCGCGTCATCGCTCCAGGTGAACTTGGCGACGATATTGCCCCACTTGTTCGGCTCCCAACCCGCTGGCTTCGTCGGGTCCGATGCGTCCGCCTTTTCCATCGACGCGTTGGGCAACTCGAAGGCCCATGCACCCGTCGTCACCAATACGGTCCCCACGCAGCACGCCGCGGCCAGGACCAGGCTCTGTTTGCGGATGCTTCTCACAGCTTCTTCTCCGGCAGCCGGTCCTCAAACGCCTTCTGCAACGCCTCGAACAAGGGCTTTTTGCGCTCGCCTTCCGAGCCGAGCGTGTCCCAGGTCTTCCACGTGTACCGCTTGGCTTCGGTGCCAAAGCCGCCTGTCCCGGCGGGCGCACGCGCGATGAGCTGCAAGTCGTCACCCTTCTTGTCGAACACGCCAACCATCACGGCGATGCCCTCGGTTGTTCGATGTTCGAAATTCCACGACTCGTCCGTGTCAAACAGCACCTGCCGACTCGATGGGTCTGTCACCCACAGAGCGTGCCACGGAATGCGGAGCTCCAGGCTGTTGGTCGTCGAGTTGATGTGTGCGGTCGTCAGCGTCTTGCTGTCGCCCTGCACCAGCTTGCCGGGCTCGTAGTACAGCGTCGGCGGTGTGATGAGCCCTCCAGCCGCGATGTACTGCGCGCTGTTGTTGATGATCCACTTGGCGATGGCGAACTCGCCGTCGGTCGCCGATTTCGGCCGTCCGCCCACCTTGGCCAAGCCGTTGAGCTTCGGCGTGGGGTCGTAGCTCTTCTGCGTGAGCATTCGCAGCTCGCCAACCGCCGGATCGAGCACGACGACGCTTTCCATCCCGCGATCGGCGGCGTTGAGCATCGGCGAGCCACCGGACTTGGCGTTGCGGGGCCATTTTCGGTCGCCCGTTGTCCCGTCGACGGTGTCCAGCCCGATCATCACCACCTGCTTGCTCGACAGCAGGTCGCCGAGCCCGGACGTCTCAATGTGGATGAAAAGAAACGCCGGGTCGTGACTCACGCGCACCTTACGAATCGGTGACGAAGGGCTTTGCGCTGCGACGAACGCCTTGCTCGACCAATCTGCCGCGTCGCCATCGATGCGAACCGACTGTCCTGGCACCGGGTAGTAAGACACGATGCCAAAGCTCTCTTCCGGGCTCACGACATCAAACCAAAGCCTGCCCCGCGACTGCGGCTGCATCGTGGGGTTGGTCATCCACGTGCGTTTGAACCACTCGTCCATCCACTCGAAGATGATCGCGCCCGCCGCTCCCGAGTCGACCAGCGCGTGATAGACCTTGACGTTGGCATCGGCCTGTTGCGCCTCGGTGTACCCGCCGTGGTGCCATCCGTTGACGTTCTTGTGCGCGACCCCAAACGAGCTGGGCACGCCGTATTCGGTGACGAAGACCGGCACGCCGGCGTGGGACTTGACCAAGTCCTGCATGTACCCGAGATAGCTGTTGGTGTTGCCGTAGCGGTCCTTGGCTTTGACGTACTCCGGGTCGTAGATGATGAACTCGGGGTTGAACGGGTACACGTGGTAGCTCGCGTAGACGCCCGCCGAGAAGCCCTTCAATTCGAATTTCGCGAGGTTGGCGTTGACGCGATCCTGGCCAAACTGGGGCGTTTCAGTCGGGTGATGAATCGGGTCCAGCGCCGGCCAGTTGCTCCACGCCACGGGATGCTCGTGGCCGTACCGGTCCTTTTCGGCAGTGACCGTGTGATCGATGCCGCGCGCTACCCACGCCTCGATCGGCAGGCCGTTCTTCTTGCTGACGTAGCGCCCGTTATATTCGGTGAATCCGGCGTGTTTTTCATGGCTTTTCTCGACGATGGTGCCGTCCATTTCGTGGCCTGGCAGCCACGCCATAAGCCACGGCGAGACGTCGGTGTCGAAGATTCCGTACGCCTTGCCAAAGCGCGACTTGATGACCGCGTTGCCATGAACCGCATCGACCACGTACCGGATCTCTTCGTCGATTTGCGGCGTCGACTCGCTCATGTAGTCGCCGTGCTCGAGCTCATCGAGCCAGATCCCCTGGACGAGGTAGAGCGGGCTGGACTCGTTTTCGAGATTGTGGTCGAAAAACGCCTTGTAAAACCGCGGGTGGTGCAGCGTGTAGATGCGCACCGTGTCCGCGTTCATCGACTGGATGTCTTTGAAATAACGACGGTAATCATCGTACGTGGCAGCGAGCTCTCCGGGAAATGTGCCGGGTTTGCCGACCGACAGATTCACGCCGCGCGGAAAGAACTTCTCCCAACCTTTGCCGCGGTCGATCTCGAAGCGGTCGCCGTTGACCCGAAACTTGGTGCGCTTGATCGGGTCGCGGTCCACGCAACCGGTCGTAGCGGACAGCGCGAACAGGGCGACCAGCGAGCCGACCACGCATCGACGGACGACGGGACCTGCAAAGCGGTTCATGGTTTCACCTCGGTCACGTGCACCCAGTCGAGCAAACATGACCAGTCGTTGAGGCATTTGATTTCGAGTTCATGCACGCCCGCCTCGGCGGCAACGCCGGGCAGAGTATGCCATCCCCACGCCACATGATCCGAATCCTTGTCCGGTTCGGGCGTGCCATCGGCTTTCGGTGTCACATGCAGACCGTCGAACTTGTAGGCATAGTCGTCGACCGTCGACTTGGGCTGAATCTTGGTTCCGGTCTTGACGCGGAGCTTGATGTCGAAGCTACCTTTGCGCGAAAAGACCAATGGAATCGTGACGGTATCGCCCTGGTCGGCCATGAAGACATGGCCAAAATGGTCGCCGCCGAAGTCGCCGCGGTCGATCTTGCCGAGCAGCCCCGCGTCTTCCTTCACCTCGTACACGTCCTCGAGCTCGATCTTGTCGTTATCGAGATAGGCTTCGAACTGCTCGTCGGTGGTGGTCGTCACGGGCAGCGCGCAGCCGACACGGAATCGGCGCGATGCGTTGCGTGACGCGTAGCCGCCACCCGAGATGTCCTTGGCCCCTGTCGCGCGACCAGCCTTGAATCCCGCCGCCTGCGCAGCCTTGATCACGCGTCCGTCCCACGCGCCGAACGGATAGGCGACGGTGTCGACCGTCCAGCCCTTTTTCAGCAGCTCTTTGCGGCACTTGTCGAGCTGATCGGCGAGCTCGATGTCGGATAACGCGGTCAGGTTCACCTGGCTGTGGCCGCCGCTTGCGATTCGATGTCCCCGTGCCACCGCGTCGCCGAGCTGTGCGTCGGTCATGATCCAGGGTTTTCCGAGATCTCCGCATTGAACGGCGATGTCCACGCTGAGTTCGCGCTTTTCGAGTGCCGGCAGGGCATGTTTGTAAAACGACCTGTTGGACGTGTCGGCGAACAGCAGCACCGCTTTTTCCGGTAGCGGCTTGCCCGGATCGCTGAAGTCGCTGAAGGAGACCGCCGTGAATCCGCGCTTCTTGATCAGGTCCAGTTGGCGCTTGAACTGTTCGATCCCGGTCACGTACAGCTCGCTGCTCTTCTCGTCGACGCCGCTCCAGGCAAGGCATGGAATGGGCCTGCGTACCGGCGCGAGATTTGTGTCCGCCACCTTGTCTTCGTCGACGCTGCCCTCTTCGCTGCCGCAAGCCGAGCCGGTCAACCCCAAGCCCATCGCAATCAGCGTGGCGACGAGTGCGCGGCGGCGGTCAACGGTCTGCAATGTCATCGCGCCTCGATCTCGGCCAGCTTCGCGTCCAACGCACCCAGCAACATACGGTTGCCGTCCTGCCGGTGCGCAGCAAGATTTTCCGCGAATTCGGGCGCCCGTTCGAGCAGCTCTGCCACGTCCGCGGCCTCGATATGCTGACGATGTAGCCCATAGCCGAGGTGTTGGAGCCAGCCGGCGTTGAGGATCTGTTCGAATTGTCCCGACAGCGGCACGGACAGCAGCGGCTTGTGCAGAAATACGCATTCGCCCATGAGCGAAAAGCCGCCGCCGGCGATGGCAGCGCGCGATGTGGCCACGTCGTCGATGAAGCCGGTCTCCGAAAACGGACGAAACACCAGGTTGCCGTCGCGCTCCGTCTCCGTGATGTCGCGCCGCAGCCCATAGACCCGAAACTCCGTGTCCGAAAAGCCGCGCATCACGTCGACCAGCGCGTCGTGACTTTCGCCGGATTGGTAGACCACAACGTGGTCGCCGCGCCGCGCTTTCTTGGCCGCTTCCAACACCACCGGACGCAAGATGGGCGGCACCAGGGTCGTCCGCTCCTTGCGGGTCTCCGGGAAGAAGAACGACGTGATGAAATAGTGGTCACAGCCGGGCAGCTTTGTCTTCACGATGGCCTTGCTGAGCAGAAACGATCGCTTGTGCGCCGCGATGAGCTCGTCGGGGTGCCAAGCGCGGTTGATCACCTGCATGTTGTCGATGCTGACGACCGGAATGCGATGGAGTCGGGCGTAGAGGTACGACAACGACTCGAAGTCGCTGATGACGACGTCCGGCTCCCAGCGCTCCATCGCGTCGGACCACGCCTTGACGTTGGTGGGCAAGCCGGTGCGCAGCGCTTCGAGGTTGCCGAGCAACGTCAGCCTTTTTTGTACCTCGTTGTCGGCGTACACCATGTGCAGGCCGTGGATGCGCCGAACGTCCGCGCCGCCTTCGCCTCCAAAAGCCTCGCGCAGCAGGTCGTGAGCCCGCCCGCTGACCACGATGTCGACCTCGTGGCCGGCGCCGAGCAGGTGTTCGATGACGACTCGGGAGCGCGTCGCGTGGCCCATCCCTTCGCCGACGACGCCATAGAGAATCCGCATGTTGCGTCCGTGTTCGAGCGCGCCGAACCCGCGGCAGCGAGCCGATCGCCGATCGCTATTTGAGGTTGATGCTGCGCAACAGGGTTACGAGCTTTTCTTTGAGCGCGGCCCGCTTGACCTCGTTGTCGACCAGGTCCTTGGCGACCTTGGCGGCGTTTTCCGAGTTGCCCTTGAGCTGGGCGACGAGCTGTTTGCGCAGCTTGTTGGCGACCTTGGCCAGCGGCAATGAGTCCAGGTTGCGGCGGATGCGACGCGCTTCGTTGTTCAACAGGTTGCGCTGCCGGTACAGCGTCGACCGCGCGCGACCAAGCTGGGCCTGTTGCTTGTGGACGACGAGGAGCTCGCGCACCGGTCCCTTGAGGGCGTCGCTGGCCGACTGGTCCTGCACGAACAGCTTCAGCGCCGTGATCGCGAGCGAGTCCAGGTAGATCGTCGACCGCTTGATGTCGCGCCGCTCGACGATCGTCGCCTTGCCTTCGCCCTTGGCGGGCACTTTGACCGGAACATAGAGGTCGTTGCCGGCCTTGACGATGTCCTCGGGCGGCTCGTGCAGCTTCGTGCCGTTGCGACGACGCAGCTTCACGTAGGCGAGCGACGGCTTGTCGCGCTGCGAGCGGATCGTGAGCGTGCGCGTGTACGTGGTGCGCGCCTCGATATGGATGCGTCCGTCCACGATCTTGACCAGCTTGGCCTGGCTGGTTTTGCTCGTGAACCGCTGGTGGATCTTGAAGCCGCCCTCCTGCGCATATGGGATGAATGTCGTGGCGTCTTTCTCGATGCGTCCGAGGAACCCTTCGCCCGCAAAAGTGCCGCCCACATAGAGCGTGATCGGTCCGGACTCGAGCGCGGAGCCCTTTGCGTTGCGGATCAACACGGCTCGAAACGGCGCACCGCTCGGGCGGCGGAAGAGAAAGACGTCGCGGCCGCCGACCTTGCGATTGACGATGTTGATGAGCGCCGCTTTGCCATCGGGGACCGTGATCGGCGTCAGCGCGTCGTACTTGTAGAGCGCGCCGACCTTCTTGCCTTTCACCAGCGCGGCCGCCGAACGCATCATTGCGCTACGACGCCGCTCCACCGACACATCCGCAAAGGCCGACGGGCCGCTTCCGTACGCGCCGCGCGTTGCTGGATAGGGCGCGGCTCTGGGTTTGGGTGCCGACCGTTTCTTGAACGACTTGCGCCGCGGTCTTGCTCGATACGAGCGACCGGCCGAACCGCCGCCCATGCCGGAGATACGCGATCGGACCTTCATCTCCTTGGGCGCTGCGTCGTCGCTCTCTTCGTAGCCAACGTCGGGCGGTGGCGGCGCTGCGGCGACCTGGGGCATTCGGTGGCTCAAGCTCGGCCGGTTCACCCAATGCGTGCGATGCAGGTCGTACCGAAACGACAGCGGTGAGCCGACGACGAGCGACAGCTGCACGTTCTTCCAGTCCTCGCCGCTGACATTGTCCACGATGGCCCATCCCTGCAGCTGGACTTTGCCCTTCGTATCGACCCACGCCCGGTAGGCCGGTCGCCAAATAGGCACCTCGTGGATGTAGCTGATGAGCAGGTCATGCGCCTCTCCGCCGGCGAGTCGAACCGTGAGCGACACGGGCTTCCACCGTCCGTCACGTTTGCTGATGTCGAGCGACCGCGACAGGCCGACTGCGAGCGCCTTGTCGTGAATCTTCACCTGCTTGATCTTGGCCAAACGGATGGTCCGCAGCTTGCGCCGCCCCGTCATCAACGTCAGGACTTTGCGGCCTTTCTCGCCCTTCTCCACGCCGACAACCCGGCCGTCGAAGTCGCGGTCGTCCGTGTCCACCGACACCTGCACGCCGCGCAATACGCGCAGCATCCCGACGAGGCCGCGGGCGTTGCGAACCTGGCGCGGCAGCTCGCGGGCCAGGCGAGAAGAACTGCGCTCCACCGGCAGCGCGACCGAAGACGTCTGGCCGCCCGAGAAATCGAGCACCGCCAGCGACTTGAGCACGTCGTTGATCTGGTCGGGAC
Organism: uncultured Enterobacteriaceae bacterium; assembly: GCA_964560875.1. Classification (GTDB taxonomy): domain Bacteria; phylum Myxococcota_A; class UBA9042; order UBA9042; family UBA9042; genus CAZLMW01. The sequence goes on from CAZLMW010000009.1 coordinate 91,967, forward strand.
GCACGCGAAGGTCGAGCCGGTCGCCGTCGATGGTGCCGCGGCGTTCGAAATAGCCGATGCCGTTTTGGTACAGCACGACCTTGCTGATGTGCAGCTCCTCGCCGCTGTCGACCGTCTGAATCTGGCTGCACCCCGCGGCCAAGTTGGCGATGCAAAGGGTGAGCAAAAGCGCGCGAACGCGATAAGAGGCGTGCATTGAGAGGCTCCGAACAAGCGACCGAGGTAGCGCGTTATGGTATGCATCGGTCGGCAAACCAACAAGGCGAGGGCCACTGATGACGACAGCCATGAAGACGCGCCCGCCGACCGGTCGCACGCAGCCACCAACCTGGCCCTTGTTCGGCCAACGTATTGTCGTGTTCCGTCGCGTGCTCGCACTTGCCGTTGGCATCGTATTCCTCGCCCCGCTGGCTGTGACTTCCCCGGCCCGGGCCGCCGTTCCGCCCCCCTGCAAGAAGGTCAAGGTCAGCTTGGCCACCGTGCAAGCGAAATTGAAGAAGTGGTCCGGTTGGCGCGGGATGAAGGGCATTGAGCTTATCGAGCCGCGCCTTGCGTCGTGTTTGTCGACCGGCGGCAGCGCGCGTTTGTTCGCGATGGCAGGTCGACGGACCGGCAAGCCACGCATGATTTGGCAGACTGAGCTCATCATCTCGGTCAACGGAAAGAGCGGCCGGCCCTACAACAACAAGGCGACCAAGAAGCAGGTGGACCGCGCCGTCCGCTACCTCAAGCAGCTGCCTGACCGTGCGCTCAAGAGCCCCGTCGTGAGCGCTTGGCTGATCCGCTATGGCAGCCCTGAGCGCGCGATGATCGACGACGAAGGCGGCCTGTCCGACCCGTGCGTGGAGTTCATGCGCGACACCAAGTCCGGGCACGCCCAGGTGATGTGGTGCGGCGGCAAGACCAAGGCCGTCAAGCGCCTGACGCTACCCCGCTTCAACGACCTGCCGATCCCGGGAACCAACGGCCTGGCGGCCCAACTGCAGACCGGCCAGCCCGGCTGTGGCCTCGGCCGCACCCATTTGACGAGCATCAAACTGGGCAACCCACCCGAGCCGACCTGGCGCGCCACCGTCGCGTTCACGGGGCCCCGCAAACGCTGTGGCGGTTCGATGACGCTGATTCGGGATATCAAGGGCGACTGGCATCCACCCGGCAACGCGCAACCTGCCACGCCGCGCAGACTATAGGTATATCGCCGCGGGATCTTGTCGCGAAGAAGTGACGGCTACTTGGGCAGCTTGTTGGTAGCCGGGCCACCGGGCAGCGATGTGCCGCGCTGAGTCGTCTTGTTGCTCGCGCTCGACTTGGCGGATCTCGCGGATTTCGCCTTGGCCAACTGCCGCCGCTGCATCCGTTTCTTCCATGCCGGGGTGTCCGCGACCTGCTTTCGGTCGAGCAGCACCAGTCCGCGCAAGATGCCGCGTGCGAGCTGCAGGTGCGTCTTTGGGTCGAGCAGCTCTTTGCCCTCGACCGCGTGGCTGATGAAACCCACTTCCAGCACGACGGCCGGCATGCGCGCTTCTTTCAACACGCCAAACGGCGCCTGCTTGACCCCGCGGAACTTCGCTTTGGGGCGGCCCCACCGCAGCCCGCTCGCCAGGGCGTGCGCAAAATCACTGCTGCGACGGTGCGCCATCGCGTAGCTCATCTCCGAGACGATGGCCTCGACCGTCCACGGCGCCTTCACCTTGCCCGACGCAACCGGCAGCCTCTCTTCTCGGCGCACCAGGTCGTGGATGACCTCGCGGGAGGTGTCGGTGCTGAGAAACCAGACCTCCATCCCCCGCGCTTCACGGTTTTCGTTGGCGTTGCAATGCAGGCTGATGAACGCATCGGTCCCGATCTTATTGGCCCAGCGCGGCCGCGCTCGCAGCGTCAGCGCCTTGTCGTGGTGGCGCGTCAACGACACCCGCACGTTGCTGTTGGTCTCGATGTATTCCTTGAAGTAGCGCGCCATCGTGAGCGTCAGCGCTTTTTCGCGCGTGCCCCAGTAGCCGACTGCGCCCTGATTCTCGCCGCCGTGACCCGGGTCGATGACGATGTGCTTGACCGTGGTCAAGGTTGCTTTGGTCGGCCAGCGGAACCAATCGCGCTTGACGGCGGGCGCCGAAACGTTGGCCGTTGAACGTGCGGTGTTGGGTTTGGCGGCGCCTTCGGTCCCCGGAATCGTCAGGGCGACGAACAGCAGGGCGGTCGCGGCGATGGACTGGATCTCGAATCGCATGACCTTCGTAGTGTGAATTCAGGAGCAAACGTGTCAAAAAAGCGCGCGCTTGGCCCGTCGGACCGACCGGCGTGTTGAGAAAAGCGGGTTAGCCGGCTTCACCGGTCCGGACAGCCCGCGGAGGGGCCGCCGAAATGCCCAAAGACACCCGCCCGACGAGCTCGATGGAGGCAGCACCCAATCCGCGCTTCGCCGGTGTCGAACGGCTGTATGGAGCGGTAGGACTTGCCCGCTTGCAGGCGTCCCATGTCGCCGTTGTTGGTGTTGGCGGCGTCGGCTCGTGGACCGTCGAGTCCCTGGCACGTTCGGGCGTCGGTGAGCTGACCCTGGTCGACCTCGACGAGGTCTGCATCAACAACGTCAATCGTCAACTGCACGCGATCGACGGCGAAGTCGGCCGCCTCAAAGTGGACGTGCTCGCCGACCGGGTCGCTCGGATCAACCCCGAAGCGACTGTCCATGCCTGGCCCGCGTTCTTCACCGAGCGCACCGCCGATGAATTCTTCGCCCGCGGTTTCGACCTGGTTATCGATGCGATCGACACGCTGCGCCACAAGATCGTGCTCGTCGACGGGTGCCGCCGCCGCGACTTGCCGCTCGTCGTGGCAGGCGGCGCTGGTGGACGCCGGGATCCCACACGCATTCGTACCCGCGACCTGGCCAACACGACCAACGACGCTTTGTTGCGTGATCTGCGCCGCCAACTACGCCGCGAGTTTGACTACCCACGAGCCGGAGAGTGGGGCATTTCAGCGGTGTTCAGCGAGGAGCGCCCCGTCTTTCCGGGCCCCGATGGCACCGTATGCGCTAAACCCGCGGACGGCGGGCCCGCCAAGCTCGATTGCGCGACAGGATATGGCACCGCAACGCACGTCACCGGGACGTTCGGCTTTGCATTGGCTGCTGCGGCGATCGATCGGATCGTGTACAACGCCGCCCAAATCCCCTAGAGAGCCGACCGGATCACCGCCATGCCAACCCTCGCCAGCATCGCCCCCAGCACCGTCGTAACAGGAGCCCTGTTGGTGACCTGCGCCTTCGCTGGTTGTTCCCTCGATGGGCTCCTCGTCACCGAGTTGGGCCGCGAAGGCCACAAGCGGATGCCCGACCCCGCGTCCGTTGTCGTCACCGGCACGGTCCCGATGCTTCCCGGCTCATCGGTCACCCTCGTCGGACCCAGCGGCGACATCGCGGGCGGCGCGACGAAGGCCGACGGCAGCTTCCGGGTCGAGCTCGACGGCACATCGGAAGTCGTCAACAGCGTCGTGTCCGTGCGCAAAGGCGGCCAGCAGCTCCTCGGTATCGTGCCGCTCGTCCCCAAGCAAGAGAGCGTCCTCGACCCCGAGTTGGTGCTCGACATCGCGCAGACCACACCCGGGATGAAACAGATCGACGCCGTGACCACCGCCATGACCGTGCTCGTCGCCGCCCGCGCCCGCGCCGAAAAGAAGACGTTGACCGCCATCGCCCATGGCTCCATGACCGACACGCTGATCGACCTGCATAGCAAGATGGTCGCCAAGACGCCCGAGCTCATCGCCGTCGGCAAGATGGTGCAGCGGATCTTCGTGGCGGGAACCAAGGTCAACGAACCCGCCCCGTTCGTGTTGACCGGCAAGGGCTCGCTGCTGTCCCAGGCCTTCGTGCAAGCCGCCGGCCCCGACCTCGATGGCGACGGCAAGGCGGACAGCTCGACCAAGGCGTTCGATGACGCGGTCGCCAAGGCGATCAAGTCGTTCAAGTTCAAGGCGTGCTACGAGCCCGGCAAGATCCGCGTGGTCGTGCTTGCGCGCATGGCCCAGGACGCCAAGAACACCAACTGCGAAGCGATCAACCCCTTCCTCTGGGCCAACGATACGCCCGGTCGGCGCATGTTCCTGGCCGGCGGTGTTCACAAGACAACGTCCGTTTGCTCCAGCGAGGTGACCACCAATTGCCTGACCAAAAAGCAGGTCGACGCGCTCAACGCGGTGCTCGGCAATTGGCAGCCCAACAAGACCCCCATGTACGACGACGGCTCACACGGCGACGGCGTCGCGGGCGACAACGTGTGGACGCTTTCGTTCGAGGCGCCCTGGTGGAAGGTCCCGATCGGCGGCCGCGGCGTGCGCATCGCCTACAAGTTCACCTGGGGCAGCGAAGGCGCCAACTGGGGCGGAACCGAGGAGTTTCCCGGCAACCAGCGCGTGCTCGAGCTCAAGGACGTCAACGAAGACGGCATCATCGTGCGCCTCGACCATTTCGCCGACGAGACGACCAACAAGGACAAGGCCAACCAACTTGCGCCCGCCAAAGGTGGCTGCGGCGAGCTGAAATTCCCCGATGAAAAGGGCGTGGACGGCTGCGTCTACGATGTGCACGAACGCGCGGTGGATCTCGACGGTGACTGCACCAACGATGACTTCCCCAATCCCGGAACGAGCGCGCCGCTAACCGTGAAGTGCCCGGGGTCCTGATCCGTACGATTCGAGGCCCAGCGGCCCGATCGATCAGAGCGACTGCAGCGGAAACGTCGACGCACCGATGCGCCGGCCGTCCGGATCGCGAAAGTAGATCGTGTAGCCGGTCCGGTCCTCGATAAGCACGCCGGCAGCCGCGAGACGCTCCTCGAGATCGCCCGGCAGGTCCTCGCGATGAAAGGCCACGAATCGAAGGCTGGTGGGATCGGGGCCTTTTTCGCCTTCGGATGCCTGTTCAATCATCAGCACGCCGCCGCCAAGCGCGAGCCACGTTGAGTACCCGGGTGTTTCGGAAACCACGCGCATGCCGAGCACGTCGATGTAGAAGCGCGTTGTGGCGGCGTAGTCGGGGCAACGAAAGGCAAGGTGGTGGATCCGCATCGGCCCGATGATGGCGCCGCCAGTGTCCTGGCGCCACTTCCCTACACGCTCGCAACGGCTGGCGAGACACGGCACCATCGAGCGATGGGGAGCTTCTTCACCAGCGTCCAGGCCCTCCGGGTCGATGAAGAGTCGGTCGATCGGGTGGTCGAATCCATCCGGGTTGCGGCCGCGGACGAAGGCATGCGGCTGCTGTCCGCCGACGCCGATGAGCGGGTCGATACAACGGTGGTCGTTGTCGCGGACGACCGGTGGATCGCCGTCTATGACGAGGCCACCGAAGGCCAGGACGAAAAGCGCCTGCATTCCCGCGCGTGTGCTGTCAGCTTCGCGACCGAGGGCCACGCACTATCCATCTATGTGCACGACAGCGATATCTTGACCCTCGGCTTGTACGACAACGGGCAACGGCGCGACCGCTACAACAGCGTTCCCGACTACTTCGACGAGGGGCTGTCCGACGCCAGGCGCCGCAAGGTCGCAGGAAAGGCCGCGCGATGGCGTTCGCTGCTGGTCGACGGGCACACCCACGAGAGCCTGCAGGCGGTTTTCGCCAGCGACGATACGTTCGCCGAGACGACGCTCGAAGCCGTCGCGACCGCAGTCGGGGGCTCGATTGAGCGGATGGGCGTCGGTTTTCGCTACCTCGACACCGGCTCATGGGCGCCGCACGCCATCGTCTTGCGCATGCAGCGAACCGAGGCGACGGCCTGGCAAACCGCGGCGGAAGGACCGCCCGTGTTCGATGAGTACGGCGCGTCGATGTTCTCGGCCGTGCCCGACCTCTGCGTGGGCGATGAGCTGCGGACCGGCTTGACGGTCGTGAACACCGGTGGCGCCGGCAAGGGGCTGCAACTGACCGCCTGGGGTACCGCCCTCGAGCAGGAGTTGGTGCAAGTCGAACGATTCGAGCTCCTCGTCGGCAGCCCGATGCACAACAAGCACACGTTTCACGAGCCAGCCGTCGAACGTTCCGGCGACCCGCTTTGGTATGTGGACTTGCCCGACGCGGAGATCCCAGCTGGGTGTGTCGCCGCATCCTTGCCGGTCATGGGCGTACCCGTCATGAGCGTGCCCGTCATGGGCACGGACGCGATCGAGGCCATGCAAGCGCAGTCTCGGTCGCAGCTTCACATCAACGTTGTCGGCAAGGTGCGCAAGGCCGGGACCGGAACGCTGATCACCTGCATCGCGCCGACCGTCAACGCGCAGGACGGCGGCGTCGCGGTTGGCGATGAGCTCACGTCCCCTGCGCGGCGATGATTCAAGCTGTTCGGCTGGCGCCAGCTCTCCGACCCCGACGGGTCGCCTTTTCCTGCTCTTACTGGCGCAGGCCCGATTGGAAGTCGCTGACTGAGCGATAACCCGGGTCCGGGCCACC
>CAZLMW010000010.1:0-42640 GCA_964560875.1 uncultured Enterobacteriaceae bacterium
CGCGTTGGACGACTTCGACGCGTCCAGCAAACCGATCGCGCAGGCGGTGTGGCCGAAAAACAGCGGCGGGTGGAAGGACTTCGATATCACGTCGACCGCACAGATCTGGGTCGACGACGCCGCGAAGAACCATGGCGTGCTGCTGCGCGCGACCAACGAGACGAAGAGCGGGCGGGAACCGCGGATGCACAGCCGGGAAGCGAAGGGCGCCGGCGCCGCGCTGAAACCTCACGTGCTCATCGAGTACTTCGCGAAGTAGCCAAAAATGCAGACGATTGTTGAACACGGGCTGGACGTCGAGCTGCTCGAGGAGCTTTCTATCTTGCGGGCTGACCGGAGCTCGCTGGACCTCTGGCCAGGGGAGCAGCTCGAGATCCTCGGCGAAGAGGGCGTGCTTGCGGATGTGATCCCCAAGGCTTTTGGCGGCGAAGACGTCGCGCCCGTGACGCTCCTGGCGCGCTACGAGGCCATCGCGCAGACGTGTCTCGAGACGGCCTTTGTCCTCACCCAGCGCAACGGGGCGTGCCAGCGCATCGCCGCGTCCGAAAACGCCGCCCTGAAAGAGCGCGTGCTGCCTCGGCTGGCCACCGGCGAGCTGTTCACCACCGTCGGGATCTCCCACCTGACGACGTCGCGGCAGCACCTCAAGCGCCCGGCTGTCGTCGCCAACAAGGTCGACGGCGGCTGGCGCTTCGAAGGCGTGGCGCCTTGGGTCTCCGGCGCGTGCCACGCTGATTTCGTCGTCACCGGCGGGGTCGTCCCCGGCGGGATGCAGGTGCTCGGACTGGTGCACATGGATTCGGCGGCCGTCACCGTCGCGCCAAGCGCGGATTTGCTCGGCTTCACATCATCGGAAACGGCTTCGGTGGCGATCAATGGCAGCACGGTTGCCGACGAGGACGTCCTGGCGGGCCCGACCGAACGCGTGCTCCATGCTGTGAAAGTTGGCGGGACAGGCTCGCTCACCACCTCCGCGCTGGCCTTGGGAGCAGCTGCGGCGTCGATCGCCGGCATCGCGAGCGAATCGGATGGGCGGCCCGAGTTGGAATCGCCCGGACGCCGCCTCGCCCACGAAATGAGCCAGCTGCGACGAAGCATGTATGACGCGGCGCGCGGACGGGCGGACGGGGCGGGCGCGATCAATCGGCTCCGCGGCGCGGCCAATTCGCTGGCCATCCGCAGCGCGACCGCCTGGCTGGCAGTTTCCAAGGGCACCGGCTATGTGACCGGCCACCCGGCGGAACGAGCCGTGCGCGAAGCGATGTTCTTCCTGGTCTGGTCGTGTCCACGCTCGGTCGTCATGACCAACCTGCAGGAGCTCGCGACGCCCGCCGAACACATGCGGTAGCGCGCCGATCAGGAATCGGCGCTCCGGGATGGGAACGCCGCGAAAATCACACTTTTCGGGGCGTGGAGACGCTCATAGTCCCCCAACCAGGGCCTGTCCCTGAATTGCGCACAATCCGACCGGTTTGTCGCTGGGTTCTATTACTGGTCCCGTAACAGTTTGAAATAACTACTCTCTCACCGGATCCCCGGGCAGAGATGGCCCGCAGGGTCAGAGAGGGGCAAACAAGTACTGCGCGCCGTCAGGCGCTCCATTTCGGCCAGCTCCGAAAAATTGCTGCCCACCGCCCGGTCCGCGACCAACGGTCGAATCGGTTGTACACGGTCTTCCATGGGCCGAAGTCCGATGGCAGGTCGCGCCAGGGCGCCCCCGTTCGCTGGATCCACAGCACCGCCTCAAGGAAATCGCGGTCATCACGACCGCGCCGGCTGGCGCCCCGCTGTCGTTCGATGACATCGGCCGGTTTCGTCCACTGACTCTCGTCGAGTTGCTTGCGCGCTACCATGCACACGTTAGGTTCGGCGCCGATCCATCTGTCCAGAAAATCGATTCAGGGACAGGCCCTAAATAGCAAACATGCACCGAGAAGCATTGCTGTTCGGTGCGCTAGCGCGGTCTGAAACGCAGCCCGACCGGGACCAAACCACGGTGTTCTTGAACTCCCGGCGACACCGGTGGATGCTCCCGGTGCCCGCCCCGGGAGTCATGCATGGCCGCACCCAACGCCGCCGCACCCAACAGCGCCCAAAAATACGTGCGAGCCGGTGATGGTTCGCAAGCAGGTCGCCGCAGTCGGCGTCGTTTGCCGTCGCAGATCATCGACGTCGAGGCGCGCGATCGGCAGCTTGAACGTCAGCGCACCGCCAGCCAAAACCGCTCATGGGCCCTCTGGGTCGCCGGTGGCAGCGCGGTCGCCGCTGCAGCCATGGCGCTGGTCGCGGGGGGAATGGACCCGATCGCCTGGATCCTGACGGGCGTCGCTGCGTCATTTTCCGCCGTCTGGCCGCTGACGCGCGTCGAAGTACCCAAGGCCGTCGCAATTGGCGCGTTGTGGGACGCCGCGGTCACGCACGAACCAACCGGCTTGCCGAATCGCCGCGTCTTCGAAGTCGAGCTCGAGCGCGCGCTGACCCGCTGCAAGCGCCGCGAAGAGCTCGTCGGTGTGGCGATCGTCGATGTGGACGGCATGCACGACATCAACGCGGAATGCGGCAAGAGCGTCGGTGACGTCGTGGTCATCGAGGTCGGCCAACGCCTCGACGCACAGACGCGGCTCAGCGATGTAGTCGCGCATTTCGACAACGACGCGTTCGCCGTGATTTTCGAGCCGCTCATGGACCGCGACGCCGCCAACGCCGCGGGTTCACGGCTGCGCAATGCCCTCCGCCTCGAGGTTCCGCAACACGGCGACATGCGCCGCACCACCGTTAGCATCGGCATCGTGGTGTCGCCCGCGGATGTCCGGGTCGGCGACGCCCTCGCGGCGGCCGGCCAAGCTGTCACCACGGCTAAAGCGATGGGCGGCGACATGGTTCACGTCGTCACCAGCATGGACTCCTGACAATCTGCTACCCCTCCCCATGCGCACCGAGTTCGGCGCTTGACGCCATGGCGTGCGTGGTCGGCGATCGTCTGCGGTCTACATTCTCAAGATGAGCGACTTGTTGCAGCGGCTGTTCGAGTTGGACAGTACAACGGCGTCCGTACTGGGGGTCATCCACCTGACCATCGTGGTCAGCTTTGTCCTCGTGGAACGCCGACAACCCGCCGCCACGCTCGCCTGGGTGCTCGCTCTTATCTACCTGCCCGTGATTGGCGTCGTCGCCTACGTGCTTTTCGGCCCGCGCCGCCTCGTTCGGCGAGCTCGTCGTCACGCCAATGTCATCGGCGCGTCGCGACAGGCCCTCCGCGGCGTTTCGATTGACCTGGCGCGCTCCGGACCGGCCCGCACGGCGCCGCCCGACGACCACTCCGCGTATCAGCTGGCCATCATGCGCCTCAACGAGAGGCTGACCGGCGCGCCCGTCACCCCCGGCAATTCTGTTATCGAGCTCGACAACGCCAAAGACACGTACGACGCCCTGCACACCGCCATCGCGGCCGCCACCGACCACATCCATGCACTCTATTACATCGTCCAACCTGACGAAGTCGGTGTGGCGTTCCGGGACGCGCTGACCGAACGCGCGGCCGACGGCGTGACCGTCCGCGTTCTCGTCGACGCCATCGGCTCCATGGCGCTCCCTGACGATTTTTGGCAGCCCCTCATCGACGCCGGCGGGCGCGCCGAGACGTACGGCAACCCATCGCTCTTCGCGCGGTTTCGCAACTCCGACCGCGTCGACTTCCGCAACCACCGCAAGATCCTCGTCGCCGACGGACGCGTGGGCTTTTTCGGCGGCATCAACATCGGGCGCGAGTACCTCGGACTGGACGAATCGATCGGCGCGTGGCGCGACACCCACGCGCAAGTCGAGGGCCCCGCCGTGTTCGGTTTGCAGGCGACATTCATCGGCGATTGGCTAACTGTGACCGGCGAGCCCCTTACCCAGGCGCGCTACTACCCGGCCGACATCGTGCAAGGCGAGGCGCTCGGTGCGTGCAAAGTCCAAATCGTCGCATCGGGACCGGATCGCCGCTGGTCACCGACGCATCACGTCTTCTTCCAGGCGATCGCGCTGGCCGAACACCGCGTGCATATCACGAGCCCATATTTCGTCCCCGACGTGGTCATTCAGCAGTCGCTGCTCAGCGCTGCCCTGCGTGGCGTGGACGTGCGCCTGCTCCTCCCCGGCACGACCGACAACCGCCTCGTCCGATGGGCCGGCCAGTCCTACTACATGGACCTGCTCGACGCTGGCGTGCGCATCTTTGAGTACGACGATGGCTTCATCCACGCCAAGACGATGGTGGTCGACGATTGGTTCGCGACCATTGGGTCTGCCAACATCGACGTGCGGTCGTTGAAACTGAACTACGAGGTCGGCGCGCTGGTGTTCGACACCGCGTTCTGCAACGAGCTCGCCGAGACCTTTGAGGGGGACCTGCGCCGAGCGCGACGGATCGACCAGGACGGCCCGCGGCGGTGGCGGATCTGGCAACGCCTGATTCGCAGCGTGTCCCGCTTGCTCTCGCCGTTGCTTTAGCTGCGATGCCGGCCGAGCCGCCGAGCTTGGCTACAACGCCAGGTCGACGACGAGAGGCAGGTGGTCTGACGCATCTCGCGCCAGTTTTTCGCGCACGACATGGGCGGCCGCCACGACCACGCCGCGCACGAATGCCTTGTCGAGTGCGCCTGCGGGCATGTACGCCGGAAATGAACGGAAGGACCGAACCGGTGTTGTCGCCTGGACGAACCCGGCTCGGGCAAGAGCCCCGCGATGAAGCGTGTCACGCCAGTCATTAAAGTCGCCGATCAGCACGGTTGGGCCCTGCGCGGCGGCGATGAAAGCCGGCGCGCTCAGCAACGTCTCCATCTGCCAATGGCGCTCGTGTTCGGCCAGGCCGAGGTGATGATTGACGATGGCAATGCGACCGGCCGGCGCATCGACCACCGCGACGAGGGCGGCCCGGGATTTGCGCCAGCCCATGCGCAGGTTCACCGAATGTGCGGCTGAGAGCGGGAATTTCGACAAGACGAGGTTGCCGTAGCCACCGCTACCGACCCGATGGTTGAGTTGGAACGCGTGGTCCACGGCGCCCCACGCCTCGGCCAGGACCCGCACCTGGTCCTGGAAGCGCGAGCGGCGGACACCACGGTCGACCTCTTGGAGGCAGATTACGTCGGGGCGCTGTTCGGCCACCACGTCGATGATGCGTTGCAGCCGATAACGGCGGTCGCGGCCGCCGATGCCTTTGTGGATGTTGTAGCTGAGCAATCGCACGGTCGAGCGCCGGGGCCAGCCGAGTTGGGACGTGTCGCGGGCCACTCTTTCAAGAAAGCGCGCCGGCCGTAGCTATCAACCTGCGTTGCTTGCGATCCGTCGCCGCAGCTCGCGAGCGATGGGGCCGTAAAGCAGACGACGCAGCCAGAACGGTGTCCAGATGCCGAGCCGAGTGAACCATCGGATGAGCAACCCGGGGATGTGCATGGCGCGCCGCTTGTCGAACGCGGCGATCGATTCGCGAGCGCATCGTTGCGCGGAGATCTCGATGATCGACGGCACTTTTTCGCCCGTGGGGTTGCCAGCGATGGCTTCAAACTCGGTCGCGACCGGCCCGGGGCAGATCTGCGTGATAGCGACGCCGGTGCCCGCCATCTCGCAGCGCAGCGATTCGGTGAATCCAGTGACGAAATGCTTGGTGCCGATATAGGCAGCGAGGCCGGGTAGCCAGGTCAGGCCAAAGCCGCTGCTGATCATGAGCACGCCGCCGCCTTTGCGTTGCACCATGGCCGGAATGACGGCTCGGGTCATGGCGACCAGGGCCGAGACGTTCACATCGATCATGCGCTGGTTCTTTGCCGGGTCCGAGACCTCGAAAAGCATGACGTCGCCAAGGCCAGCGTTGTTGATGAGGACGTCGACCGGGCCGTGCTCTGCCGCGACGGCGTCGACCATGGCCACCGCGGCGTCCGGATCGGACAGATCGGTCGGGCGTACATCGACCTTGAGCCCGGGGGACTTGGACGTAAGCTCGCCGGCGAGCTCTTCGAGACGTTCACGGCGGCGCGCGACGATCACCAAGACGCGTGCGCGAGGCCCGACCAGGCGGGCGATCTCGCGGCCGATGCCGGCGGAAGCACCGGTCAAGACAACGACGCCCCTATCGATTGGAGAATGGGCGGCGATGGGAGAACGGGCATCGATGGGAGAGCGGGCCATTTCAGCCTCCTGCGAGGTGCTGGCCGCACACACGAATGGCTCGACCGGTAATCCCAACGGCGGGAGGCGAGCACAAGAACGTCACGACGTCGGCGACGTCGCGCGGTTGACCACCCTGCCCGAGGCTGTTGAGCCGGCGCGCCACTTCGCGGGTCATCACGGGGATCGCGGCCGTCATCCGCGTCTCGATGAAGCCGGGTGCGACCGCGTTGATGGTGATGCCACGGCCGGCAAGGGACGGGGCAAGGGCGGCCGCATAGCCGATCAGCCCCGCCTTGGCCGCTGCGTAGTTGGTCTGCCCCGGGTTGCCCGCGAACCCAGCGATGGATGCCATGACCACCAGCCGGCCGCCGTCGCGCATCACACCCTCGGCGAGGAGCGCTTCATTGAGACGAACCACGGCGCCAAAGTTCACGCCGAGGCAGAGGTCCCAGTTCTTGTCTTTCATCTTGCCGAGGGTGCGATCCCGCGTGACGCCGGCGTTGTGGACCACGATGTCGACACCGCCGTGCTTGGCAACGAGGTGTTCGGCCAACGCGGCCGGCGCCTTCTCGTCGCCAAGGTCCAGCTGCAGCGCCGAGCCGCCGATGGAGCCAGCTTGTTCGGCCAATTCGTCGGCGGACGATGGCAGGTCGACGCACACCACATGCGCGCCTTCTTCCGCGATTCGGTCGGCGATGGCGGCGCCGATTCCACGAGCAGCGCCCGTCACGACCGCGACTTTGCCCGACAGCGAGCCGACAAAACCGCTCTCATCTGCCGCCGATGCCGCGGCGTCGACCGCGATCGTCTGGCCGGAAACGAACGCCGAACGCTCGCTCAGCAAGAACCGCAGCGGTCCGGCGACACGGTCCTCCGCGCCAGCAGCGACGGTGAGCAGATTGACCGTGGTCCCCTTGCCACCGACCTCTTTGGCGAGGCTCCGAGCGAACCCGGTCAAAGCGTGTGCGCAACCGGCGGTGGCTGCATCCCCGGCGTCGGAGAATGGCCGGCCCACCACGACGATGCGTCCATTGCGGGCGACGCCTCGCACGCGCGGGTGAAAGAAGTCGTACAGCTCGCGGAGCGCGTCCGGGCTCGTCGGCGCGCCCATCTCGAACACCAGGCCGTGCGGTTTGTCGCCAACCGAAGTATCGGCACCGGCACCCTCGGCGACCTGTACGAGCGAACTGAGCAACGCAGAGTCGCCGGCGGCGGCACAAATCACGCGCTTGCCGGCCAAACAATCCTCCACATCAGCGCCATCCCGCCGCGCGAGGTCCTGGGGCAGCTTCACCGGCAACCCAAGCGACGAGAAAAGCTTTCGGGCTTGCGGGTTTCGACCGAGCTGGACGAGAAAATCGGACATGGATGGCTCCCTTGGCAGGCCCCGTACGATCGGGGCGCCGTACCATGGCTGGCGGCCCTTGACGTTGCAAGCCGTTGGTGGCCAGCGCGGGCGGTGGGGCAGGCCCGATTGGAAGTCGCTGACTGAGCGATAGGCCGGGTCCGGGCCACCCGAACCCGAACCCGAACTCACACCCTCACGGGGTGCCGCTGTGCTTGCGCGCAAGGACCGCTTCTACGTGTCGTCGCGGCGGTGGGCGACGACAGAACCGGGCCGAGTGCCCGTCGTCTCAACCGAGCGACGGCTCGGGCGGGGCGGGCGACATGCGCGCTCGGGCCGGCCGGGATAGCGAACGGCAGTGCGGCAGCCCCCCCCGACCGAGGCGAGCCGCACCCGCGGCGGTGAAGATCGATTGCGACCGGTGTTCACCCGGGGCATTCTAACGCTATGAGCAAAGGCAAATCAGGCGGGTCCGAACGACGCGTCAAGAGCCCGAACTGGACCGCCGGCAGCATGGTCACGCAGCCGGTCGCACAGTCGATCGCGCCGCCCCAGGACGAAAAGCGACCGTACCTGACCATCCTCGTCGGCGGCGTGCCCGGGCGCATGTTCCGGTTGGAAGCGGGGCGCACCACCGTCGGCCGTGGCGACGACTGCAGCGTCCGCTTGCAGGATCCGTCGTTGTCTCGCCATCACTGCGAGATCCAGGTGCTGCCAAGCGGAGCGGTGACGGTGAGCGACCGCAACAGCACCAACGGCTCGTGGGTAAACGGCGAACCACTGCGCGCACGCGATCTTCGCGACGGCGATAAGCTGCAGCTCGGTCCCGACGTCGTGATGCGCTTCAACAACAAGGACTCGCTGGACGAGTCGTTTCAGAAGAGCCAGTTCGAGGCGATGACGCGCGACGGCCTGACCGGCTGCTTCAACCGCCGCTATTTCGACACCGAAGTGCGCCGCGAGGTCGACATGGCGCTCAGCATCGGGCTGCCGATGTCCGTGGCGATGGTGGACCTCGACCACTTCAAGAACGTCAATGACACCTACGGCCACGGCGCGGGCGACAAGGTCTTGCAAGACGTCGCGTCGATCCTCCTGCGGGCGCTGCGGGCGTACGACATCGTGGCGCGATATGGCGGCGAAGAGTTTGCGCTGGTCATGCGCGGAATCGACATGAATATCGCCAGCCGCTGTATGGAGCGCGTACGGTCCTCGATCGAAAAGCACGTGTGCGTGGTCAATGAGCACCGCATCAGGCTGACGATCAGCGCGGGGATCGCGTCGCTCTCCGAGACCAACGTCGACGATGTCGCGTCATTGCTTTCCGCGGCCGACCTGCGGATGTACGCGGCCAAACGCGGCGGGCGAAACCGGGCTGTTGGCGGCGAGGTCGACCTTGCGTCTGTGCGACATGCGCTCTCAGGCCCGCATGAGGCGCATAGTCCGCGCAACATGAAGGACACGATTCCGCGCGGCTCCCTGCGTCTCAAAGACCTCGACGAGCTCGCTGCTGAGCGCGAGACGCGGCGCAAGACGTTGCCCAGTCACGTCAGGCGCAGCCCGGTTCGCTGACACGATCGGCCGACGTGACGACGGCCAACGCGCCGGCCTCGTCGACCATCGATTCCCCAGCCAGATCCGGCTTCGCGTACGCCGCAGTCGCGGCCGCAGTCATCCGCGCGAGAGTCGCCTGGTTGTGCCGTGCCTTGAAGCGCACAAGCTCCGCGATTCGTTCCCGCACATCCGGCGCGTAACCGAAAAAATCGAGCTCCAGCGCCGGGTCCAGCTCGAGGTAGCGCTGTGCCGCATGGGGATCGAGCGCGAAAAGGTCCGGTTCGGCCGCGACGTAGCGCTCATTCAGCCACCAGTTGGTGAACCCGTAGGTCTGGTGATGCGCTTCGTAGACAGGCGTCCCAGGAAACGGGACCAACACGCCCCGGTTGTTGAAGAAGTCGGCGGCTTCGGCGATCTCGCGCATCACGGCTGCCGTGGCATCGAGCTCATCGAGGCCCTCGCCAGGGAATCCAAACATGAAGTTGACGACGGTTTTCATGCCCAGGCCACGCGCCGTGCGTACAGCGTCGATGACGGTCTGCGGCCGCTGGCCCTTGCGAATGCCCTTGAGGACGGAGGGATCGCCGCTCTCGATGCCAAAATTGACGGCGACACAGCCCGCCGCTGCCATGCGCTCGAGCGTCGGGCCTCTGGCCATGTTGGCCGGCGTGATGCAGGTCCAGGTCATGCCGTCGAGGCGCGGTTCGGCGACAAGGGCGTCGCAAAGCTCAGCGAGACGCGGACGATTGGCTGTGAAGGCGTCGTCCCAGAAGGCGAAGTGGCGCAACCCATGTCGGTCTTTCAACTCGATCAGCTCGGCGACAACGTTGGCCGCTGAGCGATAGCGGAACGTGCGCCCGGTGACGTAGTTGGCGCAAAACGTGCACCGCGCGGGACAGCCCCGGCTCGTCACGGTCCCACCCGGTGTCAGCCACGACGACCCGCCGTACGCATCGACATCAAACACGCCGAGGCTTCGATGCGGAAATGGCAACCCGTCCAGGTCGTCCAGGAAACCGCCACCCGAGCGCCCCGCATGGGTGGACACGCCGGGGATCTGGTGCCACGTGGCCGGGGCCGCTCCGCGGTCGATGGCGTCGGCAATGGCGGCCATGGCAAGCTCACCTTCGCCAACCACGGCGGCATCGAAGCCGCGATCGAGCGCCTCCAGCGGCCGAACCGTGACGTGCGGGCCACCGGCGACGAGCGCGATGTTCTTGTCCGCCAGCCGTGCACCGAGCTCGTACGCAGCCAGCGCGTTGTAGGTAAACAGGGTCATGCCGACGACGTCGGGACAATACGCGTCGACGAGCGCGATGGCGTCCTCGTCGGTGGTCACGCTGCGGACAGCCGCAAGGTCGAGACACCGGACGTCGTGCCCGCGCGAAAGCAAGGAAGATGCGACGTATTGCAGGCCGAGATAAGGGGCGCCCATGCGTTGAGGGAGTCGCGGCAGGATCAACAGGACACGGGCCATGCGGCAGGGTACCGCGCCGGCTCCGCGACGCCCAACGCGCGGTGGCCCAATGCCGCCATGAGGCGCCTTTTGAATGGCCGCAACGAGGTTTCTTTTCCCTTGCGACGCCTACGGACAAGCCCGTAGACTCCGCGCCCACCGCGTTGGCCGCCTTGACCGAAGACATGAACACCCCGCCACCTGTGAAGCTGAGCAGCCGCGTCTTGTCCGACGGCTCGCGAACCGATCCGTTCGTGCGCACCGACGCCGTAGTCGGCCCGCCGCAAACGCTCGATCGCGCCGACCCGATGGCCCCGCTTCGTCGCTACAGCGATGACCGCGCAAACACGGCTGGCGTGCCACTCGACGGCCGCCCGCGTCGCGGCTCGGGTTCAGCGTGGCCCGCGATGCGCATGTTGATGGCGCAAGAAGACACGACGGATCGCAACCTGGCCCCGCTCGGGGACGCCATGAAAGACGCGCGCGCTCCTCTGCCACGCGGCACACGCATCGACGCGCGCTACGTCGTCACCCGCCTCATCGGCCGCGGCGGCTCATCCGATGTCTACGAGGTGTACGACCGCGAGCTCGACGACCGCGCGGCGCTCAAGCTCCTGCGTACCGACGGCATCCCGGCCACGGTGGGCGACCGATTCCGCCGCGAGATGCGCATTTGCCGGCGGCTGTTGCACGAAAACATCGTCCGCACATTCGAATTCGGTGTTTGGGGCGACCGCCTCTACTACACGATGGAGATTCTCGCCGGGGAAGACCTCGCGGGCGTCCTCCTCCGCCGTCGCGACGCGCTCACAATCCGCACGGTCGTTCGCCTGATGATGCAGGCCTGCGATGGCCTCGAAGAGGCACACCGCATCGGTGTTGTGCATCGCGATATCAAGCCTCACAACCTGTTCTTGACGACGCAGGGCATGCTCAAACTGATGGACTTCGGCGTCGCCCAGGGCCTGCAGGACCTCAGCACGCCGCTGACTGCGGCCGATCACGTGATCGGCACCCCCGCTTACATGGCGCCTGAACGCCTGCGCAAGCGCGCAACCGTGTTCAAGCAGTCCGACGTCTATTCGTTGGGCGCGTCGATGTACCACCTGCTCAGCGGCCGGCCGCCGTTCCAGGGCGAGGATCTGCGAACGCTCTTCGCCGCCATCGTCATGAAAGACGCGCCGCCGTTGACCGACCACAACGCCAACGTTCCGCCACCGGTAGCCGCGGTCGTGCACCGAGCAATGAACCGCGAGCTCGACGGGCGTTACGCGACGTGCGCTGAATTCCGGGACGCGCTCGGCGACACAATCGCCTGAACGACGCGATTCACGCCGCCAGCTTTGTCCGCCGCAGCAGGCAGATACGTTAGTAGTGGTGCGGGAACCGGCTGAAGTCCTGCGGCCGCTTCTCAACGAACGCGTCGCGTCCTTCGCGTGCCTCTTCGGTGCCGTACGCCAAGCGGGTGGCCTCTCCGGCGAACAGCTGCTGGCCGACCAGGCCGTCGTCGATGAGGTTGAAGCCGAACTTCAACATCCGCATCGCGGTCGGGCTCTTGCTGTTGATCTCGGCGGCCCACTCGAGCGCCACACGTTCGAGGTCGTCGTGGGGCACCGCCAGGTTCGCCATGCCCATCGCCACAGCTTCATCGGCGGTGTAGTTGCGACCCAGGAAGAAGATCTCGCGGGCACGTTTCTGGCCGACCATACGCGCGAGGTATGCGGAGCCGAACCCCGAGTCGAAGCTCGCGACGTCGGGATCGGTCTGCTTGAAACGCGCGTGTTCCTGGCTCGCAAGGGTCAAGTCACAAACGACATGCAAGCTATGTCCGCCACCCACAGCCCAACCCGGCACGACGGCGATGACGATCTTCGGCATGAACCGAATCAGCCGCTGGACCTCCAGGATGTGCAGCCGGCCGAGGCGCGCAAGGTCGACGGGTTCGCCTTCAGCGCCGGTGTACTTGTAGCCGTCTTTGCCGCGGATCCGCTGGTCGCCACCGGATGAAAACGCCCAGCCGCCGTCCTTGGCGCTCGGGCCATTGCCGGTGAACAGAACGCAACCAACATCGCTCCAGGTGCGCGCGTGTTCCAGCGCGATGAGCAGCTCGTCGACGGTTTGCGGCCGAAAAGCGTTGCGGCAATCGGCGCGATCGATGGCGATCCGCACGGTGCCCTGGCCGACCGCGCGGTGGTAGGTGATGTCGGTGAACGAAAAGCCCTCGACTTCACGCCAGCTGGCCGAGTCGAAAATCGCGGAAACCATGGCATCTCCCGTGTGCGGTGGTGCGGCGCCCCGGATCGGCCCGAGGCGGGCGCGGAACTGAGCAAACGTGATGCCCCGAGTCAAGCATCTACGCTCGGGGTGCTGGCCTTTCGTGTGCCTGTCTTGCGATGATGCGGCGATGCTGTCCGCAACCGCGCCCACCGCCCGTCTTGTCCGTGGCTCGATCCACCCGGGGCTGGCGTGCCTGTTTGTCTGCGCAGGCGCCGCACTTGTGGCCAACTCGGCGGCCGCGCTCGACCGCGACAAAGCTGCGGCGATGATGGCGAAGAACGCGATGCATGCCTACGAAGCAGGCGACTACCGTCGCGCGAGCGAGCTCTACGAGACAGCGTTCGGGCTCAACCCCGACGAACCGATGTTCCTGTACTCGGCCGCCCGCGCGGCAGACACGGGCGGCTTGTTCGTTCGCGCCGACAACCTCTACAACCGCACGCTCAAGCACCCCAAGTGCAAGCCGGAAACCGCCGGCAAGGTGAAAACACACCAAGGCCGCTTGCGGCGACGGCGTGCCAGCATCAAGGCGGACCAGGCGAGCATCGCGGCGAAGAAAGGGCAGCATTCCCTCGCCGCCCTGCTCTATCGAGAAGCGGCACGGCAGGCACCGTCCAACCCGCGCTACCTGTTCGAAGCGGGCAAGTCGTCGTTGCTCGCCAACGAGCGTCCCGCGGCAAAGAAATACCTGCTGCGCTACGTCGATCGGGCCAAAGAGAAAGACAAGACCGACGCCAACGCGAGGCGGCGCGTGCTTGCGGCGCAGGCTTATCTTGCGCGTATCGATGAACCGGCGGCAGCACGCTCTGGAACCATGCCGGCGGCGTCATCGGGACAGCAACGTGCCGCGCCGCCACCCGGCTTGACGACCCGCCGCATGGTGATGATGGGCGGCGGCGTGATGGTCCTGGCGAGCGCGATCATCGGCGGCCTCGCCTGGCGCGACCGGGGAACGCTGCTCGATCAGCTGGAGGAACGCGACAAAGACGGACTCATCAAGGGCATCACCTACGCCGAAGCGACCACCACCAGCACGTCGATCGGCACGAGGTATTCGATCGCGATAGGTCTGGCCGGCGCTGGCGCAGTGGCGGCTTTGGGCGCGTTGTTGTGGCCGACCGATGACGACAACACACTCGCGATCCACGTCTCACCCACGGGTGTCGCGGCGAGCTGGAGCTTTCGTTGACTCATCGCGCGCCAAGACGCACGCGGACTTCCTTCGTGGCACTGCTGGCTCTCGTGGGCTCGCTGTGCGGCGCGTGCGAAGGCCCCGATGTGCCGGTTGCTGCTCAATTTGCGTCGGAGGACCCGTGTCGCTCAGCCCAATGCGATGACGGCAACGTGTGCACCGTCGACACGTGCATTCCCGCGGTCGGATGTGCGAATGAGGCGACCGCGACCGGGTGCGACGATGCAAACCTCTGCACGGGCCCCGATGTCTGCGTCGACAAGGTGTGCAAGGGCAGCAAGGACATCGATTGCGAGGACGGCGACGCGTGCACGGACCACACATGCCTGTCAGCGAGCGGCTGCAAACAGAGCCACAACACCTCCAAGTGCGACGATGACAACGAGTGCACGCTCGCGGACGTCTGCGAGAAGGGAAAATGCGCCGGGCCCGACCCGCGCCCGTGCGTGGACGGCAACGTGTGCACCGACGACGGCTGCGATCCGAAGACCGGTTGCCTGTACGCCAACAACGAAGGCGACTGCAACGACGGTGACCAGTGCACCAAGGACGACTACTGCATGTCAGGCGGCTGCGTACCCGGCGTCAAGAAGGACTGCGAGGACGACAACGAGTGCACAACAGACACCTGCAACAAGGGCCAGGGCTGCGTCTGGCACGTCCACGGCGACCCGTGCGATGACAAGGACAAGTGCACCACCAAGGACGTCTGCAACGCGGGCGCGTGCGCGGGCACCAAGATCTCGTGCGATGACAAGGACCCGTGCACGGTGGACAGCTGTAGCTTCACCACCGGTTGCGAGAACAAGACCGCGGCCGATGGCACCAGCTGCGGTGACAAGAAGACGTGCAAGGCCGGCATCTGTCAGAGCGGTTGATCCCGCGCAACGCCCACCTTGAGCACGAGGCTATTGGCCCATCGCGGACGCGCGGTCGATCGCGATGACGTAGATCACGCGCTGCTCCCCCGGGCCGCGAAACGGGTACTTGTCGACACCCATGTACTTCTTGGCGAGCGCGTCGATGTGTTCATCGGCCCCCTCGAAGGTGCGTTCGACCACGCGACCGCGGAGCATCATCGCGCGATACGGGTTGTCGGGGTCGGTCACGGATAGCGCGACCCGCGGATCGGCCAGGATGTTCTTGTCCTTGCGACGCCCGACGGCGGAGTTGATGCGCACATGACCATCGGCACGATCGACCCACACAGGGCTGGCTTGCGGCGACCCGTCGGGCATCAATGTGCAGAGATGACAGAACGCCTGCTTGTCGAGGATGGCGGCGTGAGATTCGGGAAGTGACATGAGCGCTCCTGGTGTTGGGCGTCGCGCGCGCTAATTCGTCGACGCAGCGTCGGGGGCGATGGAAGTATCGGTGGTCGCGTCCGCTGAACCTGCGTCGGGCGACGAGACCGCGTCGACGCCGCTATTAAGAGCGCCATCGCCGTCGGCATCTGAGTCGCCCGAACCGCCACCAGCGTTGGGGTTGTTGTGTTTGCCCGAAGCGTCGGACGACCCCGTCGGCGGCTCGCTACTGGACCTGAGCGCCGCGGTCTCCGAATCCGGCGTCGGTACAGGGTTGACGATGCACCCCGGTAGGAACGCAAGGGCAGCCAGGACGGCAAACAGGGCGCGGCGAGACGTCGACATCGCAGCCATTGTGCGGTTTTTCGGGCGCGATTCGAAGTGGTCCCGGTTTGCACCGATGCGGTAGGTTCTTGGGCTGTTTTTTGAGGCGAAATCGACGCTAGTGCCGTTGTAGGGCTCCAGGACGGGGGTTTGGTGTTCGAGGCTATTGATATGCCTTCGCGACCGATCGGCCGTTAGAGAGGCCCCTGGGGCCCCTTCTACATGTTCTGCTTGCGGCCCCTTTCCTCTCGCCCGGCCAACGCGGGGACTGATGGGCGCGCCGCTTGCGGGGCGTCCACAGAGGGGAAACGAAAAGCAGCGCGCCGAAGGCGCGCCGTTCAGGGCGTGCCGGGTACGACCGCTGTTTGGCAGCCCACCACGCTTGATCGACGCCTTCGGCGGCAGTCTTGATGCCCCTCTCTGGCCCTGCGGGCCGTCTCTCCCCGCGTTCGGCGGGGAGAGAGGGGCCACTACCCCGACGCCGACGTGGCGGCACGGACGCCGCATCTTTCCTCTCGCCCCGCCAACGGAGGCTGTTGAAAAAGGGCGCCTCGCAGGATCGGCATGGGTCATTTCTCAACCTGCCAACGCAGGGGGAGATGGGCCGCTGGCTCAGAGGGGGTCGATCCAGACAGCCGCCGAAGGCGTCCTCCTCGAGAGTCGCTTTAAGGTCCCGCTCGCGCCCACAGAAAAGGCCGCCCATCGGGCGGCCTTTTGGGTGCGCGCGAAGGCCCTCGAGGAAAGCCCCGAGGTCGCTCGGCTGACGCCTCGCTAAGGTCCCGCTCGCGCCCACAGAAAAGGCCGCCCATTGGGCGGCCTTTTGGGTGCGCGCGAAGGCCCTCGAGGAAAGCCCCGAGGTCGCTCGGCTGACGCCTCGCTAAGGTCCCGCTCGCGCCCACAGAAAAGGCCGCCCATTGGGCGGCCTTTTGGGTGCGCGCGAAGGGACTCGAACCCCTGACTTCTACCGTGTGAAGGTAGCACTCTAACCAGCTGAGTTACGCGCGCTTGGTCGTTTGTCACCCTTTTCGGGCGGCGCGCATCGTGCCGCTGGGTCTGCGGGCTGTCAACTGTTGTCCGCGGTGTCGGCGGCTGCCTGCTCGTCGCGCACATGCGCCTCAGCGATCCACTGCAACTGACTGATTTTACGACGCTTCACTGGGCTCGCCCGAAACCTCTCGGCGAACTCTGTTGGACTCAACGAGAGCAGGTCTTGGAGCTTCGGCGCGACGCTGCCTGGGCGGGGGGCGAAAGCTGGGTCGCCGGGGCGGCTGAAGCGGTTGAACGGACAGACGTCCTGGCAGATGTCGCAGCCGAAGACGTGGCTGTGCAGCATCGACGTCTGCTCGTCCGACAGAGGCACCGGCGCTTCAATGGTCAGGTACGAGATGCACTTGCGAGAATCCACCGAACGCACAGCAAGGATGGCGTCGGTTGGACATGCGTCGACACAGGCCGTGCATGTCCCGCAATGATCGGCGATCGCGTCGTCGGGCAGGAGGTCGACGCTCGTCAGCACGACCGCGAGGAAGAAGAACGAACCTCGCTCCGGGTCGACGACCAGGCCGTGCCGACCTCGCCAGCCAAGGCCCGCTCGAACAGCCCACGCCCGCTCGAGCACGGGGCCGTGGTCGACGTAGAACCGAAAGTCACGGGCCGAAACCCACGGTGCTCCGCTATCACCATCACCACGGAACCCATCCGGCAGGTGGGGCACAACCTCATCACCGACGGCACGGGCAAAGGCCTTCAGGCGCCGCTCGATGACCCGGTGGTAGTCGTCGCCCCATGCGTAGCGTGAGATCCACGCCCGGCCTTCTCCGAGCCCGCCATCGTCGTGCGTGCGCGGCGCATCGCTGTCGTAGTCAACCGCAAGACAGATCACCGACCGCGCGTTGTCGACCACCAAGCCGGGGTCGCAGCGGCGTGGCGTGTTTCGAGCCAACCACGCCATCTCGCCGTGATGGCCAGCGTCGAGCCATTCGGTCAGGGCCACATGGTCATCAGCCAGGTCGCAGGCGCGGGCAATACCGACACGGCTGAACCCCGCGCGGAGTGCAAGCTGCTTGACCAGCTCTGTCCGTTGCGCCCGGTCGTGGACGCCGGATTCCGCGGAAGAATCGATCATATGATCAATTCCCGTCGGCTAGGTGGAGGGGTCGTCGATAAACACGCTCGCTGCGTCGGCAGCTTTGCGAAGCTCGGGATCCATGGTTTCCCAAGCGGTCTTGACGACTCCGCGCAGCACATCGCGGAAATTGCCCTTCGCGCGCAGCATTCGGAAATCACCCGAAGCGCCAACGGCCGCACGGTAGAACATCAAGCTCTCAACCGGCCCACGCACGCGGACGGCCGTGGTCGGATCGCGCATGTAGTGCTTGCGACAATCGATCGCGAGCTGGCACGCGCCCCAATCGTAGAACTCGTTTCGGATTGGACGCTCGACGATGAGCGCGAGCTCTTGCAGCCATTTGCGCGTCTTGTCGGCGTTCTCAGGTGGGCCCAACTCGAAGTCGACGGTGGCCAGCACGTCGTAGATGCTGATGTCTTCCAACCGCATCGCAGCCGTCACGATGCGCCAGTAGGCGACGGTGAACGGCGTAGTCAGGTTCTTGGTCGCGCCGAAATCGAGCACCCCGAGGCGTCCGTCCTCGAGCACGATGTAGTTGCCCGGATGGGGGTCGGCGTGGATGAGCTGGCAGCGCAGGAACGGGCCCCAGATCGCTGCGACGAGCTGGGACGCGATACGGTAGCGCTGCTCGTCCGTGTACGCGGGGTCCTCAGCAGCCTGCAACATGGTCGGCCCAAAGAGGCGTTCGAGCGTCACAACGCGGTGCGATGACCACTCGTCGATCGGTTCGGGCACCACCAGGTCGGGCCACGGCTCCAGCGCCGTCTTGTACGCGCGCAGCTGCTTCACCTCTTCGCGATAGTCCAACTCGCGGCGAAGCGTCTCGGCGATCTCGTCGACATAGCGCTTGACGTCGAGGACGCCACCGCCAAATGCAAGCCCGCGGGCCATCGCGACCGCGTTGCGGACATCCGAGTCGATCGCGCGATCCACGCCCGGGAACTGCAGCTTGACCACCACTTCGCGGCCGTTCTGCAGCGTCGCGGCGTGCACCTGGCCCATGCTGGCCGACGCCAACGGCTCGTCGTCCCATTGCGCGAACACGTCGCGTGGATCTTGCCCGAATTCGCCAAAGAACACGGCGCGCGCTTGCTCCGCGGTCATCCGTTCGGGCGTCTGGTTGAGGAGCTTGTGCAGGACCTTGCGAGCTTCCTCGGGAAAGGTCTCCTGGTCGGCGAGCGAGATGAACTGACCAAGCTTGGTGGCGGCGCCCTTCATCTCACCGAGGACCTCGACCATGCGCGCCGCCGTCGGCTTCAACGCATCCGCGACGGCGTGCTCGTCGACGCCAGAGATCTTCTGCCTGGCGCGAACCGCGACGACATCACGCGCCGTCTTGGCGGTGACTGTCGCCAGCCGCGCCATGCGCTTGAGTCGGCCACCTTTGACGTGCTCGTTCATCGCTGCCTCGAGGGGGGCAGCAAGAAACAACGCATGACGCGGTGTGTCAATGCACAATTGGGCCAGCGCCCATCGCCGCGGGAGCACGACTGAGTCTCAGCAGCCACATTGGTATGATCATCACTCCTTCCTGTGATCATGCCTCTATGCTAATCAGCCAACTACAGTCCATGCGAACGCAGCCTGACCGCCGAAGTAGAGCGGCGTGCCCCACCAACGTGTTTGCCACCCGGTCCGCACAAATCGGTCAAGCCCGACAAAAACATCGGAGACCATGAACGCCACCGCCGCGCCGAACACCAGCTTGCCACCGGCCGACGGCAGCACACCGGCGGCGAGGGAAACCATCGCCCCGATCACGCTGACGTACGCGATCACGGGAATCTTGAGCTTGGCTGGCGCCTTGTTCATGAACCAACGCCCGGCCGTTGCAACAACGATCGCGAGGAGAACGGCGGCGACAGCGCTCCAATTCGTGTCGATACCGCGGACGATAAACGCCGCCCCGTAGGCGAGATGGGCGAGCAGGAACGCGACGAGGCCAAGCAGGAACACGCGTTCGTTGCGCCACAGTAACGCCGCGTCGCCGAGCCACGACAGTACGAGACCGGCAAGGAGAACTGTGCCGTATGTGGTCGACAGCGCCCCGTTCACGACTGCAAGCGCACAAAAGCTGGTTGCGGCCGTCATTTTTGCGACGGCTTTCATCGGTCGGTAGTTGCTCTTGTCTGCGAGCATGTAGACGACAGTGGCCAGTGCAGTAGCAGCGGTGAGAGCAACGGCAAGCATCTGGTCAACTCCATTGACAGCGTCGGCTGTTGGGCGCTAACCGGTTTACCCGCGGGAGCACTGATGCACAATCAAGGTCCAATGAGCGCCCAGGTCACGAGTTCGACGTCGACTGAGGCGACAGACGCGGTCGGAGAGGCCGCCGAGCTTCGCAGCCTGCGGGAAGGGCTTGGGCGCAAGCTGCCTGAGATCGACCCGAAGTACTTCTACGACGCGCGCGGCTCGGAGCTGTTCGAAGCCATCACGGGAACGCCCGAGTACTACCCCACGCGCACCGAGGTCTCGATCCTGCGCACGTACGCCGATGAGATCGTCCAGCGCTGTGATGCCGTCGAGCTCGCCGAGTTTGGCTCCGGCGCCGGCCTGAAAATCCGCCTGCTGCTCGACGCAATGACGCGCGCACGCCGCCTCGAGCGCGTTATCCTGTTCGACATCAGCCGCGAGCCCTTGCTGCGGTCCATGGCGGAGCTGGAAGAGGCATACGACGGCCTCTCCGTGCGCGCTATCGAGGGCGACTTTCACCACGATGTGCAATCGATGGGCACCGGCGGGCAGCGTCTCGTCCTCTTCTTCGCGGGGACCATCGGCAACTTCACGCGGCCGGCAGCGACGCGATTCCTGGCGGACGTGCGCGCGACCATGGCTCCGTCGGACGCCATGCTTCTCGGCGTCGACCTGGTGAAAGACAAACCCGTGCTCGATGCCGCCTACAACGACGCCGCTGGGTACACGGCAGCGTTCAATCGCAACGCCCTGCACGTGATCAATCAGCGATTCGGGGCGAATTTCCGGCCGGATGCCTGGCAGCACATCGCCTTCTACGATGTCGACGAAGCCCGGATCGAGATGCGGCTGCGCGCGGCCGAAGACATGCACGTCGCGATCCCGAGCGCGGGCATATCGCGCGATTTCGCGGCCGGTGACGAGATCCGCACCGAAATCAGCTGCAAATACACGCGAACCAGCCTGGACGCGATGTTGACCGGCAGCGGACTCGCCCTCGACGCGTTCTACACCGACGAGCACGAGCTCTTTGGGCTGGCGATGCTGCGGCCGGCGGATGCGCGACGCGATGACTGAACAATGGGCTGAGCTGCGATCGGCCGTCGTCGCTGCGTGGCGGCGGAGCGACCAGGTGTTCGCCTTGCTCGATCCTGCGGCCATGCAGATGCGCCCCATCGACCTGCGACACCCCTTCTGCTTTTACGTCGGTCACCTCGCGGCGTTCGCCCACAACCAGGTCGCAGTCGGGATGCTTGAGCGCGAGCCGAGCCATCCCACGTTCGCCAGGTTGTTCGAGTTTGGCATCGACCCCCTCGACGACGTTCCTGGCGCCCAATCGTGGCCCGAGATGGCCGCGATCGTGGCCTACCGCGACGCTGTGCGGGAAGAGTTCATCGCGCTGTTCGACGATGTGGCGTCGCTGGCAAACCGAGACGAACTTGCCCGCCATGGCCGCATCTTCCACGTCGTCATCGAACACGAGCTGATGCATCACGAGACGCTGATGTACATGATCGCGCAGCTCGACCCGAGTCTGAAAACGCCGCCGAACACGTATGCACTGCCAACCGCTACCACGGCGCCGGCCGCCGAGGTTGTTTGCATCGCGGGAGGCGACGTCACGCTCGGCGTCGGCCGCGACGACATCGCATTCGCGTGGGACAACGAGAGTCCTGCGGTACAGGCATCGGTCACCCCTTTCGCGATCGATCGCTGGGCCGTCAGCAACGAGGCATTCGCGGCGTTCGTCGATGCGGGAGGGTACGAGGATCGACGGCGGTGGGACCCAGCAGGTTGGGCTTGGCGCGATGAGACAGGCCTGCATCGCCCCACGACATGGGTAGATGCGCCCAACGGCGGTTATGCCGTGGCATCGACGTTCGAAACCGTTCCCTGGGCGCTCGCGTCATCCTGGCCAGCGCAAGTGAGCCAGGCAGAAGCCGAAGCGTATTGTCGGTGGCGCGGTGGCGCGTTGCCGACCGAAGCCCAGTTGAAGCGCTGCACAACGACCGGTGACGTCGCTCACAACATGGGGACCGATCCGCAAGACCAGGCCTGGACCAGTATGTGGACCGCGCGCCCGGTGAACGCGCCCGAACCGCGCGACAATCCATCCGGCCTCGCACAGCTGCACAGCAACGGCTGGGAGTGGACCAGCACCCCGTTTGCGCCCTATCCGGGGTTCGCGGCGTGGATTCGCACCTATCCGGGTTACTCCGCGAACTTCTTTGACGGGCGCCATCGCGTTATGGTCGGCGGCTCATGGGCCACGGACGCGCGCCTGCGAAGGCCGTCGTTCCGAAACTGGTTCCAGCGTTTGTACCCGTACGCGTTCAGCAAATTCCGCTGCGCATACCCAGCGTGACCCGCCCGACACGCGGGCCACCAATCCGGACACACGATGGCCAAGAACCGGCGCTCGTCGCGCCTTTCTGGATTCTACAAGCTCTCCGTAGACGACCGACTGACCGCCGTGGCCGCTTTTGCTGGGCTCGACGCGAATGACGTCGCGACGCTGCGTGGGTTTGATGAAGAACAACTCGCTGCCGCCGATCGCATGATCGAGAACGTCGGCGGCCTGTTCCACTTGCCTGTTGGATTCGCCGCCAACTTCCGCGTCGATGCACGCGATGTGCTTGTGCCGATGGTGATCGAGGAGCCGTCGGTCGTCGCCGCATCAAGCAACGCCGCCCGCTTGCTGCGCTCTGGCGACGGCATCGTCACCGACGCGACTCCTCCGCTGATGATCGGACAGATCCAGCTCTGCGACGTGCCCGATATGAACGCCGGGGAGGCCGCCCTGGTTGCCGCTGCGGACGAGCTCGTCGCCCTGGCCAACGACTGTCAGCCCCGACTCGTTGCCCGCGGTGGCGGTGCCCGGCGCGTCGAAGTACGCCGATTCGACGAGACACGCATCGGCCCCATGCTCGTGGTTCACATCGTCGTGGACGTCTGCGACGCGATGGGCGCAAACATGGTCAATGGAATGGCAGAACGCCTGGCGCCTCGCTGCGAGGAGCTGTCGGGCGGCGCGGCGTTTCTCCGCATCCTGTCCAACCTCGCCGATCAGCGCCGGATTCACGCCACGGGACGCGTTCCCGTGGCGATGCTGGACCGCCCCCAGATGGGTTACTCGGGCGCCGACGTCGCCTCACGGGTCGAACGAGCATCCGTGTTCGCCGAGGTCGACCCCTACCGGGCCGCGACCCACAACAAGGGCATCATGAACGGCATCGATGCTTTCCTGCTCGCAACCGGTCAGGACTGGCGCGCGGTGGAGGCCGGCGCTCACGCGTACGCCGCCCGCGATGGCCACTACAGCGCCATGGCAACTTGGCGGGTCGAGGGCGACGAGCTCGTTGGACGGATCAGCATCCCGATGCAAGTCGGCATCGTCGGCGGCGTGACGAAAGTGCATCCGGTCGTCGGTGTCTTGCTCAAAGTTGTGGGGGCGCAGACCGCGACCGACATCGGGCGAATCGCAGCGTCGGTCGGCCTGGCCCAGAACCTCGCCGCCATTCTCGCGCTCGCCACCGAAGGGATTCAGCGCGGCCACATGTCGCTGCACGCGCGCAACATCGCAGCGGCGGTCGGCGCACGCGACGCGGAGATCGATCGCGTCGTCGCAGAGATGATCCGGCGCCAGACCATCAGTCACGACGCCGCCGCCGATATCATGGCCGGCGCGTCCACGGACGACGCCCCGCAGCAGCGTCTCGGCCTCGAGGATCTGCGCACGTTCCGCGACGCGTACTGGCCCCGCATCGAAGAGCTGCTGATCGAGCTGATTGCGCGCAACGGCGCCCAGGGCTCCCTGTCCGATGTCTTCTGGTACCAATTCGACACCGGCGGCAAGCGGCTGCGCGCCGTGATTCCGCTCGTCGTCTTCGAGGCGTTCGGTGGCAATCCAAGCGACGCCGTTCCGATCGCCGCCGCCATGGAGCTGCTGCACAACTTCTCGCTGATCCAGCACGACGCGCTCGATCGCGTACGGACGCGTCGTGGCAAGGACACGGCCTGGGTTCGATACGGCATCGGCGCGGCGGTCAGCTCCGGCGATGCGATGCTCCTCGCCGCCGTGAACTGCTGCCTCAAACTGCGTGCACGGAGCGGTGTTGCTGATGCTGTGATCCGCCGGCTCATCGACCTGATGATGACGGTCGTACGCGCACAGATGGACATCTCGCGGCTGCCCCGCGATCAATTCGACGAAGACGTCGTTGCGGCCGTTCGCGACCGGACTGGCGGCCTCTTTTCCCTATCGGTCGCCGCGAGCGCGATGCTTGCCGGCGCCAACGCCGAGGTCGTCCAAACATTGGAAGCGATCGGCGGCCACCTGGGCCTGATATTCCAGGTCCAGGACGAGCTGCTCGGCATCGTTGGCGGGTTCAACCGGTACCGACGTGGCACGGCGATCGCCGACGGTGTTGAAGGCCTCATCATGAGGCACTGCCTCGCACAACTCGACGACGATGACCGCGACGAGCTGCAAGCGATTCTCTGGCGAACCGCCCGCGAGACAAATGACTCGGACATCCACCGCGCGATCGTGCTGCTCGGCAAAACGGGGTCGCTTCGTTACGGCGCCGATATGATCCAGGAGCACCAGCGAGCGCTGAACCTCGCGGCCAGTCAGTTGCCCCAGACCGGACTCGTGCGCCTGTGTGCGGGCATCACCGACATCTTCCTCGCACCGTTGGTCGCGCGATTTGACGCCGGCTGAATTGCGGCGATAAAGAAGGTGCGCGAACGGCGAATCCTTGACACCGAACACCGTTAGGCGAATGTGATACACGCCATGGACAGCGTCTCTGTCCACTGGGAGTTGTATATGAGCGCCACCGACGCCGTCCCCACCAAACGTACGCGGCGACGACGCCCCGAGGCCGCTATTCGTATCGCGGCCCGGCGTCGGAGAAGGAAAGAAGCAGCCGTGAGTGCTGCCGCCGAGCTGCTGGACAAGCACGGCCCCCACAAGCTGAGTCTTCGAGCGGTAGCGCGATCCATCGACTGCGCTCCGGCCACTCTCTACGAGTATTTCGCGAATAAAGACGAGCTGCTCGAAGCGCTCGCAGAGAAGCCCCGTGCCGAGCTGCAGCGGTACCTGGACGCAGCGCTTGCCGACAGCAACGAGATGGCCAGCGACCTGCTGATTCGGCTTGCCATCGCCTATGTTCGGTTTGCGCAACGGAACCGCGACGGATTCCGGCTGCTCTTCGAGACGCTGGCGCCGCGAACCGCGACGAGCCAGTCACCGTTCGACACATACCCCGTCCTCCGACCGCTGCTGGACGTAACGCGCACAGGCCAGATGACAGGTGAGATCGACCAGGCTGACGACCCGGAACGCATCGCGTGGGGTCTATGGGCGCTTGCCCACGGACTGGCAGTGTTGCGCAGCGCAGCCGTTCCGATTCAGACCGCAGACGTCGATGGAACGGATGTGAGTGTGCTGCAAGCCTACATCGGCGGGTGGCTGGTATGACCAGATGATAATCAGTCCAAAGTGCCGAGAGCGACCGCGCTACGGGCAGACCGTCTTGATGTCTTTGCAGCAGTCGCCGTACTTGGTGCACGACTTGTCGCACTGACACTTGGCGCCCGTCGTGTACTTGTTGCACTTGCCCTTGCAGCTGAGCGCGGGGTCGAGGCCGCCGCCACCGGCGCCACAGACCTTCGTCTTGTCGGTGCAGCAGTCCTTGTATTTCGCGCAGTTCGCGTCGCATTGGCACTTGGCGCCGGACGTGTATTTGCCGCACTTGCCGACACAGCTGAGTGCGGGGTTCGTTCCGCCGCCGCCGCCGCAGACCTTGGCGAGGTCAGGGCAGCAATCCTTGAACTTGGCGCAGTTGCTGTCGCACTGGCACTTGGCCCCGGTCGTGTACTTGCCGCACTTGTTCTTGCACGTGAGCGTCGTACCGCCGCCGCTTGAGCCGCCGCCGCCTGAGCTGCCGGAGCTGCCGCTGCCACCCGAGCTGCCGCTGCTGGAGCCGCCGCCGCCACCGCACAGCTTGGTGTAGTCGCCGCAGCAATCGCCCTGCTTGGTGCACTGGGTGTCACACTGGCACTTGGCGCCCTTGGTGTATTTGCCGCATTGGCCCTTGCACGACGTGGAGGTTCCGCCGCCGCTGCTGGAGCCGCCGCCGCTGTTCGCGCACAGCTTGTCGTAGTCGCCGCAGCAGTTGCCGAGGAGCTTGCAGATTTTGTTGCAGCCGCACTTGGCAAACGGGTTGATCTGACCGCACTGGCCAGCGCAGGAGCCGCCGGTGCCGCCGCCTGACGAACCGCCCGAAGAGCCGCCGCCCGGGCACTTGCCGCAGTCGCCGGGGCAGTTCGTGCAGGACTCGCCCTTACCTTTTTCACACTTGCCGTCGCCGCAGAACGCCTGGCACTGCCCGCAGTCTTGCGTGCACGTCGAACACGTCTCGAGGCCTTCGCACTTGCCGTCGCCGCACTTGGCGCCGCCCTGGCACTTGCCGCAGTCGGCCTGGCATGTCGCGCACGTCTCGCCACCGTTGCACGTGCCGTCGCCGCATTGCGGGGAGCACTTGCCGCAGTCCGCCGCGCAGCTCTTGCACGTCTCGTTGCCGCCGCACTGGCCGTCGCCACAGCTGCCGCCCTGCCCGCCTTGTCCGCAACCAGCGATCGCCGCGTTCTTGCACAGGCCGCCGTCACACGTGTCGTTGGTGCAGGCGTTGCCGTCGTCGCATTCGAGGCCGATCGTGCAGCACTTGCCCATCGGCGTGTGCTTGCAGGCGTTGTTGATGCAGGTATCGGCGGTGCAGCCCTTGCTGTCGTCGCAGTCGCTGTCCTTGGCGCAACAACCGGCCTTGTTGTTGTGGGTGCAGGAGCCGGCCACGCAGCCGTCGTGTGTGCACGCGTTGCCGTCGTCGCAGTCCAGGTCGAACTTGCAGCCGGTGGCCGTGTGCTTGCAGATGTTCGCGACGCACTGGTCGAGCGTCTTGGCGTTGTTGTCGTCGCATTGGGTGTCGGCCGTGCAACAGCCCTGGACAGCCTGCATGGCGCACTGGCCGGACGAGCAGGCGCCCTTTGTGCACGGGTCGTTGCTGGCGCAGTCGGTGTCGGTCTTGCATCCAGCCTGTCCGCCGCTGGCCGAACCGCCGTTCGCGTTGCCACCGCTGGCATTGCCGCCGCCGCTCGTGTTGCCACCGCTGGCATTGCCGCCGCCGCTCGCGTTGCCACCACTGGCATTGCCGCCGCTGCTCGCGTTGCCGCCGCTCGCGTTGCCGCCACCGTTGTCACCGCTGGACGATCCGCCGAAGTTCGGGCCGCCGCTGGGAGGCGCGCCGCCATCGGTCTGGCCGGCATCGGCGTTGGAAAGTGAGGTCTGTTTGCTCGACTGGCAGCCGCCGTTGACGCAGAAGCGACCAGCTGGGCAGTCCGAATCGAAGGAGCAAGACTGGAGCGTGGGACCGGTGGGGCCACCTGACCCACCGCCGCATCCTGCGAACAGGGCGCTAGCGGCGATGCAAGCTGCGAAGGCGAGCGCATGTGGGGCCCAGAGACCCCGGATCCGCCGACTCGAAAGCTCCGCCTGGAGCGCGCTCCGAGAGGTCATAAACGCATACATGCGCTTCATTTCGGTGAGACGCGGCGTCGCTTTGTGGTGCATGCCAACTCCCGGTGTGCCTTCCCCAAGGTCGCGGCATGATACAGACGACAGGGCCACGCGAAAACGGAAAAATGTGTGTCACGACCGATTTTCGGTGTCGAGCTACCCCATGTGTGACAGATTCTCGGAAGTCATTGTATCCCCCTGCCCTGTTCAGACGAACCGCGCTGTCGGACAAAATGCACCCACAAAGACCCGAAGCCTGCCGCGGCGCAACCGATCGCCCGCAGCAACGGCCCGATGAATCTTCGTCCTGGCCCAATGAACCTTCGTCTTAGCCCGATGAATCTTCGTCTTACATTGCGGGCATGCGGGCGCCTTCGCTTGCACAGCAGTCAGACGACGGGTAGAGGTTGAATTCACCCCGCTCGCAGCCGATGAAACCACCGACTCACACAGCCGATTCCGCGGTCTATCGTCCGAACAGCGACGCAGCGACGGGCGCGCTCGACGGCGCGGCACCTACGCCGATCGCGGCTGCGGTCGTGCGCGCGGTCGTCTACGCAGATCTATTCGATTTTCCGATCCATATCGACGAGTTGTGGCGGCAACTACCGATGCACACGGCGTCGATGAGCGACGTCGCGCACGCGGTGGACGAAGACGCTTTTGTCACCCAGCGCGTGCAGCGCGAGGGCGACTTGATCTTCCTGCGCGGCCGCGAGCATCTCGTGCAACACCGCCGTCAGCAGGAACTCGACACCGACGAACTGGTCGACCAACACCTGGACGTGCTGCGGATCCTCAGCCGACTGCCCTGGATTCGCATGGTCGCGTTCAGCGGCGGAACAAGCCGCAAGAACTCGATCGGCCACGACGACATCGATCTCTTCATCGTCACGGCGCGTCGACGCGCATGGGCCGTGTACGCGTTGATGGTCGTTGTGAGTCGCGCGATGGGTTGCCGCGACGTGCTCTGCGCCAACTACCTTGTCGATGTCGACAATGTCAGCGTGCCGGATCGTGGCGACCTGTTCACCGGGCACGAGATGATGGCGCTGCGCCCATTGGTCGGAGAAAACGTGCTGCGGCACGTGTGCGCGAAGAACCCGTGGGTGAACGAGATCCTGCCAAACGCGTCGCCCCGGGAGCGGGAGCGGCTTTGGGCGGAAGCGGACTGGGAACAGGCGGCGCGCGACGCGCTGGAGATCGGGCTGTGGCCCGCAGGCGCTCTGCTTGAGCGAGTTTCGCGCGTCGTATTCGGCCCGCGCATTCGGGCGAAAGCCAGGCGGACCGCAGGGGGCGACGTGCTGCTCCGCAATGGGCTGTTGAAGCTGCACACCACCGACAACCGCAAGCGCGTGATCGCTCGCTTCCGTGCCGGGCTTGAAAAACATGGGCTGTGGAGCGACGCCCTCGGCGCGCGGATGCCGCGGAGGCACCGGTCGTGATCGACGCCCTGATTGGCCAAGCGTATCACCTGCGCTTCGACCCCAAGCTGTGGCAGAGCATGCAGCCGTACCCGCCGCTCGGGTCGCTGTACGCCGCCGCAACCGTCCGTGCAATGGGCCTGCAGGTCGCCTTTCACGA
Source organism: uncultured Enterobacteriaceae bacterium (assembly GCA_964560875.1). Taxonomy (GTDB): domain Bacteria; phylum Myxococcota_A; class UBA9042; order UBA9042; family UBA9042; genus CAZLMW01. Next base: position 29,090 of record CAZLMW010000010.1, read on the forward strand.
CGCCATGTTGGCCGACGGGGTCAACGAGTGGTGCGCCGCCGTCGACCGCACCAGACCCCGCTACGCCATCCTGTACGAGGACAACTTCAACTACCTCACGAAGATGTGTCTGACGCGGATGCGCGACGCCGCCGTCGACATGATCTCGTGGGCCCGTCGTCGCGGCTGCACGGTCATCGTCGCCGGCTCCGACCCTACGGACCATCCCGATCACTACCTCGACGCCGGCGCCGCGTTCGTCATCCGAGGCGAGGGGGAGGAGACGCTGCAGGCGCTGCTCGAACAGCTCGAGGGGCGCGGCGGATCGCTGCCAGACATCGCCGGTCTCACCTGGCGAGACGAGTCCGCAAAGCGCATCGACAACCCAGCCAGGGCCGTCATCCGCGCGATCGACGAGCTGCCCACACCGGCCTGGGACCTGGTCGACCTGCGTCGCTACAAGCGCGTCTGGATGGAGCGCCACGGCTACTTCTCGATCAACCTCGTCACCACGCGTGGCTGTCCGTACCACTGCAATTGGTGCGCGAAACCGTTGTGGGGTCAGCGCTACAACATGCACAGCGCGGGCTACGTCGCCGATCAGCTGCAGTGGCTCATGCGCGAATGTTCGCCCGACCACGTCTGGTTCATGGACGACATCATGGGTCTGAAGAAGGGCTGGTTCGGTCAGTTCGCCGATGAATTGGAGGCGCGCGGCATCGCGATCCCGTTCAAATGCCTGAGCCGGGCAGACCTGCTGCTACGAGACGGTGAGATCGACGCGATGGCACGCGCGGGGTGCGAAATCGTGTGGATCGGCGCCGAATCCGGATCGCAGAAAGTGCTGGACGCGATGGACAAAGGCACCCGGGTCCAAGACATCTACTCGGCCGCAGAAAAGCTCCATGCGGCGGGCGTCAAGGTCGCGTTTTTCCTGCAGTTTGGATATCCCGGCGAGGGCGCCGGGGAGATCGAGGCCACGCGGCGGATGATCCGCGAATGCGCGCCCGACGATATCGGCATCTCCGTCGCATACCCGCTCCCCGGCACCAAATTCCACGGCATGGTCCGCGAGCAGCTCGGCGAAAAGCGCAACTGGGTGGACAGCAGCGACCTGGCGATGATGTTCAAGGGACCATTTACGACCGATTTCTACCGACACCTGCACACCGTGATTCACATGGAATACCGGACGCAAAAGACCATGGCCACGTTGCGGCGCAACGCCGAGGATGGCGGGGTCCTGGCCGGTCTGACTGCGATCGACGGGCGGCGTGCGGCGCGTTTGGCGCGGGATGTGGCGGGCCTGAAGCGGGCGGAGCGAAAACTCGCAAAGCTGGCGCAGGTGCCGCACGAGGGACTCGCGGAGATGGGCGGCGTGCTCAGCCCCGAAGAAGCGGCTCAGCCCTCGCCCCAGCAGATGTCGGCCGAGAATCTGTCTCGAGAAACCACAACTGGTCATACCACTGGCGCTGGAGCCGTTCACTGATGCCCGATATTCTGCTGACGCACGGGTATTTCTTGTGGAACGACGCCCACGAGCTCGCGACGATGCGCCCGTATCCGCCGTTGGGCATCCTCTACTTGTCGGCGTATCTCAAGCGCGCCGGCGTGGCCGTGGACGTTTTCGACAGCACGTTTTCGACGATCGACCGGTTCGAGCGGCACGTAGCCCAGCATCGGCCGCCCGTGGTCGGCATCTACACGAACATGATGACGCGTCAAAACGTGCTGCGGATGATGGCCATCGCGCGCCGACTCGGGGCAAAGGTCGTCCTCGGAGGCCCCGATCCGGGCAACTACGCAGCCGAATACCTGCAACGCGGCGCCGACTGTGTCGTTATCGGCGAGGGCGAAGAGACGCTGCTGGCCGTCCTGAAGGCGTGGCGAACGGCCGATGAGACGCCGCTGCGCGACATCGCCGGGGTGGCCTATCGCGACGGCGACGAGGTCATCAAGACGCCGGCACGCGCCCAGATCAGCAAGCTCGCCGACCTGCCCTGGCCCGACCGCGACGCGATCGACATGCAGGCTTATATCGATGCGTGGCGACGGCATCACGGCCTCGGCAGCGTTTCCCTCATCACCGCCCGCGGCTGTCCGTTTCATTGCCAGTGGTGCAGTCACGCGGTCTACGGCCACAGCCATCGCAGGCGCCCGGTCAGCGATGTCGCCGACGAGGTCGAGGACATCATCGAGCGCTATAGGCCGGACATGCTTTGGTACGCCGACGATGTGTTCACGATCCACAAGAAGTGGTTCTTCAAGTACGCCGCCGAGCTCGAGCGGCGCGGAATTCGCATCCCGTTTGAAACCATTACGCGCGAGGACCGCCTCGACGAAAACATCATCGCACGGCTGGCGGACATGGGCTGTCGACGCATCTGGGTCGGGGCCGAAAGCGGCTCGCAACGCATCCTCGATCGGATGCAGCGCAGCACGGACGCAGAGCGTGTGATCGCGATGGTGCGGCTGCTCCAAAAACACGGCATCGAAGCGGGCATGTTCATCATGTTGGGCTATGACGGCGAGGAGCAGTCCGACCTCGAAGAGACGGTGCGGGTGCTCTCCGCGGCGGCGCCGGACATCTTCCTGACCACGGTCAGCTACCCGATCAAGGACACCGGCTATTTCGAAGCCGTCCAGGACCGGGTCGTCGCGCACAAGTCGTGGGATGACGGCAGCGACCGCGATCTCAGCGTCATCGGCCGACATTCCGACGCGTTCTATCGGCACGCGACACGCTGGATGGTTGGCGAAGTGGGCTGGCGCACCGCCCTCAAGCGGGAAGGACTGGCCGCCGGCCGGTGGTCCGAGATCGCGCGGCACATGGCGAACTCCGCCCGCGGCAAGCTGGGCATGTGGATGCATGAGGGCGAACGCGAATCGGGATCTCCCACGTCGCCTGGCGGCGCGCGCTGAATGACGACGCAGGCACCGTTCGATGCGGCGGCAGCGGGGTACGACGCGCAGTTTTCGGACTCGCGGCTGGGCCGAATGCTGCGCGACTCGGTGCGGAGGTTGCTGGGCGACTTCGGGCCCGGTCAGCGCGTTCTCGAGATCGGTTGTGGCACCGGAGCCGACGCGGTGTGGCTCGCCGAGCGCGGCGTGGACGTCGTGGCGAGCGATCAAAGCCCGGCGATGCTCGAAACGACGCGAAAGCGTGCAACGAAAGCCGGCGTGGACCTGCAAACCGCGGTCGTGGACATCGGCGCGCTGCCCGACGGGCTCGATAACCGGCTGTTCGATGGCGTCATCAGCAACTTCGGCCCGCTCAATTGTGTCGCTGATCGCAAGCCACTCGCCCGTTGGCTGGCGGAGCGTTGTGCGCCCGGGGCCCGCCTCGTGCTCGTCGTCATGGGGCCGATTTGCCCGTGGGAGATAGGATGGTACGCGCTCGCTGGCGATCTGCGCTCGGCCACACGTCGCTTCCGATCGGGCGGGATTGCTCACGCGGGTGGTGGCGGCGAGGTTCGCGTGTGGTACCCATCTCCACGCAAGCTAAGAGCCGAATTCGCCGAGTTCTTCGAGCCGATTGGAACGCGTGGCGTTGGCGTCCTGCTGCCACCGTCAGATGCCGCGCACGTCGTCGACCGGGCGCCGCGGCTGTTCAACACGCTCGGTCGCATCGAGCGTCGAATCGATCGCCTGCCTGGCGTGCCATGGCTGGGTGACCACTACGTCCAGGTCTTCCTGCGCCGCCCGTGACCGTCGAGAAAACTGTCGATCGCCGCCCTCAGCGGAAGACCCGTGGCCGTCTCTCGACGCCCGAAGCGCTTGCCTGCTTCTCGGTCGCCTTGCTGATCCGCGTGGCCTTCGCGGCGCTGCACGACTTCGACGGGGCGTACGGCCAAGACGCGTGGGCGTACATCGAGCGCGCTTTTCGCCTGCGCGCGACAGGTTTCGCGCTGCAGCCGTTCGATCCCGGCTACACGCTCCCGGTGCTGTTTGCATTCATGATTGCGTCGATGATGGCGGTCGTGGGGCCGGTCGTCGGGGCGGGACAGGCGGTCGCGATCGTGGCTGGCTCGCTCACGGCGCCGATCATGGCGGCCCTGACTCGCGCGCTGTTTCCCCGAGCGCACCGCAGCGCAGCCTGGATCGCGGCCGGCCTGGTGGCTTTTTCCGGTCAGCACGTCACCTGGTCTATCGCGGCCATGAGCGATGCGCCCGCCGCGCTTTTTGTCGCCGTGAGCATGCTGGCCCTCGCACGTGCCCAACGGCCCGAGACTTTCGGCCGCTGGATGGTGCTCGCCGGACTTGCCCTCGGAGTCGCCTGGTCGACGCGGTGGTCTTACGTCGCAGTGGCGCCCGCTTTCGCCGCCGCGTGGATCATCGCAGCGCGTGCCGTCAATGCGCTTGCTCCGGGCCATTATCGCCGCGCTGGCCTCGCCGTCTTGGCCGGGATCGTCGCCTGCCTTCCGCAGCTGATCATCACACTGCGCCACCCCAAGGGCCTTGGAATCGGATGGTCAGGCGACTGGAGCCCTCTGAATTTTGTTGTCCGATCGTTCTATTTTGCAGAGGGCCAATACGACTACACATTGCCCATGGGCGTGTACTACGCGCTGCCCGCCATTCATCCGGGTTGGATGTCGCCGGTGGTGGGGCTGTGCGGGATCTGGGGGCTGCACTCGGTGTGGAAGAAGCGCGCGATGGTGCGCGACCAAGTCGCCCTTGCCCTCTGCGCAGGTGGCGCGGCGTGTTCGTGGCTGATGCTCGCTGGGATGCCCCATCAGAACTTTCGGTATGGCATGCAGATCTGGCTGCCGCTGGTGCCGCTGGTGGCGTTGGGCGTGTCGAGGATCGGCAAGCTCACGGCCGGCAAGCGGCGGCTGGCTTTGGTCGGCGTCGGTCTGTCGTGCTGCGTGCTGCTGGTCTGGACGGTTCGCTCCCCGGCGCAGCTTGTCGCCATCGCGCATGGCCATCGGGACGCTGCGCTCGCGCTCACGAAGGATTTGCCGGCCGACGCGCGAATTTGGGCGCTGGGCCCCACCGCAACCCTGCAGAACCGGACCGCCCGCGATGTGGTGGAGCTGTTTCGTCGCAAACCGTCCGACGTGGCCAACGCGCTGGCGAGCCCGCGGCCGCTGTACACGTTGTTCGATCCGGCGGCGGCAGCGCGGTGGCGCCATGGCGATCTGCCTCGTACGCTCGCGGCGTTGCAGCGCAGCCGTGTGGATGACATCGCGGTCAACCCGCCGTGGACGCTGCGCCGGTACACGCCGCCCCGGTCGAACCGATGACTCACGAATCGCTGGTGTTGGTGGTGCCCGGCTACGCGTCGCCGGCCGATCCGGACTGCGTTCCGGCGTTACGCGGACTCGTGCGTCACCTGGCACACGATTGGCAGGTGACCGTCGTCGCCCTTCGCTACCCGTACCATCGGCACGCCTATGAATTCGACGGAGCTCACGTCGTTCCGCTCGCCGGCGAATTCGCGCGGGGCTGTGAGCGACTACGGTTCATCGGGCGTGCAGTCCGGCGTCTGCAAGAGGTCGTTAGGAGCCAAACGACCTTTTGCATCCACGCGTTGTGGGCTGATGAACCCGGGTTTGTTGGTGCTCTCGTCGCGCGCCACGTCGACGTGCCGTTGGTGCTCTCGTTCGCTGGCGGCGAGCTGGCCGACGTGCCCGAGGCTCACTACGGCGGGCGGCGCCAGGCCCTTTCACCGCTGCTCGTCGGCACAGCACTGCGCGGCGCTGCGGCAATCACCGCGGGTTCGCAGCACCAGGCCGCTGCGGTAGCAGAACTGTCGGCTCGACTGCGTATCTCGACCGGTATCGACGTGGCGCCCCTTGGTGTCGACCTCGCACAATTTCAGCGAGCGGGGCAAGGTCGCGACCTCGGCCGTGGAAGGCATGTCGTCGTGGTCGCAGCGAACGCCCGCGTGAAAGGCCATCTGGAGCTACTTCGAGCGTGGCCCGAGGTCTTGCGACGGCACCCAAACACGACGCTCCATCTTGTGGGAGCCCGCACCGAACAGCTGCCAAGCGCTCCCTCGGTGGTCGCCCACGGCCATGTCGCACACGACGAAATCCCGGAGTTGCTCCGCGGTTGCGATTTGTGGGTGCAGGCGTCGCTGCACGAGAGCCAATCCGTCGCCCTTTTTGAGGCGGTCGCCTGCGGTGTCCCGGTCGCCGGCACGCGGGTCGGGTGGCTGGCCGACTACGACGACGCGGTCGCCTCATGCGCTCCGGGCGATGTTGCCGGCCTGGCCAACGCCGTCGGACGCGGGCTCTCCGTCATCCGAGATCGCGACACGCCTCGGCCCTCGCAAGCAATCGTCGAGGCGATGGGCCACCGTGCCGCCGCCCAACGCTTCAGCGCCATCTACCGCCGAGCCCGACGCCGGCCATGACCGCAAACAAGCCCGCGTTGGCGTAGAAAAACAGCGGCGCGTCCACAAGTCCGTGCACCGAAAAGGCCGCGATAGCGCCGACTGCCGCCAGGGACGCGGCGGCGGTATCGCTGATTTGCGCCGAATCGGTCGATGTGGCCGATGTGGCCGATGTGGCCGATGTGGCCGATGTGGTCGATGTGGTCGATGTGGCCTCGACGAGAACACGCCAGGCTCCGGCCGCCGCGAGCAAGACGAGCGTGAGCCACGCCAACAGCGCATCAAGGCCGGCACCGACCGCGATCTCGAGATACAGGTTGTTGGTGTGGGTGCGCGCGTCGTGGCGCCGTTCGGGCAGCGAGGCCCCCCACCTGAGACGGAAGGTGTTGTAGCCCTGACCCAGCAGCGGGCTGGACACGATCATGGCGGCGGCTGCACGCCAAAGGTCGCTGCGCGCGGCTTCGCGGCCATGATTCGGCGAGCCGGTCTGAGCCCGCGCGGCGAGCACGGCGCGGCGGGTCTGCTCGTCGTCGATGACGGCATCGGGATGACTCGTTTCCAGGCCGGTGCGAGGCGGGGCGTTCGCTCCGAGCGGGATTTTGATCCGGGTGATGGCCGGCACGACCCCGAGCGCCGAAAAGTCCGCGTAGCCGCGATGGTGCAGGTCGATCACAAGCCGATAGGGCCCTGGCTTGACCGGCGCGACGACAGGAATCTCCAAGCGTATCGTCTCACCGGTCGCGATGGGGCGGGGCAGCGGGGTCCAGCCCTTGTGCACCGCAACGACGGCAGCCGTGTCGGCGGCGACCATGTGCCACGTGAGCCCGACTGGATCCGTCCCGCGCGCGCGCCAGGTGAGGTCGCCGCGATTGGTGACGTTGACGGGAACGGACAGCCGCTGCCCAGGCTCGAGGTTGAGCTGCGACGGCACGTCGTAGCTGGCGGCGTACGCCGTTGTACTCGACAAGCCCCACCGACTTGCCAGGCCGTCGCCAACGGCGAACGCGGCGCATACACCGAGCCCGGCGACGATCGCCGTTCGCGCGATAGAGGCCCGCATGCTGGTCCCAAGAGCCGCCACCACGGCGACGGCAACCCATCCGGCGACCAGCCCGCCGCGACTCTGCGTCAGCGCAAGTGCCGCTGCGATGGTGAACACGGCGCCGAAGGCTGCGACCTTGGTTGCTGCGCTGCGATGACGGCGCGTGGCAAGGACGACCGCGACGGGGAGCGCGCCCGCGAAATAGCCAGCAGCCAGGTTGGCGTGGGCAAAAGTCGCGGTGAGTCGACGGCCGCCCGCCGCGATCGACGCCTTGGGCCGATAGATCGCCAACAGGCCTTCGACCACGTCCGACTGGCCGAGCACCTCCCAACCGCCAAGCAACGCGGCGACCACGGCGCCAACGACCACCGACCCCATGATCCGACCGGCCCCACGAACCTGCCCGGCGACATCGGCGGCGGCCGGAATGAGCGCCAGCACGACACCCAAACGCAACGTTGCTTTGAGCGCCGCTGCTTCATGGGGGGAGGCGAACGCGGCGGCGATCAGGCCCTTGCCAAGCAGGTAGGCGAGCGCTGCAAGGATCGGCCACTGGCGCCGATCCCAAAGGTTGATCGCGCGCGGCACATGGGCGAAAGCTACGGCCAGCAGACCGAACTCCCCGACCGTCAAATCCAGGCCGCCAAGGGAAACCACCGCGACGGGCGGATCGAAAGGCAGCAGCGCCACGGTGAGCAGCAGGAGCACATCGCGAGCGGCGGTCCACCGTTGCACGCTGGCTCCTGGTCATGCGGGTGAGCGGACGGTTCCCGCGACGTTGCGTCCCGCCAAATGATGCACAGTTTACAGGCGCACAGTTACCCCGCGCGGGCAGATAAGGTGCCGGTACCGTGTTGGAGACCGAGTCTTGCCGCTGTCTTCGCACGCGGTGAATCGTCGCCCGGAACGATGTATGGTGCCTGTCCGCCGTGGAGCGCCGCCGTGTCCGATCGACCAGACCAGCATCGCCCCCGAAACCGCTTGGCTGTGATCGCGTGGTGCGCCGTCTACATGGCGTGGGTCTTGCCGGCCTGCTCCGACGAGCTTGTCGAAAAGCCCAAGGCAGAAGACGCCGTCGGCGATGCCGCAACCGACATCGGTGAGCTGCCCGATTCGCAAGCCGCCGGGGACGCAGGAACCGCCGCGGATGATGGCGGCGCCGCAGATAGCAACGACGCCGCAGACCTTCCCGATGGTGTGACGCCCCCCGGCTGCCCGGCCGGACCGTTCTGCCCGTGCGAGAACGACAAGCAGTGCGACGACGGTGATCCGTGCACCGACACAAACAAGTGCATCCTCGGCAAATGCGGCACCCCGGCGATGACGAATTGCGACGACGGCAACGGCTGCACGGCCGATGTGTGTCTGCCCGCGAAAGGCTGCACATCGACGGTCGACGACAAGGGGCCCTGCTCCGACGGCGACCTGTGCACCATCGTCGACGTCTGCGACAACGGCACGTGCAAGGGGACCAAGAAGCGCAACTGCAACGACGGAAACGTGTGCACAACCGACAAGTGCCTGCACTCACAGGGCTGCTTCTTTGTGCAAAACAATGTCGAATGCCGCAAAGCCAACAAGTGCACCAAGCCCGCGCACTGCTCGTTCGGCGCGTGCCCGGCCAACCAGTTCTTGCCCTGCGACGACAACAACGGCTGCACGACCGATTTCTGCACACCCGAGGACGGGTGTGAGTCGCTGCCACTGCCCAATGCGTCCACGGCTTGCGACGGCGAGATCAAGTGGGGCCGCTGCCTCAAGGCGTTCAAGAAGAAGGGCACCTGGCGACAGGCACGGAAGCAATGCCAGGCGTGGGGCGGCGAGCTCGCCAGCGTCGACGACAAATACGACAACGCGGCCGTACGCGGGCAAGCGGACAAGGCGTGCGGAAAGATCGGCGCGTGGATCGGCCTGACCGACGGCGCGCGCGAGTGGACGTGGCAATGGACGGACCGGGCGCGCTACGGATACCGCGCATGGAACAAAGGCGAGCCGAACAACGCAGGCAACGAGGACTACGTCGAGATCATCCCGGGCGGCGGCTGGAACGACCTCGGCGCCAAGACGGTGCTCGGCTGTTTCGTGTGCGCGCGCAGGCTCGAGAGCCCGTGCAACGACGGCGATGCATGTACCGCTGAATCCGCCTGTGATCTCGGCAAGTGCGCCACCGCGACCGAGGCGACCGACTGCGACGACCTCAACCCATGCACGACCGATAGCTGCCACACGAAGAACGGCTGCCAGCATAAGTCGATCAAAGACGGGTCAACATGCAGCAAGGGCACGTGCACCAAGGGCGTCTGCCACTGGCCGAAAAACGCTGTGTTCACGTCGTGCCAGGCCGCGTTGGCCAAGGACAAGTCGCTGCAGTCCGGTGTTTACACGCTGCTGGGGACCGATTCCGCCGGCAAAGCGACGACGTATCCGACCTGGTGCGAAATGGGCGGCCAATGGGGCGGCGGCTGGACGCTGGCGATGCAGATCGACGGCCGCAAGACGACCCTCAACTGGGGCAGCAAGCTGTGGACCGACAAGAAGACCCACAACGCGGACAAGGCGCCGTGGGTCGGGATGGATGCAAAGCTCGCGAGCTGGTGGAACGTGCCTGCGACCGAAGTGCTGGTCGTCGCCCAGACCGGCAAACAAATTAGATTCCTTACGATTCCACTCAAGGGAACCAAACCCAACGTATTGGGCAAGACACTGCACGCCATCTTGAGCCCCGGAAAGCTGGTCGCGACAGCGGTTGGCTACAAGCAGTGGAAGGCGCTGATTCCCGGCGGATCGCTGCAGAGCCACTGTCACGTGCAGGGCTTCAACGCCTTTGTCAACGGCGCGGGCCGGGCCCGGATCGGCATCATCGGGAACAACGAAAACGACTGTAACTCGCCGGATTCATGGCTGGGACTGGGCGGTTACGAGAAGATGTGCGGCAACGGCCCGGTCAAGTCAGCGGGCAATATCGCGTGCTATTGGCCCGAAAACGGCACCCGCCGCACGCCAGTATTCGCCTGGGTGTTCGTTCGTTAGCCCGTTTCAGGCCGACTATCGGGCGGGCGCCGCGGACGATCGCTTGCGCCGGAACACGACGCCGCCGACGAACACGAGAAGCAGCCAAAGCGCGCTGGACCTACCGCCGGTGCGCGACGCTGAGCATCCGTCGGCGTCATCGCCGCCGCCGACCGAACCCGCATCTGCTTGGCCAGCATCGACATCTGCAGACACCGTATCGCTCTGCTCAGGCCCTTCATCGGCGGGCGCGGGCTGGCACTCTGGCTCCTCGTCGGTCAAACCGTCACAGTCGTCGTCAATTCCGTTGCACGTTTCCCATGGCGGCACGCACTTGTGCCATCCGCATGTGTCGCTGCACCAACGCCTGCCGACCGTGCCGCATGTCGTTGTGCAGCTGGCGGGCAGCTCGATGCCTTCGGGGTCACACTCCCAGCCGAGCCGCGCGGCGGACAACCGCAAGCGCCCCCAACCGTAGGCAACGTCGGGGTGTTCGACTCCCATCGGCTCGGCGTCTTCAATCAAGGCGTCGATGACGTCGAGCGCGGTTCCTTCAGTCGCCTCGGCGTAGACAGCGACCGCTCCGGCGGCATGTGGGCAGGAGGCGGACGTGCCGAAGAACGCTCCTTTCGTCGTCGCCACGCCGGTAGGGGCCATGATCTCGGGCTTCTGACGGCCATCGGCGGTGGGGCCGTACGAGCTGTACGTCTCCAGCGGTCCCTTCTTCCACAAGTTGTGGCGAAGTGCCCCGACCGCGAGCACATCTTTGCAGGACGCCGGGTCGTAGACGTTGCCGTTCTTGTGATGCACCGACAGCGGGGTGCTCTTGGTGCTCTTGTTGAGGATGCGCAGCCGGACGCCGTTTGGATTCGCGCTGCCCTTGTGGGGCCGCATCACGAACGCGTAGATGCCGGCGGGGACCGCTTTGACGAACAGGATCTCCGATGCGCCCGTGTACATGTTGTGCGTCTTGCCGGAGTAGGTGACGAGCTTCCAAAAACCGCTCTTCTCCTGCCGGAAGAGCTGCAAATCGAGGTTGATCTTGGCCTTTTCGTAGTCGTCCCAGTCGAAATACACCTGCACGCGCGCGTTGTGGCCGAGCCGGAACATCAGCTTGGGTTCGCCGGGCAAGACGTCGTGGTTGCCGTCCTTGTCTTCGTCGACGTAGGCCGACTGGTAGAAGTTGCCGCCGCCGTTGTTGCCCGCCGCGTTGACCCACGCAATGCCGGCAGCCCGCGCCTTGTCCGTCAGCGCGCAGAGCGGTCCGGTGTGACGACCGAAGCTCATGCCGAGCCAGCCGACCGAGTGGCTCACGATGTCGACGCTGTACTTGTTGGGGCCGGTCACCTCGGCGATGAAGTTCTGCATGTAGGGAAAGGACGGCGTCGCGACCGGGTAGATACGCGCGCCGGGGGCCACATCGGCGACGACTTCCGCGCACATGGTCCCGTGAAAGCCACCGGTGTAGGACACCTTGCCGACCTTGCGCGTGACCTCCTTGTTCTTGATCGACTTGTCGAGGTCCTGGAAGCCGCTATCGACGACGGCGACGGTTTGTCCGTACCCGCGTCTGCCGGTGCACATCATCTTGGGCTGGTGGAGGAGCGTCGCGCCCTGGCTTTGGACCTTGCCGAGCTCGAGGATCGGGCGCTGAGGCATCTGCGCGAAGGCGATGCGAGGCTCTGCCGCGACCAGGGCGGGCAGGCGCAATGGGTCAAGCCAGGCGATCATGGTGTCGATGCCGCGCACGCCGCCGCGTCCGTCAAACGCGCCGAAGACAGCGTCGTCGATGTCATTGGGATCAACACCGGCTCGGATGTGAAGCTGGAGTTCGAGCAGCTGTCCATCGAACTCGGCCAGGCCGTTGGACGCGCAGCGGGTCCACGATGCGGTGTCTCCCGCGCGTTTGGCGTCGATCAGGCAGGCCACGTTGCTGCCGATCTTCGACACGGACAACGGCTGGTCGGCGATGCCGGCCAAGGCGGTCGACGCTGCGCATAGGCACGCTACGGTGACCGCAATCGTAAGGTTTCTAACCATTGCCCGGTTCGTCGTGTGGCTCATGCCGCCGCCACGTCGCCGGCCTGGGACCAAGCATCCTGAGCGGCGAAACCGAGCGCTTCGAGCCGGGGAATGATCACGTTGTGCACGGTGTCGAAGAAGATGATCCGCGCTTCGTCGCCGTCGCAAACCCCGACCTCCGCAGCCTGCTCGGACGGTGCAGCGCCGACCGGGAGGTGGGCGAGTTCATGTGCGACGAGATGACGGAACGCGACCACGAGATAGCGGTTAAGCCGGGCGCGGATTTCGTCGTCGATTTCAGGCGCGAGGTTTGCGATCAGGTCCCACCCCGTACGGGCGTGACGGACCTCGTCGGCGAGAATGCGGCCGAGTGCGTCGCGAATGGTCTCGGGCCCGGCGCGGAGTCGTTCAGCGCCGATCAGGGCGACCGCGACGGTCTCGCTGAGACACGAGATCGACATCACGTTGCGCATCACGGCTTCAACGGCAGGCGCGTCTTCGTGTTCGGGAAGCTCCGCAAGAGTGGGAATCTCGGCGTATGGGTCGCCTCCCAGCGCATGGACGACCGCGGCGCATTCACGGCCGTGCCGCAATTCCTCGACCACCGCGTCGGCGATAGGTGCGATCCAACGCGGCTGGATGCCGGCGCGGAGCATCTGTGGCACGAGGCCGGCAAACACACGCGAGGAGATGGTCTCGTTGACCATCCGCCCCTTCCACGTCGCGATCGCCGCGTCGCGATCGGCGCGAGACAGCTCGGGGATCACGCCCAGCTGAGCGGCGTCTGCCCGGCCTTCATCACGCAGATCGATGCGGATCATCAAGCGACCTCGAACACCATGCCGTTGGCGTGCACGCGCGGCCGCCAACTCTCGTCGAAGCGAGGCGGTGCTGGCGGGCCCCATGGAATGCAACCCGTGCATTTTCCCGAGAAATTCGACCCAAACTGGCAGTTATTGATCGCCGTCTGGTCGCCCGCGTGTTTGGACTGGCACCACTTCGTGCGGTCTTCGCAACACTTCGCCCACTGCGGCGTGCCACGCGTCTTCAAGCAGTCGGGCTCGCCCGCTTCGAGGTCGGGGCAATTGCCGTTGTTGGTGTCCGTCTTGGCAATATCGGCTTTGGCAACGTCGGCTTTGGCAACGTCGGCTTTGGCAAC
>CAZLMW010000010.1:42740-95304 GCA_964560875.1 uncultured Enterobacteriaceae bacterium
GGCAACGTCGGCTTTGGCAACATCGGCTGCCGCTTTCGTGTCGGCTGCACCACCGGTGTCCTTTGCCGCCTGGCCTGCATCGGCCACGGTTGCGGAGTCTTGCGACGAGGCGGAACCGCTGTCTATCCCTGTGGCTGTGTCGATGGCCTCCGAGTCGGACGCCGCCGCCACGTCGGAGCCGGTCGCCGAATCCCCATTCCCCGAGCCCCCATTCCCCGAGTCTGCGGTCGCCGATTTCGAGCCCGTGTCAGCTTGCGCGGATGGAGCCGTCGTATTGCCCGTGCCGTTGCCCGAGCACGCCATGACACCGAGCCCGGCTGCTGCCGCCGCCGCTCGTATCGCTTTGCTGCGAATCTCTTCGAATGTGAGCTTCTTTCGCACTGCTGCCTCCGCACGTCGCGAACGTCGTCGCCGCATCTCGCGAAGCGAGAGGATCGATGTTGCGCACGCCAGTCGCAAGACGCATTCACCGAATCGAAGATGATGCTTGCCCTCCCCGCCGCGCGCAGGTATCCCGCCTCCCCACCCACGCAGCCGTCGGATCCGACCATGAACCCCATCGAACCCAGCACCCTCGCCGACGCGCTCGACCACCATCGCGCGCTCGCCCTCGGCTTGCTCGATGACGTGGACCGCAGACCGGTTCGCCCGTACGTGAGCCCTGAAGACGCCGCTGCCCGCATCGAGGTCGCGCCCAGGATCGAGGGCTTACCGATGGACGCCGTCGCCGCCAAACTGCGAACGCTTCTCAAGCTGACGCCCGCGACCGGCACCAAGCGCTTCTTCAACCAGCTCTTCGGCGGCTCGGATCCGGCCGCCGTGCTCGGTGACATGCTCGCGCCGCTGCTCAACAACTCGATGTACACGTGGAAAGTCGCCGGACCGCATGTGCTCATTGAGAACGCGCTCGTCGAACGGATGGCGCGTTTCGCAGATATGGCGGGCGGCGATGGCGTGTTCACACCCGGCGGCTCCCTGTCGAACATGACGGCGATGATGATGGCCCGCAACGAAGCGATGCCCGACTCGCGCGAAAACGGCGTCGATGGGCGGCGGGCGCGGGTGTATTCGTCCGCTGACGCCCACTACTCGATCCGCAAGTCCGCCGGCATGATCGGCCTTGGCCGCGCCAACATTCGCCCCATCGCGACCGACGAGATCGGCCGAATGCGCCCCGACGCGCTCGAAGCTGCGATCGCGCAAGACATCGAAGCCGGCCTCGTTCCGGTCATGATCAACGCGACGGCCGGAACCACGGTGCAAGGCGCCTTCGACCCGATCGCTGCCATCGCGGACGTCGCCGAGAAGCATGGCGTGTGGTTGCACGTCGACGGCGCGTTCGGCGGCACGATGTTGTTGTCCGAGCGCTGGCGCCATTTGCTCGACGGGATCGGCCGCGCTGACTCGATGACGTGGGACGCCCACAAGATGATGGGTGTGCCGCTGACGTGCTCGGTCATCCTCGTGCGCAAGCCCGGCATGCTGGCCAAGCACCTGAGCGAGAGCGCGACCTACCTCTTCCAGGGCGACGCCGACCGCTACAACCCGGGCACGCGTTCCATCCAGTGCGGCCGACGCAACGACCTGCTGAAGCTCTGGACGGCGTGGCAGCACCACGGGGACGCCGGCTATGAGCGCCGCGTCGACCACATCATGAGCCTCGCGGCGCACGCCATCGCGACCATTGAAGCCGACCCCAACATGACGCTCATCAACCGACCGCAGTCGGTCAACGTGTGCTTCGAGGTCACCGACACAAGCAGCACGGCGATCTGCAACGAGCTTCACACGCACGGTCTGGCGATGGTCGGCACCGGTGACGTCAAGGGCCGTCGAACCATCCGGCTCGTGTGCGTCGACCCGGCGATGACGACCGGCGATATCGACGCCTTCTTCGACGGAGTCCGCGAGGTCTCTGCGGCGCTCCCCGATTCGGACAATGCCGTCTGATATTGCGGTCTGATATTGCGGTCTGGTTTTGCGCGGTCTGATATTGCGCGGTCTGATATCGCGCGGACTGATAACGCCTTCTAGCTGCAGCGCTTTCGGCAATCGTTCGAAACCTTATGAGTCGCTTCCGTCGAGCCGCGGCGCGAACGAGTTGGTCACCCACTGGCTGATGTCGCGCATATGGCGGGTCACGCCGTAGACCGCCGGATACACCAACCGAACTTTGCGCTTCGTGATGCAGCTGTGGATCTTGCTGGCGAGCTCGTCGGCCGTTCCTGTCGGCAGATGGTCGACCGACGCGCTGCCTTCGAACTTGGCGCGCGCGGCTTGTTCCATCGGCGTGGTGACCGGCCCCGGGTACACCGTCAACACGTGCACGCCCTTGCTCTTGAACTCGTCGTTGAGCGTCTCCGAAGCGGCGGCGATCGCGGCCTTGCTTGCCGAGTAGTCGGCCATCCCCGGGGCGAATGTGACGCCGGCGAGGCTGGCGATGTTAACGATATGGCCGCTCCCGCGTTCGATCATGCCCGGGGCGACGCGGCGAATGAGACGCATCGGTGCGAGCACGTTGAGTCGAAACAGGAGTTCAGCCCGCTTGTTGCTGATCTGCAGCGTCGGCTCGACCCATTGGACGCCGGCGTTGTTGATGAGGACATCAACCGGACCCAACGCGTCTTCGGCGGGCTGCACCCAATCGCAGCAAGTTTCGAGGTTGGCGAGGTCGACCTTGTGGCAGGAAGTCTCCGCGTCGAGCTCGGCTGCCAGCGCCTGCATCATTTCGAGCCGGCGGGCGACAAGCGTGATCTTGTTGCCTGCGCCGCCGAACTCCCTGGCAAGGGCGGCCCCGATGCCGCTTGATGCGCCGGTGATTGCGATGTGCATGCGAACTCCAACGGAATAGACGCCTTTTCCCCGGGAAGTCTTCGAATTCGAAGAGGTGGATTCATTTTATCGCGGCGATCATCGTTGCGTCCATTCGGACTGCGCGATGGTCTCGATTGTTGTTTCGTTGAGGGGCCGGCGCCCGCAGGCCCGATTGGAAGTCGCTGACTGAGCGATTGGCCGGGTCCGGGCCACCCGAACCCGAACCCGAACTCACACCCTCACGGGGTGCCGCTGTGCTTGCGGATGACGCCGGCGACCATGGCCGCGACCTTGTCGGCCGCAGCCAGCAGCGGTTCGGCTTCGGCGACCGGCACCAGACCAAGCGCCTTGCGTCCCTCGGCCTCTCGCCTCGGTCTGTGGACCAAACGATGATCGCCGCCGCATTCACATTCGCACGCAGATTCGTACTGCGAGATTTGCGTAGGCTGTAGGTGATTTCCCTATGGATCAACCTGTGCCTCGCGACACACCACATCCCGGCGGCCTCATCGATGGGGTGCAGGACCACACTGCGAGCCGTCTCGAGTCGATCGGCCGATTCGCCGGCGGCATTGCGCATGACTTCAACAACCTGCTGTCGGTAATCCTCACGTATGGCGAATTCATCCGCGGCGAGGTCCCCGCTGGCAGCACGGCGCATGAAGACGTGCTCGAGATCCTCGACGCGACCCGGCGAGCCACGGCCTTGACGCGTCAACTGCTGGCCTACTCGCGAGGACGCGCGATCGAACCGCGTGTGCTGCGCCTCAAGCCGCTGATCGAAGACATGCATCGGCTGCTGCAGCGCATCATCGGCGAAGACATCGAGCTGGAGATGATGATCGAGCGCGGGTTATGGCGCGTGCGTATGGACGCCAGCCAGTTCGAGCAGCTGGTCCTCAACCTCGCCGCAAACGCCCGCGATGCGATGCCTTCGGGTGGCAAGCTACGCATCGAGGCCGCCAACACGATGTTGACCGCGCAACCGGGCCGCGCACGGTACGGGACAAGCCCTGGCGCCTACGTCCAAATCCGCGTCGAGGACACCGGCATCGGCATGACCGACGAGGTCGTCCGGCGCATCTTCGAACCGTTCTTCACAACCAAAGCAGCCGACCAGGGCACGGGTCTTGGGCTCGCCACCGCGTTCTCGGTCGTCAAGCAGGCCGGCGGGACCATCCACGTCGATTCAGCGCCCGGCTGCGGGACGCGATTTGACATCCTGTTGCCTCGTTGTCGCCGCAAACGCCGCGCATCGCGCGTCCAGACCGGTGAATTCGACCTTGGCGGGCACCAACGCGTGCTCCTCGTCGAAGACGAACGGCCGGTGCGCGAGTCGATCGCCCGCCTGCTGGGACAAAGCGGCTATTCTGTCGCGCAGGCGGAAAACGGGGTCGCGGCGCTGGAGGCGCTCGGTCGGTCGACGTCCGAGCCGTTCGATCTCCTCGTAACCGACGTCGTGATGCCGCAGATGTCCGGCCCGGAGCTGGTGCGAAAGGTCCGCAAGATCTCGCCCGATCTCCCCGTGGTGTTCATGACCGGATACAGCACCGAGGCCTTGCAGCGCCACGGTGTGCACGCAGACGAGATGGTCATGCACAAGCCGATCGCGGCCAAGAAGCTGCTCAAGCAGGTCCGCTCAGCGCTGCTCGCCGCTTAGGGCCTGTCCCTGAATTGCGCACAATCCGTCTGGTTTGTCGCTGAGTTCTATTGCTGGTGCCGTAACAGTTTGAAATAACTACTCTCTCACCGGCTGCCCGGGGAGAGCATCCACCGCCTGCGGCGACCACGGTGAACGAAACTGACGTCGGTATTCGGCAGAAGGAGCCCGCCTGAGGTGGTGCGCGCCGTCAGGCGCTCCATTTCAGTCGTCGCCGACGGCTTCAACCCAGATCCGGGCCTCGACGTCGTCGAGTTTCTCCACAACTTCATGGACGGTGAAGCGGATGGGCCCTGGTGCGACGCCGTGTCGGTTCGACGCCGTGTCAGCGCGAGTCTGTGATGCGTAACCGTCGACCAGCGCCGTCACCCGGGTAGTCGCGCGAATTGGCGCCCGGATAGGCGTAACCGTTGATCAGGGCCCGCCGCGGTCGCCGGCTCGTGTTCGCGGTGCTCTTGTGGACCGTGTACGGGCCGAACATGACGACGTCGCCGGCGTCGAGGGTCAGCGTCACCGTGGTCTCGGGTGGAAACAGCCCGGAGTCGAGACGTTTGCGGCCTTCGCCGTGCATATGACCGGCGTTGCATGACCCCGGCACGACGATCAGCGGGCCATTGGTGGCGTCCATCGCGTCCACCGCGAGCAGAGCCTGGACATAGGAGCCGCGCCCGTTGACGTCCTGCCACAGCGGCGTGCCGTAGCGCCGATGCACCGAGTCCTGGTGCCACGCAAATGAGACCCCGTCGCCGGGAATCTTGAAGTGCGCCTGGTTGATCAGGTGATCCGCTGCATCGCTGCCGAGGATGGAGGTGGCTGGGCCAAGCAGCCGGGGATCGGCGCCGACGTCGAGCAATAGCGGCTCGCACGCACCGCACCAAACAACGCGATGAATCGAAGGCGGCTTGCGCCAACCGTATCGGCGCTCGATCACGAACTGGGCGCCCTTGTGCATCCCGCTGGAAGCGAGACGTTTGGCTTCGTCGGCGAGGCGGTCGAATGCGGCGCGGATCGCGTCGAGCTCAACCGCGTCGAAAACACCGCGCAGGATGACGTAGCCGCGCTCGTCGAACGAACGCACATCTTCGGGGCCGAGCACGGTCGGGCTGGAGGCATTCATAAGGTACCTAACGATTTGCTTCATCAGCGCGCAAGCGAGCGCTCAGCCAAGTGTAGAAGAGGGCGCCGCCGAAGGAGACAAGAAAGCTCGAAAACAGCGCCCCATGAAGGCCGAAGCGCTTGATCAGGGCGAGGTTGCCGGCCAGGTTGGTCGCGATGATGGCGACGCTCACCTTGAGCACGGTCGACTCGGAGTTGGTCTTGAAGAGCGAGTACATCATCGGCACCGCGAGGTACATCTGCAGCACGTAGCCGTACGCGATAGCGAGCAACGGCGCGTCGACCGGCATCTGGTAGCCGTAATGAACGACCAGACCGACGACGGCGACGCCTCCCGCGGAGAGGACGGCTCCGAGCGCTACGAAACGACCCGCGAGTTTGTGGATATCGGCGACGGACATCCCGTACACGTCGCGCACAAACGGCATCAAGATGAGGTTGGCCATCATCTGCAGGTACAACAGCATATTCAGCAGCACCTGGTAGCGGGCGAGTTCGGCGGCATCGAGCAACGCGGCGACCGTGTACAGGTCGACACGCGAGACCAGCATCCCCGTCAATCCGAGCAGGAAGAACGCCGCAGTGGCGCGAAGTAGCCCGCCGTCGGCTGCGATGGTGGACAGGTCGCCGAGGAGCCGTCGGGTCAGTGCGTGCAGGGCCACAGCCTTTGCGACGGTCACTGCGGCGAAGAGCCACAGCAGCTCGACGGCGCTGATCGCGGGCAGGACGGCGATCAGCGTCGCGATGATGGCGCCGGTGCCGGTCAGCTCAACGGCTATCTGGCGTTTGAAGACGCGGTGAAAGAGCACGACGACTTCGTGGGACTGGACGACGCTCTGGGCAACGATCCACAGCAAACACGGCGCGATGACAGCGGCTGACCAGTCCTGGATCCACAAGCCGTAGCCGATGACGCCCGCGCAAACCGGTGGCAGAACCTGGGTGAAGCGCGTGACCAGGCTCGAAAGCCAGGCGGTCCCATGGCCGCTGTCCGTCGTGGAGAATTGGCGCAGCAGGTGTTCTTTGTTGCCCCACGCGATGATGTGCACACCGAGCTGCGCGATGACGATCACATCGACGAGTTCGCCCCACAGCGCCGGCGACGCGATGCGAACCACCAGCATCGAGATGAGGACGTTGAAGACCGGCGGCAGCAGGCTCGAAAACGAGTGTTCGACGACCGTCGCAACCCGCCCGCGCCACTTTCGCAGCGTGCCCGCGACGCCGAGGGGTCCAGCGACGGGGCTATCGGCCATCGCGCGCCTCGACAACCCGGTAGATGAGCTGCTCTTCCCACAACACGTGCTCGCTGTGGACGAGGCCCAACGCGAGCCCCTCATCGGCAGCGCACCGCTGGATCGCGCGAAGGTCGCAGTTGTCCGCGAGGATGATCAGCGTCTCGGTCGACGCGACACGGGGCTTCAGCGCGGCGAACAGGCGTTTGAAGTAGGTCATCCCCGTCCCGGCGAGCCATGCCTGGGCGACGGCGTCGCGCGGATCGCCTTCGAAATACGGTGGGTTGACCACGATCAGGTCGAACTTTCGAGCGTCGATCGCGTCGAACTGGTCGGACACGAGCGCGTGAATCGCCACGCCGTTGCGAGAGGCGTTTTCGCGCGCCGCCTCGACCGCTGCAGGGTTGATGTCGACGGCCGTCACCAGGGCACCTTTGCGCGCGGCGACGAGGGCGAGGATGCCGCTGCCGGTGCCGAGATCGAGCACGTGCAGCCCCGCCAACGTTCGTCGTTGAAGCAACCTGGCCAGCGCCGTGGAGCTGAAGAAGAAGCCTGGATGGAAGACGCCGGGCGGTACGACGAGGTCCAATCCGAGGACCTGGGTGCGCATGGATCCGCGTAAACGGAGCTCGAGCAGGGGGCGCGCCACGCGATCGGCGAGCGGCTTGAGGACCGCGCGGGACAACGCCGCGCGCACGCTATCGGCGACGGGAGAGGCGGCCACGGGCGCTCAGAAGCCGCTGGTCTCGGGGCGGCGGTAGCGGACCAGTTTGTGCAGCGCCTTGAGTTCAAGCGGGAAGGCGTAGACCTGGTTTTCGTAACGCAGGCGCGCCGCAGCACGAAGAATTCGCGCGGGGAGCCCGCGAAGGTGCGGCAGCGTGGACGTCGGATAGTAGGCGTTGAGGACCCGCTCGAAGTCGTGGAGCTTGCGGCGCACCGGATCGCCGAGCCACGGCATCAGGCTGCTGCGACGCTGGGTGAACGCGGCCCAGTCATCGCTGACCCATTCATCGAGCGTCTCGGGGAATGCGAAGCCGTTGGCCTTGGCCTCGTCGAACAGCGTGCCGTCGAGCGGAACCGGCGTGTACATGTACAGGATGACTTCGGTTTGCGGGTTGACCTCTTTGACCTCGCGCACGAACGCGATGTTGCGGTCGACGTCTGCGACGGGGTCGGGCGGGTTGCCGAGCACGAAGCTCATCTCGGGCACGATGCCGAAGCGGCGCATCTTGGCGGCGATCTGCAGCGTGGTGTCCGCCGTCTGTTTGCCCCCCTTGTTCATCCGGGCGAGCGTCTCGTCGTCGCCCGACTCAGCGCCCATGAAGATCATGCGCAAGCCGGTATCGGCCATGAGCTGCCACGTCTCGTCGCTGTACTTGAACAGGGTGTCGACCCGGCCCTCGCCCCACCAGGCGACATTCAGGTCGCGGATCGACTCGCAAAAAGCGCGTACGCGTCGCTCGGACGTGAAGAAGTTGTTGTCGTAGAACTCGACCGCATTGGCCCCGTAGCGGGTGACCAGGGTGCGCACGACATCGCCGACGCGGCGGCCATCATCGGGCAACCACTTGCCGTTGACCATGTTCACGACGGCGCAGAAGTTGCAGTAGAACGGGCAGCCGTAGCTGCTGTGATGGCCGATCGTCCGCGAGCCGAGGAAAGTCGGCCGCATGTACCGTTCCATGTCGACGCGGTGGTACGGAAAGTGCGGCAAGTTCTTGGGTTCGGGGATCGGCGGCAGCCCGTTGCTCACGACCTGTCCGGCAGCCTCTCGGTAAGCGAGCCCCTGGAGGCCCTGGTAGCCGCCCTTGGGCCCATCGGTGAGCACATCGAGCAGCGCCTTGAAGACGAACTCGCCGTGACCGCGGACCACAAAATCCACATACGGCGCGGCCAGGACCGTCTTGTAGTGCTGGCTGGGAAAGTAGCCGCCCCAGATGATGGGGATGTGCGGAAAACACGCCTTGAGGTGCTTGGACACCGGCACAGCATCGGCCAACTGCGGGCCCGGCATCACGGTGATGGCGATGGCGTCGATGTTGTTGTGCCGGACGGCGCTTTCGACGGCCGAGCAGGTGTCGCCGACGAGGTTGCCATCGACGATGCGGTATTCGTGCTCCCCTTCGAGGATCGCGCCGAGCGCCAGCAGCGAACACGGCAGGATCGGCTTGCGATTGGCGGAGGACGGCGGGTTGTAGAGCAGCAGGTTGGACATCAGGCGAGTGGACTTTGGGGCGGGGCGGCGTTGGGAGCGGGGCGGCACGATAGCGGACCTGCGCATAAATGGGGACAGTCGTTTTGGGCGTGAGGTCCCGGTCGCCCGCGAGGCGTAGGGCTGTTTCTAACGGGCGATCGGGCGCAGAGGTATTGATATAGCTTCGACGGGCGATCGCCCGTCCTGGATGCCCTGGCGGCCCGCTGTGGGCATTTTGCCATCTCAAAACACCCCCAAACGGCTCCCGCGGGGAAAGCGAGGCTGGGGCTGGGGCGGGCAAACGTCGCGCCGTTCGCGCAACGCTGTTTCTGGAAATCGGGGCTTTTCTAGAAATACGGGCCCGGATCTTCGCAGTAGGCCTTCAGTTTGCGGCGATACCAGGTCTGGTCCTCCGCTGAGCGCTCGTTCTCAAGCTCCCGCATGTAGGCGTTGGCGGCGTCGCGGGCGCCGCGGATCATCGATGCCCCTTCGCCGTTCTTGAAGGACCGCAGCTCGCCTTCTTCCGCGGTCGAGTCCCGGTCGCCGAAGACCTTGGCGAGCTTCACCTTCTTCTTGAGGTCGGTCAGGCGCCGGTAGTACTTGGCGCAGGCGTTGATGCGTTTTTGGCCCTTTTTCTGCCAGCTCGCGCCGCTCGGACGACGACCAGCAGACGAACGGGCTGAGCCACGTGACCTGCGCCGAGTCTTCTTTCGCGCCGCGGGTCTTGTCGGCGGATCGGGCTGGGCCTTGGCGACCACATTCGCGGCAGAAGGCCCGGCGTCTCGCGTGAACCCAGCATCGACTGCCGCCGCGGCGGCCGCGCCAACGTCAGGCTCGTCCTTGACCGCGATTGCGGCGTCGGTGGCCGGGGAACCACGAGCGTCGGTTGTCGATGCTTCGTCGATGTCGCCTGCTGCCCCGGCATCAACCGCTGTCGCCGATTCCGCTGCCTGCCGGTCCGGCGCCTCGGTTGCCGGGCTCTTCTCTTCGCCAGCTTGCGTCGCCTTGTCGGCCGTGTTCGCGGCGGCAACGGGGGCGTCTGCTGCAACCTGGGCAAGCGCCTTGGGCGCGTCGGATTCGCCGACAATGCTCTTGGCAAGCATCAAACCGCCGGCCACGCCGACGATGATCGCGACCACGATGCCTACCGGCAGCCAGTTGCGGCCGGGCGGCTCCGGTTCGATCGCCCCCTGGGTGGGAAACGGCAGCGGCGTGCGCCGCGGGACCGGTGGCGGCTGGTCGGCAGCGACATTCGTGTACGCAGCCGTTGGCGCAGGCGAACCGTGATCGCTCTCCGTCGGGACCGGCGGCGGCACGTCGTCATCGACAGCTTCGCTCGAGCCGGGACCGTGCACGACGATGTCCGCGCCGCACCGACGGCACGAAAAACGCATGCGTGCACCGGGTCGCATCGAGCGCTCTTCGAGGCGGTAGCGGGCCTCGCAGTTGGGGCATTGGGCGTGCACGTGTCCCCCGAATTGGTCGGGCGTCTTTGCCTGAGTCGGTGACTCATGGATAGCGCCCAGTCAGAAACGAGGCAAGAAGTGCGCCAAGACGGCCGCAGATCGCGGGGGCGTGCGGACCGCTCCGGCCGGTCCTTCCAAGTCGCGGTTGGGACCGGTACTTTCACGCGGCTGAGCACCTGCACGGAGGCCCCATGGCGACCCCATCGACCGGCATCGACATCTGCCTGCACGCGGATGCGGCCGACCTGCCCGACAACGGCACGCGCTTGCTCAGCACTGAAGGGGTCGCGGCCACGTTGCAGCTCGGCGATGCGTTGCAGGTCGACCTGGCCATCTCCTCGCCCACCCGCGCCGAGGCCCGCTGGGAGACCTGGCAGGTGTTGCGCCGCCTCAAGTCGCTGCATCCGATCAGCGATTGGCGGCTCTCGGCTTCGGCTGGCGTGGCGGACGAAACGCTCGCGACGATCGGGCTCGACCTGCACAACGCGGCCAACGGCAAGCTGAAGATCGACGGCAACGCGACCGTGGAAGCCGAGGTGGCCCGGATCGGTGCAGCGGAAGATCTCTACCGCGCCTGGGTCAACGAAGATCCGACAAAGCGGACGAGCCTGAAGATCGCCGCGGACGCGGTCGCCTTCGCCGAAGAGAACGAACATGTCACGTGCACGGTCATGGCCGAAGACGAGCTGGAAGCCGAAGGGATGAACCTGCTGCTCGCGGTGGGCGGCGCAAGCCAGATCTCGCCGCCACGGCTGGTGATCGCGCGCTACGATCCGCCCGGCGCGTCCGGCGCCCCGCTGATGCTGCTCGGCAAAGGCATCACGTTCGACACCGGCGGCATCAACGTGAAGCCGTACGAGTCGTTCGTGTCGATGATGAAAAACGACATGGGCGGCGCCGCGCTGGCGTGGGGGCTGTTCACGGCCCTGGTCCGCGCGCGCCATCCATGGTCGATCGTCGTGGTCATGGCGACCTGCGAAAACCCGATCGGCGAAAACGCGATGCGGCCCGGTTCGATCGTGCACAGCTACCGCGGTCACAAAGTCCGCATCGACCACACCGACGCGGAAGGGCGGCTCGTGCTGGCCGACGGGTTGGCGTGGGCAAGCGAGCGACATGACCCGCGCCTCGTCGTTTCGTTCGCCACGCTGACGACCGCCGCGCTCATCGCCTACGGCCCCTATACGACACCCGTCCACTTCGCCGGTCCGGAGCTGCAGTCGTTGCTCGCCAGCGCCAGCAAGCGGACCGGGGAGGACCTGCACTTCATGCCGGTTCGAGCCTGGCACCGCGAGGCCAACCGCGACCAGGAGGCGGACCTCAAGAACACCGGACGCCTGCCGGGCCACGCCGTTCGCGGCGCTGGATCCCGCAACGCCGGTCACTTCCTCCGCTACTTCACCGACGCGCCGCTTTGCCACTGCGATATCTTCGCGACGACGTGGAACTGGGCCGGTGACGCGCCTGGCTGCGGCTACGGAGCCACGGGAGCGCCCCTGCGGACCTGGCTCCACGCGCTCCTGGCAGCGCCGGACAAGGGGGTCGACCTCGAGGCCATCGCCGCGGCACGCACGGAGGCGGCGCGGTGAAGATCTGCCCCAATTGCCAGCGGAAATACGCTGCAAAGTTGATGTATTGCCCGCGTGACGGCGCGCGGCTCGACGAGCTCGTCGCCGGCGATCCCCTCGTCGGTCACATCGTTGACGGGCGCTACCGCATCGACGACCGCATCGACGAAGGCGGCATCGGCATCGTCTACCGCGCCCATCACGAGCAGATGCCGCGCGTGGCCGCGCTCAAAATCCTGCGTCGCGAATACACGACCAACGCCGAGCTCGTCGCTCGTTTTCAGCGCGAAGTGCACACCATCGTCCGCATCGACCACCCCAACATCGTCGAGGTGTACGACTGCGGTCACGATGAGCGCGCCGGCTACTACGTCGCGATGCGCTTTCTGGAAGGCCAATCGCTCGCGGATCGCATCGACAATGGGCCGCAGCTCACCATGTTGCAGGCGCTGTCGGTGTGGGACGCGGTGACCGACGCCGTGATCGCCGCACACGACGAAGGCGTCATCCACCGCGACATCAAGCCGGACAACATCTTCCTTGAAAACGACGTTCGCTCGCCGACGGGTTTTGTGACGCGGCTGCTCGACTTCGGGCTGGCCAAGCTCACCGAAGGGTGGACCGAGACCCATGGCCAGTCGTCACCACGATTGACGGCGGCGTCGCTTGCGATCGGCACGCCCGGCACCATGGCGCCCGAGCAGATTCGCGGCAAAGAAGCCGACGAACGCAGCGACGTCTACTCGCTGGCCTGTGTGCTGCACGAGCTGCTGACCGGCCGGCAGGTGTTTGCGGCGAACACCCGCCCCGAGATGTATCGGCTGCACGTCTTCGAAGCCGCCAAGCCGCCATCATCGCAGCCCGGTTGCAGCTGGATCACACCAGCGACCGACGAGCTGATGCTCAAGATGCTGGCGAAGGAGCGCGACGAACGGCCCCGGACCGTCCGCGAGGTCGTGCGGCTGCTCGAGAAGGAACGCCACGCGCTCGAGGCCGGGTGGACCGCTGCGCACATCGAGTCCGAGCTCGACTTCATGCGTTTCGAGGACATCCCGGCACGACGCACGCACTTGCGGCAGACCGCGATCGGCACGGACACGGTGCTGGTGGTCGACGATGAGACGTCGATTCGCAAGCTAATCGGCCTGCTGCTGACCCGCAACGGATACGAGGTCGCCGAAGCCACCGGCGGTCAAGAGGCCCTGATGTGGCTCGGCCGGAACACCAAACCCGCCGCGATCGTGCTCGACATGATGATGCCGGGGATGGACGGCGCGACGTGTCTTCGCGGGATTCGGTCGCTCGGGTTCACGGGACCGGTCGTGTTGTGCACGTCGATGGACGACAACGCCATCCCCCAGCCGCTGCGCGACGCCCCCAACGTCGGCATCGTCGACAAGGTCGGCGCGCTGCACGAGGTCATCGAGCGCATCAAGGGCCTCACCGACAGCGCGTGACCACCGCCTTCCAGAGCTGCCGTAAATGCCAGGCTTGGGTGCCGCAAGACGCCCGCTGGTGCGCGATGTGCGGCGCCGCGAGCCCGATCGGATGGCGGCCGACCGTGCTCGGTGGCGACGTGATGGCCAAGGACCTGGGCAAGTGGCTGGGCGCAACCGGTGGCGTGTGGCTGGGCGCGACCGTGGGTATGATCTCCGTCGGCGGGGTCGGCGGCGCGCTTGTTGCCATCGGGGGCATTGTCGCGGGCGGCGGCATGGGCTGGTCGGTCGGTTCGATGCTCGGCAGCTGGCTGGACGACCAATACCTCTATCCGCGTCGGGGCCGGTCCGTCGCGGAGGTCAGCTCTCACATTGCGCGGCGCGTGTCGGAGTTGAACGCCGGGCTCGAACACATCGCTGTGTCGCGCAAGCGGGTCTCGGCGTCGGTGCAATCGGCGACCAGGACATCGGCCCTCGATGCGCTCGGACACGCCGAAAAGGCAACCATCCGCCAACTGGCCCGCTACCGGTTGGAAAAACGCCGCGTTGAGCTCGCCTGGTGGAACAACCGCATCGAGCCGCTGGTTGCCGGATGGGACCGCGCCGATCGCGAAACGTGCGAGCGCTGGCTCAACGACCTCATGGCGATCGTCCATGACGGCAAGAAGCTCCTGTCCGCGTGCGAAGAGGACGCCCAGGACGGCACGGCGGCGGCGATGCGGACAGCCGAAGCGGTCAGCCAGGGGTTGCATGCGTGCGAAGCGCTCCGCCAGGCGTTGTTGGTCCGGCAAGCGCAGGTCGTCGCGCAGAGCTCACCGGGCATGGACGAGGCGTTTTCGACAGCGGCGCTCGTTCCGATCGACGAAGCCACCCTCGACCGCCAGCGAACCGCCGACGAAATCGCGGCGATGGTGGGCGACATGCCCGGGCTCGAGGAAGAGTCTCTGCGGCTCGCTGCCGAGCTCGATGCGATCGACGAGGTTGAGCGGATCACCGACACCGGCGAGCATTGAGCCATGACCGTTGCCCACCCCACCGTCAACGCCGCCCAGGCTAAGCAACTTCCGGGGTTGGATAGCCCCGCAAGTTTGACCGAGTCGATGGCGCGCGCCGCCGCGATCCGCGATCGGGCATGGGGGCGCACGCTCACGTGGTCACCCAAGGTGTTCCTTCCCCTCACACGATTATGCCGAAATCGTTGTGATTATTGTTCTTTTAGACGTAAGCGGAGAGACCCTGGCGAGCACACGATGTCGCCCGAAGATCTCGAACGCGAGCTGGTTCGGGCCCGCGATGCCGGCGCCATTGAAGCGCTGCTCTGCCTCGGCGACGAACCCGAGAGCGCCTATCCCGGCTACGCGCGCCAGCTGGCCGGCTGGGGATTCGATTCGACCGTCGCCTACCTCGAGTTCGCGGCGCGACGCGCGCTTCATCACGGGCTCCTGCCGCATACAAACGCTGGCGTCCTCGACGCCGACGCGATGGCCCGACTGCGCCCGGTCAACGTCAGCCTCGGACTGATGCTCGAAAACGCCAGCGAGCGGCTCTGTGAACGGGGAATGCCGCACCACCGCGCGCCCGACAAGCGCCCCGCGCGCCGCATCGAAATGCACGAGAAAGCCGGCGCACTGCGCATACCCTTCACCTCTGGCCTGCTGCTCGGCATCGGCGAGACCTGGCAAGAACGCGTGGACACGGTCGACGTCATCGCCCGACTGCACGCGGCCGGCGGCCATATCCAGGAGGTCATCGTGCAGAACCTTCGTGCTCATCCGGACACCGCCATGGCGGGTGCGATCGATCCTGCGCAAGCCGACGTCGCCGCGACCGTGGCCATGGCGCGCCAAAGACTGCCCGACGACATCTCGGTCCAGGCCCCACCCAACCTCAACGGCGGCGCGATCGAGCTGCTGATCGCGGCGGGGATCAACGATTTCGGCGGCATCTCGGCGGTCACGCCCGACTTCATCAACCCCAACCACCCGTGGCCCCACATCGACAACTTGGCCGAACGGGTTGGCGCCTGCGGCTTCGAGTTGCGGCCGCGATTGCCGATCTACGCCAGCTACCTGGACGACACGTGGCTCGATCCGAGCCTTCACGCTGCCGTGAACGATGTGCTGGACCGATTCCCACAGATCGACCGTCCCCCCCTCACACAGAGAGCGACATGACCGACAAGCTGGCCGACGTGGTCACCCTTCCCCGCCGCCTCGACGCGGCGGTCGCCCGTGCGCTTGAGAAGGCGCTGACGGGAGACGAGATCTCGGTGCCCGACGCCTTGACGCTGAGCGCAACGCGGGGCCGGGAGCTCCGAGCGCTGTGCGCGGTCGCCGATGAGCTTCGCAGGCGCCAGGCGGGCGACGATGTCAGCTACGTGGTGAATCGAAACATCAACTTCACCAATGTATGCGTAAAAGCATGTCACTTCTGCGCTTTTTCGAGGAAGTTGCGCGCTGAAGATGGGTACTTTCTCGACCGCGACGCGATTATCGAGCGAACACGCGTGGCCGTTGAGCATGGCGCGACAGAAGTCTGTCTGCAGGCCGGCCTCGCCCCCGATCTCGGACCCCGGTTCTACATCGACCTCGTGGCGGCGTTGCACGACGCGTTTCCCAGCATCCATCTGCACGCGCTGTCACCCGAAGAGATCAAGTACGGCTGCAAAGACGCCGACATGGACGTTCGCTCCTACCTGGCCGAGCTCAAGGACGCCGGTCTTGGCTCGTTGCCTGGCACCTCGGCCGAGATCCTCGACGACACAATGCGACAAGCCATCAGCCCGGGGCGCATCACGGTGGCGCAATGGCTCGAGGTCATCACGACCGCGCACGAGCTCGGCATCCCGACGACGTCAACGATGATGTTTGGCCACGTCGAAACGGCCGAAGACCAGGTCCGCCACATGGCGCTTCTGCGCGATATTCAGCACCAGACCGGCGGGTTCACGGAGTTCGTACCGCTCTCGTTCGTGCACGCCGAGGCGCCGCTGTTCGCGCAAAGCAAGGTCGACGGTGTGCAGCCAGGACCGACAGGAATCGATGTGATTCGGCTCTACGCGCTGGCCCGACTGATGCTTGGCGCCACGTTCACCAACATCCAGGCGTCATGGGTCAAAGAAGGCCTGCGGATGGCCCAGGCGTTGCTGGATTGCGGCGTCAACGACCTCGGCGGCACGCTGATGAACGAGTCCATTTCGACGACAGCCGGCGCGAGCCACGGCCAGCTGGTCACCCCGGCCAACCTGCGCCACGTGATCCGCGCCGCCGGGCGGGTTCCTGTCCAGCGCAACACCATCTACGGGACGCTGCGACGCTTTGATGACCCGGAAAACGACGGAGACGAGGCGCTTAATGCTGTCACCGATGTCGCCAAGACGTTCGGCAGCTACGACGAGCTCGCTGCGAGCGACGAGCACCGCTACACGTATCGCCGCTGACATCGCGGCTAGACGCCGATCTTGGTCAACTCGTCGATGTGAATCGCCTCGGTTTCGTCCGAGAAATCGCCATCGATACGGTCGCTGCCGCTGGTCACGCGGACATTCGGGTTGACGTCGATAGCGCGCTTGCCGCCCCAGGTCGACTTGATCTCGTCGTCGTGATCGTCGGCGGCCCGCATCACACCCCAGACCGACATGCGCAGCTCGTTTTCATCGAGGTTGGCGCCCATGATGCCGTGCTTGAAGACGATGTCGTTGTTCTCGGCGAGGGCGAACGCGCCGAAATCGTGCTGCATGTTCAAGCGCAGCAGGTGTTCGAGCAGGGCTTCGTCCACGCGGGCCCCGGAGACGACCGTCGCGCGCACCAGGACGAGCGCGTCGTCATGCCACGGCAAGATCATCACCTCGACCTCGGCGCTACCGACCTCGACGGCGAATGTGGACGTGTGCTGGGCGGCGGTGCAGTGATCGCCGAACAGGCCGATCATCAGGCGCGCAACGCGCTTGTAGACCGACTTCTGCTGGTCGGATTGGAACGTGATGACCATGGGCGCCCCTTGCGCGGGTCGGGCGTGACGTTTCGCGATAGGACATCATCGCCGGCAACCGACGCAGACGCAAAACGAGGCGCGCAGAAGCGCCGCCAGGACGACTCAGGCGTCCGCGAGACTCGCGCAGCGGATGCAGGTGGTGGCGTATGGCAGCGCCTTGAGGCGGCCGGGTTTGATGGGGTTGTCACAGCGGACGCAATCGCCATAGACGCCCTCATCGATCCGCCCAAGGGCGTGCCTGATCTGCTGGATCTCGGCCAGGCCGACATCGTCCAGACCTTCGAGGACTTGGTCATTTTCCTGGCGCTGAGCCTGTTCGGGGAGCGTCGCGTGCATCTGGCGGCGCAGGTCGCGCTCGATCGCGTCGATGCGGGTAACAAGGCGCTCAAGGCGGGCTTCGAGCTCAGTGCGAACAGCGGTGAGGTTGGCTGTCATTGGGTTCTCCGTCGGGCGCGGGGGTCGAGGTCAGTAGCGGTGCGCCCCCTCAAAGATAGACGCGTCGCAAGCGCTTCCAATGGCGACGGGGAGTGACGGGCGCCTCACAAGTGTCTGTATTTATTGCGTTGATCAGCAGTTCTTTGCGCTGCGGGCGGAGCGGGTCAGCCAAGCAGGGTCGAACCGACAGCGAGAACGGTGCGGGCGAGTTCGACGCGATCGGACGCCTTTTTCATCACCGTTGCAGCTTCGTGAACCGCGAGGTCCGGCGCGTTGAACGCATCACCGTGTTCGACGACGAACGCATCGAGCAGGCCGTCGTATCGAGCGGCGACAGCGGCGGCGCTGGGGGTAACGCCGTCGACCTCTCCTAACATGGCCGCGAGTGGGCCTTTCACGGCGCGCCCGCCGACGATGGGCGACACCCCGACAACCGGTCTGGCGGCGACCGCTTCGGACGCGCCAGTTAGCGTGGTGATGGGCTCGATGGAGACATAGGGATTGGACGGCGCGAGGACCACCAAATCGGCCAGTTCGATCGCCGCGATGACGCCAGCCGCGGGCTCGGTGGTCCCTTCGTACGCGATCGATTCTACCGCAGGTGCCCGTTGCTGCACGAGCCATCGCTGAAAAGGCAAAACGCCGAGGTCACGGGTGGTGACAAACGTCGCACGGGGGCGGTCGGCCATCGGTAAGACCGTCGCCTCGACCCCGAGAGCCGCGCAGAGCTCGGCCGTGACGCTCGACAGAGGCTCGCCGCGGCGCAAGCGCTCGGTTCGGGCAAGGTGTGTTGCGAGGTCGCGGTCACCCAGGTTGAACCACGATTCGCCGCCGAAGCGGGCCATCATGTCGCGGGCGGCGAAGGTCTCGTCGGCCAGCCCCCAGCCGCGTGCGCGGTCGGACAGCCCCGCGAGCGTGTACATGACGGTGTCGACGTCCGGGCTGATCCACAGGCCCCAGTGTTCGAAGTCGTCGCCGGTGTTGACGATGCATGTGAGCCGGGAGCCGAGCAGGCGATACAGGCCGTCCACGAGCCGCGCGCCACCGACACCACCGGTCAAGACGACCACGCGTCGCAGGTGGTCGAATTCAGTCGGGCCGGCAGCATTCATGCGTACAAATCCAGGTCCGGGTCGCGGATCAGCGCCGCGGCGCCCCCATCGCCCAGGTCGTACTGGGCGCCCCGAATCCGCACGACTGGGGTCCCTTCATCGGCCTGGCCGATCAGCAAATCTGCCGCCGCGGCGAGTGCATCCGCCGTGGCCGTCACCGTGTGTTCGAGCACCCGCCCGAGCAAATCGACATCGCCGCGCCGGTCACGGAGCGCGGCAATACCGGCGCACCCGATCGCGGCACCAACCGTCCCGTTTCGAAATGGACGGCCGAACGAATCACTAATGATAACGGACAGTTCAATTCCGAAATACGCATCGACACTTGACTTGATGTCAGCGGCAGAAGCGTCCGGGTCGACCGGCAACAGGATCCACGTACCGACCTCGGCGACGTTGCTCGAGTCGACCGCTGCGTTTGCGACCACAAAGCCGAGCTCATGGCGCGCGATCAGCACACCGGGCGCCATGCGCGAGATCGATGCGCTCTGATCGAGCACCACCTGCACCTGGCGGGGATCCTTGCCGGTGGCTTCGGCGACTCGGGCGGCTTCTTCGCCGACCACGACGTCTTCGGGGAAGACCGTGCGCCCCTCGCAGCGGGAGATGAGCTTGGACGCGACGACGAGAACATCGCGATCCACCAGCTGCATTTCGGCTCGCTCGAGGGCGTCGAGAATCAGCGCAGCGGGGTCGTCACCGGCGCGCGCGATGGCGACGGCGGGCACAGCGGTCAGGTTGACGTCAGCCATCATGGCGCGGACTGTACGCCACAAATTCGCACCACGGGAGCACCTGACATGAAGATCGGAATCATCGGCGGGACCGGCAAGGAAGGCCGCGGACTGGCGTTGCGATGGGCGACGACCGGCCATGACGTGATCATCGGGTCGCGCCACGCCGAACGTGGCGAAGCCAAGGCCGCTGAGCTCGACGCCGGACGAGGCCGCATCTCGGGGGGCGGCAACGCGCGCGCTGCGGCTGAAGGCGAGATCGTGGTCCTGGCCGTGCCCTACGGCGCTCATGGTCCCACCCTCACCGCGATGCGCGATCACCTGCGCGGTCAACTCCTGATCGATATCACCGTCCCGCTGAGGCCACCGAAGGTTCGCCTCGTGCACCTGCCGGAAGGAAACGCCGCGGCCCTCGAAGCGGCCGCCATCGTCGGCGACAAAGCGATCGTCGCCGCCGCCTTGCATCACGTGAGCAGCGCGCACCTCGCCGATCCGCATCACGAGGTCGATTGCGACGTCCTGGTCTGCTGCGACGACAAGGAAAAAAGGGCGGTGGCGATCGGCGCGATCGAAGCGCTGGGCTTGCGGGGTATCGATGCCGGGCCGCTCCGAAATGCCATCGCGCTCGAGGCCATGACGCCCGTGCTGCTGCACATCGCGCGGCGCTACAAGGCGTCCGGTCCGGGCCTGCGCATCAGCGGCCTCCCTTGATTGTTGCGGTCCTTCCGGTAACTTGTAGGGGTCACGAAAGAAAACGCTGCGCCCAACTGCTGCTGGCCCCCAACCCCCAGCCTGTCGGCGCATGGGAGCGAACATGCGCACCATGACCCTTATACTTGCGACCCTCTTCTGCCTCGGCTTCGCAGGCTGCAGTGAAAAGAAGAAACAGGGTGAAACCTGCAAGCGCCACAGCCAGTGCGAAGCTGGACTTATCTGCAGCTCCGTGGACCAGAAGTGCCACACCAAAGAGTCTGAACGTGCCACGCGAAAGGCGGCCGCAGGAAAAGCGAAGAGTGAGCGCCTGAAAAAAGCGCAGAAATAGCTCGGTTCCCGTCGCGGTTGCGCGGCGCGAGCGTTCCGCGGATGATCCGGCCTGCTTTCGCGCACCGCCTTGACTCTGCGCGCTCAACCGACGGGCCCCGCGGCCCCCTCGACAATGTCGCCCCCGGTTCCCGGGCCTCTGACAGCTGAATCTCCGCCCGCAGATGTTGCGCGCTGCCGAATCTACGACTGCAGAGTCCTCACGACCGGGTCGCGACAACCGGAGCTTCCATGCGCCTCGGACTCATGCTCGGCTATTCGGGCGCGAGCATCAAACTCGACATTCCTCTCATCCAAGAAGCGGAACGCATCGGCTACGACTCGGTCTGGACCGCCGAAGCGTGGGGCTCAGACGCCGTTTCGCCGCTCGCCTGGATCGGCGCGCAGACATCGAAGATCCGGCTCGGCACCGCGATTATGCAGGTCCCGGGGCGCACCCCCGCGATGACGGCGATGACCGCCATCACGATGGACCAGTTGTCCGGTGGGCGGTTCATTCTCGGCCTCGGAACATCGGGGCCACAGGTCGTCGAAGGCTGGCACGGACAGCCGTTTTCCAAGCCGCTGTCGTGGCTGAAGGAATACATCCACATCGTGCAGGAGATCTTCGCGCGCGAAGGGCCCCTGACGCACGACGGAAAGCGCTACCAGATCCCGTTTCGTGGCGAGGGTGCGACCGGCCAGGGCAAGCCGCTCAAGTCGATCATTCACGGGCGACCGGACATCCCGATCTGGACCGGCTCGATGGCACCGAAGAGCCAGGCGTTTTGCGCTGAACACTGCGACGGCGTCCTGCTCACCTGCTTCAACCCGGAGCGGCCGGAGGTCATCCTCGACCAGCTGCAGGTCGGCTTCGACGCCAGCGGCGGCAAGAAGAGCCTCGACAACTTCGAGCTTGCGCCGACGGTCGCGGTCGCCCTTGCGCCGGAGCCGTTCATCGACCAGGCCCGCATGGCGCTCAAGCAATCGCTCGCGCTCTACATCGGTGGCATGGGGTCGCGCACGACCAACTTCTACAACGCGTACCTGCGCCGCGCCGGGTTCGAAGAGGACTGCATCCGCATCCAGGACCTCTACCTCGACGGCAAGAAGAAGGAAGCGATCGCGGCGGTGCCCGATAAGATGGTCGACACATTGTACCTCGTGGGCGACAAGACGCGCATTCGGGATCGCCTGCAGGTTTGGAAGGAGTCGCCGGCAACCACGCTGCTCGTGGGCGCCAGGCAGCCCGAGGCGATTCGTCTGATCGCTGAACTGAACGCCGAATGAAGACCGGGCTACGGCTGCTCGCTTACGCGGTCGCCCTGGTCCTGACGGTCGTGCTCACCGCCGACGTCGAAACCGTTGCGTTCACCGTGATGGACGGGCGCGTTGTCGTCGAGCTCGTCAGCTGCTGCACACGCCCCTCGACAGGCAAAATCAACCCCGAGTGGGCCCCCGATCCGGCCAATTCGGGGGAGTGGATGCCCGTCGTCGACCCCGACGGAGCGGCGTATCCCGCCGGGCACAAGCACGACGCGTACTTCACCGGCAAAAAGGCGCCCGCCAAGCCCGCCGGACCGTCCAAGCGCTACGTGTACGCCGAAGATGCTCCGCTTTCCGTCAAGCTGGCCGACCGATTCGTCGGGCTGAAATACGTCAGCTTTCCACAGTTCGACGCCGACCCCGACGGCAGCCTGACACCCAAGGGGCTGGACGAGGTGAAAGCGTCGCTCAAGCGCATTTACGGCGACGATGCGTTCATCAAGAAGATCGGCGAAGGTGGCTTCCAGGTCGTGTTCCTGGTGTTTCCCAAGAAGGGTCGCAAGGTCGTCGCCAAGGTCCGCAAGATCCCGCCGACGCTGTCCTTGCCGGTGCGCAAACAGAACATCGACAACGCCATCTGGGATATGCGGCGCGACCTCGCGATGGAGGTCATCGCTGTTGGCGCCGTGCGACGGGCGACATACCGGCTCGCGGACGGAACACCGGCGCCTTTCCTCGTCGACGGCAAACCGGCGCGCCTTACCAACGGGCCGCCGGTCGCGCTTGCCCGAGTGGCGTCCATCACCAACACCGCCCTGCTCGCCCGCGGCATCGTGCAACAGGAGCTCGTCAGCTTCCGCGCTTCCAAGCCATTCAAGGCGTACATGAAAGAGGACCCGGAGAAGCCCGACGGATGGCGACAGCGCGCGGTGAAGCTCGCCGAACAGGCCACCGACGCAAACGCAGACGACGTCGCGACGTTCCTCGACAAGTTCTACAAGCCGTCCAAGTTCGGGCCCGATGTCATCAAGATCCACGCGTGGCTGCAGGGATGTCGCAAATACCGGCGGTTTCCGACGATCGCGACGATGTGCAGACTCGCGCGCGTTTCGTACAACATTCCAGACGATTTCGACGACCGCCTACGGGCGCTCGAGCAGCTCTACCGAGACACCGCCGGCGAAGTGATTCGCTTTCATCGGCACAATTTCTACGACGGCAGCGGCAACGATGCGGCGGACGGGAAGGTGCGCGAGGTCGGGATCGACTACAACCATGGCCGCAACGCCGGCTGGGATGCGCCCGCCGGGCAGTTTGCGCTTTGGGACTGGTAATCGCCGGACATTCGGCGAGGGGAGGCCGCGATGGCCAGGTTGAGCATCGTCGTGCTTGCGCTGGGCGTGATCGTCGGCTGCAGCGATCCGGAGCCCGAGGGCAAGGACAATGGCGACAAGGACGCGGCATCGGTGGCCGATTCGACCTCGGACGCCACCACTTCTGGCGGCGGCGATAAGGCAGCAATGAAGCTGGTCGAGGCGGTCAAAGAGACCGAGTCCTGGCAAATCGCCGGCCTCAAGGCCCCTGTGCACGTGGTGCGAACCAAGGGCAACGTTGCGCACATCTACGCCGCTGATCGCGCGGATCTGTCGCGGGTGCATGGATTCGTCGCCGCCCGTGACCGGTTCTTCGTCATGGACATGATGCGGCGCCTCGGACAGGGCCGAGTCAGCGAGGTTTTCGGCGACGTCGCGCTCGGGGCCGATATCCAGTCGCGCGGGACCGGGATGACGATGGTGGCCGACCGGGTCTGCAACGCGCTGAGCGACGAGATGAAGACCATCGTCGACGCGTACGCCGCGGGCGTGAACGCGTACATCGCCGCTGTCAAAGCCGACAAGCTGCCGCCACCGTCCGAGCTGAAGTTGGCCTCGGGCTTGCTGGGGTACAAGCAGCCGTCCGACGCGATGCACGCGTTCGAGCGGCGCGATGTGTGCGCTGCGGTCGCTGTCGTCCTCTTCCAGCAGGGGTATGAGAGCGACGACATCAAGCGGGCGGCGCGTCGTGCGTCTGTGGAGTCCGCAACGCAGAGCAAGAACCTCGCCGGATGGCGCAGAAAGGGGCTGCTGACCGACGTCATCGGTCGCCAGGCGCCGTTGTACAAGGTGACGACGACACCAGGATATGGACTGGACGGAACCGCAAGCCCGCCTCCACCGCAGGGTGGCGCCGCCAACTCTGCGTCCGCTTCCAAGGTGCCGGCAACCGGGACGAAGACGGTACACAACCTCGCCCACCTCCGACGGCCGCCTCATTTTCCGTCCTACGCGCAGCTGAACGCGTTGAGCGGACGGCTTGATGCGTTCGGGGATCGCCTCGGCAAATCCGAGCGTGGCAGCTTCGGCAGCAATATCTGGGCGGTCGCGGGCACACACACGAAGTCGGGCGGCGCCCTGCTGGCCTCAGACGGCCACCTGTCGCTGTCGGTGCCGGCGCTGTTTTGGCAAATCGGGCTCGACACCGCGGTCTTCGGCGGCGGCAAGACACACCAGACCGGTTTGACGTTCGCCGGCTTGCCTGTGATGGCGGCCGGCACCAACGGTGACCTCGCGTGGAGCAACACGTACCTCTACGGCGATATCACCGACTACTACGCCGAACAACTCACGTTGGACGCCGCCGGCGCGCCGGTTTCGATCGTGCACGGCGGCGAGACCAAGAAGCTCATCAAGGTCGTGGAGAAGTACGACACGGCCAAGGTCAGTCTGTTGGGCAGTCCCGGCGGCAACAAGAAGATCGCGCGCTACGAAACGTGGGACGGCCGCCGGCTCGTCGACATCGAAGGCCGGGTGCCGACCGAGGAAGAGATCGCCGACCCGTCCAAGCTCAGCAAGGGCGAGACCATGGTCAACCTCCTGGGCGAATGGGTGATCCCCGGCGACAAGAACAAGGACGGCAACATCACCGCCATCACCATGGACCTGACCACGTTCGATGTCGGGGACACGCCGACGTTCGTCGACCGGATCGGCCACGCGAAAACGGTCACCGAGGCGCGCAATGCTCAAAAAGGGCTGGTCGGTTGGGCGCAGAACACGATGTACGCCGACCGCCACGGCAACATCGCCTACTCGGGCTACAACCCCACTCCCTGCCGTTCCTACCTCGAGAGGGTCAACGGCACGTTCGCGGCCGACTCCAACCCACAGGAGCTGCTCGACGGCGCGAAGTATCGCGGCTTTGTGGTGTCGCTCAAGAGCAACGGCGAAGCTGACGAAGAGGCCGATAGTAAGGATCCTTATAAATGCCTCATACCGTTTGGACAGTGGCCGCAGGCACAGAATCCTTCGAAGGGTTACATCGTCAACGCGAACAACGACTTCTCGGGCACCAGCGTCGACGGCGTGTTCGGCAACGACAAGTGGTATGTCGGCGGCCCCTGGGTGCTCGGCCTGCGCGCCAAACAGCTCGACGATGCGGTCGCCGCAGCCGCTTCCAGCAAGAAGGCCGATATCCCCTCGATGCAGGCTGCCCAGGCGCTGCACAAGTCGCTGTTAGGTTGCACGGTGGCGCCGATTTTCAAGTCGGCCGTGGCCCGCGCGAAGGCGCTGGCTGCCAAGGATAAGACCAACCTCAACGCCGACGAGAAGGACGCCGTCGCAGCGCACGCCAAGGTCAGCAAGGCCGCCGATGACGCCATCGCGCGCATGGACGCATGGGTCAAGCGCGGCTGTCCGGCCGAATCCGGGGTCGAGACGTTCTACCACCAGCCCACGGCGGACCAGAAAACCGACGCCGTCGCGACGATGATCTTCAACGCTGCGTTCGCCGAGCTGCTCGGCGCGATCTGGGCCGATGAGGGCGTGCACCTCGACGCCGTCGACGTCCTGCGTGCGACCATCACGATTCTACAGGGCCGCGGTAAGGACAACCCCGCCAAGCTGGCGTCATGGCGCATCCCGACCGAAGAGAGCGTGTTCTTCGACAACGCCGTAACCACGCACGAGGAGACGAGCGATACAATCCTCATGCAGGCGCTCGCCAACGCGTTGACCAAGCTCGCCAGCAAGGAAAAGTTCGGCACCGACGACGCGAGCAAGTGGCTGTGGGGGCTGGAGCACGTGGTCGAGTTCAAGTGGCTGCTGGCGTCATTCCTGGACGGCCAACCGGCGCTCGCCAGCATCGGGGAGCTGTTCTCGATCACACCTGCCAAGGTTCCGCTGGCCGACAAGTTCGACAAGGGCGACCCGCGCAAGAACCTCGAAGGATTCCCGCGTCCCGGCGACTACGGCGGACCGGACGCAGCGGCTCCCAACGCGATTCGTGGCTACAACGGCGGCGCCGCGTCGTGGAACTTCCGCTACAGCCACGGACCGGTCATGCGGATGGTCATCGAGCTTGGGCCGGGCGACGCCAAGAAGGGCGAAAACATCATCCCCGGCGGCCAAAGCGCGCTGACGGACAGCGACAACTTCGATGACCAGGTGCGGGTCTGGCTCGGCAACAAGACGTGGACGATGCCGTTGACCGTCGAAGCCGTGACGAAGGCCGCGATCGGCCGCGAAGTGTACCGGGCGAAGTAGCTGGGGGCCGCAACGATGCCGTACGGCATGAAACAGCGACGATCCGGCGTGAAACCGCCGTCTGTCGGGCTGCCCATCGCGGTCGCCTCGTTTGCGGTTGCGTTGTCGATCGCCTTGCTGGTCGGCTGGACGATCATCATCCTTCAGTATAGCGAATTGTCGCAGCGCTTTGCTGAACATTCATGGCTACTTCCGACAGGTATTGTCGCGTTTTCGATCATCTTGCTGACGCTCGTTCTCGGGAGCATTTACCTGGTTCGGCAGATGCTCGAAGCCCGCCGCCAGGTGAAGTTCATCGACTCGGTGACCCACGAACTGAAGAGCCCGTTGGCCTCGATTCGACTCGGCCTGGAGACGCTAGCTCGCAGCGGCATCGCAGACTCGCAGCGCGAACAACTGCGGCAGATGATGTTGGAGGACGTCGAGCGGCTTAATGCGTTCATCGAACGTGTGCTGCAGGCGAGTCGCTTGCCGGTGGACCGGGTCGGCCAGGAGGTCGATGACATTCCGATGCGCGCGATGGTCAACGACTGCGTGGAGCGGGTGCGGCGCCGGTACAACACCGACCGGTCTTGTTTTCACATGCAGGTGCCCGACGACATCGTGCTGCGCAGCGATCGCACGGCGCTCGAGGCCGTGCTGACCAATCTGTTGGACAATGCGGTGAAATACAGCGACGCGCCGCCCAACATTGAAGTTCACGCGCGACGCAGTAACGGCGACGTGGTGATCGACGTGCGCGACAAGGGAATCGGCATCCCGCGCGCGCAGCTGGGCCGGATCTTTGACCGTTTCCACAGGGTCCCGACGACCGAGGTGAGCAAACGCAAGGGCACGGGACTGGGCCTGTACGTCGTCAAGGGGCTGGTCGATCAGCTCGACGGCCACGTGCAGGTTGATTCGGAAGGGACCGGCAAAGGCACAACAATGACCGTCGTCTTGCGCAGCGCGACATGAACGAGACAAGATTGGGCGAGATGAGCGAGATGAGCGACGACCCAATCCGCATCCTCCTGGTTGACGACGAGGACCATCTCGCGGCGGGCTTGAAGCTCAACTTTGAGCTCGAAGGGTATGCGGTCGATATCGCCGCGACGACGCGCGAGGCTGCCCGCTTGTTGGTGCGGCCCGATGCGTTCGCCGCGATCGTGTTGGACGTGATGCTGCCCGATCTGGACGGGTTCACGCTGTGTCAAAGGCTGCGCGATTCGGGCAACTACACGCCCGTCATCATGCTCACGGCGCGCGCCGACCCCGAAGATCGCGTGCGCGGACTCGAGGCGGGTGCCGACGATTACCTGGTCAAGCCATTCCTGCTCGATGAGCTGCTCGCGCGGGTTCGTAGCCTGATTCGGAGGGCGCGCTGGGACCAGGCGCGCGCCGGTGGGGCCGCCGTGGCCGATACGCTGCAGTTTGGCGAAGCGTCGGTCGATTTCGCGACGTGTGAGGCGACGATTCGCGGCCAGCCGCTGCACCTGACGCGCCTTGAGCTCGATCTGCTGAAGTACT
Source organism: uncultured Enterobacteriaceae bacterium (assembly GCA_964560875.1). Taxonomy (GTDB): domain Bacteria; phylum Myxococcota_A; class UBA9042; order UBA9042; family UBA9042; genus CAZLMW01. The sequence continues at coordinate 70,879 of CAZLMW010000010.1, forward strand.
TCGCCGAGCACCCCGGGCGGGTTCTGTCGCGGCAAGAGCTGCTTGAAAACGTCTGGCACCTGCGCAACTACCCAAACACGAGGACGGTCGACAACTTCGTGGCACGGCTGCGCAAACACTTCGAACCCCAGCCGCGACGACCGGTGCACATCCTCAGCGTCCGCGGTGCTGGGTACCGCTTTGTGGCCAATCCCTGAAAGCGCCCACCGCCTTTAACTCGCGGCGATTTAACAAGCCGCCGGGCACGGGCTAACGTGGGACCACTGCAAACACCGGGACCGCGAGGAATCGATGGCCACGATCGTCGTCAAGCTGCGTGGACGCGAGATGAAGCGTCACGCAATTGTCAGCAAAATCACCCGCATCGGCCGCGACACGACGAATGACGTGTCCATCGACAACCCGGGCATTTCGCGCGTCCACGCATCGGTGCGCTACCAGGGCGGCCGCTTTCACGTGGTCGATGAGGGCAGCGTCAACGGCATCTTCGTCAACGGCGACGAGATCGATGATCTCATCCTGGCGGACGGCGACGAGATCCAAATCGGTAAGTTCACGGCCGTCTTCCTGGACGCGGGTGGCGCGCATCCGCAGGACCTGCTGAGCGGTCCCGTCGGGCACACGACCCCGGTCAATCCGGTCGAAACAACGGCGATCTCCCTCAACGATCTGCACAAGATGATCGACTCGCGGCGCGAGGAAGCGGGCAAACACGACACGGCTAACGTTCGCAAACCGAAGCCCCCATCAAACCCGCCGCATCGCCGCTTTGACACGTTCGTTGGCGCGCCCGAAGACACCGCCGGAGAGGACAAGACGCAGCAGCTGCTTGTTGTCGCGATAGGCATGATGGGCGTAATCGTGCTTGCGCTCGCCGGCATCGTTGTTTACTTGGTCACCAAGTCCTGAGCGTCGCGCCTCTGCCGCCGCTCCTTGCCAGTCCCCGTTTCGGGTCGGCGTGAAGGTGGACGAAAGGGGGCCGCCATGCCGCTGCGTGTACGACTCGACCAACTGACGAGCGGCCCGCTACGCGAAGACCGCAAGCTCGCCATGGACTGGTGCGGCGAACGGCTGGGAAACCACTTTCAGGCCAAGGAGTCGGCGTTCCAGGTCGCGATCGAGGTCCGGCGGGCGGCGCAAGTCGTCGAAGCCAAGTGCCACATCGTCGGTGCCTTCGACCTTGGCTGTAGCCGTTGTGGCGACACCGTCACGTTGCGCGTCGATACGGTGTTCACGCACCGCTTCGTTCCCTCGGGCGGTCTCGATGCAGGCGACAGCGATGAATCGGAGTCCTTGTTCACGGCCGATCCGGACGTCAGCGAACACGACGGGCGCGAGGTCGACTTGGCCCCCCTCTGCGTCGAATACACCATCTTGGCGATCCCCTACGCGCCGTCATGCGTCGATGCGCCCGCTGGACCCTGTGAGAAATGGTCAGATGAGCCCGCGGTGTTCGGCGACGTGCCGCCGGAAGAGGACGAAGAAGATCTGTCGCCGTGGGCCGCACTCAAGGGGCTCAAGCTCCCGAGCAAGAACGAGCAGTCCTAGAAGATCCGTCCAGGCAGCTGCTCATCGCTATCCGGCGGGTTCGCTCACCGCGGTGAACTCAGACTCGTCTCGGAACCCATCAAAGGGCGGGCCTGGCCACGAATTCCCCGCGGGCAGGCGCTGGCAACCGGACGCTTCGGCCAACTCGCGGACCAACTTCTGCCATGCCGTCCGACGATCGGCGCCGGGAGCCAGGCGATCGAACGCGAACGCTTCCACGGGAATGCGGATGTGGCGCGACGATGTGTCCCCGCTCCGCACACGCAGGTCTGTGAGCAAAGCCGAGCGCGCTCGGGTTCCCGGTGGTCGATACAGCTGCACCATCCCGGTCGTGATCGAAACGACGTCGGCGACAAGAACGTCAAACTCGGTGCCGTCGGCGGTTTCAAGCATCCACTTGCTCTTGTCGCGGCCGACAACACGGCAATGCAGAACGGCCCGGGTGACCTCGGGCAAGGGGCTCGCGACCTGCGGCTCGGCGGTCGATGCCGCGGCCGGTGAACCTTCCGTAGACCGGGTCGGGGGAGATGGGGCGGCCGATGCCGGGGGCGCTGCGGTTCCCGGGTCGGTCTGTCTAAGCTGTTTGCGCGCCGCTCGTGGATCGATGGCGGCGCGTGGACCGGCCTCGCCCCCCAGCAACTTGACCGGTGGCTGCTCGAGCATCTGCGTCGGTTCTTCGTCGAGCGGATCGGCAACGCCGTCCGCTTCGGGCTGCGTTTCCCCAACCGTTGGGTCGCGGTCTTGGCGCTGCCGGCCACGGGGCGTCGGTGCCGACTCCGCGATGGATTTTACAGCGGCGGCTGCGTTCGCGTAATGCTGGGTTCGTTCGCCGTCGGTCGGTGACCCCGGCGCCGCGGCGGGCGGGCTCACAGGAGTTGGGGCGGGCTCGGCATGCGGTGGCTGCAGCGTCGGCGCGGGCGCCTGCGGCTGGGTTGCCGTGGCAACTGGCGTCTCCGAAACCTGCGCCAACACCGGGATCTTCGCCGCAGCCGTCTCGCGAATGGGTGACCCCTGCAGCACCGTAGTCGGCGTCGCGGACTCGCCGTCAACAACAGGGGTCTGCCACTCGCGATCGGTCTGGCGCAACGGCCGCTGTGGACGTTCTTCCGCCGTCACGGGGCGCACAGGAGCGATATCTGTGGCCCGCACTGCGGAGCGGACGGGAGAGGGCCGCGACGATCCGGGCATCGCCAACTCGGGCGCCTCGAGGTCCTCCGCCGGCGCGCCGCGAATCGACTCGGCCGCGAACGCCTCTGCTTCGGAGGGCAGCAGATCGGCGATCATCGCTTCGACCGAAAGGTCCATCTCGGTCCCCTTGCCTGCCACGTCGCCAAGCAAGCCCCCCATGTCGATGTCATCTTCGGTCGAGCGGTCTTCGATACCCGGCTCGTTGGCCCGCGTCTTGCGCAGGTCCTCGTTGGACTGCCAGTGCATCGGCCGGTCATCGACGACTGGCTCGTCGCCCTTGGTGCGCCGGCGGGGTTTTTCCCAGTTCCAGATCGTGCCGCGGTTGTCCGTTGGCTCTGCGAAACCCAGCGGCGTATGCAGCGTCATCGAACCAACACCGGCGGTTTGCAGGTCTCCCGCGAAACTTCCGCCGACAGCGGCCACCGGTTCGGGTGGATCGGCGCCCGGGAGTCTGGCTTCGAGCCCGCTCGATTTCAGCCACAAGGCAACGGCCGCGCCGAATCCAAGACAGAAAAGATCGACGAACATGCGCTGGTCGGTGTCGGTGAAGAACGCGCCAAACGCCTCTTTCGCAGCGAAATAGCCGATATAACTCCACGCAGGGGCGTCGAAACGGCTCTTCGTGCCGCCGAAATGGGTCTCGAACACCACGCGCCTCTGCCAAAAACGCGCCACGAACGCGCCGATGACGAACGCGACAAGGGGCGACGCGCCGTGCATCAGCTCGCCCGTCGTCCCAAACAACGAGTACAGCAACGCTGCCCACAGCATCGCGGCGACGAGCAACCCCGCGAACGCGGCGTGTCCCCAGGTCTGCTCGAGCAACGGCGCGCCCATCAGGAAGAACAGAGCCGCGTGCAAGATCAGCATCAACCATGAGTCGTGTATGAAGACGTGGGTCAGCCAGTTGGCCCCTGCGTTGCCGCCACCGATCACCGCATAGCGCCGCCATCCGCGTTGCCCATGCGCTTGATTGGCTTGTGCGCAAAGCGCCTCCAACGCGTCTTGGCTACCCTTGGCGTTCGCTTCCCCAGGGAGTTTCCCCGCCAGCTCGGCACGCGCATGTTCAGCGTAGTCCTCGAGCAAATCGACATCGTCGGCCAGCCAGTCGCAATCGGGCGGGAACGAGAGCTCAGGATGCCGCGCCCAATAGCGATGAAATGCGTCCTGCGACATCGAGCTGACGTCATCGATCACGTTCGAGCTCGGCGCCATCACATACGCAACGAGCATCAGGCCCAGCACCACGACAGAGATGACCGGCGTGCCGGTAAGCTCGCTGTCTTCGAATCCGCGCGGCAGAATCATGGGTGCGCCGAGGCTCCCGGTCCGGCCAGCGCAAAGAAGCTGCGCACGGCCGCGGATGCGCGGTCGATTTCTTCGAAGATCAGTGCGTGGCCACTGTGGTCGAAATACTCCAGGTGGGCGTGCGGGATCGCTTCGGCCATCCAGCGACCAGCGCGCGGATAGATCGACCGGCCGCCGTACAAAAGCAGCACCGGTTGGGTGATCGCGCGTACCGTGGCGCGCCAGTCCTGGTTGAGCATATCGTCGGCGAGGCGCAGGGTATCTTCGGGCACACCGCGCAACCCCATCGCCATTCCGGGCGACAACAACGCCTTGATCGCTGTGTGTTCTTCGCTGCGCCACATGCCTCGGAGCCAAGCGCGCCCGAGGCGGCGGGGACGCGCGCGTAGATCCGCGCGGACTTGGGCTACATCCTCGGGATCGAGCGCCCCGAAGAGGCCGTGACTCCACGTGTCGTCCGACAGGATCTTGGGACTCTGATCGATGAAGACAAGCCGCTGCAGCCGCGCATCAGGGCGCTTGCTGAGCAGTTCGAAGATCGTCTGAGCGCCCATGCTGAGCCCGATCGCCCCGGCGCCGGTTGGCGCATAGTGATCGAGGATCTCAGCCAGATCCCGCCCCAGCTGGGCCATGGTCGGCCGGCCGCTGAAACCGTCGGACGATCCGTGGCCGCGTGCGTCGTACAGGATCACCTGGCGGTCGCGCATGAGACGGCGCGCGACGGCCCGCATTTGAGCCGAATCCCCGCAGTAGCCGTGCAACAGCAGCACCGGAGCGCCGCGCTGAGGGCCGGCTATATAGACCGCGAGTCGGCTGCCGTCGGACGTTTCGAAGGTCTCGCGCCGCCAACGACCGGCGGTCGCAAGCGTGTGCCAGACAAAGCGCGTGGCGCCGATGACTGTGGGTGGACGTCGGGTTCGTGACGGCATCGTTGCGGATGTCTCGTTGCGGTTGAATCTGCGCCCATGGTCACCCGATGAACGGCACGTAGCAACGTTGGAACGTGGGCGGCGGTCATCTTCTGGTCACGGACCGAGGCGCAGCCGCGAGGGACGCAAGGCGCATATGCGCCGCACGCTGTGGGAAGGTGTCGAAAAATGACACTTTTTCGGCATCAGGGGCCAGGCGCCGGCCCCTCAACGAAACAACAACCGAGGTCATCGCGGCGTCCGAATGGACGCAACGATGATCGAGGCCGCGAAGAAAGTTGTCCGGTCCCGGTCCGAAGGCCCGTCTTGACACCGCGGACGGCGCACCCAAGCATCCCGAACCGCACGATTGAATCACTTACGCACGGCGTCTAACGCTGGCATTTACGCCCGCGCAACCGCGCTGGAGGACAACATGGGTAACGCAACTGGTCGCTTTGTCTGGTACGACCTCAACACCGAAGATCTCGACAACGCCAAGGCGTTCTACAAATCCGTCGCCGGCTGGACGACCGTGCCATTCGAGGGCGGCCCGATGCCATACGACATGTGGGCTGTCGGCGAAAACACCATTGGCGGCAGCATGCCGCTCGCCGAAGAGGCCAAGAAGATGGGCGCCCCGCCGCACTGGCTCGCGTACGTCGCCGTCGAAGATATCGACGCCACCACCGCTCGCGTCGGCGAGCTGGGCGGCACCGTGTTCGTGCCCCCCACCGAGATCCCCAACGTCGGCAAGTTCAGCGTCATCGCCGATCCGCAGGGCGCCGTCATCGCGCCGTTCCAGCCGGCTGGTGAAATGAACCCACCGCAGGGCGAGATCCCGGTCGGCTTCTTCTCCTGGCACGAGCTCGCAACGTCCGACTGGAAAGCGGCGCGCGCCTTCTATGCGGAGGTGTTCGGCTGGGTCGACAGCGACGCGATGGATATGGGCGACGGCAATATGTACCAGATGTACAAGGCCGACGGCATGGAGTTCGCGCTCGGCGGCATGTTCAACAAACCCGCTGAGATGCCGGTCAGCGCGTGGCTCTACTACATCAAGGTGGCCGACCTCGACGCCGCCGTCGCCACGACGAAGGAGCTCGGCGGCAAGGTCGTCAACGGCCCCATGGAAGTGCCCGGCGGCAGCCGCGTGTGTCAGTGCATCGACCCGCAGGGCGCGATGTTCGCGCTGCACGGTGGGTAAACAGTCGGCAACGATCCACGCGACTTCACATGGCCGCGGGTTCAGGGCGCTACCAGCCTCGAATTCGCCGCCATGTGTCGTTAACAACACCGTCGTCATGCATGTAGTAGCGGTCGTACATCGCGGACGTGATGCAGCTGTGTGCAGGTAGCACACGCACCATGGATCCGATCGGAAGACGATCGTACAGCACGCTGCTGGCGGAAAAGGGGGGCTGCCGCGCACGCTATCGGGCGTTCACGCGGCGGGCGCACCACGAAGGTGCACCTGGTCGTTGATGCTTTGGGCCTGCCCGTCGACTTCGCGATCACCGTGGGGCAGCGGCATGACAGCCAGCCAGCGCCGGAACTGATCGCGCGTGTCGTGCCGCGGTGCTTGCTGGCAGACAAGGCCTACGATAGCACCGCGATCCGCGGGCAGCTTGCCTCGATGGACTGCGAAGCGGTGATCCCGAGCAAGTCGGTCGGGCCGACGACCGATGACGGTGGCCAGTCGGAAACGGCGATGTCGTCGACGGTGCAGGAACCGATGAGCGACTGGGCCAGGTCGAAGAAGACACAGTTGCCGGGAGAGGTCGCGCAACCGGTCTCCTCGCGCGGTTCAGGACACGCCGCGGGCGATTTCCTTGGCGAGCTCGGACGAAACGGCGCGCGTGCCGCCGTGGTGCAGAAAGCGCAGGTACAGGCCTGGATAACGCAGAAGAAACGCGGCGAAACCGGACATGTCGAGGCGGAACGCCACGACGTCAGTGACAGCTTCGACCGTTGTTGGTTGCGGCTGATAGTCCGCGATCGAGTCCACGTGTCCGACCAGCTCAGCCGTCATGTGCTCCATGGACACGCCATTGGCGCCCCATTCACGGAGCACGCCGCTTTCGACCAGGAATGCGCTGGCTTCCTCTTCGCCCATCACGCACAACCGCTCGCCGGCGTTCCACGCCTCGCGGATCATCAGGGACTGCAGCTGTGTACGTTGGGCCGTGTTGGTGATGGCGAGCACGGGGTGGGCGTCCATCAGCTCCCACGTGGCCATTTCGCGGTTCGAATAGAGGCGAATCATGCGCTCTTCGATGGGGGTGCCGGCGATAAGTCCGAGGAAGTTGTTCTTCTCCAGCGACAGCAACGTGGCTTCGGAAACAGCGACGACATCGGCCGTGCGCGGGGCCTCGAGCAGCAGCGACGCTTCGCCGAACCACTCGTACATGCCGATGACCTTGAGGATTGTGTCCTCGCGCAGGATCGCGCACTTGCCCGACAGGATGATGTAGAAGTGCCCGCCGGTGTCACCTTCCCAAATCACGGTCTCCCCGGCTGAGAACCGGCGCACTTCGACGTTCTCGAGGAACTCGATCACACGATCCATGGGCAGATCGCGGAAATGCTCGACCGCTCGGAGCGCGCGCAACACGTCGATGCCCGATCGCTGCGGGTGATCGTCCGCTTCAAGGACGATGGTTCCGTCGAGCCCGAGCGGCGCGAGTCGGAGTCCGGAGGCATCGGGCACCGCACCGGACGTCGTGTGCACGAGGTAAAGACGGCCTTTCACGTCATCCGGTAGCGCGCGAAGCGTGTCGGTAGACGTGTGGATAGGCGGCACACCAGCTTCGTGGATAACCACGTCGTGATGCCACGGGAAGTTGATCAACTGGGCGGCCCGGCCCTCGCTCATCACACCTTGTTCACGCACGGCGGCGAGCACTTCGGGGTCGAAAAACGTGTCGCCCGAGTAGGCGAGACTCTTGCCGCCCAGCCAGACCTGGAAGCCGACGGTCGGGATTGAGTGGAACGTGTAGTGGAACTGGAATCGCGCGCCGTTGATGGCCACGTGTTCGCCGATCTTGACGGGGATGAACTCGACGATGGCGGCGAAGCGGGCGGCCGGCAGTCCGGTGAACGCCTCGGCTTTGCGCAGGAAGCTCTCGTAGATGGTCCGCGTCGAGTAGACGCGCACGCGGTCGGCGAGCAGCGCGCGTTGCAGCAAGCCACCGTCGTGGTCGGCGTGGCAGTGGGTCAGGATAACCGCATCGACGGAGCGCGGCGGCACGTCATGTTCCTGCAGCCACCACGTCGCATCGACCGGCGGATCGACCAGGATGCCGCGGCCGTTCGTCCAAAGAATGAACCCCGTCGTGCGGCCGTTCGGGTCGAAACCGTGGCCCGAGCCGAGGATCGTGGCCCCGAGGACAGGCGCGACGAAAGGCGTCGAACGGGTGACTGTGTTGTCTTCTTTGTCGGGGATGCGCAGATCCGGGGGAATCGTCGCGCGGAGCTTCGTCGCGGCGTCGAGTACCTCGTAGCTGCCGTCGTCCTTTGCGGTCACAAGCACGCCGTCGAACGCCGCCTGACCGGACTCCCCGTCGAACAGCACGAAGTCGACCAGGTCAGCGAGCCGCAGCGCCTCGCCGGAAAACGGGTTGCGCCGGAAATATGCGAGCTCGGCGCGCAGATCCGGCATCCAATCGAAGGCATCGGCACCTGCGGGCAGCTCGGGCCGAATGTCGACGTGCACCGGGCCGAACAACGACTCCTGCATCACGGCGCAAACGCGGTCGCGTTGTTCGGGCGTGCACACCAGGCGGGCACGGCGCCGCTGGCAAAAGAAGTTCCAGTAGATCGGGAATTCGACCTCGGCGAACGCCATCCCACGCTCGTAATCGAAGAACTTGCGCGTCAAAACGAAGGTATGCGCGACACCGGTTGGCGACCCGATGGAGTCCTTGATCGTCTCGGGTGGGGCGCCGAACTGGATCGGCCCGTCCGTCGTCAGACACAACATTCCACCACGCGGCAACAAGGCCGGCTTCATGAGCGCCAGGGGGCTGGAATTGTCGGTCACCGGACGAGTCTAATACGGTGACTCCGATAGGCGCTACTTTCTGGCCTGAACGCTTGCGTGTGAGCCTGTGACCGGTAACGGCGACCGCATTGTTGCAACAGCGTCGAAGCCCGCGGGTTACCCGGTCTTGTTGTCAAAGGGCGGGTTAGTGCTCAGCGTGACCGTCGGGGCCGTGGGTGTGGCCGTGTTCGATCTCTTCGGGCGTGGCGTCGCGCACCCCGGCGATTGAAACCTCAAAGACAAGGGTCTCGCCAGCGAGTGGATGGTTGCCCGTGACGAGCACGTGCTCGCCCTCGAGCGCGACGACGGTGTAGACGATCTCGATGTCGGGCTCGTCGGGATGTTCGCCGCCAAACAACAGCCCAGGCGCGAGCTGGTCCTGCATATCATCGGGAAAATGCGTACGGGCGATCTTCAGGTCCAGCTCAGGATCGTGTTGCCCGTACGCTTCGTCCGGCGAGAGCGTGGCGGTGAGGCCATCGCCCGCCCGCTGGCCTGCGAGCGCCGATTCGAGGCCGGGCACGATGTTGTCATGTCCGTGCAGGTACCACAGCGGCTCGTTGGGCTGCGATGCGTCGCGCAGCTCCCCGCCCTCGGTGGTCACGCGATAGTGGATGGCGACGGCTTTGTTGTCAGCGATCTTCATGGTGTTCCCGGCGAGCGTTTATTCGCACTTGTTGGCAACGATAAGGTCGGTGCCTGTTTCGACCGTTACAACGACAATGGTGTCCGCTTGGGTCGCCACGGGCAATGCCTTCCAAGCTGCCTGCAGCAGCGCGATCCAATCGGACCGCAGCGTCCACACATGCAGGACCTGGCGCGACCATTTGTCTGCGGCGCTGACATTGCCGGTGCTCTCGACAATGCCGTTGAGCTTCTTGGTCAGCAGCTTGGTGGCGTCGGCCAACGTGTAGGTTTGGCCCATCGGCCCCTTGTAGGCGCGGGTGACCGACACGCCGAGCTTCGTGCCCTTGTAGTCGAGCATGTAGTCGGTGATCGAGCCCTGCTTGTCGTACTTGATCTCGGTCTCGGTCTTGTGAACCGTGGCTTTTTCGCAGTCGAAGAACAGCTGCATGCTCATCACTTCGCTGCACTTGCTGCTACCGCCTGCGTTGGCGCCGTCAAACCGCTTCTTGGCGCCCTTGCTCAGCTTGCTGTCGTCGAACGCGGCGGACTTGTCGAACGCATACGTGTTCGTGAGGAACGCGGGTTTGGTGGAGTTGAGCGCGGTGAACAGCGTCCCGCATGTCCCGACGATGAAACCGTATGCCGTGGAAACTCCGGCCTGGCTGGTGTCTGCGCCGGTCGACGACGTGTCCGCATGACCCTGCCAATCGGACGCCGTGTCCCCGCCGCCCGCGTCGAATGCGGCCGAGTCAGCACCAGTGGCGGTATCTTCGAGGCCGGCAGCGTCGGTCGTCCCCGCGGCGCCGTCGCTGCTGTCTGACGCCGCCGCCACATCGCCGGCTGCGCTGTCAGAAGAACCGTTTTCGCTGCAGCCAAGGGCGATAACCGCGGCGGCTGCCAGCGCGATGCGAGCGATCGCTGCCATGCGTGGTCGAGCAAACATGCGGTCACCGTCTCACCGCCCGTCCGGACGCGCAAGCTTGCGACAAAAGTGCTGCATCCGCCACCGGAGGGGGACCGGTCGCGGAAGCAGGCTCTCGAACATCCGGCGGGCCACCTTGGTCACCGCCGCCGTCGATCGGCTCGTTTCATCGAGTCGTTGTGACTCGCGAAACGGGCCCGGGGCATTGTGGGGTCGCTCAATCGGCGTCGACCTGCGGGATGGTGACCGGCAACTCGAAGGTCGCACCCGCGATCTTGGCGCGCAGACCGATGAGCTGTCCGGCAGGTGCCTCGATGAAGGCGAACTCGGAGGTTTGGTCGGGCTTGGGGCCAAGCACAACGGCGGCCGCATCGATGGCCTGCCATCCGGCTCTGACACCGACGATGGGCACGCTGTCGGACGTCCGAGCGCGCAGCCAGGCGATCGCGAACCGGTTGCCCTTGGAGTTGGTGCCGCCAAAGGCTTTCAACGCAACGTCGACAGTCGCGAGGGCGCTCGTGTTGACGCAGCGCAGCGGTCGTTTTCCCGCGATGGACGGGAAGTCCTTTACGCCCAGTTCGAGCGCGCCATCGGCGATGCCATGCGCGTTGATCGTGAGAATGTCGTCGATGAGCGTCACCTTGGCGACATCCAGGTTCGTCGATGGCGTTACCACGCGGCTATGCTGCAGAACGCGATCGCCAGCGAGCAGCTTGACCTTCACGCGCGCCGAGGCACCGCTCAGAACGACAAGGCCACCGTCTGGCGCATCGATGTCTTCGCCCGTATCGAGCGTGGGCGCGAGCTGCAGTTTCTCCGGCGCGACGATCGTAAGCTTGACGCTGTCGATCGCGTCGCCGGACTCGTTGACCGCGAAGACCTGTACCTCGCCGTCGCCAACGGCTTCCCAACGACCGTTGGAGAGCTTGACGAGCTTGTTGGTGTCGTCGCTGTGCAGCTCGACCGAATTCGACGTGCTCGCGAGCTTGAAGACCGAACCGAGCGCGACCGGCTTCTTGACCGACCAGCCGGCGCCGTCGAGGCCGTTCATACGGAACGACACCACGCCACTCAAGCCGCGTTCGTCGCAACCTGACGCGACAATGCACGTCATCGCCAGCGCAATAGTAAGGCTGCTTAGGATTGTCGATTTTGTGTGTGTGCTGAACATGATTTGCTCCAGTTGACCGGTTGGGCCGAACGGGAACAGTTGAAAGCAAGGTCGATGCCAACCCCAGCAAACAGCGCCAAGCCAGTGCGCGGGAGGCGATCCAACCCAATGTTAACAAACGATTTATTTCAGCCGACCAGAATGCCCCGAAAAGAGCGAACGGCGTCGAGTTGGCATACCGAGCGGCGCAGCGCTACTCCACCGCTGCGGAGTAGTCGTGCGCCGCGTTCGAGACGGGCGACCTCTGGACGAAGCGGAGAGAACGCTCCGCGATGGCTACTGGCAGTTGCCCGTGAGCGAGTCGCAGCCATTGCCACACTGCTTCGTGGTGCCCTTGCACTGTCCGCCAGAGCAGCTGTCCTTGATGGTGCACGGCTGCCCGTCGCTGCAGGCGGCCCCGGCGCTCTTGGCCGACCAGCCGGTCTTGCTGGCGGCGGCGTTGCAGGCTTCGCACGGCGCTGACGGATTGACGACGCCACCGGCCCAGCACTTGCTGCCGATGAAACAGCGCCCCACAGACTGGCGAACCAGGCGCAGGCGGTGGTTCTGATGGTCGACGACAACCACATCGCCGAACGCATTGACGTGCACGCCGATCGGCGCGCTGAACCGTGCGCTTGAGCCAGCCCCATTGACGTGCCCCTGGCTGCCGCTGCCGGCGAATGTAGCGACCACGCCCTTGTCGGTGATGGTCCGTACGCGATGGTTGTTCATGTCGGCGACGTACAGCAGCGAGTCCGGTCCCACCGCGATCCCGTGCGGGTTGGAGAACTTGGCCGCCGAGCCCTTGCCGTCCGCGAATCCGTAGGAGCCGCCGGCCAGCAGGGTCACGCTTCGGTCGGTGTGGACCTTGCGAATCATGCGCGAGTTCACGTCGACGACGTACATGTTGCCGTGGCTGTCGATGTCAAAGTCGACGGGATCGCGGAACCGCGCGACGGTCCACGGGCCGTTTGTGTCGCCGTAGCCGTTGCAGCCCGTGTACTTGGCCACCTTTCCGTTGTGGACCTTGCGCAAGCCGCGGTTGCCGCGGTCGAGGACGATCATCACCTCGCCCTTGAGGACGCGAATCTTGTACGGCCGGTTGAAGCGGGCGGTCGACAGGGTGCCGTCGGCATACCCGGCTGCTGAGCCCGCGTAGGTCGACACATAGTCGTTCTTGTCGATCTTGCGCAGCCGGTGGTTGTTGTAGTCGGTGACGATGTACTCACCGCCCTTGAGCAACCCGATGTCCGAGCAATGGTTGAAGCGCGCCTTGTTGGTGTAGCCGTTGGTGTCCCCCGCGGAGCCGGTGCCGGCGAACGTCTTGATCGACAGGTCGGGCTTGAGCTCGCGCACCTTGTTGGAGCTGTCGAACAGCCATTGCTTGCCGTCCGAGGTCAGCTTCAGGTTCATCGGGTAGTAAGCGCGCCAGGAAAATCTCGGCCCGTCAGCGGGCTGGGACGAGTAGCCGGCGCCGGCGTAGGCAGTAACCCACTTGTCGAGCTCAGGCTTGCATTTGCCGTTGACGCAGGACTCGCCGAGCGTGCACGGATCGCCGTCGTCACACGTGTTGGTGAGCGTATGGGTGCAGATTCCTCCCGCGTGGCAAGCGTCCTTGGTGCACGGGTTGTTGTCGTCGCAGGACACCGGGGTCGTCGCGCATTTCTGCGCCTTGTCGCAGGCCGAAACCGTGCAGGCCTTGTCGTCGTCGCACGTCGCCCCGACTTGCCGGTTGGACAACGCCTTGGCGTCAACCGTTGGCTGACACGCCTTGCACGGCGTCTTGACCGGGCCAAAACCGCTCTTCCAGCATTGCTTGCCGATCAAACAGTTGTCCTTGCTGTCCCACACCGTGCGCAGGCGGTGGTTCTGATGGTCGGCGACGACGATGCGTCCTGTCGGCTCAAGGAAAAGGTCGGTGGGATGACGGAACCGTGCGGTCTGCCCCGTGCCGTTGGTGTACCCGCCCGAAGAACCGGCGAGGGTGGTGACCTTGCCGTTGTGCAGGCGTCGAATCCGGTCGTTGCCCGAATCTGCGAAGTAGAGCTCGCCGCTTGGTCCCACGGCGAGACCGAACGGGTTGTTGATCTTGGCCTGGCTCGCGGGCCCGTCAGCGAAGCCGTAGCCGCCCTGCCCCAGCACCGTTGTCACCACCCCATTGGCGCCGATCCGCCGGACGCGGTGGTTGCGCGATTGCGAGATGTAGATGTTGCCCTTCGCGTCCACGGTGATGCCGCGGAAACCGCCGAAAGTTGCCGTGGCGACAGGGCCGTCGGTCGAGCCGTAGCCCCCGCTGCCAGCAAGCCATGAAGCCGTACCGTTAGGCGCCACGTAGCGGACGCGGCGGTTGCCTTCGTCGAGCACGATGGCGCCGCCGTCGGGGAAGACGTGCAGGCCTGCCGGGCTGTTGAAGCGCGCCAGGTTTGGGGGACCGTTGACGTAGCCCGCCTGTCCGGTGCCGCTGAAGGTAGACACGAGGCCCGTCTTGGTGACCTTGCGGATAACGTGGTTGCCGCGGTCGCCGACGATGATGTTGCCAGCGCTGTCGAGGCCGATACCCGACGGGTTGCGGAAGCGCGCCACACTGCCGATACCGTTGACGAGCCCTGTTGCGCCGCTGCCCGCGATCGTCTGCATGATGCCGTCCTTGATGCGGCGAATGCGATGCCAGGACATATCGGACAGGTAGACCAAGCCATCGTCGGAGCGGATCATGTACATCGGGTAGATGAAGCGAGCTTGGTTGCACGCGCCGTCGGCGAATTTGCCGCTGTAGCCGGCCCCGCAGAACCAGCCTGCGACGACGGAATGTAGCGCAACGCAGCTACCGAATGAGCACGTATCGCCGGCGCTGCAGGCCTGCCCAGACTTACAAGGCTTGTTGTTGAACGTCTTGACGCATTTACCGTTCTGGCACGCGTCGTTGGTGCACACGTTGTTGTCTTCGCAGTGCGTCGCGGACGTGCAGAAGCAGTCGTGGCTCAGCTTCTTTTTGAACAGGCACTGGCCGGTCGCCGCTTCGCACGAATCGACGGTGCACTTGTTGTTGTCGTCGCAGAACGCAGGCTTGCCCTGGCATACACCCTTGGCATCGCACGTTTCCTTGGCCACGCACGGCTTGCCGTCGTTGCACCCCCCGCCGGTCGCGGTTTTGCTCCATTGCGAGGACGAAATGAGTCCCCGACAGCGCTGGCACGGGTCGGCCGGGTTGGCGATGCCGTTGGCGTAACACGCGCCGCCGATGGAACACGCCTTGTCGCCGTCGAAGATCTTGCGCACGGCATAGTTGTCCCAGTCGGCCACGTAGACCGAGCCGTCGGCGGTGATGTCCAGTCCATACGGCGAGCGGAATCGGGCGTTCGTGCCCGACCCGTTAACGAAGCCGTAGGAGCCGCTGCCAGCGACCGTGATAACCGTTCCGCCGGGCAGGAAACGACGGATTCGATGGTTTCGCGTGTCGGCGACCCACACGCGCCCCGCTCCGTCGACTGCGATGTCGTACGGGTTGTAGAACTTCGCGGCGGCGACCGGCCCGTCGAAGATGCCCTGCCCGCCTCCTGCAAGCGTGGTCACGGTCCCGTCCGGGGCGATGCGCCGCAGCCGGTTGTTGTGGGTGTCCGCGACGTACACGACGCCGTTGAGATCAGCATCGACGCCGTACGGGTTGCGGAACCGAGCGGCCGTGCCCTTGCCGTCCTTGTAGCCGTAGGACGTGCTGCCCGCGACGATGGTCGCGTTGCCGGCCGCGTCGACCTTGCGAATCATGTGGTTCTGCATGTCGGCGACGAAGACGACACCACCGAGCGTGGCGGCGACGTCGGCGGGCCGATAGAACCGAGCGTTGGACGCGCTTCCCGCGGCGTAACCGCTGGCACCGCTGCCCGACAGCGTCGACACGTTCTGCGACTTGTCGATCTTGCGGATCCGGTTGTTGTAGTAGTCGGCCACGTAGACCGTGCCGTCGTTGGACACGTCGACGCCGAACGGCCGATTGAACCGCGCCTGGGTGCCCTTGCCATCGATGTAGCCGCTCGAGCTGCCCGCATACGTCGTCACCAACGCTTTCTTCTGGTCGATCTTGCGGATGCGATGGTTGTAGTAGTCGGCGACAAAGATCGTCCCGTCAGTGGCCACGCCGATGCGTCCGGGGCGATTGAACCGCGCCTGGTTGATGCTGCCGTCGTTGCTGCCGAGCTTGCCGCCGGCGATGGTCGAAACACCGACCGCGGCGTCGGCAACGCACTTGCCCTGGGCGCACGTCTCGCCGACTGAGCACGGGTTGCCGCTCTTGCACGGTTTCGCGTTGAACTTGTATTGGCATTGGTTGGCAACACACGCGTCGTCCGTGCACGCGTTGCCGTCGTTGCAGTGCCCCTGCGAGGTGCAGTAGCCGCACTTGCCCACGACCTTGGCGTGTTTGCAGGCCCCGGTGGCCGCTTCGCAGCTGTCCTTGGTGCACGGGTTGCTGTCGTCGCAGTTTTTCGTCTTGCCGCTGCACGCGCCCTGGACATTACACTTCTCTTCGATGGTGCAGTAGCTGCCGTCCTGACAGAGCGTGCCCTCGGCCAGCTTGCTCCAGGCGGTCTTGGACTTGTTTGGCGCGCAGACCAGGCACGGCGAACCGGGCTTGCGCAGCCCCGACGAGTAGCACTTGCCGCCGATGTTGCAGTTGCCGGTGCTGTCTTGGACGAGCCGCACGCGCTGGTTGCCGTAGTCGCCGATGTACAGCGTTCCGAACGCGTCCACGGTGATACCGACCGGGTCTTTGAACTTGGCTGCGCCGGGTCCGCCGTCCTTGAAGCCGGCGCCGGCGAAGCCGATCAGCGTCGAGACAAAGAGGCTGGAGCTGATCTTGCGCACGCGGTGGTTGCTCGTGTCCGCCACGAAGATGTTGCCTCCGGTGTCGACCGCGATGCCCTGCGGGTTATGGAACTTGGCGACCTTTGCGGGTCCGTCAAAGACACCGTCACCGCTGCCAGCGATGGTCGTGACGACGCCGTCCTGGGTGACACGCCGCACGCGACTGGAGGGCGAGCTTTCCAGGAAGTAGAGGTCACCGTTGGACGCGATGGTGATGGCGTTAGGCCGGTTGATGGCCGCCTTTGTGCCTTTGCCGTCTGAGCTCGTTGCGACCCCGCTTCCGGCGAGGGTCGACACCGTTCCGTCGGGCGAAACCTTGCGAATTCGATGCGTATTCGTGTCGGCGACGAACGCTGCACCGAGAGGAGTTACGGCGATGCCGCGCGGGGTGTAGAACCGCGCCGTGCTCGAACCGCCATTGAGGAAGCCGGCCTGGCCGCTGCCGGCGAAGGTCAGGACAGCGCCTTGCGGCGTGATGCGTCGAATGCGGTGGTTGCCGGTATCCGCCACGTAGATGTTGCCTGCCTGGTCGACCGCGACGCCCTCGGGCCGGTTGAACGCCGTCAGCTTGCCAAACCCGTCCTGGTAGCCCGGCTTGCCGTTGCCCGCGAGGGTCGACACGAGCCCGCCCGCGCCGATCTTGCGAATCACGCTGTTGGCCCGGTCCGCCACCAGCACCGAGCCGCCGTACACGACGAGCCCGCGGGGGCCATTGAACATCGCGATCTTGGGGTTGTCGTCCTTGTAGCCCTTGACGCCGGAACCGGCGAGCGTGCTGACCTCGACTCCATCGCCGCCGGTGCATTTGCCGCCGTTGCAGAGGTCGCCGGTCGTGCAGCTGTCGCCATCGTTGCAGGACTTCTTGTTATTGACATATGTACACTTGCCGTTTGTACACTTGCCGTTTGTGCAGATGTTGGCGTCGTTGCAGTGACTGGAATCGGCGCAGTTGCCGCCGCAGCCAAAGATCGCTTTGCTGCCGCATTTACCGGTCTTCGGGTCGCAGGCGTCGGTCGTGCACTTGTCGCCGTCGTCGCAGAGCTTGCCCTTGCCGGGCTTGCAGGTTCCGTTGGCGCATTGGTCGCCGCTGGTGCACTTGTCGCCGTCTTCACAGGCGAGCGTGTGGCCATTGTTGATGCAGCCGACGCCGGGCTTGCACGAGTCGGTTGTGCACTCGTTGCTGTCGTTGCAGTCGAGCTTGGACCCGCCGCACTTGCCGTCTTTGCAGGCGTCGTTGCCGGTGCACTTGTTGCTGTCGTCGCAGGCTTTGCTGTTGTTGGAGATCAGGCACTTGCCCTGCACGCAGATGTCGGACGTGCAGACCTTGTTGTCGTCGCAGTCCTTGCTCGTAGCGCAGAAACCGCCGCAGCCGGGAATGCCGGTGAAGACGCACTTGCCGGTCTTGGGGTCGCAGCTGTCGGTCGTGCACGCGACCTTGTCGTCGCAGACGGTCTTCTTGCCGCTCAGGCAGACCTTGTTGGAGCACCCGTCGCCGACCGTGCACTCATTGCCGTCGCTGCACTTGCCCGTGTTGGCCTTGTGCAGGCAGCCGGTCTTTTTGTCGCACGAATCATCGGTGCACGCGTTGTTGTCGTCGCACGATTTCTGCGACCCCGCGAGGCAGTTTCCGGCCTTACACTTGTCGCCCACGCTGCACACGTCGCCATCGGCGTCGCACGGTTTGCCGTCGGCCTTGGGAATGAACTGACAGGCGCCCTTGGTCTTGTCGCACTTGTTGGCCAGGCACGCGGTGTCCTTGCCGCTGCTGCACGACACCACGGTATGTTTGTCGACGACACATTTGAACGGAGACGCGGTCTTGTCGCACTTGAGCGTGCCGTTGCAGAGATCGCCGTCTTCGAACGCGTTGCAGTCTTTGTCGGCCTCGCACTGGCAGGTGTTCTTGCCGCCCTTGCAGGTGCCGTCTTTGCAGGTGTCGTCGGTCGTGCATGGGTTTGCGTCGCTGCAGTTGCCCTTCTGGTCGTCGTAGGTGCAGCCGGTTTTGACGTTGCAGCCGTCCTTGGTGCACGGGTTGCCATCGTTGCAGTCGTCCTTGATGACCTTGGCCGTGCCCGCGCATTTGCCGCCCTTGCAGCCGTCGGCATCGGTGCACGCGTTGCCGTCGTTGCACGGGTTGGTGTTGGGCGAGTGCTTGCAGCCGGTCTTCGAGTCGCATGAGTCGTCGGTGCACTTGCTGCCATCGTCGCAGTCGACGACCTTGCCCAGACAGGTCCCGCCGAGACAAGAATCGGCCTTGGTGCAGGCGGTTCCGTCGTTGCAGGGCACCCCGTCTGGGATCGGCTTGAACTTGCATTTGCCGGTGCTGATATCGCAGGCCGCGAGCACACACGGGTCACCGGACTTGCACTTCTTGGCGATGCCTGGCTCGCACCCGCCTTGCTTGCACAGATCGGATTGCGTACACGGGTTGTCGTCGTCGCAAGGCGCGCCGTCGTCGTCGGTCTGCGTGCACCCGGATGCCGGCAAACAGACGTCCTTGGTGCAGGGGTTCTTGTCGTCGCAGTCCTTGGCCTTGCCGGGCGTGCACACGCCGTTTTTGCATTGGTCGTTGGACGTGCACTGGTTGCCGTCGGCGTCGCACGGCGCCTGGGTCGGGTTGTGGATGCAGCCGTCTTTGCCCTCGAGCGTCTTCTTGGCGTCGCACAGGTCTTGCGTGCACGGGTTCTTGTCGTCGCACGTCGCTTCGTCGGTGCTGCCGTCGCAGTCGTTGTCCTCGCCGTCGCACTTCTCCGCTTCCGCCGGTGGGGCGAGGCACTTGGACAGACCTTTTTCGTCACATTTTCGGAGGCCTGGGCACTTACCCGTAACCGTACCCTTGTCATCTTTCGCTTCGATGTAGCACGTGGTGGACAGCTTCTTGGCCACCGCCGCCTTGCTGCACGAACACGTTCCGAACGCCGCGCCGGCATCGGGTGTGGGCACGCAGCGGTTGGCCTTGACGCCGGCCACGGAGAACGTCGCCTTGCACGCATAGCCGGATGGGCACTCGCCCGCCGCGCATGGAATGCCGCAGAACGAGCCCTCGCTGCCCATCTCCACGCACGCAGAGTCCTTGATGCCGAGCGAATCGCACTCCTTGTCTTCGCTGCACGGGTTGCAGAGCTTGCCCCACTTGGC
The DNA here is from genome assembly GCA_964560875.1 of uncultured Enterobacteriaceae bacterium. GTDB lineage: Bacteria > Myxococcota_A > UBA9042 > UBA9042 > UBA9042 > CAZLMW01. The sequence continues at coordinate 90,573 of CAZLMW010000010.1, forward strand.
GACACAGATGTTGACGGTGTCTCCCCCGGGCGAATTGACGAGTCGGCACACGTAGCCATTGGGACATTCGTCGATGCAGTTCTTGGCGCAGACGTTGCCGTCGGGCGTGCTGATGCACAGACCGAAGTCGCATTCTTTGTGCTCTTTGCAGGGACAGAAAGGGCCGCCGGGACAGTCGTCGGGATCGGGCCCCGCGGTATCGAGCGCTTCGCCCACGTCATCCGCGCCGCCGGCTGTGTCCTCGAGTGCGCCGGTGTCATTTGCGATCGTGCCGGTGTCCGTCACGGTGTCGTTTGCCGTGTTGGTCGATTCGGTGTCGTCTCCTTCGCCCCCTGCACAGGCCGCCATCAACGCGGCGAGCAGGATCGAAACGAGCGACAACGCGCGACGCGGGGTCGCGCGGCGGGAAGGCGTCAGCGAGACACACGCAGACCGTGGGACAGCGTAAGACATGGGCACCTCGGGCGGGCGAGAGCTGATGAAGCGGGGTAGGTCGCCAGCGTACCAGATTCGTACCGCCAGTGGCACCGACAGACGCGGCCGAAACACGCCGCGCACGAACTGGCAGTTGCGGAGGAGTCGGCGGATGGCGCAGGCGGAGGAGGCCGCTACAGGCTGGGCTGATCGCGCTCGAGGGCGGTCGCCATCAGGCGATCGATAATGCCCTCGAGCGGTGTTTCCTTACGAACACGGCGTCTCTTCCTGGCGGGCGCGTCATCGGCGGATTCGAGCGCCACGACCGGCACATGCATCCCGCTGGCGCCGCGCTTCTTGCTCGCGCCGGAGACCGCGGTCAGGCCCTCGCTTCCGGGGACACCACGGTCCACGAGCACGAGGTCGTAGGCGCCGCTGGCCACCTTCTCGGCGGCGCCTTCACCGCTTGGCGCGAGCGTGACCTGGCAGCCGAGTTGTTCCAGCGCGCGACCCGTGACTGTCCGCGCGATGTCGCTGGAATCGATGACGAGCACGCGAGGCGGCTTGGCAAGGGAGACAGCGGCCCGACGCGGCGGTGGCGCGATGGGGGCGACGCGGCGACTCTTGTGGCGGGAAACGAGGTCGCTGAGCACGGAAATCAACTGCCGGCGTCGGACCGGCTGTCGCATGCAAGCGTCGTAGCCGATCCGCTTGAGGCGCGCGACGTCCACGTCGAGCTGCGCATGGCCGATCTTGATGACCGATGTGGACATGAACGCCCCGTCCGCGCGAAGCACGCGAGCGAGCGCATCGCCGGGTGCGTCTTGCAGTCGATCACCGACGAGCACGAGGTCAAACGCAACGTCGAAAGCGCGCGCCTGGAGCACCGAACCGAGCGCGTCTTTGGCCGTGGCACACACGGAAACGGCGCAGCCGACTTCGGCCAGCGTTCGGGCCAGCGTGTCGCGCATCGGTTCGGATCGGGCCACGACTAGCACGCGCCGACTCGCCAGGTTGTGACGGGGCATCGGTCGAGGGGGGCTCGCAGCGGCACTCATCGGCACCGTGAACGTGAAGATCGACCCGCGACCAACCGTGCTGAGTCCCTCGGAGCGGCCGCCCATGAGCTCGACGAGCCCGCGGCTGATCCTCAGCCCCATGCCCGTGCCTTCGCGGATACCACCGGACGGCTGCCGCTGCACAAGTGTCGAAAACAGGGTGTCGATCTCGCCGTTGGGCATCCCGCAGCCGGTGTCCTCTACGGTAAGTGTCAGATCCACGGCAGCGCCATCCGAGCGCGTGGTGGCGCCGATTCGGACGTGACCTGACGCGGTGAATCGAACGGCGTTGCTGACGAGGTTGCCGAGCACCTGTCGGACGCGATCGCCATCGCCGTGCACGATGGGTGGCTGCAGCCCGCCGACGTCACAGACGATGTCCACGCTGGAGTCGGCGGCGAGAGCGTGTTCCGCGGCCACCTCTTCTACCAGCGCTTCGACGTCGAAGTCGGACTCGATCAGCTCCATCGTGCCGGACTTGATACGGCCGAGATCCACGATGTCGTCAACGAGCGCGAGCATCGAATCGCCGGATTGGCGCAGAGTCTCCACGAAGCGACGCTCGTCATGGTCGAGCTCGGTCTGCAGCAAGAGCGTCGACATGCCGACCATGGCATGGACGGGCGAGCGGATCGCGTCGGCGTCGGGCGCGTCGTCTCCGTCGTCGGTCGCGGTGATCCGGCCGAGATCGCTGGCGGCACGCACGACGTTTTCAACCTCGTCGATGATGCAGAATGCGCCGCCGGGATTGGACTCCTGCTCCACGGCGACGGCCAGCAAGCGCACATGGGCGACAGAATCGTCAGCGCGCAGCACGCGGTGGGTCAGTCTTGCGGCGGTACGGAGGCCGTCGGCGAATTCCTCGAGGACCGCGCTGAGCAGTGGGATGTCGTCGCGATGCACGAAATCGAGCAACGGGGTGCCCGAGAGGCTTTGGCAGCGACCGCATACGAGGGATTGGAGCGCGTCGTTTGATGCTCGAATGAAGCCCTGCGCGTCGACCATGCACATCCCGATCGGCGCGAGCGAAAAGATTCGCTCAACGGCGTTTTCGGGGAGCTCGAATCGGCGGTCGTGGCGACCCATTCGGATGCCTCCGACGGGGATTCACCGCTTCTGCGAGTTCAAACGGAAATGTCAGAACAATAAATGGTGCGGCGGTGCGGAGCGACCTCAATATGCACGACGTGCCGCGAGCGCGCTAGACTTTTTTGTAGGCCTAACACCGTATGAACGGTTGGAACGACGACGTTTTTCGCGCTTGTAAATAACCTGATGAAGCCCACCGGGGCGATACCCGCAGCGGTCGGGGTGGTTGGCAGGTGGGCGCAGATTGGGCGCGACCCTCGCCGCCGACTCACGGCATCGACGGGGGCGAAAAACGGGAATCCTGGCGCCAGGCCGTGCTCAGAAAATCGAGAAAGCTGCGGACCTTGGCGGCGACGAGACGACGGCTTGGATACACGGCGTAGATACGCCCGCCCCCACACTGCCAGGCCGGCAGGACGGCTTTCAGGCGCCCCTCGCGGCAGTGCGCGTTGCTATGAAAGTCGGGCACGACCGCCAATCCGAGACCGGCGATGGCGGACTCGGTCAGCGGGCTGAAGTTGTTGCACTTGAACCGGCGCCGGGGCCGGAAGCTGAACGTCTTGTCACCATGCCGGAGCGTCAACGTGCCTCCAAACGGCGAGCGATCGAACATGAGGAACGTATGCGACGACAGGTCCGAGGGTTCGGTGATCGGGGGACTGGCCGCGAGATACGCGGGCGAGGCGACAATACGGATCGCTGTTCGTCCGAGTTGACGCACGACGAGGCTGGAATCGGGCATCGATCCAGCACGGATCGCGACGTCGTAGCCCTCGTCCACCACGTCGACGATGCGTTCGGTGAGCACGAGATCGACGTCGATGTCCGGGTACTTGGCCAGGAAAGAGGCGATGACGGGGCTGACGTACATCATGCCGATGTCGACTGGCGCCGTGACGCGGAGGTGGCCGCGCGGATCGCTCTGCGAATCGGTAACGTCGCGGGCGGCTTCGTTGAGGTCGGTCAGCGTGCGCGACACGCGTTCGTAGAAGGTCGCGCCGGCTTCGGTCAGCCGCAGCTGCCGTGTTGTGCGATGCAGCAGACGGACGCCGAGTCTCTCTTCGAGCGACGAAACCTTGCGGCTGATGGTGGACTTGCGGACGTCGATCGCTCGCGCGGCTGCGGTAAATGTGCCGGCTTCGACTACGCGACAGAAGACCTGGACTTCGTTGAGGTCGATCATCACCGCCATCGTTGCATGTCGGCAACAATATGTCCATGTTGGGCGACATTGTCAGGTTCTACGCAACAATCCCGCATTCGCTCGCGGCGAGAGCGCGGAACGCGGCGAGCAGGCGCCGGCCGTTGGGATCCCAGCCGGGCAGCGCCTCGCCGTCGAGTTCGGTGACCGGGGCGAGCTCCTTGAGGGTCGAGCTGACATACATGTGCTGGATTGCCGCGGCGCGCGCGATGGGCCCGACATGAACGTCGAGGCCATCGAGGGCCGCAGCTTCGAGGAGAGCGGCTCGGGTGACGCCCGCGAGCTGACCGCCGTCCAGGGCAGGCGTGCATAACCTGCCCCCGATCACGACAAAGACGTTACTGCGGTTGCATTCCAGCAGCGTGCCGGAGCGATCGGTTATCAGGACCTCGTCGACGCCATAGTGCCGGCAAGCGAGGATCCACGATGCACGGCTGCCGTGTTTGACCGTCCCCGGCAGCCAAGCAGCGGGCTGCATCTCAACTGTCGCAAGTCGGAGGGGCGCGGCGATTCGGGATTCGTCGATGGCTTCGACGGTGAGGACGCGGTTGCCCCCGGCGGTGAGCGCGATACGAATGCACGCGTTGGGCATCAGCTGCGAGGCTTCGAGGACCTCCTGGCGGAGCGCATCGATCGGCGGCATGACGATTCCGAGCGCGGTACATGAGCCGACAAGACGCTCGAGATGGTGCCGCAATCGGAAGGGCTGCTTGCCATAGGTCCGCAGAGACTCGAACACATTGAGCCCGCGCGTGAACCCGGGGTCGTTGCCCGGGAGACCGCCGTCCCGCTCACCATTGACGAACACTGCTTGCATGCCGGACCTCCACTGCTTGAGTGCCGGCGCTGCTTGCATGCCGGACCTGACGCAAGCGCGCGCAAGGTAGGTCGGAACCGCGCGCGCTGTGAAGGGAAGGTAGGCAGCCCCGAGCAAAGTTTGTGCCGGTCCGAGCCAAGTTTGTGCGGGGCC